>CAZZXY010000233.1:0-1792 GCA_964658105.1 Verrucomicrobia bacterium Tous-C9LFEB | reverse complement strand
AGAATGTGGGCGAGGGCGACGCCTACCCAGGCGGCCAGAATGACGGCCTGGTAGTTGACGGCGATCAGGATGTATTTCAGGACATTGGTGGAGATCAACAGGCCCAGGACCAGGAGGCCCACCAGCACGGCGCTGAAAAACTTGGGAAGCCGGATGCGCAGGGTCTCGCGGAGGAAGGCTTGGAGGTTGGTGGTGGACAGAAAGTAATTGGCGGTGTTGATGCGGGTTTGCGTCACCCAGACGAAGAAGAGGCCCAGGGGTCCGCCGAGCACCACCAGGCATACGTCCACGACGACGGTTTCGGACACGTTGGCGAGGCTCGCCTCGGCAGCCAGGAAGATGCCCACCACGGAATTGACCAGGAAAGCGATCAGGTAGAAGGGCAGACCAAAGGAGAACGTGCCGAGAAAACCTCGATCGGTGGTCCGGCCGAATCGGGCGAAATCGAGCGTGCACATCATCAGGAGCTGCAGTCCGAAGTAGGCCATGAAGCAGTTCCACCATCCAAAGGGGGCGGGGGACGGAGGGGTGATGCCAAGCCACGCGTTCGTGTAGCCGTAACGGTTGATCGCGAGCATCACGGCAGCGGCCAGTCCCAGCAGGTATATCGGTAACAGTACCGCATTGAGTTTGTCGAGCCATTTTTGCACGCTGCCCATGATGAGGAGCACGCTGTAGCACACGATGACGATGCAGGCCCAGGTGTAACTCAAACCAGGGATGACCTTGCTCGCTGCCACCGCAACCACTGAGCTTTCGAAGAGTGCGTAATAGACGGCCGTCACCGCGAAGATCAATGTTGCCAGCGATGCGCCGGTGGTGCCGAACAATTCCCGTGAGAGTAGGTAACAGCTGCGGCCGGTGCGGATGGCATAGCGTGAGAACACGTAGCCCAACGCGCTCATCGCCACGGCCCCCGCCGCTGCGCCGGCGAGGGCATTGCGGGTCCCAAACGTCAGGGCGAGCGTCGCGCCCAAAAACAGATAAAACATGGCGCTGCAAAGCGCCCACCACACCATGGTCAGGGATCCCCGGGACATGCGGTCCGCAACCGAGACCACTTGAGTCGCCATGTCACTGTGAGCGTCGCTGCCTGCCATGCTTGAGCATTCCTATGTCGAGAAGTTGAAGACGCGTCGTCGCCTGCCAGCGGTGGAACGCTGGCAACCCCGTAGTCCTGACGCTATCCTTCCGCCGATGGTTGGCCATCGGGGGCAATGAATGGTAGATCCGGGTCGGCGTTTTCCAAAGCTAAATCGCGAATGGAGCGGCGCCAAGAACGAGCAAGAGATCGAGTTCAGCGAGGTGGGCCTCGCCATCCTGCGCATCTCGGCGGCTTTCGGCCGTTGGAACGAGGCATCTTGTGTCGCCGTCGGGGGCCCGAATCTGACGGCGCCGGAGATCAACTGTCTGCACGTCATTGCCATGCAGAGTCGCGCGAAGACCGCCGCCACCGTCGCCAACCTGCTGAACCGCGACGACCAGGCCAACATCCAATATGGTCTGCGCAAAATGCGTGCACTGGGGTTGATCCAGGTGCGTCCGGGGGGTAACAAAAAGAACTACGAATATGAGGTGACGGAGCAGGGCAAACGGCTGACCGATGACCTGTCGGACATTGCGCGTGAGATCGTGTACCGGGCCACCGGCGCCATCGACGACGCCACCAACCGCTTCGTGTCGACGTCAGATTTGCTGCGCATCCTCACCGGCATCTGGGACGAGAGCGCGCGTGTCGCTCAAGCCGGCGCAGCGACATTGGACCGGCGTGTGGGCGGTGGTGGCGCTGTTC
>CAZZXY010000232.1:0-1800 GCA_964658105.1 Verrucomicrobia bacterium Tous-C9LFEB | reverse complement strand
TGGCGAAACGCTGCCTGGTGCCGGCAGATTCCTTCTTCGAATGGAAGCACATCGCAAAGAAAGGCAATCCCAAGTACGAGTTCCTCGTGGATGATGGCAAGCCTTTTGCTTTTGCCGGGCTTTGGAGTGGCTGGACCAACCCTGTCGACCATACTGAACTGCACAGCTTTACCATCATCACAACGGATCCGAATGAACTGCTACAGCAGTATCACAGTCGCATGCCGGTCATTCTAAAACCGTCTGAGTATGCAGCATGGTTAGGCGGGAACCGCATTCCCCTCGAACTTCTCCGGCCCTACGACGCGAATGCCATGTCTGCCGATTGCGTGGATCCTGGAACAGCTGTGACCGCACAGGAAGCCACTCTCTTCAATAGCCTTTAACTCGCAACAGACATAAGCACCTAAAGACATTCAAGGGAGGAGGTCGTCCTCCCTGCTGCACCTTGGATGTAAGCCATAAAAGACGATGTCCTCGCGCTTGTGAGGAACTCGTCTCGTGGATCGTCGTTGAAACAGCGACTAATTTCGGAGTAGTGCCCTCCGGTCATCTTTCAGATGACTATGCCCGTTTATAGAATTAATCCCGCAGACTGTTCATGCTAAAGGCGTGCTGGGTCCTTGTACGTGTTTAGTGATCGCCTACGGCTCGGAGCTTGACGGCCTCTCGGCGTATTGTCTCTGTCTGCATCCGCGCGCTTTCTCTCCTGCCAGAATTCGGATCGGTAGCCATAACTGTCTCCGCCAGATAGAGGTGGCTGTCATCGCCGCCTGGATCCAGCGTACTGATCGCGAGAAAATGGGAGCAATTAAGCGGCACGATCACCTCTGCACCGTGCCGCTCAGCACCGGAGAAGACAGGCAGGTTCCCCATCGTTACCCCTGATGCCCTCGCAGCATGCGTATTGGGAGGGGTTCCATTAGGCCCCTCCGACAACTGGGCATACATCCACTGGTGCGTCCCGGCGTCGAAGAAGTATTTCTGATCAATCCCCACGGGACTTGCAGACTTGGACTGGCCAAGCTCAGTCAAACCCATCGGAGCCAGCAACTCTTGAACGATCACGCCTGTCGGTGGATCGTTGCTCTCGGATGTGGCGGGATTGCGTATCCAAAGCGTCCTGACGATCTTGGCATCTCCAAACCACCCACTTGCGCTTGAATCGGCAACCGGCCCGTCCATTACCTTCCAGGCCGATGGATACCAGAAGGAGAACCCAAAAGAGCTGTCGGCGTAACGGCTGACTCCAGTCACGGTCGGTTGTGATCCCGCTGAAACGCCAGACCAAGGCAATGAGGCAGTCGTGAGGACCACAACCAAGCTCCGCAGTGATGATACTTTCACTCGCGCCATGCTTCACTTCCTCGAGTTCTGATCGTACGCTCGGTCGATTTGCGCCGTAAACGGGCTTTAGACCGCTTGGAACAGTACCGTGAAGTCGTCTCTCGCCACTGATCTCGGCGAGCACGACGGTCCACTAGTTCGTAACGACCACATTCCCGCCCGCTACGCCGACCCTGATGCAATCTCCCGCGCGCTCCGCGCGAAACAAGGAAGACAAGCTCCCTGAGGGACTCCGTCCCTGGCGCGTGACAAGAGGCACCCCAATCTTCCGCGCGTCACCACCCCAGCGGCAAACAACACCCGCTGAGGCCCCGGTTCGCTTGTGCAGACCTCCGCTGCGCTCCGTCCTTTCCGTTCGAGCTGACGCTTCCACTTCAAGGATGGGGAACCCCTCCTCTTGCACTTGCCGCCCCTGCTGGCGTGGGCCAGGGCCAAGGCGTGTTTGAGAGCAAA
>CAZZXY010000231.1:0-1807 GCA_964658105.1 Verrucomicrobia bacterium Tous-C9LFEB | reverse complement strand
TCGTCCTCGAGCGCGCCGGCCTCACCGCCAACAAGGAAACCGAACCCCTCATCCTCCACAGCAACATCGTCGCCACCGGCACCGACCGCTACTTCGTCCTCTACTCCGCCGCCGAGGTCATCCCAGCCTTCAGCAAAGGCCAGGTCATCGTCGCCGTCATGAAGTCCGGCCTCCCCGACACCGAAGGCGGCCGCATCCAGCTCATCAACACCAACGACGCCAAACCCGCCCGCTGGGTCCACGGCCTAGCGAACCTGAACGTCGTCAGTATGACCCCCCAACCGTAGGGGGCACCGCATTGCACAGCATCTACCGGGGATCTGGTGCCGTATATTCCATACGAGCTCAAGCGGAAATCGCGTTAGGCAATCTCGCCAAGAGCTTGGACGATCTTTCGAAAGCTGAACAGTGTGAACGCGAGGCGATCAGCGGCATGGCAGCATCGGCACCTGAACTGGTCAAGCACCAGTACGTGCCTACACTGAAATACATGCTCACTCTCGAGTCCCGCGCCCTGACGGGTCTCGGGAAGTCTGGAGAAGCTGCCGAGAAAGCATCTGAATCCGACAAGTTATAGATGGACCTCCGCGTTTCGTTCCGAACCGGAGAAGGTCTGGCAATTGGGTCAGGAGACTAGCTGCTACAAGCAACGGGGGTAAGACCCTCCTGACCAACCGTAACGCTCCCCCTGAGCTTCTCTACCGCACCGCCGCCCGAATCATCCCAAAACTCCCCATCCAATGCCCCAACCCACCCGCCAGCTCCTGCGCCGGCACCTCCACCCGCGCCTGCCGGATCGGCCCCACTCCCTGCGTACCTTCCACCTCACCCCGCAGCTTCCGCGCCATCGGCAACGCAAACCCCTCACTCACCCACACCCGCATCCCCTCGCGCCGCAGCAGCACATCGCCCTCACGCGTCGAGTACACCCGCTCATCGTCGTCGGTCTCCTCGCTCTGCCGGCGCTTCAACCCGTCATACTGTCGCGGCAACTCCTCCTCAAACACATGAAAGAAGCTCTCCGCCGAATCCTTGTTCTTCCATTGCGAGTCATACAGCAGCGCCAGCGACGCCGTCGTGCCCTTCTCCGCCTCGGTCGCGCTCTTGCGCTGCGCCGCGTAGTACACGCCACCATCCCAGTTCGGCGCCAACGCCTCCGCCAGCGGCTTGCCGCCAAACAGCTCCGCCGTCATCCGCACGTCCAGCTCGCCCATCACACCCACGTCATAAGGCTCATAGCCCGCCTCGGTCAGCATCGGGTGCAGGTCCGGCAACCGCATCACCGGCACCGGCGTGCTGCGCAGGTAAGCCTCCGGATGCATGATCTGCGAGCTCGCCGTCGGCGGCGCGTCCAAAACCCCCGCAAACGCCCGCTGCGTGCCCGATTTCACCAGGATCGTCTGCTCAAACAACAGCCCCGTCGAGTACGGAAACAGCAAACTCTGCTGCAACACCAGCGGTGCCCGCGCCAGCACCGGCGAATCACTCATATCCGAAGAGTTGTTCGCCATCATCTGCGCCGCGGCCTCCGGCATGTCCTTCAGCGTCTTGTTCACGCCCTGCTTCATCAGCGTGTAATCCGCAAAGCTCACCATCGCCTGGCCCTCCAACACCGCATCCCGCGCCGTGTCAGATTCGTCCGTCGCAATGTGCTTGTTGTCCTCGGCTGAGGTCTTCGCCGTCCCCTCCGGCTCCTGGTCTTCCCAGTGCTTCAGGTCTACCTTCTGGTCCTGCAGCGCATGGGTCAGCTCGTGCGCCATCACGCTCTCCTGCTCATCCACAGGCACCCAGTCCAGCAGGTTCATCG
>CAZZXY010000230.1:0-1835 GCA_964658105.1 Verrucomicrobia bacterium Tous-C9LFEB | reverse complement strand
TCGTTCCACTCGAGTTTGAAGCTGGTGGACTGGGCGGAGATCCAGATCTGGCGGACGGGGGTGTTGGGGCTGAAGACGAAGCGGGCGCCATCCTCGAAGTGGATGTTCAGAACGCCGTTCTTCTCCTCGGTCTCAAATTCGGCGCCTTTGTCCTCGGCGCGGATGAGGGATTGCTTGAGGGACTCGAGGGCGCGGTCCGACTCGCGGCGAAAGGTGGCTTCGTCGATCATGTGGCCAGTGTACCGGGTCTTTGTGCCTGTCGTGAGCGGTCAGCGCGGGTGGATGTAGTAGACGAGGCCGAGTTTGTCGTCGGTGAGAAGGAAGGTATCGGGGGCGAGGCGGAGGAGGCCGCAGGGGCGGCCGTGAACGATGGGGCGGCCGTTCTGGTCGGTCAGGAAGCCGGTCAGGAAGGGCTTGGGCGTGCGGTCGTCCGGCGTGAAGCGAACGACCTTGTAGCCGGTCCCGATGCGGGGGCGGCTGGCCCCGTGGAGCGAAACGAGGAAGCTGTTTTCGAGGGTCGGATTGTCCGAGCCGAAGTAGGCCAGGCCCAGCGGCGAGCTGTGCGCGGGGAAGGTGTTGTACGCCGCCGGGACGCGGCTGCAATCGGTTAACGGTGAGGGCACCGAGCCGAGGCTGGCATTGGGATCGGGCTTGCCGCTGACGCCGCTCGCCGGCAGCAGCGTGCCCTGTTTATATACGCCGGGCTGGGCGCCGTAGCTGGAGTCGGCCGGGCGTTCGGCTTCGGTGTTCGGGTCGCCGGGCGGAGGCATGTCGGGCAGCGGTGTGGTGTCGAGTGTGGCTCTGCCGTTGGCGAAGAAGCAGGTGGGCCAGCCGTAGTTGGTGCCGGGCTGTGCCAGGGGACCGGGACGGTTGTGTGAGTCGAGATCGAAGAAGGTGTCTTCGGGCTCTCCCGTGCCGAGGTGGTCGTCGCCCATGTTTGTGGCGAAGAGCGAGCCGCCGTCCAGATCGGGGACGTAGCGGAGGTCGACGGCGTTGCGCATGCCGTGGGCAGAGAGGCTCTGGTGCGAGCCGTCTGGGTCCATGGAGACGATGCTGGCGCGGATGACCTCGCGCTCCCTGCAGTAGTCGCAGCTGGAGCCGGCGGCGAGATAGACGCGGGTGCGCCCATGGAGGTCCGCGATGGCGACGGTGCGGGTGAGGTGCCAGCCGCCGTATTTGTAGTTGAGGCCGTAGTCGGGGAAGCGGATGAGGGTTTGCGCGGGGCCGCTGGGGTGCTCGTCGCCGGGGCGGTAGGGGATGCGCTCGAGGTGGTCGGTGAGCGGGAGGTAGAGCCAGCTCTGATGGGTGGCCGGGTCGGTCCAGAAGGCGAGGTTGTTGGGGTTGCGCAGGTGGCCGAGGTAGGCCGTGATGTGCGTGAAGCGATGGGTCCCGGCGTTCCAGCCCTCGAGGATAAAGATCGAACCCTGGCTGTTGTCGGCGAGGTTCCACATGCCTGTGGCGAAAATACGGCCGTCGGGCGATTGCGTGAGGAAACGGACGCGGTGCAGGCCGGTCGCGGCGACGTCGATGGTGAGATGGGCGGGGAGGTTGAGGGTGATGCTGCCGCCGGGGGCGTAGGTGAGCTTGTGTGGTGCGAGCTGCTGGGCGGCGGCCGTCAGGCTTAGGGCGCAGAGGAGGGTGAGGAGGCGGGCGAGCATCGATGGTTTAGACGCTGTGGAGGGTGAACAGCAGGTTTCCCCGTGCGGGGAATGATGAGTAGAAGGGCACGGGCACAGGCGAAGGCAGATCCCCTTCGGGGATGACAACTGGAAGGGCAAAGGCAAAAAGCAGATTCCTTCGCTTCGCTACGGAATGACAAGCGGGGGGGGGGGGCG
>CAZZXY010000229.1:0-1923 GCA_964658105.1 Verrucomicrobia bacterium Tous-C9LFEB | reverse complement strand
AGTTCCATGGCCGTCGCCTGGATGAACACCAAGGCCGCCCCCTTCGGCCGCATGATCGCCCGCAAGGAATACGTCGCCCTCGACAAAGCCTTCTTCCGCGCCCTCTGGCAATCCGTGCTCGCCGCCGTCATCGGCTGCAGCGCCGTCTGGCTCGTCTTTCTCCTCCTCGGCAGGTGGGGCATCCGCTCCCACGGCGTCCCGTTAGCCAGCCGTCTCCTCGGCCCCGTGCCTCTCGCCATGCTGCTGTTCGGCACGCTCGGCAACATCGTCGTCTTCGCCGAGGCCCTGTACCTTCGCGCCCACAAGCAGGAAAAGTTTATGATCAACTCGATCGCCGGCGCGCTCTATATCGCCCCGGTCGCCTATCTGCTCGGCCGCTGGCAGAACCCCTACGGAGGTGCATGGGGCATCGCCGCAGCGTATGCTGTGGGGACGTTGTTTATTGGGCTTGGTTACGGAACCTACACCTTTTTGCGCTGGCGGAGGATCTGGCATGCCGCCTGAACTCGCAATGCTGGAGCGCACGGACTCAGCCCAGAAGGCCCTCAGCCAACCTATCCTCACCATCGCGATCCCCACCTTCAAGCGCGCCGCCCAGCTGGAAGCCCTGCTTGCCGTGCTGGAGCCGCAATTGGCCGGCCTCCCCGCCGTTGAAGTCTTCGTCTCCGATAACGCCAGCGACGACATCACGCCAGACATCATCGCCACCGCCACCGGGCGCTTCGCCCTCGTGGGCGCACGCCTGCGCACCCATCGCCACCCGGAAAACATCGGTGCCGACGCAAACTTTGCCTTCTGCTTCTCCCAGGCCCAGGGCCACTTCTTTTGGATGTGCGGCGACGACGACCTCATCGTCCCCGACGCCGTCGCTGAGGTCCTCGCGCTCCTGCAGACGCCCACCGGCCAGCCCGCCGAGCTCGACCTGCTCTACGCCACCAGCTACGGCTACCGCGAGGACTTCCGCTCCGAGCGCTCCGAGGATCCCCTCGGCCGTCGCGTGCACACCATCACGGACCCGCGGACCTTCGCCCTGGTCGTGAACATCATGTTCACCTTCATCAGCGGCATCGTCGTCAACCGCGACCGCCTGAACCTGGTTTCCCGCGAAGCCCCCGAGGCCTTCATCGGCACCAACCTCGTCCAGCTCTCCTGGAGCCTCCCACTCCTGCTCAACCACCGCCGCTCCGCCGTTCTCTGGACCCGCCCGGTCGCCGCCCGCGTCGGCAACGCCCACGGTTACTCCCTCGGCCGTGTCTTCGGTCCGCAGCTGGCCACCGTGGTCACCCGCCTCCTGCCCAATCGCCCCGACCTGACCGGCCCCATCCTCAACGTCGCCCTTCGCCGCTGGCTTCCCTCCGTCGCGGTAGAGTTCCGAGGCAAAGCCAACGACCGCCTCAGCCTGGACGACGCCGACCAGGAGCTGCGCGCCGCCTACGGCAACAATCCGCGCTACTGGCTGTTCACCTATCCCGCGCTAAAGCTCCCGCTCCCAGCGGCAAAGCTCTACACCCGCGCCACCGCGCTCGCCAGCAAACTGATGTACATGGCCCAGGTCCCCGGCTTCTGGCGCAAAAACACCTAGAACGATCCACAAAGACTCTTGCTCCCACCTTGGGACCAAGGTACTATGAACCAGTGAGAGTGATTGCTCGCGGCACCCTGAACGGTTTCGTTCGGAACAGGGTCGATGCCAGGCACCAGAAGATCGTCAAGGCGCAACTGGATGCCTGGTATGCCGAGGCTGCAAAGGCCGAGTGGACGTCCTCTGCCGAACTGAAAAGCCATTACAGCACTGCAAGCATTCTGTCGGCAGAGCGCGTTGTCTTCAACCTCAAAGGCAACGACTACCGGCTCGTTGTGGCAATCAACTACGCCTTCCAGGTAATCCTGATCAAGTGGCTGGGCACCCACAAGGAATACGAC
>CAZZXY010000228.1:0-1941 GCA_964658105.1 Verrucomicrobia bacterium Tous-C9LFEB | reverse complement strand
GCAAGGTTCCAGACACGCTCAAGTACGACTCCATAACGGAGGCGAAATGACCGCCACCACAACCTCTATCGAACCAGAACGCAGGGCTAGACGAGCGGCCCTGCTCAACTACTTCTCCCTTTTCAGCTCCTTCAGCACGCTCATCTGCTGCGCCCTGCCCTCCGTCCTTGTGCTGCTCGGGATGGGAACCGCCGTCGCGTCCCTTCTCTCTGCCGCCCCGTGGCTGGTCAGCCTATCCCGCCATAAAGTTTGGACGTTCAGCATTGCGGGAACTTTGATTGCGGGCAGCTTCGTCATGACGTACGTCATTACCCCATGCCTTCGGGATGGAGAGGCATGTGATGCACACAATCCGACAACGTGCGGTGAGGTGAGCAAGTTGAGCCGCGTCCTGCTTTGGGGTTCGGCGCTTATCTATAGTGGAGGATTCTTCGTGGCATACCTGCTCGGTCCCATACTGGAGAGGATGGATCGCTGACTAGAATGGGCTTTTGCCAATTAGGCATGTATGTACATTCCACATTTCCGTAAATGCGCATTTTTATCAACCCAAGTCTTCTAAAACCCAATACTGTCGTTCACTGCAACAGCGATCTCCTGCTCAGAGCCAAGGTATCGCTCCGTCGTCTGGATCGAAGAGTGACCGAGGAGGAACTTGATTTGCTCCAGGTCACCTCCGGCCTTCCGACAGAGCTTCGCGCAGGTACGCCGCAAATCGTGTGCGCCGAAGTTCTCAATTCCAATCTCCTTCGCCGCCTCGGTGACCACCGCCCAAACCGCCCAGTCACTCAGGCTTTGCCCGAGCTTCCCACCTTTGGCGATAGAGCGCAGCAGCGTTCCCCCCTCGACCTTGCCAGCAGCCTTCCAAGCGTTAATCCCATGCTTGACCCACAGAGGAACAGCCACCGTGCGAACCCGGCCACCCTTGCCACGGTGGTCCGCGATGACCCAGCGGTTCTCGCGCATCTGGATGTCTTCCACAGTTAGGGAAGCCAGCTCCCTTCTCCGCAGGGCGCAACCGACCAGGAGCGCGAGGATGGCATAGTCCCGCGTGCCCTTTACGGTCGAACGGTCCGGCACCACCAGCAGTTCCCTTGCCTGCTCTTTCATGAGCCAGTTTCCCAGACGAGTTCCCTTTTGCCGGATGTTCGGAACGTCCGTCAAGCTCGCTGCTTCCTCCTGCGACAGCAGACCATTCCGCTTTGCCTCCGTGACCATCTTCCGGACGGCCGCCAGCCGAACATTCACGGTCGAGGGGGCGAGGTCTTCCATCGAGGTCCGGTACTCCATCAGGAGCGCCCGGGTGAGAGGTCGGCTGGCAGCGAAGGCAAAGAGCAGGTCGAGACCTTTCGCGTACGCCCTCCGCGAGTGCGTCGAGGTGACGGAATCGAGCACCATCTGCCTGAGCTGGAGCTGTGCAGCGGTCAGCGCCGGCAATTCCGGCGCTGCCGAGGACGCCTCTGCTCTCCAAACCTCAATTTCGGCCGTTTCAGTCACGAGACGATTCTACCTTCGATAAGTGACATTATCAGGTGCTATTGATTCGCCCAGTATTGCCTAAGCTATTTACTTTGAATGGTTTGTCTTCTCGTCGGCGATTGGGCCTCGGAGAGTCAAGAACAAGCGCCCGCGAACTAGGCTACTCACTTCCCTGCCTTTGAGCCGCTCTTAGCTCGCGGAAATGCTGGCGTCAGACCCGCCTGAAGGCTCTTGCTGATCGGTGCCGGTCGCACGATGCGATCGATGGTCGATACCGATACTCCGAACATTGCAGCGATCTCTGCCTTGGTCAGCTGATTCGCTGCCCAAAGCGAGCGAATTTCTTTCGCTTGCGCAGCGCTCAGAGTCGGTTTGCGCCCACCTAACCGGCCTCGCGCTCGAGCTGCCGCCAATCCATAACCGGTGCGCTCTCGGAGAAGCTCACGTTCAAACTGTGTGAGC
>CAZZXY010000227.1:0-1971 GCA_964658105.1 Verrucomicrobia bacterium Tous-C9LFEB | reverse complement strand
AGCTGCTCATCGAGCAACTGGAAGCAGGCCACAGCGAAGGACTCACCGCCTACCTGACGGCCATGGGCCGCTTTCACAACTACAGCTTCGGGAACATTCTCGAGATCGCACGGCAGAAGCCGGAAGCCACACGCGTTGCGGGCATGTATGCGTGGAATCAGCTCGGCCGCAAAGTCATCAAGGGACAGAAAGCCATCCGTATTTTGGCGGCACCGTGGCGTCCAGCCCGGCCTTTTCTAGCCGTTCCGAGAGGATGTGAATAATAGGGAGCTCAATCGCCTTT
Source organism: Verrucomicrobia bacterium Tous-C9LFEB (assembly GCA_964658105.1). Taxonomy (GTDB): domain Bacteria; phylum Acidobacteriota; class Terriglobia; order Terriglobales; family Acidobacteriaceae; genus Granulicella. The sequence goes on along the minus strand of CAZZXY010000227.1, from coordinate 1,688 downwards.
ATTTTGCAGGCCGAACCGATCAACTTAGCCTTAAAGTGAGGTCCGGGCACATGATCGCTGCTTTCCGAGGCTCTTCGTTGGTTGTGAAACGTGCTTCTGTCCTTCATCATGCTGGCCATATGGGAGGGAACTGACTTCCCGCCTGAAGTATCCTCCGAATATGCAGCTCGCCAAGACTAATGCCGGACGAAATTACTCCCTTCGCAACGACGCCACGTTTTTGGCCGGACTCTCCTCGATCCTTCTTATTTTTCACTTTGCTGTCGGGAACGGCTACGGCTTCCATCGCGATGAGCTCCAGTTTCTTGATTCGAGCCGTCATCTCGCCTGGGGATATGTAGCCTATCCACCCGTCACAGCTTTCATGGGACGTATCGCCATCTCTGCATTCGGCATCTCCGTGCAGGCGTACCGCCTTCCCGCCATGTTCGCAGCGATGCTTTCGCTCATACTCACAGGACTGACCGCGAGAGAGCTTGGCGGTCGTCGTTCCGCGCAGGTTATGGCCTTCTTCTTGGCACTCGCCTCCCAGGTGATACTCGCGTCGCTGATGCTGTACGTCGTTTGGGATTTTCTTGCTTGGACGATGGTCTGCTTCTTCCTCGCACGCCTTCTTCGGACGGGTAGTGCCCGCTGGTGGCTCGCCATTGGAGCAAGCGTTGGCTTCGGGATACTATCCAAGTACTCCATCGCATTTCTTGCTGCACCTATCCTCGTAGGCGTTGTGCTTCTTCCCTCACAGCGCCACTATCTCCGGGGACTTTGGCTCTATCTTGGCTTCGTCGTTGCCCTTGCCATTGCCGCCCCGAATTTGCTTTGGGAAGCACGCCACCATTGGGTCACACTGAAGATGCTCTCAGTAATCCACGCCCGCGACATCATGCTCGGTCGCGATCAGGGCTTCCTACAGGATCAGCTCAAGTACACCATGCTCGGTTTGCTCGTGGCGATCGCAGGCTTGATTGCGCTTTTGCGCTCTCAGCAGCACCGGCTCCTCTCCTTACTTCTATCTCGGCCCGTTGGTCTTGTTTGTCCTCGGGAAGGGTCGCGGCTACTATCTGCTTCCCGCATACACACCGCTCTACGCTGCAGGCGCGGTCTGGTTTGAGCAAAAACTAACAAGCCGCACCCTGATGTTTCGTCGTATGGCGGTGGGAGGGATTGTTGCGATCGGGTTAAGTGGGACGGCTATTATTTCCGTCATGATGCTGCCCATCAGCCATCCAGGCACTGCGCTCTACGCATATCAGATGCGCACCTCCAGCGACATGCGCGATGAAACTGGCTGGCCCGAACTAGTCGATCAAGTTGCCAACGTGCGAGATACACTACGTCGTGCTGACCTGGACCACTTCGGAATTGTCGCTGGCAATTACGGCGAAGCCGGAGCGCTTTCGCTGTACGGTCCCAACCGAGGTCTCCCCGAACCTATCTCGCTCGTGAATTCGTTTTATTATCGCGGCTATCCGATACCACCGCCTGACACCCTGCTCGTCATCGGCGAGGATCCGAAGAAGTTAGCAGACCTCTTCGGTTCCTGTTCGGTTGCAGCCTTCCTCACGACACAACAGCACCAGAGCTTTCTTGAAAACGAGGATGGTCCCATTCTTGTTTGCAAATCTCCTAAGTTTGTATGGTCACAATTTTGGGCTACCCATCAGCGATACGGATGATACTCTACGAAGCGA
>CAZZXY010000226.1:0-2031 GCA_964658105.1 Verrucomicrobia bacterium Tous-C9LFEB | reverse complement strand
AACCTGCTGTTGCTCTTCTCGCTTGTCATTCCCGAAGGGAATCTGCGTTTGCCTTTCACTCTTTTTCCGTCATTCCCAAAAGGAATCCGCTGTTGCGTTTCTCTCAGTCCTTACAAACCGATCAGCTTCCCATTAAGCCGCCACCAAAGCCCGCGGCGCCATCCCCGCCAGCGCCCGCGCAATCGCCGCAATATGCTCCGGTGTATTGCCGCAGCACCCACCGGCAATATTGATCAGCCCATTCGCCGCAAAATCCCCCAGGTACCGCGCCATATCCGCCGGCCCAAGATCAAACCCCGTCGCGGACAAAGGATTCGGCAACCCCGCATTCGGATAGCAACTCACCGCCGTGTCGGCCTTCTGCGATAGCTCCTGCAGGAACGGAAACATCAGGTCCGGCCCAAGCGAACAGTTAAGCCCCACCGACATAGGCTTGGCATGCTTCACCGCGTTCCAGAACGCCTCCGTCGTCTGCGCCGAGATCAACGTCTCGCCACCCCGCCCCACAGCCGCCGAGATCATCACCGGCAACTCCTTCCCGTCCTCGTCAAACACCTCGCGAACGGCCACCAGCGCCGCCTTCGCATTCAACGAGTCAAAGATCGTCTCCACCAGCAGCAAGTCGGACCCGCCCGCAATCAACGCCCGTACCTGCTGCTTGTACGCCGTCAGCACCTGGTCAAACGTCACCACCCGAAACCCCGGATCGTCGGCATCCGGCGAGTTGGACAGACTCACCGTCAAAGGCCCGATCGCCCCCGCCACAAACCGCTGCCGCCCCGTGTCGTTACCCACCCGGTCAGCCCACTCCCGGCACTGCCGCGCGCTCTGCTCGTTGATCTCCCACGCCAGCATCTCCATCGCCGGGTCCTCAATCACGCCCTGGTAAAACGCCGGATCCTTGCGCCCGCCACGCTCCCGCGGGTCCTCCACAAAGAACTCGCTCTGCGTAATGCTCGTCGCACCAAAGGTGTTGGTCTCGATAATGTCCGCGCCCGCTTCCAGAAAGCGCCGATGAATATCGCAGATCATCTCCGGCTGCGTCAGCGAGAACAGGTCCCCATTGTTCAGCAGATCCTTCTCGGCATCCTTGAAGCGCTGTCCGCGCATATCCGCCTCGGTCATGCCATAGGTGCGGATCGTCGTCCCCATTGCCCCGTCAATGATGGCAATCCGCTCCTCCATCACCTGCTCCAGCGCATGTTTTGTTCGCTTTGCCATGTCGTCCCTCTCCCCGCTGGCAGCAGCCCCGCCACGCAACAGCGGCGAGCCTCAAAGGCTCGCCGTGTCATCAACTAACCACTAAGAACTAGCCACTTGGCACCCGCCTACCGCAGAACCTCAACCTCTTCGTGCGCCGTGCCCGGCAGCGCGTTCGGCACGGGCACCAGCATGTCTTCCTTGCGCATCACCATATTGGTCGCGTTCAAGCTGGCCAGCTCGAAGCCATGCCCATGCGTAATCGCATCGGTCGGGCAGGCCTCGACGCAATAGCCGCAGAAGATACAGCGGTTGTAGTCGATGTTGTAAACCTTCGCATACCGCTCCGAAGAGCTGATGCGCTTCTCCGCGGAGTTGTCCGCAGCCTCGATGTAGATGCAGTTGGCCGGGCAGGCCGCCGCGCACAAAAAGCACGCAACACACTTCTCCAGGCCATTCTCATCACGCTGCAGCTGGTGCTTGCCGCGGAACCGCTCCTGAAACACCGCCCCACGCAGAGGTCCCTTGCCGTCAGGGTAGTTCTCCACCTCGGTGGGCTGAAAAGTCTCGCGCAGGGTAATCCCCATACCCTTCGCGATCGCGGCCGCATTGCCAAGAATTGACATAGCTTAAGTATACGTCCCCCGTTCGCCTGGGCTTTTCCTTTTGTCATTCCGGGAGGGATCCCCTGTTCTTCTGCTCAACCCAATCACCACCGCAAGGCGATACACTGCCGCCATGACGCTCCCCGTCCGCCTCCTGCCAGGCCTGGCCCTCTTGCTCGGCTCCGCGCTGCCCCTCGTCGCCCAGTCCCCCACCCCTCCGGGACAC
>CAZZXY010000225.1:0-2053 GCA_964658105.1 Verrucomicrobia bacterium Tous-C9LFEB | reverse complement strand
CCGCAGGGAATCCGCGTTTTGCTTTTCCCTTTCCCGCTTGTCATCCCGCAGGGATCCGCTGTTTGCCTTCTACCATTCCCCGAACAGGAACCCGCTGTCCGCTGAAAGCACCAACACACCATGTTTGAACTCCTCCCCCAACACGTAGACGACCTCCACATCACCCCCGAGCCGCAGGCGACCACGCCCACACGCTCCCTGCGCCTCATCGAGCTCTACAAATCCGTACAGGGCGAAAGCTCCTTCGCCGGCGTGCCCTGCATCTTCGTCCGCCTGGCCGGCTGCAATCTCCGCTGCAGCTGGTGCGACTCCGAATACACCTTCACCGGCGGCCAACCCTTCACGGACGACGAGATCGTGGCGCAGATCGAAGCTCTGCAGCCCTGCAAGCTCATCGAGTTCACCGGCGGCGAGCCCATGCTCCAGTCCAGCCAACTCCTGCCGCTCATGCGGCGGCTCCTCGACGCCGGCTACCAGCTCATGATTGAGACCAGCGGCGAACGCCCCCTCGCCGACATCCCCAAAGCCGTCCACAAGATCGTTGACGTCAAGTGCCCTGGCTCCGGCATGAGCCACACCTTCCGCATAGAAAATCTCGACGCGCTCACACCGCACGACGAGGTCAAGTTCGTCCTGCTCGACCGCACCGACTACGAGTTCGCCCGCAACTTCATCAACACCCACGACCTCGCCGCGAAATGCGGTCACATCCTGCTCTCGCCGGCATTTCACAAAAACGCAAGCGATATCCGCAGCGCCGAGAACATGGCGCTCGACCCCCGCGATCTCGTCGACTGGATGCTCGCCGACAATCTCCCCGCCCGCCTAAGCCTCCAGATCCACAAATTCATCTGGGAACCCCGCAAAAAAGGCGTCTAGCCCAGCCTGCAAGGCCTACGCCCTTTCCGTTTGTCATCCCGCAGGGATCTGCTTTTTGCTTCGCCTTCAACGCACCGAGAGGCATCCTCTGGGCAACAACACCGGTTGAGCCCGTTCCCTACCTCTCCCTTTGTCATCCCGTAGGGATCTGCTTTTGCTTCTGCACCCAACCACCGCAGGCATCGCAGTCCCAGGACCCAAGCCTCCCCCGGCAAACCCACTCTTGTCATCCCGCAGGGATCTGCTTTCGCATCTGCATCCAATCCACCGGAGGCATCGCATGTCGCAAGAAAACACCCCCGTCTGGTTCATCACGGGCTGCTCAACAGGATTCGGCAAGGAACTCGCAAAGCTCGTACTCGCACGCGGCTGGCGCGCCGTCGTCACAGCGCGCAAAGTAGACCAGCTTCAGGAGATCGTGGAAGGCCAAGGCGACAACGCCTTCGCCGTTGCGCTGGACGTCACCAAGCCTGACCAAATCGCCGAAGCCGTAGGCCAGGCAGAAACCCACTTCGGCCGTATCGACGTCCTCGTCAACAACGCTGGCTACGGCTATCTCGCCGCGGTAGAAGAAGGCGAAGACGACCAGATCCGCCAGATCTTCGAAACCAACTTCTTCGGTCTGGTCGCGCTCACCAACGCCGTGCTCCCGATCATGCGCAAGCAGCGTTCCGGCCACATCGTGAACTTCTCCTCCATCGGCGGCCTCATGAGCTTCGCGGCCACCGGCTACTATCACGCCACCAAATTCGCGGTGGAGGGCCTCTCGGAGTCTCTGTCCATCGAACTCAAGCCGCTCGGCATCAGTGTCACCATCGTCGAGCCTGGGCCGTTCCGCACAGACTGGGCCGGCCGCTCGCTGCTTGAATCCAAGACCCAGATCGACGACTACGCTGAAACCGCAGGCAAGCGCCGCACCCAGAGCCGCGAGCGCAGCGGCAAACAGCAGGGCGACCCCGTCCGCGGCGGCGAAGCCATCATCAAGGCCGTCACCTCCGAAAACCCGCCCCTCCGCCTGCTTCTCGGCAAGCCAGCCTTCGACATGGCCCAGAAGAAACTCGACTCCATGAAGGAAGAGTTCAACACCTGGCGCGACACCAGCTTCAGCGCTGACTACCCGGACTTCCAAGGCAAATAACAGAGTGAGCCGAGACTTCCAGCAGTCAGCAGTCAG
>CAZZXY010000224.1:0-2075 GCA_964658105.1 Verrucomicrobia bacterium Tous-C9LFEB | reverse complement strand
ACGAGCAACGTTGGCTCCCCTGGCATCACAACCAGCCTCTGGCTCGCGCTATTCTGGCGGCGTCGGTGCGATTGGCGGCGCCGAGTTTGGCGATGGCTTCGGAGAGGTAATTGCGCACGGTGCCTTCGGAAAGACGGAGTTCGTGCGCGATCTCGGCGGACGAGCGACCGTCGCCGGCGCGCTGAAGGATGTGGCGCTCGCGATCCGAAAGCGGATCGGGGTCGGCGGTCCAGGCTTCGGCGGCAAGTTCGGGGTCGATGGCGCGTAGACCTTTGTGGACCCGGCGAACGGCTTCGGCCAGCTCGCTGGCGGGGCGGTCCTTCAGGAGATAGCCGCGTGCACCCGCATCGAGAGCTCGGCGAAGATAGCCAGAACGCGCAAAGGTTGTGAGAATCACCACGCGCGTGGGGCTTTCCTGCTGCTTCAGCAGAGCGGCTAATTCGAGACCGGTCATCTCGGGCATTTCGATGTCGGTGACCAGGACATCGGGGTGGAGTTGGGCGACGAGCTTGCCGGCATCGCGGCCATTCGCCGCCTGGCCGGTGACGCGGATGTCGGGTTCCAGCTCGAGCAGCGTGGCGAGAGCGCCACGAACCATGGTCTGGTCCTCGGCGAGAACGACGTTGATGCGGTCTGGGGTCTTTGGCGCCATGTACTGGTGTTCGCGGTACTGACCTGATCTGCTGTTTTGCGCGCTACTGATGTGCTGGGCGACGACAGTACGTATGCTAGCGGGTTTTGGGCGAAATACACGCGAGCTCTGTGAGGTGTTTCGGCAAGGGAGAGGCCGGGTCAAAGCCAGTGGGTACTGTGGCAGGCGTGCACGACCGGCGTGCACTAGCCGGCGCGCAGGGGCAAAGCGATCGTCAGATGGGTGCCGGTGTCGCGCGTGAGGGAGAGGTGACCACCCAGGGCTTCGACGCGCTCACGCATGCCGCGCAGGCCGTTGCCCTCACGCAAGCCTGCGTGCTGGCCGTTGTCCTTTATGGAGAGGAGATGACGGCCGTCCTCCACCGCGAGACGGAGGGTGCAGGAGGTGGCGTGTGAGTGACGCACGATGTTGGTGATGGCCTCCCGGAGAGCGAGGGCGAGTACCGTTTCCTCGGCCGCGCCCAGGGGTGCCGGACGGAGTTCACCTTCTGTATGGAGCGACACGCCAGCGGAGGCGAGCGTACTGCGTGCGGCGTCGATCTCGGCAAGCAGGCCGCGGGCGCGGTAGCCGCCGATCGCTTCGCGAACTTCAGCAAGGGCGGTGCGGGCAGTGCGCTCCACGTCGGCAATTTCGGTCTGCGCGCGTTGCAGAATCCCGGGATCGGGGAGTAGTGGCGGCCGAGCGATGCCATTGCTGCCCGTTGGCTGGAGGCGTTCGCCGGGGGTCTCCGTTTCAGAATGCCGGAAGGAAGAAGGGGCGTCCAATTGCGAAGACGCGTGACTCAGAGCGGCCAGTTCGCGGGCAAGGAGGCGATTGGCGAGTTCGGATTTCAGGACGATCACGGAGAGCGTATGGCCGAGTACGTCATGAAGATCACGGGCAATGCGTTCGCGTTCGGCTACAGCGGCAAGGGACTCGATCTCCTCCTGTTTCATGCGGAGCTTGTGGTCGGCACGCCCCTTTTGGGCGAAGAAGATGTTGCTGCCGCCAATCGAGAGGATCAGGAGGATGGAGGAGAACCAGCTATAAGGCGAAATGTGAAACCAGGCTCCTTCGGCGGCCAGGAGTACGGATTCGGTAAGCAGGCCGGTGAGGATCCAGGGGAGGGAGCCTGTGATGAAGGGCAGCATAGCGCCGGCGTAGATCATGAAGCAGGTGCCACCGCCGTTGTGGGGGTACGTTGCCAGACCGAGTACAAACATGCCCCCGAGGCATGCGACACGCGAGCGCGGGCTGCAGCAGCGGAGGAACAGCATGTAGAGCGCAACGAACAGCGCGATGGCTGCGAGGCACTCGATCCAGTAAGGGAGGGAGTGGCGGGCAAAAGGCTCGATGAGAAAGAAGACCAGGTAGACGAGCCAGAAGAAGTCGCCCTTGTCGAAGTTCTTGTGCGCCGGGATGATCTGGTCGGTGTCTGGCATGC
>CAZZXY010000223.1:0-2138 GCA_964658105.1 Verrucomicrobia bacterium Tous-C9LFEB | reverse complement strand
CTGGCAGGTGAACATCCTCGCGCTTCGGCAGGGCGATGATCTTGCCGGTCAGCTCTTTGTGGTCAACCTGCAGCCATGCCGGGGCCTGGTTGTGGCTGGCAAACTCGGTAGACGACTCGAGCACGGTCATCTTCTTGCTGTTTTCGCGGATCTTGATCACGTCGCCGACAGATACCTGATAGGAAGGAATGTTGACCTTCTTGCCATTGACTTCGACATGGCCGTGACGCACAATCTGGCGCGACTGGCGGCGTGAGGAAGCGAAACCAAGGCGATACGCGACGTTGTCAAGACGACGCTCGAGCTGCTGCAGGAGCAATTCACCGGTGACGCCGGTCTGACGCGAGGCCTTCTCGTAATAGGCGCGGAACTGACCTTCGAGGGTGAAGTAGATGCGCTTTGCCTTCTGCTTTTCACGAAGCTGGAGACCGTAGCCAACGATCTTAGCCTTTCGATCGCGGCCGTGCTGGCCAGGGGCGAAGTTGCGCTTCTCGATGGGGCACTTGTCCGTATGGCACTTGGTGCCCTTGAGGAAAAGCTTCATGCCTTCGCGACGGCAAAGGCGGCAGACTGGTCCGGTATAACGTGCCACGTAGTTTCTCCTGGTTCAGAGGTCGACCGGTTTACGAGCTCAAGCTCTTCGTCCCGGTCCCCGTCTATTGTCATCCTGAACGAAGCGAAATGCTTATTCTTCGCCAGGTAAAGCATCAAATCAAACGCGATGGCGCTTGGGCGTCAGACGCGACGGCGCTTGGGCGGACGGCAGCCGTTGTGCGGGATCGGCGTAACGTCCCGAATGGAACGCACTTCGATGCCGGCGGCAGCCAGGGCACGGACAGCAGATTCACGGCCGGAGCCGGGACCGCTGACACGTACATCCACTGAACGCAGACCGTGATCGCGGGCCTGGTTGGCGGCATTCACTGCAGCCTGCTGCGCTGCGAATGGTGTGCCCTTACGCGAACCACGGAAGCCTAGCGAGCCTGAGCTCTTCCAGGATAAGGTGTTGCCCTGGTTGTCGGTGATGGTCACGATGGTGTTGTTGAACGAAGCCTGGATGTGCACAAGACCAAATGGCACATTCTTTCGCTCGCGCTTCTTGAACTTCTTATTCTTCCCGGCCTTGCCGGCGCCCTTTTGTTCCTTAGCCATTACTTGGTCACCTTCTTCTTGCCGGTCACTGTGCCCTTACGCGGGCCTTTGCGGGTACGCGCGTTGGTGTGCGAGCGCTGGCCGCGCGTCGGCAGGTTACGGCGATGACGCAGGCCGCGGTAGGACTGGATGTCGATAAGGCGCTTGATGTTCATCGAAACGTCTTTGCGGAGGTCGCCTTCGACGCCGCCCTGCGATTCGATGACCTGGCGAATGCGGTTGATCTCTTCTTCGCTAAGCTCCTGGATTTTCTTAAACGGATCGATGTCCGCGAGCGTCAGGATCTTTGCTGCGCGCGGGTTACCGATACCGAAGATGTAGGTAAGCGCGATCCGTGCCTGCTTGTTGCGGGGCAGATCGACGCCAGCAATACGTGCCATGTGTATCCTTCACTGTGCTGTTTGCCAGCTTCGCCGGCGGTCAGCGGTTATGCCCTGTTCGTACAGGGCCTGCTAAGTGGTGCCCAGGTTCAACGCAAGCCTTGACTGCGGCTAACTAGCCCGGACAGCACGAGAAATATAGAGCCCGGATTAACCCTGGCGCTGCTTATGCTTGGCAATTTCGCAGATCACACGCACCACACCATTGCGGTGAATGACCTTGCACTTGTCACAAATCGGCTTTACAGATGCACGAACCTTCATAACTACTCCAACCTTCCGCCAGTTAAATGCTGACGATATTCCGTGTTGCGTCTATCCGCTTCTGCCTTGGATAAACTGTTCCGTCCCCGCCTGTCTCAGACCGCGAGATGACAGGAAACGATCACTTGTACCGGTAGACGATGCGCCCACGGGTCAGGTCATAGGGGCTCAACTCTACGGCAACCCTGTCGCCCGGGAGGATACGGATGAAATTCTTCCGCATACGACCCGAGACGTGGGCCAAAACCTGGTGCTTGTTCTCAAGCTCCACTTTGAACATCGCATTCGGCAAGGTCTCGACGACCGTTGCCATTACCTCAATCGCGTCTTCCTTCGACAATC
>CAZZXY010000222.1:0-2189 GCA_964658105.1 Verrucomicrobia bacterium Tous-C9LFEB | reverse complement strand
ATTTGGTTTCAATGCCGCGACACAAAACGGCAAAAGCCGAAGCCCAAGGAGCAAGCACCATGACCACCACTGCCAGCAACGTTCAGACCCTTCTTTCCACCCCCAGGCCCCAGACCTCGAAAGAAGTCATTCAGGCCAACGTCGAACTGCTCATCCAGCAGCTAGAGGCAGGACACTCCGAAGCCCTCACCAACTACCTCACCGCGATGGGCCGCTTTCACAGCTACTCATTCGGCAACATCCTTGAGATCGCACGGCAGAAGCCAGACGCCACCCGCGTGGCCGGTATGTATGCGTGGAACCAGCTAGGCCGCAAGGTGAAGAAGGGCGAAAAGGGTATCCGCATTCTTGCCCCGATGATCGGCACCCGCAAGAAGAAGAACCCCGAGCCGAAGAAAGACCCTACCGCGACACACAAGCCCGTCATCGTCGGCTTTCGTTCGGCATACGTCTTCGATGTGAGCCAGACTGAAGGCGCAGAGCTTCCCCAGTTCTCAGCCAAGGTCACCGGCCCCGTAGGCGAGTACCGGGAGCGGCTGATCGAGTGCATCGCCGCCCAGGGCATCGCGCTTGAGTTCAAGGAGTCCATTGCCCCCGCACTGGGCATGAGCTACGGCGGTCATATCGCCATCCTGCCCGGGCAGGAACCTGCCGAAGAGTTCAGCACCTTAGTGCATGAGCTTGCCCACGAGATGCTCCACAAAGCCGAGCGCCGCACCGCAACCACCAAGACCGTACGCGAGACAGAAGCCGAAGCCGTGGCCTTTGTGGTGTCCCAGACCATCGGCCTGAACGCCGGACGCGCATCTGCCGACTACATTCACCTGTACCACGGGAACGCAGCTTTGCTGGCCGAGTCGCTGGAAGTCATCCAGAAGACCTCAGCCCTGATTCTTTCGGCGATCGAGACACCCGCAGCCACACAGAACAACGAAGCCGTTGCGGAGGTGGCCTAATGCAGACCATTCTCGACTTGCTCAAGGAGGCCGGAGGGTATCGCCCCGGCCTGTACCTCAAGATCACCAACGAGTCCTTCATGGAGCTTGTGATCGAAGCCTTACACGAGCCAGGCCCACGCGGATTGCCTGCCCTCTCTGTGGCGCATTACGGCGAGCAGAACGGCGACGCGATGCGCGACCCCGAGATGTGCTTCGAGATTGAGCCGGACGGGGAGCTATGCCCCTACTACTACCGCAACGACTATGTCGGCGTGGAGCAGTGGAGCCGCTACATCCACGAGGGCCAGCACATCACGCACCGCGCCCTGTTCATCCAGCACGTTTCCTTCGCCAAGGTCTGGGACCGCAACCTCCTCAGCCAGGGCTACGGGCGAGCATTTCGCCCGACCGAGCACATCCGCGGCTAACCCCTTCTCCTTTCCACCACGGAGCGGAGATACAAGGAGACCCGTGTGTCCGCTCCACACCTTGAACCCCATAACCCACGCTCAAGGAGAGCACCCGAAATGCAGAACAGCAGCGCTTTTCAGTTCATCGCCATCGACCAGATTCGTGAGTCCGCCAGCAACCCCCGTCAGACCTTCGAGGAAGGGAAACTCCACGAGCTGGCCGAGAGCATCCGGCAGCACGGCCTCATCCAGCCCATCACCGTTCGGCCCATCGGGACAGAGTTCGAGATCGTCGCAGGAGCGCGCAGGTTCCGCGCCGCTCAGCTTGCCGAGTTGTTTTCCCTGCCCGCGCGCATCGTGGAACTCACAGACGGCCAATCTCTAGAGTGGGCGCTGGTCGAAAACAGTCAGCGCGTTGACGTTCATCCCTACGAAGAGGCGCAGGGCTTCCAGCGCTTGTTAGACCTGCCCGGCTACGACGTAGCCGCTCTGGTCGAGAAGTCAGGCAAGAGCGCAAGTCACATCTACGCCCGTCTATCCCTGTTGCAACTGATCCCCGAAGTAGCCGAAGCGTTCACCCAGGAGCGCATCACCGCCAGCCATGCCAACCTGATTGCCCGTATCCCGCAGGAGCATCAGGCCGCAGCTTTCGAACAATGCTGGCGCAAGGACTGGAGCGACAAGGAGCCGCACCTGCTCCCCGCCAAGCACGTCGCGGCATGGATACAAGCCAACCTTTATTTGTCCCTCGCCGACGCCCCGTTCGACCGCGAGGACTTCACCCTTAACCCCGTTGCCGGAGCTTGCACCACCTGCCCCCGGCGTACGGGCTACAACACGT
>CAZZXY010000221.1:1690-2416 GCA_964658105.1 Verrucomicrobia bacterium Tous-C9LFEB | reverse complement strand
AGCCCTACCGCCGATCCGCCCATACCCACACACCAGCGTCCGCCCGAACTCCGCCTTGTACTCATCGAACTCGCTGCGATCCACGATCCGCGCAATGATCTCCCGCACGTCGTACACGTTGCTGGCCCCGGGAGCGGGATCGTGAAACCCGTAAAGCTCCTCAGCCGCATACTTCGGCGCGTCCTTCACGGCGTCGTAGGCGATCACGGAGAACGGAGCACCCGCCCGCTCCCCCAACTTGCCCACCAGCGACCGCAGCCGAGCCAGGCACATATGGTCGTTAGCCTCCTTGAAGTCGACCGTCCCCGAGACTTCCGCGTGCATCGCCGCGCCGCCCAACTCCTCCGCCGGCGTCTTCTGCCCGATGGCCGCCTGCACCAGCGCCGGCCCCGCCAGGAACAACCCCGAGCCCTCCGTCATCAGCACCGTATCGGTCATCACCGGCAGGTATGCGCCGCCCGCGACGCACATCCCCATGATCGCCGTCATCTGCGGCACGCCCAGCGCGGACATCACCGCGTTATTGCGAAACACCCGCCCAAAGTCATCCTGATCCGGAAAGACCTCTTCCTGCAACGGCAGAAACACCCCGCTCGAATCCACCAGATAAAGCGTAGGAATCCGATTTTCCAGCGCAATATGCTGCGCCCGCAGCACCTTCTTCGCCGTCATCGGAAAGAACGCCCCCGCCTTCACCGTCGCGTCGTTCGCCACGATCATGCAGAG
>CAZZXY010000221.1:0-1680 GCA_964658105.1 Verrucomicrobia bacterium Tous-C9LFEB | reverse complement strand
GCCCCAGCTCCAAAAAGTTCGGACCTTGAAAGGAACCGGGTGCCCCAGGTCTCGCTTCTGAGACCTGGGTTCCATCATCGTCCACCAGCAGCGCGATCCGCTCCCGAGCCGTAAGCCGCCCCTTGGCCCGCTGAGCCTCCGCAGCCTTCTTCCCCCCGCCCAGCCGAATCTCCGCCTCACCCGAAAGAACCTCAGCCAACAAAGCCTTACTAGCAGCGGCATTCGCCAAAGCCCGCGGAGCTCCGGCGTCCCAATTACTTACCATCACGTTCGAAAATTTAGCCACCAGCGTCTCCTGATCTACCCGATCAAGATACAGCTTCTACCCTACGGCCGCCCACCACCCGGCACGCGCTTCGTGTACCAGACCGGAATCGGCAGGTGCGGGAACGGCAGATGCCCCTTATGGAAGAACGCCGCAATCTCCGGCGAGTACTCCCGCAAGACGTTCTGCACCGCAAACCCCGCAAAGTGCGTCCCCGCCCGCCGAGCCCCATTACTCGCATCGTTATACCCATCCGGCAGATAGGTATTGCCCACAAATCCCCCCGCAAAAGCCGCGGAAAAGTTGGCCAGCGCAAGCCGCCGATGACCGCTGTCGCCGCTATCCACAAACGTGTACCCGATCGCATGCGTCAGCCGGCCAAACCCACGCGAATTTGGATCCCGCCGATAGCGAAAGTCCTCCCGCAGCAGCGCGCTCACGCCAAAGCGCGTGGTTTCCACGGTCACCTTGCGGGCAAACGCATCGCCATAGTTGCGCCCGAACGCCTCCGCCCCATCCCTCCACTCGCGCGGATAGTTCGCCGGCGGACGAGCCATCTTGAGCGCCGCAGAAAACGCCGGCGACACCAGCGCTCGCGGCCCGAACGTCCGCACCACATACGTATCGAACTTTCGCTTCACCGACTCCGGCTTATCGCCCGTAGCCAGCGGCGCGTACAGCGCATCGCCCGCCTGCGGCTCCGGAACCTTCACGTCCCGCGCCGGCGTAGGAGCCTCCGGCAGCTTCTTCTCCTGCGCGCCACACGCGGCCACACCCATCCAAAAAATCACACCAGCAACACGCATAGACAGCCTCAGGGTGGAACAGGATAAGTACGCCATCATCCCAGCCGTCACGCACATTCGGACAAAAGTCAGGGTTCTGCCGCGATCATACCGCAATTGATGATGCGCATTTCCCCCGCACCCGTTACACTCTCTTCACACAGTCACGTTCAAAGGGAGTCCCCCCGCCTTGGCACGATTCACCGGTCTGCTCGGTCTCATTACGTTTCTCGGACTCGCCTATGCCTTCTCCACCAATCGCAAAGCGATCAAGCTGCGCACCGTGGCCTGGGGCCTGGGACTGCAGATCCTCTTTGCCTTCCTGGTCATCAAATGGAGCTACGGCCAGATCATCCTCGCGGAGGTCTCGGGCTTCATCACCGGCCTGCTCGGCCACTCGGTCGACGGCTCGAGCCTGGTCTTCGGCAACCTCGGCATCCCCGGCCCGCTCGGCGTCTTCGCCTTCGCCGTCCTGCCCACCATCATCTTCGTCAGCGCCTTCTTCGCCATCATGTATCACATCGGGCTGATGCAGCAGATCATCAAGGTCGTCGCGTTCGTCATGCAGAAGACCATGGGCACCTCCGGCGCGGAGTCCACCAACGTCGCCGCCAGCATCTTCATGGGGCA
>CAZZXY010000220.1:1912-2744 GCA_964658105.1 Verrucomicrobia bacterium Tous-C9LFEB | reverse complement strand
TTTATCGCTGAATGCGTGAGCCTCAGCTAGTTCAGCTTCCGCTTAGCGGCGGCTACAGTCACAGAGCATGGTGGCTTGCGGAGGTTGTCCGCCATCTCGACAATCTGCTCGCACGTCTTCAGGATGCCGTCTATGGCGATTCGTGGCGTTCCGTCGCACCGGCAGTCTGACCTACTCGAAGCCGCGCAGGCGGAGCGGAACGAGAACCTGGCGGATCATAGTCGCGCTAGGCCGCAAAAGCAGCACTAGCGTTTATCAAGGGTCGATAGCTGCAGGAATCCAGTGGGTTTCCTCGTCAATCTCTGTCGATACGAATCGAGCTTGAAAACTGAATCTTGCGAAAGGAATGAGTGGTAGCTGATAGGTCGCGCCGATAGTCACGTCGAGATGAAGAGGTTTCTCGTCGGTCCTGATAGGCAACGAGCAGACTTCCGTCGTAGCTTCGTTTGGCTTCAGAACGTGTACCGCTCGGGTCAAATCCGTCCAGGAGTTTCGGCTGAAATCCTGCTGGTGACCGTATTCGGCTCGTTTGATGAAGCAGGACGGGATGACTACGCGAAGGGGTATATTTCCTGAGTTCTTGACGATAAATGGCGTTCGAAACGGGTTCAACTTCGACTCTGGCCCGACCGTGATGTCTACCTTGGACAGAAACCATGTCAGGCCGGTTACGATTCCGAGTATGGTGGCCAATACTGCAGCCCCGGCGCCTAGCCGCTTCAGAAGAGATGTGGAGTGAGCTTTCTCGTTCGCGTCCACCTTCTTGACCTGTGCTCGTTTTACGAGGCTTTTGCTCATAGCAAGGATTGTAGAAGGGCTCGGCAGGCGGTCG
>CAZZXY010000220.1:0-1902 GCA_964658105.1 Verrucomicrobia bacterium Tous-C9LFEB | reverse complement strand
AGCTCGCGACGTGCCCGATGATGGGACTCCGCCGTGCGCGCGGCCGGTGTCATCCTCGTCTCTGACGAGAGGAACGCTGCCGATGGGTTCGCCCGACCTCTGCTTTAGGACGCGACCCGTTGGCGGATGAAGACGAGGTGGATTCCTCGCCTAGAGCGAGTTCTTGAAGGGCCGCCTTCGTTGCCGCAGTGAGCAACGCTTTGCCCTCAACCCTGGATAGTCCTTCCATCTTCGGGGCCAATCGCGCCGGCAGGTTAAGGAATTTCTGCTTCGTCACGGTGATCAGTTTGGCCACTTCAGAGACGTGCAGCGACAGGGGCATTAGCTCCCCGCGGCGCTCTTTGGCTGTCATCTCCTCATTTTCGGCCTTGGCGGTGGTCAAACGGATCTGGGCGTCGTCCAGGGTCATGATCGCGCCGTCAGGAGTCTCTGTGCTTCGCTGCTGCACTGTGTTACGGAGCCGGCCGATGTACCAACGCATGCACTCTCGCTCGGGGTAGCGGCCGCGCGCTGCTTTCGGCATACCGTCGCGCACGAAGTTGGAGATTGCCGCTCTCGAGAGTGCGGGTCTCCCCTCGCCCGCCAAACACTCTGCGATCTCATCTGCAGAAACCGTTCCGGGGGCGTGCTCGGACATCAGGTCCTCGCAGCGACGCCGTCCAGGGCCGCGAGGGTGTGCTTTCGCCAGATCCGCCGGACCTCGCGAGCACCCTTGCCAGTCATTTCCTCCGAGGCTGCGTCAATGGCGCCCTTCATTCGCTCGGAGACTAAATCCAACAGGAGATCCCGTCTCATCTTGCCGATGTACCAGGTGAGGGATGCCACAGGATCGTACTTACCCTGCACAGGGGTCGGCATGCCCTGTTTGACAAGTCCGGCGAGGGCGGCTTTACAAAGTGGCGGGTGCCCTACTCCGCCGAGCAACACGCCTATCTCTTGCGGGTTCATCAACTTAGGTTCCATGCCGCCTCCTCCCCCTTCGTCGACCTACTTGCAAAGTAAAGTGCCGAATCTGCGGTCCACGTCTGGTTCATCGTCGGGGTTCGAATTACCCGCAATCGGCCAAACGCCAGAGGGACCCGTGTTTTCAATGACTTACGGCCTTCTTTCATGAATACGTGCCATCATTCGTTACAACATCGCGTCTCGTGCTTGCAAGTGATTCAATCTGTTGATGTTGTGATGCGATGCTTTGTTCGCTATGTATTCGCTTTTCGTGCTCGTTTTGCTGACGTTGCGGTATCAACCGCGGCGTAGCACTTGAAGCCACCGTGCCTGTATGTCATCGAACGCGGACCTCTTGTCCACGAGAGCCTGGGTAGCGTGATGCAGCTTGCTGTTGGCGCTGTTTACTGCTTCCTGGGCGGAATCACGGATCAGTTCGGAAGCGATCTGCTCACGCATTGCTGATTCCATCTCTGCGTACGCTTCTTGCACCTTGGTGTTGGTTGTCATGTGTCCCTTTCCTCTCATCGCGGCAGCCGAATTAGCTTGTTTGTATCAGGACCAATGCACCGTTCGTGATGCTGATCCGGTAGGTATGACCGTTCGTTGTGTCCTTCGTCTGCAGCGTCCCATCCGGACCAACAAACAGCGTTGTCGCACCGCTGGAGTTCTGCCACTCCTGCAGGTTGCCCGTCTGAGAGGGTAGGGCTTGAACTACAACCCCCTTATCTCCCGCAGCCGTCGGAGCCAACATTGTGGAAGCGTGAGTGTCCACGGTCGTAGGCGTATTGACGGTGAAGGCAGAATCCTGACCGATGTTCATGGATGGTCCAGCGCCGGCCGCGTCAACTTGGTTCGGAGTTTGGGGATTGATCCAAGTACGGTTGATCTGACTCCCCGAAAGCGCTGTGCCAGGGGCGGAGGTAATGGCTATGCATGTGGAATCGACACCGCTGA
>CAZZXY010000219.1:0-2792 GCA_964658105.1 Verrucomicrobia bacterium Tous-C9LFEB | reverse complement strand
GACTCTGCTGCGAATTTACTTCATAGGTGAACACGACACTGGCGTCGGTGCGCTTAACGTCGGCGACCTTTAACAGCACCGTGGAATAGGCGCGGGGACGCATCTGGCAGAGGACTGCGGTGACCGCTTTGCCCACATCCTCACCCCACACGCGGGAGCCTGCAAACTCGTAGCAGAACGGCAGCCCGTCCACACTATCGAAGGTGACGGTGAGAAGGCTGGACTTTAGAAGAATGGGGTTGACGGGAAGGCGACGATCATCGCCGGATGCCGCGCTATCTGCAGGGCTGAAGATCTTCGTTGCAAAAGCTGGGAGAGTCTTTAATCCGCCCATCGCTCCAAGCGCAACAATAAACTTTCTGCGAGCAATCATCGTTGACGCCCCTCCTGTGGTCTTAAGAAAATTGTGTCTGCCGATGGATCGGGACATGCACGATGGCTAACGACTTTAACGATACAGTAAACGACCTTTAGGATGAAGATAAAATGGACGGGTCAGGCTCGAGCGAGGTTGTAGTATCGGTTGGAAATTGCAACGCCTCTTGACGCAGGTGTCGACAGTTTCCTGTCCACCAATCCAAAGGTGCGCTGGAGGATACACGCGAATGCATTACGCTGGATCGCTCTGCATAGTGTGCCTCTGCCTGATCTCCTTTTACAGCTGCTATGCTGCAACAGGGAAGGACGATCCAAGACTAGTCGCTGCCGTTCCAGGCACAGGCAGTGTTTCCGAATCCCGCACGGGCGCAACTTCTAGGCATTGGGGAGACAGGGGCGACGGAACCTACGCCAACCCGGTCATGCCTGGCGACTTCAGCGATCTCGATGTCATAAGGGTCGGATCGGATTTCTACGCTATTTCATCCACCATGCAATTCTCGCCTGGCGTAGTCATTCTTCAGTCAACCGATCTCGTCAACTGGAGGATTACAGGACACGTAGTGAGCGATCTCACGACGATTGATCCCGAACTTGGCTCGAGCAGGATGAATCGGGCTGGACGCGGTGTATGGGCGGGCGCCATCCGCTTCCAAGCGGGCAGATTTAGAGTATATTTCGGCACGCCGGACCAGGGGATCTTCATGAGTCAGGCAGTCGATCCGGCAGGCTCTTGGACGCCCCCGCAACTTGTCCTGGCAGGTCCCGGCTGGGACGATCCGTGCCCTCTTTGGGACGACGATGGGCGTGTCTACCTTGTCGCAACTCATTTTTCTCCAGAAGGGTCGGCGTCCACCACGTACAACGTCCACCTGTTTGAGTTGAATGCCGCCGGCGACCATCTTCTTCTCGACTCGGACATCATCATCCATCATTCGGAAGGCAGCGAAGCGAACAAGCTCTACAAGATCAATGGCCTTTACTACCATTTGTATAGCGAGGTCAGGCGCGAAGGCCGCGTTGTCATGATGGAGCGCTCACGTGCACTGGCCGGCCCCTGGGAGATTCATCAACTGATTCATGTCAGCCCCGCCGTGGACAAGGAACCAAACCAGGGCGGCCTCGTTGAACTTTCAACGCATCGTTGGTATTTTGTCTCCCACCAGGGCCGAGGAGACTGGGAAGGGCGCGCCGGGGTTCTGCTGCCGGTCACCTGGATTGATGGATGGCCGATCCTCGGTCAGGTCGGTCCCGACGGCATCGGCCACATGGCCTGGCACGGCAAAAAGCCGATCCGCAGCAGGATGACAGCGAAGCTCTCGACCAGCGACTCGTTCGACGCTCCATCGCTCAACCCTGCATGGGAGTGGAACTACCAGCCGCGGCCTGGTACATGGTCGCTCGATGAACGTCCCGGATACCTCAGGCTGCATGCTTACCAGCCGATACGACATGACGACTTCAAAACAATAGGCAACGTATTGACGCAGCGTTCGCTTCGGTCCCAGCGCAATCAAGTCACAGTCAAGCTTGATCTATCCGGGATGGTGGATCATCAGGAGTCCGGTCTCGCACACTTCGCGCGCACGTATTGCACTCTCGCCGTTGTTCAACAGGATGGACAGCGGCGACTCATCCTCAACAACGACGGAAAAATAACATACGGCCCTCTGGTACACCAAGGCGTCCTTTATCTCCGATCCACATGGAACCTCAATGGGACCAGCCGGTTCTCCTACAGTCTTGACGGCATTTCGTACCACCCGCTTGGGGACAACTATCAACTCACCTGGGGATCCTATCGCGGCGACCGCGTTGGTATCTTCACAACTAATTCAGCAAGCAAGGCAGGATTTGTCGATGTTGCTTTCTTTAAGTACCGCGTTGAGCACTGATGCTTCTCACCCTGTGCGGGCGTGCGCGGATCATGAATTTAACGAGCACACCTTCAATGATATGAGCGATGGCATTGCTATCAGGCGGAGAGCCTACCGCGGGCTCTCGTTGCTCGGTGTATGCTCACCTACCCCGACCTTGCCCAGAAAAAAGTCTCGGGAGCAAAGAGACCATGACACGTTACGACCTGATCTTCGTTCTTCTATTCCTTGGAACCGTGGTCAACCTATTTCTCAGCGCTTTACTGAGGGGAAAACCCGGCTCGAGAAACATTCTGGCTGGACTTGCTTCGGTATGGGTTGTCTATCTCGGCATCCTGGTCGTGACAGATGTGTCAGCTCGCAGAAGGTGTTCAAGATCGGGGAGGAGCAATGTTTTGACGAAATGTGTTTTGCTGTCGTTGGCGTGCAAGCGATGCCTAACCAAGGTTTCCATGCGTCAGCTGCCGCCCCAAGTATGCTCTACGTCGTCAAGATCCGGGTAGCCAGTCATTCACGCGGTCGTGCGCAAGCGGAAGG
>CAZZXY010000218.1:0-2859 GCA_964658105.1 Verrucomicrobia bacterium Tous-C9LFEB | reverse complement strand
AGGGCTAGCACAGGGGCAAAAAGCAGATCCCTACGGGATGACAACTTGAAAAAGGGGGGGGTGAACCAGAGGCTACGACAAATATAAGGGGGCATGGCAAGCAAAGGGCGAAAAGCAGATCTCTGCGGGGTGGCAGACCGAAGGGGGGGGGGGACGGCTTAAGGACAAAGTGGGCTTGGGGGTTGGATATAATGGGGTTTTATTCTCGCCGTGCGCTCTTGGGGCGTCTTTTCGGCACTAAAGCAGAGCCCACGCATGCAGGACATTAAGAAAGCCCTTGACGAGCAGATACGTCAGCTCGAGTACGAACTCACCACAGAGCTTCCGGCCGAGATCAAGAAGGCTGTGGCGCTTGGCGATCTCTCCGAGAATGCCGAGTACCATATGGCGAAGCAGCGCCAGGAGTTCGTGAATGCGCGCCTTGGCCAGATGAAGCGCCGGATGGCCGAGCTTTCGCTGGTGAACATGGCGAATATTCCGCATGACAAGGTCGGCTTCGGATCCACCGTAGTGGTGCTCGACACGAGCAAGGACCAGGAGCTCACCTACAAGCTGGTCACCAGTGAAGAGTCCGATGTGGAGAAGGGTCTGATCTCCACGACGTCGCCGATTGGCCGGGCCCTGATTGGAAAAGAGATCGGCGACACGGCGGTGGTGACCACGCCGAATGGCAAACGGGAGCTTGAGGTTTTGAAGCTCTCCACCATTCACGATGCGCCCCCTGAAGGTGAAGCAAGCGGCACAGGACAGGCCAGCCGGTAGCGGCACTTTGCCCGTCGCAGTGCGCATGAAGTGCTGCAGATCGACCACCCAGTGTTCCTGGTTTTGGCAATAACCCCATAGCAATCCTGCTAGTAGCTCCGTGCACCCTGCGAAGCTAGACTGCCCTTCCAGGGGCAGAATGCAAATAGCGCACAGCGTACGACGGCTCTCGCTGACATGGGGAGCGACCCTTGCCCTGGCGGCGGGTCTCCCTGCTCAACAGGGCGCGCCTGCGGCGGCTTCGGCGGCAGCCCCGGCTGCTGGGGAAACCGCCTCTCTGGCGAAGGCGGTCCAGAACCCTGTCGCCAGCATGATCAGCGTTCCGTTTCAGAACAACTCAAACTTTGGCGTTGGCTCGTACAACAGGACACAGGACGTCTTCAATATTCAGCCAGTTGTTCCCGTGCGCCTGAGCGAGGACTGGATGCTGATTAACCGCGTGATCCAGCCGATTGTGTGGCAGCCCTACCCTACCCAGGACCAGGGTGGTCAGATGGGCTTCGGAGACATGAATCCAACCTTCTTTTTGTCTCCCGCAAAGCCAGGCGCATTGATCTGGGGTTTTGGACCGACGACCGTGTTGCCGACTGCCACCAGCAAGGCCCTGGGTCAGGGTAAGTTGAGCTTCGGCCCGGCCCTTGTGGTGCTGATCCAACCAGGCCACTGGACCTTTGGCGTCCTGGTCAACAACGTCTTCTCCGTTGTTGGATCGTCTCATCGGCCTGCTGTCAATCAGATGGCCCTGCAGTACTTCATCACGTACAACCTGAAGAAGGGGTGGAATCTCAACACGGGCCCCGTTGTTACGGCAAACTGGCATAACCAGGCTGCAGGGAATGCGGCAAACGGCGACGATACCACCGGCGGAGGAAGATGGACGCTTCCGTTTGGCGGTGGTGTTGGGCGCATCATGCGGCTCGGACCCCAGCCAGTGAATCTATCTGCCAATCTGTACGGCAGTGCCGTGCATCCCCCGGGAGGGTCTTCGTGGGGTATGCGGCTCCAGGTCGCCCTGCTTTACCCACGCAAGCCGAAGGCGTAAACAGTCTGCCCCTGCGAGACTGTGGGGAGCTTTTCCCTGGCGTGTGCCATGCCGCGCAATTACCGTGTTGCCATGCGTTTCACGCGTTCGCTGCTTGCCTCCATGCTGCTGCTTGGCCCTGCCCTGGCGGGACAGACGCCCACCGCCGCAGGTGATTCAACCACCGCTGACCTACAAGCACCGTTGCGACAGGCCCTGGTGGGCCACTGGACGGGCGCGCTGGAGTACCGCGACTATAGCGAGCCTGCCGCCTCGACCAAGCGTGTCGAACTCCCGACGTGGCTGACGATCTCCGGGCAGCCTGAGGGGCTGCGCTTTGAGTACGTCTATGACGATGGACCGGGCAAGGTCGTTACCGAGAAGGATGCCGTGGTTGTCGACGTGAAGGCAGCCAGCTATCGCGTGACCGGCGAGGATCACACGGACCAGCGCTATGCGGTTGCAGGCCTGGAGTCCCTGAAGGACGGCCGTGGCACCCTGACCCTGAGCGGGCCTGGTACGGACAACAAAAAGCCCGCCGAGATTCGCACGACGTGGGTGATCCGACGCAATCTTCTTTCATGGCTTGAGGAGGTCCGTCCGGCTGGTACGGGTGAGGCGTTTGTGTTTCGGCATCGGTACACGTTTACGCGCGCGGAGGCGCCGATCGATGGGGGCGCGTCTCGCGTTCCGTGAGGTGTGGTGTTTGTGGCGGGGCTGAAGCCGTGTTCTTCCCGGAGGTGGGTTTGTGTGGAGTGTTTGGCGGGGTTGAGGCGGCTGAAGCCGGTTTTCGGTGCGGTGTTTGTGGCGGGGCTGAAGCGCCCGGCCTTCCTGGTGTGGGCTCATCCGGATTTGTTGGCGTTGTGAGGGGGCGGAGCTTAGCGGCTGAAGCCGGTTGCCTGTTAGGTGGCTTCCTGTGGTGTTCGGCGGATTTCAGCGAACGGAAGCCGCTTGGCGTCGCAGCGGTCATGGCATTGATGAGACCATGGCCCCTTCCGTGAGTTGGGCTTCTTCGGCATCCTCTGGCGTTGTCGGGCATACCTCAGCGGCTGAAGCCGCTTGCTCTAGCGGCGTGT
>CAZZXY010000217.1:0-2867 GCA_964658105.1 Verrucomicrobia bacterium Tous-C9LFEB | reverse complement strand
ATGCCGCCGATGCCGATGAAGTGAATGCGCTGCGAAGGGGCGAAGAGGGCGTGGGTCGGGAGGCTCGGGATGGGCGTTTCGAGGGTCATTTCGGTTGTAAAAGCAGTGTTCTTAACGGCCTTATTCGCGTAGTTTGGCGTTCCTGCACGCTTTCGGCGTCGCGAACGCGAGAATGCGCTTCCTAACGCGGTTTCTGCACCTTCTGCATGCTATATCTTCCCCATGCCCTCTAGCCTTTTCCGCCAGGCCGCCACCGCGGCCCTGGTGTCCTTTGTAAGCTCTGCAATTTGCCTCCCGTCCTCCGCCCAGACCACCCAGACTCTGCTCGCGACCCCGCAGACAGTGGCGTGGGGCTACTACTCGGCACATGCCAAGCCGGCCTTGACGGTGCACACCGGCGACACGGTGGTGATGCAGACGGCGTCAACGTGCGGGAACCTGGAGCGGATGAAAGCGGCGGGCGTCAGGCCGGGCGATATCCCGGACTGGATCCAGAAGATCTACGACGGGGTGCCGCAGGATCAGCGCGGGCCGGGCGGACACATCCTGACCGGGCCGGTCGCGGTCGCCGAGGCCGAGCCCGGCGATGTGCTCGAGGTGCGCGTGCTGAAGGTGGCGATCGACGTGCCGTGGACGTGTAACAGCTTTGGCGCAGGGCGTGGATTTCTGCCCGACGACTTTCCGTATGGGCGGACGAAGATCATTCCGCTGGACCGGACGAAGATGGTGGCCGAGTTTGCGCCGGGCGTGACCATTCCCCTGCACCCGTTCTTTGGATCGATGGGCGTAGCGCCGCCGGAGTCCGCGGGCAAGTGGAACTCGGCACCACCGTGGATGCATGGCGGCAATATGGATAACAAGGAGCTGACGGCGGGGTCCGTGATCTTTTATCCCGTGCATGCCTCGGGTGGCTTGTTCGAGGCGGGCGATGGGCATGCCGGCCAGGGCAATGGCGAGGTGGACATCACGGCGCTGGAGACGTTTCTGACTGGCACCTTCCAGTTCATCGTGCACAAGGGCGAGGCGACGCGGGAGAAGCTGCTGTGGCCCCGGGCGGAGACCCCGACCCAGTACATCAGCATGGGTTTCCACGCGGACCTGAAGACCGCGACCGAGCTGGCGGTGCGCAACATGATCCAGTTCCTGAGCGAGGGCAATCCGGACTACGCGCACCTGTCGCGCGAGGATGCGTACTCGCTGGTGTCGACCGCTTGTGATGTGGATATCACGCAGCTGGTGGATACCAACGATGGCGTGCACGTGATGTGTCCGAAGGCGTTGTTCACGGGGCCTAAGGCGAGTACGGCTTTGGCGAAGCCCTAACGGCGTGGCAGACCTGGAAGGGCCAACGCGGAGGGAGTTGAGGCAGGGCAGGCTGGGTTTGAGGCCGCCTGCCCTGACCTTTATGTGTGGAGCGGGACCAGGAAGATCATGGCGACGAAATAGGCGACGAGGGCGAAGGCAATGGGCCAGGCCAGCATCTTGCCGTAGTTGAGGGTGTAGCCTGCGCCGCAGCGGCTTTGGACGAAGAGGGCGGGGTCGGCTTTGTCGACGTAGAAGAGGCCCCAGCGCCAGCGGTCATCCGCCCCGAGCTCGGCCGCGGGCGGGACGAACTCGGCGGAACGTCGCTGGTTCCACACAAGCGTCGCCAGTGCGGCGAGGACGCCGACAGAGGCGATAGCCTTGCTGGCCGCGTGCGGCAGCGAGGTATCCGTGAAAGACAGGAAGAGTAGCGCGAGCAGGAGCGTTACGCCGATCCATTGCAGGACGAGCGAGGCGTGGATGCTGTACTGCGCCATGCGTGTACGGAGCCGGGCTGAGCTTTTGAGCAGAGACAGAAGCACAGTGGCCGCCGAGAGCATGCCGGCTCCCATTCCGAACAGGAAGTCGATGCCATCACGTTCGAAACGCCGAGTCAGGGCGAACCAGGCGTTGCCCAGGCCGTCCCCATGCATCGTGAACAGCACGGAGAGACCGAAAGCGGCGACGGTGAGAGTGACGGGCAGCATGACTCTGCCCCAGCCGGGGACACGGTAGCTGGGCGGTGCGGCAAGGTCGACTTCCACCATGGATTGCCGCGAGTGGACGGGTGAAGCGGCTTCCAGCACACGAGCCTGCCCGTTGGCGCGGGCAAAGAGGAACAAGAAGCAAACGACGAGCAGCAGAGGTGCGGCAAAACCCAGACGCAGGTGGTGGAGCGTGCCGAAGAGCGAGAGCGCGGCGGCTGCGAGGGTGGCACCGATGAGCGACACGCGGTACTGACGCGTGATGGCCCCCGCTTCGGGGGAGACCTTGAGGTCCGGAGACAGGCTGCGACCGAAGAAGAAG
Organism: Verrucomicrobia bacterium Tous-C9LFEB; assembly: GCA_964658105.1. Lineage (GTDB taxonomy): Bacteria > Acidobacteriota > Terriglobia > Terriglobales > Acidobacteriaceae > Granulicella. Next base: position 539 of record CAZZXY010000217.1, on the reverse strand, counting down.
AGGCCGTTGATGCGGCCCGTCCAGTTGTAGAAGAGCCCCAAGAAGAGTGTTGCTGCGAGCGCGATGCCTGTGTTCACCGATTGCCTCCTAAGAATGATTGCCTAGCCTGATGTGTTCGTTACTTGGCAAGCTCGCGCGTGGCGGCTTCCAATTCCCTGCTGATGGCGCTGACGGGTAGCCCGCCCGCGCGAACCTGCGCGATGAGCTGCCGGAGTTTGGTGCCGAAGTCGTTGCGTGCTGTCGGCTCCGGTTTGGGCGCGTGACGCTCGGTGACGGTGGCCCCGTTGCGACGCTTGAGCTCGAGCCAGCCTTCGGCGCTGAGGGTTCTGTAGGCCTCGGCGACGGTGCTGAAGTGAATGCCCAGATCGAGCGCGAGCGCACGCACGGTGGGCAGGGTATCGCCTGGCTGCAGCGCGCCGTTGACGAAGAGCAGGCGCAGGCCGTCGACGATCTGCCGATAGGCAGGTGTCGGGGAGGCGGTGTCCAGGCGAAGGATGACTGGCTGACTCATTGTTGTATGTATACAAACAAACAACAAT
>CAZZXY010000216.1:0-2941 GCA_964658105.1 Verrucomicrobia bacterium Tous-C9LFEB | reverse complement strand
CGCCCAACGTGCCCGCGCAGCTCTCGCCCGACGACCTCGCCCGCATCGACTGCGAACAGTGCGGCATGTGCATCGACGCCTGCCCCGTCGGCGCACTGCTCCCCGGACCCTACCGCTACAAGACGCGTCCGTGGGAGATGAACCACACCTCCACCATCTGCACGCACTGCGGCGACGGCTGCAAGACCACGCTCGGCGTCCGGCAGTCCGCCGAGGGTGGCGTCGTGATGCGCGGCGACAACCGCGACAAGAGCGGCATCAATGGCGATTTCCTCTGCAACAAGGGCCGCTACGCCTTTGACTTCGCCAACGAACCCGACCGCCTGACCCAGCCCATGATCCGCAAGGGCGGCAAATCGAGCCCACTCACCGCTGTCAGTTGGGAAGAGGCGCTTACCTTTGCCGGCAATCGCCTCCGCGAACTGCGCGACACCCGCGGTCCGAACGCCATAGGCGTCATCGGATCCAACCGCACCACGAATGAGGAGAGCTACCTCCTCCAGAAGTTCGCGCGTACGGTCATCGGCACCAACAACATCGACCACCACCGCACGGCCGACTTCTACACCCTGGCCACGGCCCTGCAGGGTACCCCCGCCTCGGGCCAGACCCGTTACGCCTCACAGCGCGACGTCGTCAACGCCCCCGCCCTGCTGCTCATCGGCGGCGACCCCAGCCAGCAGGCCCCCCTCACCGCTTGGAACATCCGCACCAACGTGCGCCTCACCCGCGCCAAGGTCTACGTCGCCAATACCGACGAGATCAAGCTGCGTCGTCAGGCCAAGGCCTTCGTCCAGGTCGCGCCCTTCGGCTATGGCAGCTTCGTCAGCTATCTCGCCGGGAACGATGCCGAGGCCTGTGCCGCCTCGGTGATCGCACAGGCCGATCAGCTCGCGAGCTTCCGTGACGCCGTTCTCAACGAGCCCAGCCTCGTCGTCCTTGTGGGCAACGAGCTTCGTGACGGCGAGCTCACCCGCCTCATCAAGGCCTTCCCCAACGCCAAGTTCGCCTGCAACGCCGATTACGTCAACTCGCGCGGTGCCTCGGATATGGGTCTCCTACCGGACCTCCTCCCCGGCTACCAGTCGCTCAGCGGCACGTCCCTTGCGGTGGAGTACGCCACCCCCGCGACACCGGGCCTGGATCTCCTGGCTATGTTCGACGCCGCGCAGGCCGGCAATCTCGCCGCGCTATACGTCGTGGGGGCCAATCCCATCACTCGTTTCTCGGTCGATCCGGGCGTTCTGGCTAACACCTTCACGGTCGTCCAGGATCTCTTCCTCACGGAGACAGCCCAGCTGGCCGACGTCGTTCTGCCTGCTGCGACCCTCTATGAGAAGTCTGGCTCGGTCACCAACTCGTATGGTGATCTGCAGTTGATTCAGAAGGCTGCCGACAAGCCAGGCACCCGTACCGATTTCGAGATGATCGTGCGGCTCGCCGACAAGATGGGTCACCCGGTCAAGTCTCTGGTCCCCTTCGGTCGTGGCACCACCACGGGCGTTCGGGCCGATCTCGGCCAGTCCCGGGGCGCGCAGGCAGGCGAAGCGGACCGGCATGCCGTGTGGCTCAGCGCGAACAATCTAGAGCCCAAGGTATCCCCGTTCGATCCCTTCGCCATCCTGGACGAGATTCAACGCCTGGTCCCTGGCTACGACAAGCTTCGGCGTCTCCAGCTGCTCAGCGGCAACGATCAGCACATCACGCCTGCCTCGTCGGGCCTGGTCCAGATCGACAACCGCAAAGACCTCACACTTCCCAGCTCCGATACCCTGTTCACCTCGGGCTCACTCACCGCGCACTCGCCCATCCTGCAGCAGGTGCAACGCCACCAGGAGCGCGAGGTCGCTGACCACTTCGCTTCAGCGGCTGGCGACTAGCACTTACCGCCGTGTCGTGCAAATGCCATGCTCCACTACTGGGAGCATGGCATTTGCTTTGGGACGACGACTTTCCGTCCAGGACCCTCTACTTGGCCTGCGACAAACCCGCAAGAACTGCAGCAAATTTCTCGAGGATTTCCTTCCAGCCTTCCACCTGCCCGCTTTGGGTCGCGTCCTCCATGGTTTCGTTTCCGATAAAGGTCAACTTTGTCTGGCCGTTGCCAAGATCCTCGAATCGAACCACATCGCGCGCACCGTCGATCGCTTCATGTTCCATGCCATAGTGCGCAGGCTCGACCTTGTTTCCCTTTGAATCGGCAAAGTACATGGAGGAAACAATCCTTTCGTGCGGAACGATCTCGTGGTATTCCCCGCCGTTCCAGAACTCCTGCCCATCCGGCGATCGCATGCAGCAGAGGAACTTTCCGCCCACGCGAAAGTCGATTTTGCAGAAAGGCGCAGTAAAGCCCTTTGGCCCCCACCACTGCATGACGTATTGGGGGTCGGTCCACGCCTTCCAGACCAACTCGCGTGGGGCGTCAAAGACCCTGGTAACAACCATCCGCTCCAACTCACTTACCGCGTTCTTTGTCATCACTTCACCTCCGCTTTCTTCATTTCCTTCACAACGGCATCCAGTTTGTCGAAACTCTCTTCCCAAAACCGGCGATAGTTCATGGCCCAGTCGCTTACAGTCTTGATCGCCTCTGGCCTGAGCGTGCAGACACTCTCTCGCCCGCGCTTCGTCTTGGTCACGATGCGCGCCCGCACCAGATAGGCGATATGTTTTGAAACCATCTGCTGCGAAAGTGAAAACGGTTCCGTCAACCCGCGCACAGAGGCTGGTCCACGGGAGAGTCGTTCCACCATCGCCCTGCGGGTTGGGTCAGACAAAGCCGCGAACGTTGTGTCCAGCCAATCCACAACCATAAGGTAGTGCATTTCTGCCCGGTGTCAAGGATCAATCTGCAAACCCGTCGCTATTTCCTGATTCCTGCGATCTCACGCCTGCGCTCATGCCTATCCTCGGTGCGTCACGCAGGGTAGCTGGTCTGGCC
>CAZZXY010000215.1:0-2960 GCA_964658105.1 Verrucomicrobia bacterium Tous-C9LFEB | reverse complement strand
CTACGCGATGGACGATCTGCAGAGCTTTGCGGCTGACCGGGTGATCTTGAGGGCACACTCCGAGGAGAGCCAGGAGCCGTATGCGGGCGTGCTTTCGTGCGCGGATTCGCGGGTTCCTCCGGAGATTGTCTTTGACGAGACACTGGGACACCTGTTCGTAGTGCGGGTGGCCGGCAATATCGCGTCACCGGATACCATTGCGAGCCTGGAGTACGCGGTGGCGGTCCTGGGGATCAAGACCATCATGGTGCTGGGACACACGAACTGCGGGGCAGTGAAGGCAGCGGCGGCGATGAAGCCGGTGCCGGGCCAGATCAGCTCGCTGTTTCCGTTTATCCATCCCGCGACCAAGACAGGGGTCTCACTGGACCAGGCGACGGCGGACAACGCGTCGCTGCAGGCCTCGTTGCTGCGAGATACCTCGCCGGTGATGCGGGAGAAAATCAAGGAGGGGTCGCTGAGCGTGGTTGCGGCCGTCTACAACGTTGCAGACGGGAAAGTGAACCTGCTGAGCCGCTGATTGCGTACCGGTTTTCCTCCGCGTTTGCCCTGGTTCCTGGGCGGTAAACTAGGGATATGGCCGCCGAGTTTACCCATTTGCATCTGCACACCGATTATTCGCTTCTGGACGGGGCCTGTGATGTCGACAAGCTCGCCAAACACCTGAAGAAGATCGGTCAGGGCTCGGCGGCGATGACCGACCACGGAAATATTTTTGGGGCGGTGCACTTCTTCGACGCGATGAAGAAGCAGGATCTGAAGCCGATCCTGGGGTGCGAGCTGTACATCTGCAAGGAAGACGACCATCGGGGAAAACCCGATCCGGAGTCGAAGTATAACCACTTCCTCGTACTGGCGGAGAACGAGGCCGGGTACAAGAACCTGGTGCGACTAACCTCTGAAGCGGCACTTCATGGTTTCTATCGCAAACCTCGTGTTAGCAAGAAGTTCCTGGCGGAGCATGCAGAAGGGTTGATCGGCTTTTCGGGCTGCCTGGCCGGTGAGATGAGCCAGCACCTGATGCAGGGCGACTACGAGAAGGCCAAGCGGGTAGGCGGGCAGTACGAGGAGATCTTTGGGAAGGGCAACTTCTTCCTGGAGATCCAGGACCATGGGCTGGAGCCGGACAAGGCCGTGACTGAGGCCATGTTCCGGCTGGAAAAGGACCTCGGGATTCCGCTGGTTGCGACCAATGACTCGCACTACATCGCGGAGGATGACGCGCGGTCGCACGAGGTGCTGCTGTGTGTGCAGACCGCGGACTCGATGAACAACCCGAAGCGGTTCAAGTTCGACAAGAACGAGTTCTTCATCAAGTCGGCGGACGAGATGCACCGGCTGTTCAGCCATGCGCCGGAGGTGTGCACGCGGACGATGCAGTTTCCGGAGCGCTGCAACCTGGAACTGACGAAAGTCAAGAACCCGTTCCCGAAGTTTCCGCTACCGGAAGGCGAGACGATCGACACCTACTTTGAGCAGGTGTGCCGGGAAGGGTGGTTGAAGCGGCGGGATACGGCGATCGCGCACCTGGAGTCGCGTGGCATTCTGCGCAACACCCTGGCGGCGTATGAAGAGCGGCTGACGCGGGAGATTGAGTGCATCAAGAGCATGAAGTTTCCGGGCTACTTCATGATCGTGTGGGACTTTATCCGGTATGCGAAGGAGCAGAACATTCCGGTGGGGCCGGGCCGTGGATCGGCTGCCGGGTCGCTGGTCGCGTACGTGATGGAAATCACGGACGTCGATCCGCTGCAGAACAACCTGCTGTTTGAGCGCTTCCTGAACCCCGAGCGCGTGAGCATGCCGGACGTCGATATCGACTTCTGCATGAACCGTCGCGGCGAGGTGATTGAGTACGTGCGGCGAAAGTACGGCACGGACCAGGTAGCGCAGATCATCACGTTTAACACGATGGCGGCCAAGGCGGCGATCAAGGACGTGGGCCGGGCGCTGGAGATGCCGTACGGCGAGGTCGACCGGATCGCGAAGCTGATTCCGCCGACGATCGGGATCACGATTGAGCAGGCGTTGAAGGATTCTCCACCGCTGGCAGCGGCGTGTGAGGCGGATCCGAAGATTCGAGAGCTCATCGAGACGGCGCAGCGGCTGGAAGGGCTGGTGCGGGGAGCGGGCGTGCATGCGGCGGGTGTGGTGATTGCCCCGCAGCCGCTGACGGAGTTGGTGCCGGTGACGCGGACCAAGGACGAGGCCGTCGTCACGAGCTACGACATGAAGGCCGTCGAGAAGATGGGCCTGCTCAAGATGGACTTTCTTGGGCTGACCACGCTGACGGTGATCGACGACTGCCTGAAGCTGATCAAGCTGAACCGTGGCGACGAGATCGAGATGGCCAAGGTGCCGTTCGATGACCAGACGACGTATGAGCAGGTGTTCCACAAGGCGTTGACGTCCGGGGTGTTCCAGTTTGAGTCGGGCGGTATGCGCGATGTGCTGCGGCGCTACAAGCCGACCTCGGTGGAGGACCTGACCGCGCTGAACGCGCTGTATCGTCCGGGACCGATCCAGGGCGGCATGATCGACGACTTTATTGAGCGCAAGTGGGGCCGGCGGCCGGTGGAGTACATGTTCCCGGAGCTGGAGACGATTCTCAAAGAGACGCTCGGGGTCATCGTGTACCAGGAGCAGGTGATGCAGATTTCGTCTGCGATTGCCGGGTACTCGCTGGGAGGCGCCGATCTGCTGCGGCGGGCGATGGGCAAGAAAGATCCATCGGAGATGGCCAAGCAGCGGGACATCTTCATGGCGGGGTCGAAGAAGAACGAGCACCCGAAGGATACGGCAGGGAAGCTGTTCGACCTGATGGAGCAGTTCGCGGGGTATGGCTTCAACAAGTCGCACTCGGCGGCGTACGCGATGCTGGCGTACCACACGGCGTGGCTGAAGACGCACTACCCGGTGGAGTTCATGGCGGCGCTGCTGACCTCGGAAACGTCGAAGCC
>CAZZXY010000214.1:0-2980 GCA_964658105.1 Verrucomicrobia bacterium Tous-C9LFEB | reverse complement strand
AATCGTAGGCGCCGGCTTTCAAGGCTTCGACCGCGTTTTCGGCCGAGCCATAGGCGGTGATCACGATGGTCTTTTCACGCCGGCCGCCTTCTTCGCTACGCCCTTGCTCGCCGACTTCTTACCCGCCGACTTCTTGCCGGCCGTCTTGCGAAGCAGGCGCTTGCCTGAGCTGGACTCTGGATCGGGATACACCAGCTTGTTGAAATTCGAAAGCTCACCCTCGGCCGTCTCCTCCTGGTAGAGGAACTCCAGACCGCTCGCATCGAACTTCTCGAAGAAGTCTTCCCAGCTGATCTCCTTCAGCGCGTCATCGTTGGCGTTGGGGGCTCCAGGAAATTCGAGCCGGAGAATACCGACCTGGCCGTTCTGCTCGGTGCTTTCCACCTCGGAAGGCTTGCCGCCCCGCTTGTCTGCCCACTCGCGAATGAAATCGTGGTCTTGCGTCGTGTTCGATGCCATCGTCTTGACCTTGTCTTGTTGAAGTATGCAGCCGTCTTGGCTTGGGATGAGAGATCATCGCACGGCGCTGTCTGCCTATGCACTCTTTTTTGTGCTGCTGGTGCAGCGCCTAAAAACAGCAGCTATCCCTGGCACGCAAAACGTCCCAGCGAAGCGTTATGCCTCGTCCGTTTCGCCGCGGCGCGGTTTGCGCAAAGCCGCAATCTGCGGATGCAGAAGCTTCGCTGTCAACGAGCGCGTGAGCGCCTCAATGGCCACCTGTTGCTCCGGTGTCAGCGGGGCGCTGCTCAACCGCGCAAGCGACCGGGCCAGCTCAGCCTGACGCGTCGTCTCCGCCTCGGCAAGCAGCTGCTTGATCGCCTCCACCGTAGGCGTCTGCGCAAGCCGTTCGCTATACCGTGCCACCTCCGACATCACGATCTGCTCGGCAGCCTCTGCCTCGCGTGAGCGGCCAGCCCGATTGCCCTGCGCCACCTGCTGCAGGTCATCGATGTCATACACAAAACATCCTTCAATCTCATTCACCGCCGGTGCCACATCACGCGGCACGGCGATGTCGATGAAGAACACGGGCCGATTGCGCCGCCGTGCAAGCAAGACCCGCGCCTGCGGCGGCGTAAACACATGCGCGCTCGCACCGGAAGCCGCGGCTCCCGTGGACGTGATGATGATGTCCGCCCGATGCGACTGTTCATGCAACTGATCGAATGGAATCACTCCGGTGGTGATCTCCGGGGTCCGCAACGCATCCGCAATTCGCTGCGCGCGCATCTCCGTGCGATTCGATACCAGCAACGTCGTCGCACCCTGTTGGATCAGGTGCCGCGCTGCCAGGTCACTCATCTTGCCCGCCCCCACCAGCAGCACGGTCTTGTTCGCCAGCGTGCCGAAGATCTTCTGCGCCAGGTCCGCCGCAATGGACGCAACCGACACCGTCGTCGCCCCGATATGCGTCTCGGTCCGCACGCGCTTCGCCACAGAGAACGCCCGCTGCAGCAGCGGATCCAGCGTCGCCTTGACCGCGCCCACCTCACGCGCCACGGCAAACGACTGCTTCACCTGCCCCAGGATCTGCGGCTCCCCGACCACCATCGAGTCCAGCGAACTCGCCACGCGAAACAGGTGCCGCACCGCCTCCGACTCCCGAAATTGATAAAGGTGCGGCTCCACCTCAGACGACCGCAGGTGCAGGTAGTTCTGCAGAAACACAGCCGGCGTCGCCGACGGTTCATGCACCGTCAACAACTCCACCCGGTTGCAGGTAGAAAGAATCAGTCCCTCGTGCACGCCCGGCTCGTGCACCAGCTTCCGCGTCGCCTCGGCCAGGCGCTCCATCGGGATCGCCAGGCGTTCCCGCACGGCCAACGGCGCGGTCGTGTGATTCACGCCGATCAAGGCAATGGCGCCGCCCTCTGCAGTAGGGAATTTGCTCATGGCGCCTTGAACCTGTGCACAGCAGAAAGCAGGTTGGCCGCCCACACCGCCAGCACGCAGAACAGAGCAAAGCTGGACAGATACACCGCACGCCGGCCCCGTAACCCTGAGTGTTTGCGGATAAAAATCATCACCACATACGCCAGCCAGAGCAGAAACGAGAGCAGCACCTTCGGGTCGGCAAAGAACGCCGGTCCCACCGTCTGCAGGGCCACCACCGACCCAATCAGCAGCCCCGCCGTCATACACGGCAATCCCAGCAACAACGCCTTCAAAGCGATCGAGTCCGTCGTCTCCAGCGGCGGCAGCCACGCCTTCCGGGTCGGGGGCCGCTTCTGCTTCAGGCCGCGTTCCTGGATCAGGTACAGCACGCTGGCAAGCAACGACACCAGCAGGGCCGCATACGCCGTCAGCAGCAGCCCTACATGCAGAAACAACCACCACCCCGAACCCAGGTAGGGGTAGCTGATCATCTGCGCACCCGGCCGGAACGCCGGCGCAATCGAGACCAGCACCGCGACCGGCAGCAGAAAGATACCGAACGCCACCGTCTTGTAACGGACCGCCAGCCCCAGAAACGCCGCAGCCAGCAGCAGCCCCAGCAGCGACAGCGTCTCATGCGTGTCCACGGGCAGCGCATGGTGCGCCGCCACCAGCGTCTCAATCAGCGCAACAAAATGAAAGAACACGCCCCCTAGTGCGGCAGGCATGGCCAGGTACCGCCAGCGCGGGCGGTTATACAGCGCCGCCGGCAGCACCGCAAGCGCGGCAACGGCATACAGCAGAACCGCAAATCGAAGCCAAAGGAGGGACATGCCAATAAGGTGGCCCTAACCGGGCCACTTCCACTATAGATGTCCGGCAAGAAAGCCCCGATTCCGACGACGCCTCGCCGCAGCACAGCTTTTCCAGGCTGCTGAACAACGCCATCTCCCCAGAAGGATAGGCCTTCAGCTCAGGCTCCTATGGAACGCCACTTCATTTTAAGAGATTTACGGTACATCTTTTGGTACATAGATGAAAAATGAGAGTTTTGTGAATTATGCATTCAAATGCCATCCGTTAACTAGTAATGGTTCTCTATAGA
>CAZZXY010000213.1:0-2999 GCA_964658105.1 Verrucomicrobia bacterium Tous-C9LFEB | reverse complement strand
CAACAGCAGATTTCCTTCGGGAATGACAACAGGAAAAGCAGGGCAAAACACCTAGTGCAAGATTCGACCATTCCGCAGATGAGGCCGCTCCGGTTGTCGGGGTCGCAGCCGTTTACGCAGCAGCCTGGCATGTTTTTGATGATTGGCGAGCGGACCAATGTGGCGGGGTCGCCGCGGTTCGCGAAGCTGATCAAAGAGGGCAAGTATGAGGATGCGGTCAGTGTGGCGCGGCAGCAGGTGGAGAACGGCGCCAATGTGATCGACATCTGCATGGACGAGGGGATGATTGACGGCGTGTCGGCGATGACGCGCTACCTGCAGCTGCTTGGCAGCGAGCCTGAGGTGGCCAAGGTGCCCTTCATGGTGGACTCGTCGAAGTGGGAGGTCATTGAGGCGGGGCTGAAGTGCCTACAGGGCAAGGGCATCGTGAATTCGATCTCGCTGAAGGAGGGCGAGGAGAAGTTCCGGGCAAATGCCAAGAAGGTGTTGAAGTACGGTGCGGCCGTGGTGGTGATGGCGTTTGATGAGCAGGGCCAGGCGGCGACGTTTGAGGAGAAGATTCGCATCTGTTCCCGTGCGTATTCGATTCTGGTCGATGAGGTGGGCTTTCCGCCTGAGGACATCATCTTCGATCCGAACATCCTGACCGTGGCGACGGGCATGGAAGAGCACAACAACTACGCTGTTGACTTCATCAACGCCACGCGGTGGATCAAGACGCATCTGCCCCATGCCAAGGTGAGCGGTGGTGTGTCCAATATCAGCTTCAGCTTTCGGGGCAACAACAAGGTCCGCGAAGCGATGCATGCGGCGTTTCTGTACCACGCGATCAGCGCTGGCATGGACATGGGCATTGTGAATGCCGGCATGCTGGAGGTCTACGAGGAGATTGACCCTGAGCTGAAGGTGCTGGTTGAAGATGTGCTGCTGAATCGACGGCCGGATGCGACGGAACGGCTGGTAGAGTACGGTGAGCGGCTGAAGGCTGAGGCAGAAGCAGAGAAGCAGATTCCCTTCGGGAATAAGAGCAACGACCACAGCAAAGGCAAAGACGGCAAGACCGAAGCCTGGCGCAGCGGGACGGTGGAAGAGCGGCTGAGCCATGCGCTGGTGAAGGGGATTGATCAGTACATCGACGAGGACACGGAAGAGGCGCGCGCGAAGCTGGGCCGGCCGCTGCTGGTGATTGAAGGCCCGTTGATGGCGGGCATGAGCGTGGTTGGGGACCTGTTTGGCGCGGGCAAGATGTTTCTGCCGCAGGTGGTGAAGTCGGCGCGTGTGATGAAGAAGGCCGTGGCGTACCTGACGCCGTACATGGAAGCCGAGAAGGCTGCTGCCGAGGCTGCCGGCGAAGAGGTCCGGGCGCAGGGCAAGATCGTGCTGGCGACGGTGAAGGGCGATGTGCATGACATCGGCAAGAACATCGTAGGTGTGGTGCTGGCGTGCAACAACTATGAAGTGATCGACATGGGTGTGATGGTGGCGGCAGAGAAGATCCTGGAGCGCGCCAAAGAGGTGAAGGCCGACATCATTGGGTTGAGCGGGCTGATTACGCCTTCGCTGGACGAGATGGTGCATGTGGCGCGCGAGATGGAGCGGCAGGGCTTGAAGATTCCGCTGCTGATCGGAGGGGCGACAACCAGCCGGGCGCACACGGCGGTGAAGATCGCTCCGCATTACAGTGAGCCGGTGATTCATGTGCTGGATGCGAGCCGCGCGGTGCCGGTGACCACGAGCCTGCTGAGCGAGGATGGGCGAGAGGCGTTTATTGCCCAGCATGACGCCGAGTATGAGTCGCTGCGGAAGCGCCATGCAGCGCCTGCGCAGGCCCTGGTGCCGATTGAGACAGCACGGGCGCGACGCACGCCGATTGCCTGGCACGAGGAGGATCTGGCAAAGCCCACGTTTACGGGCGTACGCGTGCTGGATGACTTCCCGCTGGAGACGTTGCGCGAGTTTGTGGATTGGACACCGTTCTTTCATACGTGGGGATTGAAGGGGATCTATCCGCGCATTCTTGAAGACGAGAAGCACGGCGATGAGGCGCGCAAGCTGCTGGACGACGGCAGGGAGATGCTGGACTGCATCGTGCGCGAGAAGCTGCTGACGGCCTGTGGGGTCTATGGGCTCTGGCGCGCGAACGCAGTCGGCGATGACATTGAGGTGTATGCGGATGATGCGCAGGGCAAGGTGCTGGCGCGGTTCCATGAGCTGAGACAGCAGGCCAACCGGGAGGGCAGTGAGCCATGCCGATCGCTGGCGGACTTTGTTGCGCCGAAAGAGACAGGGCTGCTTGATTCCATCGGTGCGTTTGCGGTGACGAGCGGCATGGGGTTGAAGGCGTTGGGCGACAGCTTTCGGGCCAAGCACGATGACTACAACGCGATCATGGCGGAGGCGATTGCGGATCGGCTCGCGGAGGCCTTTGCAGAGTGTCTGCACAAGACGGTGCGCGACGCGTGGGGCTATGGCTTGAGCGAGGGCCTGAGCCCGGCAGAGCTGATCCAGGAGCGTTATCGGGGCATCCGGCCGGCGCCGGGGTATCCGGCCAGCCCGGATCACACGGAGAAGGGCACGATCTGGGATCTGCTGGATGTGGAAGCGAACACGGGGATCAAGATTACGGAGAGTTTTGCGATGTGGCCCGGGTCGAGTGTAAGCGGGATCTACTTCGCACATCCTGCGTCGCGGTATTTCAGCCTGGGCAAGATCGGGCGCGATCAGGCGGAGGACTATGCGAGGCGCAAGGGGTGGAGCCTGGGCGAAGTCGAGCGCTGGCTGGGGCCGAATTTGAACTACGATCCTGCCTGAGTTCCCCACGAGTTCTTTCGTGAGGTCGTGGGAGCCGTGGCCTGACTTTGATCGGAAAGAGCTCTCATGCAGAGCTGCTGCCACGCCAGTGGATTGAGGCATCCCATCCGCACATGGCGACTCAGAAGAAAGCTGCGGCGAAGAAGACATCGGCGAAGAAGATCGCGGTGAAGAAAACACCGGCGAAG
>CAZZXY010000212.1:0-3103 GCA_964658105.1 Verrucomicrobia bacterium Tous-C9LFEB | reverse complement strand
GAACGCCCGCTCAGAGACTATCTGGCAGACTTGCAGAACGAAGCAAAGACCTAACTAGCTATCTCAGAGATCAGCGATAGTCCAAATTTGAGGCCTGCGCTGCAATCGCTCAATCTCGATAAGTTAGACGTCCTGATCGTCGGCTGCCAGGGTCACGAATCTTTGACAGGTTTCTGGGTAGCTGACGAACCTGCGAGGTGGCAGGAACTGGCCTTCGCGCTGGAAAACATATTGCCTGCTTAATGCTCATTTATCTTCTACTCGTGTAATGGAAGCTATCCTGGTACCGGCCACGTCTTTTACGGATCTGGCGGACCGGACTTCTTGTTTGGCCCTACATCCACGTCGATGCCGATGCCATGAAGTATGCGGTTCGACAGATCATCGACTGGAAGTGTCCCGAAGTCTCGGTAATGTAACTAAGGCCGACATCGTTAGATTTGGCTGATATTCGGATGATTCAGCGTGGCAATCACACGCGCCTCGCGCTCAAAGAGGTCCGTGAATTCCCACTGGCAGATCTTCAGCGCAACCAGGCGATGCAGACGAGTATCAGTGGCGCGGTGGACCACGCCTATGCTTTCTGCACTCACCTTGGCTTCAATGCAGTACTTACCGATCAATTGGCCAGTAAGTATCTCCGCTTCAGCCGCTGGTGTCACATCGTAGTCGTTCTTATCCCATTCCCATGCCGGCCCGTCGAACTTGCCTTCCTCTGTTTCGGTGTTGGCAGGCAGCACTTCGACTTTGGCCTTGAGTACCGGATCAATACGCGCCAGCAGCGCTTCTCGCGCCTCCCCACGAGTTGCAAGCGCAGCCGGATAGAGAGCTTCTAACTGTTGCCAGAATTCTGGAGTTGTTTCGGGAGCCGCGGGAATCACCTTGGTCCTGCGCCCTTTATTTAACGCATTCCCACGATCTACCTTCGCTTGAACACTCGTTCGAAAAGCCGTCCTCAACAAACCTGCAGGCCCACTCCGTGTTCGGCGCCGGCGGTCTCAGTGTTGAAGAGACATCTGAAGTCTTGAAAGTGTCACCGCAGACCATGATGCACGACTGGAAGATGACCGGGCCTGGCTGATGACCGAACCCGGCCATTAACAATTCATGCCCGTCTTTGCGATCTTGAGGTCATCCTTTGCTCATCAGAGACGGAAAGATAAACAGACTGCGTTGTTCATATCTGCTCGATCCACCGATTGAATGACGTCGCTGATCATTGGTACTCATGAACGCGCTTCTCGCCATATACCTGTCACTTCTCAAAAGCGGACTTGTCGGGACCAATCCGCATCCGGCAGAAGCCGTTGAAGCATAATGGTTTTATGCCTGAGACCGCTTGGGAACAAACTGACGGAAGAGTGGTAAATGTCGAGTCGATCTCCACAAGAGGTCGGTGCCAGCTCATCGTCACGTTCTCGTACACGGCCCAGGGACAACACTATGAGGGTGAGCTCTACACGTTCAAGTCAATGAACGTAGGTGAATCACTCATCGTGAAGTATGACGCTTCGAATCCAACAATGACGGGATTTAAAGCGGACTACGCACGGAAGTGGCGAATCTGGTGGATCGTGATGGGCGGCTTCTTCGTCGCGGTCCTCTTGCTCATGCTTTGGATCAGAACTCCTTTGCATTAGCCACTATGGCTTCCGAGAGGCCGACATATCGGTATTGATCCAGCGTCGGTGAGCGCATTGGCGATTTGGCATCAATCCAAGTTGATCAGTGACGAGCTGCGCGTTTCTGCGTAGCTATCCCTAAGTTCCATGCAACTCCTGCGAGGGATTTTCGCTACTTCGTCGCATCTCGCTCTGGCGGGAAGAGGAAGCTGACCGCAGGTCCGAAGCATTCGCCCCAATACCTGGGCTGGTGCTGCCCACCCGGCTCGACAGTCAGCTTCACCTCTGGATGGTTCATCAGACTCTTCTTCATATTCTCTGCAAGCGTCCGGCTCATTGCGACAAGGGCATTGTCGAAATCAGGAAACCCATGCGCAGCAGCTTCCGCTGGTGGTACCTCCGCAGTCCCCACTCCGATAGAGACGCGAGACGGTCCTTGCACGATCGTCGAGCTATCTTGCAGCAATCTGCCATTTCCAACTTGTAGTGAAGTGCTCTCAAGCAGGCCGAGGCCGAATGTATCCGGCTGGTCCAGCAAGAGAGACAACGCGGCCAATGAACCCAGCGACGAACCTCCGACACCTCGGTGCGTCCGGTCCGCAATCGTTCGAAACCGCGCGTCGATCAGCGGCAACACCTCTCGCGTCATAAACGCGGACAGCTTTTGTGGTGCGTCCGCCATCGCTCCGTACCTCGAATATTCATCCTCACGGCGGCCTGGGCCGGCGTTGTCGATTCCTACGACGATCAACGGGTGGACGGCTCTCTTCGCGATCAAATCCGTCAGGGTCTCGTCGACGTGCCACTCATTTGGAAATGGCTGAGAGGTACAGCGGTCAAAGAGGAATTGCCCGTCGAAGAGGTAGAGCACAGGGTACCGATTAGTGGAGTCGGTCGAACTAGAGTAATCGCTAGGCAGCCACACGCGAAGAAGACGCTTGTCGCCGTATACCTTGCTTTCGAGTGGAATCATCTCCAGTGTTCCGCTGACTGTGCTCTTGCACGGTTCGGATGGGACTTCCGCTACCAGCACTCTCTCGCTCGTTACTCCAACGAATAGGGTCAATAAGAGCGTCAGGCAGAAACTCATAGGTATTCTCCTGCAATTTCGTCAGCGCACTATGAGGTCACCCAACGAACATGCGATCTAAATAGGATGCGTTTACCCGCAAGCGAGTACCGACACGCGGTCTTGTGTTACGTATCTGGATCTCAACTGGCGACTCCAGGCCGATGCACTCATTGGCTTTGGGTCGGTGAGTGACTTGGCGATTATGCGCACATTAAGGTCTGCGGCTGCATTCGTTCCGAATTGCCGACGATGAGCCCTTGGTTTATAAATTCAAAGGCAAATTATGAGACTTGATTTGACCTCAGCGGTTCTTGGTGGATACGCATGTTCATGATCCGTCTCGTGTGGTTCTTATAGGTTGAGTGCGCTTTGCGAAGCCTTCCGGATTTTTCTGGTAGATAGCGATCCT
>CAZZXY010000211.1:0-3183 GCA_964658105.1 Verrucomicrobia bacterium Tous-C9LFEB | reverse complement strand
CTTTTGCTTTCCTGGAGCAGCGTCAGCTACTAGCCACTAGCCACTAGCCAACAGAAGCGTCATCTCGACCGAAGCGAAGCGCAGTGGAGAGACCCCTGTATTTCGCCCGGCGAGGCAAGAAGACCCACCCACAGCCACAGATACTCATCTCCGCTGCAGGTGACGCCTCCACGCAGACTTGGTACCATCGCCCCCACTCTCAAACGACTCAAGGCGAAGGAACCGAAATCCATGCCAGCCACCGTGCCATACCTTAGGACAATCACGCGGCTAAGCTGCCTTCTCCTCGCACTTCTCACGCCCCCCGTCAGCGCCCAGCAGGCAGGCTACGACCAACCCCTTCGCCCCCAGGTTCACTTCTCGCCACAGCGCAGCTGGACCAACGACCCCAACGGTCTCATCTACTTCGAAGGCGAATACCACCTCTTCTTCCAGTACAACCCCTTCGGCGACGAGTGGGGCCACATGAGCTGGGGCCACGCCGTCAGCACCGACCTGCTCCACTGGAAAGAACTCCCGGTCGCGATCCCCGAGGCGCACGGCGAGATGATCTTCACCGGCAGCGTTGTTGTGGACGAAGGGAACACCAGCGGCCTCTGCCAGGGCGGCAAGGCCTGTCTCGTGGCGGTCTACACGGGTCACCGCGCGGAGGCGAAACCCGTACGCCAGGTGCAAAACATCGCCTCCAGCCAGGACCGCGGACGCACCTGGCAGCTGTACGCCGGCAACCCCGTTCTGGACCTCCAGATGACCGACTTCCGCGATCCCAGCGTCTCCTGGATGCCGGAGACGAAGAGCTGGCTCATGGCAGTCGCCCTCCCCAACGAGCACCAGGTGCTCTTCTACAGCTCCCCTGACCTGAAGCACTGGACACGCAAGGGCAGCTTCGGCCCGGCAGGTACCGTCGACGGCCAATGGGAGTGCCCGGACCTCCTGCATGTCCCGGGAGCGAAAGGCAGCCCGGGCATGTGGGCCCTCAAGGTCGGCCTCAACCCCGGTTCCCTCCAGGGAGGCTCCGGCGAACAGTACTTCCTCGGAACCTTCGACGGAGCCAGCTTCAAACAGAGCCCATCCCCCGGATCGCACGGCTGGACGGACTTCGGCAAGGACAGCTACTGCGCCATCAGCTACAACCACCTGCCGTCCGGCGCGGATCCCGTCCTGCTCGGCTGGATGAGCAACTGGCAGTACGCTGCCAAACTGCCCACCTCGCCATGGCGCGGGCAGATGACGCTTGCAAGAAAGCTCACCATCCTCGAGGACCGTGCCGGCCTTTCCCTGGTGCAGGCCCCCATCGTGGCTCCGCTGCGCAGGATGCCGTCCCGCGGTCTGGACGCTGCCCTGCGGGGCGACTCCCTGAAGACGGACCTGCTCCAGACGACGGCTCCGGTGGAGATCACCGCATCCTTTTCACCTGCGGACGCGCACTCCTCCGGGTTGCGCCTCTACTCCGACCCGGCGCATTGGACCGAGGTCGGGTACAACTTCGAACGCGGGATCTTCTACGTCGATCGCACGCGATCCGGTACGAACCTGCCAAAGGGCTTCTCCGCGCGTACGGAGGCGCCAGCCGTCAAAGGACGACCCTGGGATCTCCACCTGATCATCGACCGCTCCTCCATCGAAGCCTTTGCAGCGGGCGGAACCATCGCCATGACGAACCTTGTCCTTCCCTCTGGCACGGCGGCACGGATCGAGTTCTTTCGTGAGGGTGGTCAGGCCCCCGTTCACCTGGTAGGCGAGGCGTGGCAGCTGCGTTCTATCTGGAACCCTTCTGCCGGGGGCGGCACGCCGCCCTCCAAGCGGTAGGCCGGGTCTTCTTACCTGCCGTGGATCGTCCGTAAAACCGCAGGGGAGGAGGTGGTAGCATGACTGTGCCTTTCGGGCCGGTCCGTCGTGCACCGCAGATCCCGCGCGCGAGGGGATTGGGAACGCACGTCAGCTCCAGGTGTAATTGTTCTCGGCAGCGATGCGCGTCACAATAGGTAGAGCCGTGAGCACGAGTGCACGGCAGGGCGAACCTTCTAACCGAGCCGGAGCTGCTGCACCATGCATCGCCTCACCCCACTGCTGATCCGCCTCGCCCTGCTTTTGGCGGTGGTGTGCGTCAGTGCGCCTGCGGGCTGGGCACAAAAGCACTCCCTCGGCTCCGCTCCCCCCACGGCGCCGCCGATGACCGTCCCGCACCCCACCGCGTCCACAACGTTGAATCCCGCACCGATTGTGCGGCAGCCCGTCTCCCCGGCGCATGTCCCTGGGGCGGCAACCCCCGTGTCGGGTCCGGTTGCTGCCATCAGTACCGGGCTGGGTGCCATTCAATACTTCACTTCCAGCATGAACGTGCCGGCGCCGCAAACCCTCACCCGCCAGCTCTCTTCCGAGGACGAGCGCACCCGCATCGGGGCCCTGACCTCACTTGGTGCGCCCGGCCAGTACCTCACGCACGGCCACGCCTCCGTACCGCATTCCATGCAGCTCGACATGCTGGAGCTGAGCAACACGCAGGAACTCGATGCACTCGTCACGGTTGAACTGGACCAGCACGTGGTCAGCGCCGTCCTCGTTCCTGACGGGGGCAACTGGCGCCGCGTCGCCACCCTCATGTTTGCGTCGTCCTTCAACGCCGGTGCCACGACGCCCTCCAACTTCGTCCGCCCCCTGCGCTCCTGGCTGGAACCCGGCCGCTACCGTGCCGTGTACCACGCCACGGTGAACGGAACCAACGGCGACTTCACCGAGAACGAGGCGGATATCCGCGTCCTGAACGGGCGGGCCGCCGTCGTGATCAGCTTCGTTTCGGGGGCCCGCCAATGCGACGCCACGGGCCAGCTCCGCCCGCCACACCAGACCTGCGAACTCATCCAGCGCTGGATCGAACCCGATCCCATCGACCCGATCCATCACTTCACCCTGATCACCGGCCTCGGCCACATCTCCGCGCACGAGGCCGACGATCCCCTTTCGCAGTCCCGCAACTACCGCCTGACCCGGCTAAGGTCCTTCGCCTGCCAGCCCTTGATCTTCTCGGAAGGCGCCCAGCACTTCGAACCGACAGCCAACAGCGCACCCTGCGTCCCCCGCGAAGCGGCCAACGCCCAACACGCCGACCACCCCACCGTCTCCGACCACTCCCCACCCGCCGACCGCCCCTAGCTCCAGCACTGGCCCAAGCCCTGGCCTCCA
>CAZZXY010000210.1:0-3232 GCA_964658105.1 Verrucomicrobia bacterium Tous-C9LFEB | reverse complement strand
GTTGTGCTCTTCGTTGGGGGCGGCGGTGTCGGTAACGGCGGAGGCGCCGGGGGGGAGGGATGAGGGAGCTGTGGCCGAAAGGGGCGAGGGGTTGAGGAGGGAGGAAGGGTTTCGGGGTCCTTCGACTGTGGTGCTCACCCTGTGAGCAGCTCCGCCCAGGATGACGGGGTTTTGGGGGGGGACGGATGGATGATGGCCGTGGGAGGCGGCGGAGGGCTCGAGCAGTGCGTCGAGGGCTGGGCTGGAGCCGGGGGAGGCGGCGGGCTGGTAGGTGGCTGTGGTCTCCGGGGGGGTAGAGGGCTGTGCGGACGGAGTACTGGGATTTCTCGCTGCGCTCGGAATGACGGGGGTGGAATGGGAAGCGGAGAGGGGGGGAACCGCAGGTCCTTCGGCTACGGCGCTCAGGGTGTGAGCGCCTTCGCCCAGGATGACAGGGTTTGAGTTGGGGGTGGCTGGCGAGGTTGCAGGGCCAGGGCCGGTAACGGAGAGCGTGGGATTTGTGGGTGGGGAGAGCTCCTGCTTGTTGAGGGTGCCGGAGTTCATGATGAGGTCGACGTAACGCTGGCGGTAGCGGAGCTCGACGTCCTCGAGGCCGTGGTACTTGTCCGGGAGGGCGAGCATGGCCTTGGCGAGGAGGGTGATGGCGGGCTGGTCTTCGAGGGGGAGGGCCTTGAGGGTGAGCTCGCCGGTGCGGGTGCGCATGAGGGTGCCGCGGACGCCGATGTGGTCACCGAGGTCGAAGAGCTTGTAGAGGGCGAAAGTGGTCTCGCCGACGTCGTCTTTGCGGACGTAGATCTGGAGGCGCTCGCCAGCCTGCTGAAGCTGGGCGAAGCCGGCTTTGCCCTGGAGGCGGATGGCCATGATGCGGCCGGCGACGGTGGCGT
This sequence comes from Verrucomicrobia bacterium Tous-C9LFEB, assembly GCA_964658105.1. Lineage (GTDB taxonomy): Bacteria > Acidobacteriota > Terriglobia > Terriglobales > Acidobacteriaceae > Granulicella. The sequence continues at coordinate 2,348 of CAZZXY010000210.1, read as the reverse complement.
GGATGGGCTTGCCTTCGGCGGCGGCGAGCTCGAACTCTTCGGCGGGCGCGTGCTCGTAGGTGCGGCGGATCTCGGGGATGGTGTCGGCGGTGCCGGTGGCGGGGAAGCGATTGGGATAGGTGGCTTCGGCGTAGGTGAGGGTGCCGGCGACCTGGGTGAGGCTGCCGGCGGCCTGGGTGAGGCGGGCGATCTCGGCGAGCTTTTCGCGGCGGAGCTGGTAGAGGTTTTGCTCGAAGTCGGAGTCAAAGACGGGCATGCGTTTCCTTTGGATGCTGTGTGTCGGATGCTGACTGAGTGGTTGCGTGTGTGCTGAGGCTGATCGGGACTTAGAAGGGGCCGTGTTGTTCGACGCGTTTGAGGATGGCCTCGAAGACGGCGGAGCGGGTGGTGTAGGCGGAGCGGATGCAGGCGATGTCCGTGGCGCAGGCTCGCCGCTGCTTGATCCAGGCGCGTTGGGAGTCGACGAGATCGCCGCGGGTGCCCATGGGGACGAGGTGCTGGGAGATGTCGTAGAGGGTGTCGAGGCGGGCGTCGGCCTGGATGAGGGTGGGGTCGGAGCAGACCGTCTTTTCGTCGGGGGTGCGGGCGTGCGCGCAGTTGATGGGCAGGGCGTTTGCGGCGGCGCCGAGGAGCAGGGGGAGGAGGGTGTTGGCGGCGATGAGGGTGTGGAGCTTCATGGGCGTGCGTACCTCGCGGGGTGCGGGAGGTCTCGGAGTACAGAGTATCGTGCGCGGCGTTTGGGGCGAGGCGGGCGTGGTGTAATGGATGGGCTATGGCGGACGGGACGGGCGACGACGGAGGGAAGAGGCGCGGGGGGGCTGGCTCGGGAACTGGCTCGGGGCTGGGCGAGCTGGTGACGGCTGAGTCGATGATTCAGCTGGCGATTGCGCTGCCGGCGGGGTGCCTGATCGGGTGGCTGCTGGGGGAGTGGATGGACAAGCACTTCCACCAGGGATGGATGGGCATTGCGGGCATTCTGCTGGGGGCGGTGGGCGGATTTATCCAGATCTTTCGGACGGCGTCGAAGTACCTGAAGCGGGGCGACTGATGGAGGGAATGGAGGGGTACACGGACGCGGACTTCCGGCGGACGATTGTGGGGGCGATCCGGCTGGTGGCGGTGGTGGCGGCGGTGGCGGCGCCGGTGCTGTGGTGGAAGGCGGGGTGGCGGAGCGCGTTGCTGCTGGTGGTGGGAGCGGCGATCTCGGGGTCGGGCTTGTATGAGTGGCTGCGGCTGATGACGGCGGTGATGGTGCGGATGGATGGGGGCGGGACGGCGCGGCCGATGGCGCTGGTATTGACGGGATTCTTCCTGCGGCTGGGGGGGACTCTGGCCGTTCTGTATGTTAGCCTTAAGTATCTGAACGGATCGGTTTGGGCACTGGCTGCGGGCCTGGCGTCGGGCGTGTTTGCGCTGACGTTTGAGGGTCTCCGGCTGATCAAGGCCTGGACGGTTTAGCCTCGGTACGACGTGGGGTGCGGGCCGCGAGACGAGACGTTTTTCAGAGACAAATTTTATGCCGACACAGTTGTGGTTGACTCGACTTTTGAATGCCCACCTTGCTGCGCCTACGACGGCGCTGCTCCATGCGCTGCATGTGCAGCCGGCACATCCGCAGGCGCCGATCTCGAATGCGTTTGCGATGGAGCTGCTGGTGTTTACCTTGCTGCTGCTGTATTTCATCGCGGTGCGGGTATCGCTGAGCGTAGAGACGCCGGGGGCGGTGCAGCACCTGGCGGAGATGACGCACGAGTTTACGTCCGAGCAGGGCGAGCAGATCATCGGGCATGGGTTTGAGCGGTTTACGGGGTACCTGACGGTGCTGGGGCTGTTTATCCTGGTCGCGAATCTGCTGGGGCTGGTTCCGGGGTTTGAGTCGCCGACGGCAGACGTGGTGGTGCCGCTGGGGTTTGCGCTGGTGACGTTTGTTTTTTACCAGTACCACGGGATCCGGGAGAACGGCGGGGCGTATATCAAGCAGTTCCTGGGGCCGGTGTGGTGGCTTTCGCCGCTGCTGCTGCCGATCGAGATCATCTCGCACCTGGCGCGGGTTTTGTCGCTGACGGTTCGGCTGTACGCGAATATGTTTGCGGGCGACCTGGTGACGCTGGCGTTCTTTTCGCTGGTGCCGGTGGGGATCCCGCTGATCTTTATGGGTCTGCACCTGGGCGTTGCGGTGGTGCAGGCGTATGTGTTTTTCCTGCTGGCGGCGATCTATCTTTCGCTGGCGGTGGCGCACGACCATTAAGTTTGAGTTTGCCCTGGGGTCGACCTCCCGCCCCGGGGTATGCAGCAGCGCCGTTCAGCGTGAGGGGGCCAGCACGGTGAGCCTCAACCACCCACTGGCG
>CAZZXY010000209.1:0-3241 GCA_964658105.1 Verrucomicrobia bacterium Tous-C9LFEB | reverse complement strand
CACTCGCCGTTCTAGCCGCACCGGCGATTCCCGCCGTGGCGTTTCCGATCGGCAAAAAGAAGCCAGAACCGATTGCCGATTACCGGAAGCCCTCCGCGGCACAGAACGCTCTGATTGACAAGGCGATTACTCGCGAAGCAGTGATCATCAAGACACTGAAGGACCGTACGCCGATCGTGGAGACGTATCTCCAGAACATGAAGTCTGATCCGGTCATGGGCCAGACTCCTGAGTCGGATGTGCACTTCCTGGGCCGTGTGAATTTCGGCCGCGTGATCAACGATACGACCTTCTCGGAAGGCTCCAAGCCCGATGAGAAGGGCAGCAAGCTCGGCGCCCTCAAGCATTCTCTGGGATACCTGTCCGGGCTTTCGATGAGCCTTCACCTGACGTACCACGAGGCAGGCTTCGTCCAGATGCTGCTGGTCGACAGCAACAGCTTCAATCGCAGCACCTACCAGTTCCAGTTCGTTCGGAATGACTTTCTCGGGACCATCCCTACGGTGGTTTTCGACGTAAGCCCGATCAAGAAGGGGTCAACGGGCCGCTTCGCCGGGCGCGTGTGGATTGAGCGCAACAGCGGCAACATCGTTCGCTTCAACGGCGACTTCGCCGGCTCTGAAAAGGACATCGCCGAGTACTACCACTTTGATTCGTGGCGCACGAACGTGCAGGAGGGCCTCTGGCTGCCAACCTCGGTCTACATCGAGGAGACCGACCCCAAGAGCCCGAGCCACACGCTGAAGTTCAAGGCTGTGAACTACATCTGGGGTTATTCGCTGAAGACCCCGCCAAAGGATGCGGACCAGGCGACGCTTGAGGTGGAAGGCGCCACCGATGCCTCGCAGAACGCACCGGACGTCAGCCCCTTGCAGGCACAGCGTGAGTGGGTGCAGCAGGCTGAGGATAACGTCATTCAGCGCCTGTACGAGGCCGGCCTGATTGACGCTCCGAGCGAGTTCGATCAAACGCTGGAGCTGCTGGCCAACAACATCCTGGCCTACAACAAGATCCCCACAGATCGTCCGCTGAAGGTGCGCACCCTCCTGACGGAGCCGTTGGAAACACTGTCGGTCGGCAACACCATCCTGATTTCGAAGAGCCTTCTGGATACCACGGCGGTTCCCTCTGCGGATGGCAAGCAGGCAGAGCAACAGGGCGACCTGAATGCGGTGCTTGCGTTCCAGGTGGCACACATCCTGCTGGGTCACCATATCGACACCAAGTACGCCTTCAATGACCACCTGATGTTTCCGCAGGAGTCGGCGTTCCAGCACATCCCAATGCACCACACGGACCAGGAGAACGTAGACGCAGCCAAGAAGGCGATGGAGCTTCTCGCTGTAACTGATCTTTCCGACGGGCAGAAGTACTTCGGTCTGTACCTGCAGCAACTGCAGGCACGCCAGAAGGGTCTGAAGGCACTTACCGAGGCACAGATCGGTGACGGCCTGACCAAGGAGGATGGCAGTTTCTGGATGCAGGCGATGGTGTCCAAGGCACCGAAGCTGAACAACACCGATCTGCAGCAGCAGGCGGCCATGCCTCTCTCGCAACTTCTGCGATTTGACCCGTGGACGGACAAGGTGATTCAGCTACACTCTGCGTATGCACCCCTGCTCAGCTCTCGCGACAAGCTCCCGTTCGAGATCACGCCCGTTTACCTAAAGCTGGCGTACTGGCAGCCCGCTGCCCCACCGGCAGCCCCTGCTCCGGCCGCACCGACCAGTGGCGACAACAGCACCGCTCCAGCAGGAGCACCGAATCCGGGGACGACCGCAGCTGCCGCCCCTGCCGCTCCTGCCGCCACACCACCGCAACAGCGCTAGCAGCCTTTACCACAGGGCCGGGCCCAACCAAGCGCGCTGGACCCAACGTCGGCGCCCCACGAAGTAGGGGGGCGCCGATGTTTCAGGAGACCTTATGATGAAGCACTGCCTTTCCGCTTTAGCCCTCACGGTTGTCGCGGGGCTAGTGACGCCGCAGCTTTCGGCCCAGGCGGTAGCTGCCGCAACCGGTAAGACTTTGGCGGTGGGCGTTGCCTACCAGAACATCGATCCGGACTACGGTCCGAACCGTGCTTCTGGTATCGGCATTTTCGTGAACTACGACTTTTCCCGCTTCGTTGGGGTTACGGCCGAGGCCAACCTGCAGACGGCCTTCTCCAACGTCGTTTTTTTGGAACACACCTACCTGTTTGGTGCACGCGGAGAATACAACCGGGGCAAGTATCTGGCGTACGGAAAGGCCCTGATTGGCGACGCCACGGCTTCGAACAACACAACGAACCCTGGCCTCTTTAACGCACCCGCATCGTACCCGGTCTTCGCTCTCGGCGGAGGTCTGGATGTTCGGTTACAACACCATGTGACAGTGCGCGCGATCGACTATGAGGAACAGCACTGGATTTCGTATCACCCGAATAGCCTTACCCCGCACGTGCTTAGCTTCGGCGTGGCGTACCGGCTTGGATCCTACTAGATCAGGACCTCCAGCGATCAAAGGCCTCATCCTAGGATGAGGCCTCTTCTTTTTGTAGCGGGAGGCTTTAGAAGTGGTACGCCACACCGATCGATGGTGTGGAGATGACGTAGTAGCGGTTGGAGTTAAAGGCGGATACGCCGAAGCTCGGAGCCTTCAACACGAAACCACGGTACTCCGCACGGATGTCGAAGCTGGGGCTGATCTCATACGCCAGACCAGCGCCGAACAGACCGCCGATACTTGTCGTCTGTTTCGTATCGCGAACCTGGGTCCCGTTATCCAGGATCGGGGTGAAGATCATGCCCCCAATTCCTGCTTCCACAAACGGATTGTATTTCTTGTAGTTCCGCGAGTAGACATAGGCCGTGGAGAGTTCCTGCTGCCGCGTGTGGATGCGGGCAGTCGGGATACCGGCAGAGAAGGCGCTGTACACAATCGAGTTCTGTGCCCAACCGTAGTTCAGTTCAAGGCCACTACGTGGCGTGAGCAGGTAACGATAGCTGCCAAGAACGCCGGTGACCAGCGTTGTACGCATCGGCTGTACGGCGTTTCCGGAGACCTGAGGGGCAATGACCTCAAAGGCGCTGATGCTGGCGTCCTGCCGGCTTTCCTGCGCCCTCCCCGCTACAGCGGTCATGAGCAGAGCACCAAGCAACACAGTTTTCTTCATGCTTCCAAAGATCCCTTCGCGATGCAGTCTGTCCCTCCTTGATCCGGCGCTGTAGTTACAGCGCCTCAGGTGCAGACGATCAAGGTT
>CAZZXY010000208.1:0-3327 GCA_964658105.1 Verrucomicrobia bacterium Tous-C9LFEB | reverse complement strand
TCGGCTTTGAGTTCGTGAACGGCTTCCACGACACCGCCAATGCGGTCGCCACGGTGATCTACACGCATTCGCTGGAGCCGCATCTCGCCGTGGCGTGGTCGGGCATCTGGAACTTTATCGGCGTGCTCACCAGCTCCGGTGCCGTGGCCTATTCCATCGTGGCGCTGCTGCCCGTAGAGCTGATCCTGAAGGTCAGCTCCGGCTCCGGTTTCTCGATGGTCTTTGCCTTGTTGATCGCCGCGATTCTCTGGAATTTAGCGACCTGGTACAAGGGCCTGCCGGCCTCCAGCTCGCACACGATGATCGGCTCCGTGCTGGGCGTTGGCCTGGCGAACCAGTTCCTGCATGGGCACGGCGGCACCAGCGGCGTGGATTGGGAGCAGGTCACCAAGGTGTTCAAGGCGCTGATCTTTTCCCCGCTCATCGGCTTCGGTGGCGCCATGCTGCTGTTCTTTGTCTTCAAACACCTGCTGAAGGATCCGCGGCTCTACAAAGCTCCTGAAGGTACAGAGCCGCCGCCGTTCTATATCCGCGCGCTGCTGGTGCTCACCTGCACCGGCGTCAGCTTCGCGCATGGATCCAACGATGGCCAGAAGGGCATGGGACTCATCATGCTCATCCTGGTTGGCACGGTGCCGACGGCCTATGCCCTGAACCACACGGTGGATCGTGGCTCCGTAACGACCTTTGCCGCGGTGTCCACGCAGGTCGCGGGCGTTCTGCAGAAGTATGAGCAGGGCGTACCGGCTCTTGGTGATCCAGGGCCAGAGCTCGAACGCTTTATCGCCGATCACAAGTACCAGCCCCAGACGACGACCGCCCTTGAGCAAATGGTCAATAGCATCCGCAACGAGGCAGTGAGCTATGGGTCGCTGGGCAGCGTACCGCCGGAGATGCAGGCGAACGTGCGCAACCAGATGTACATGGTGAGTGAGACCTTTCGGCTGATCCCCAAGTTCGGTCCGAAGATCGCCGAAGACGACACAAAGATCATCGCCAATTACAAGGGTTTCCTGGATAAGTCGACCAAGTTCATCCCCACGTGGGTAAAGGTCGCAGTGGCGCTGGCCCTGGGCCTCGGCACCATGATTGGCTGGAAGCGCATCGTGGTCACGGTAGGCGAGAAGATCGGCAAGACGCACCTCACCTATGCGCAGGGCGCAGCGGCTGAGCTGATGGCCATGTGCACCATCTACGGGTTCGACAAGATCGGGCTGCCGGTGAGTACAACCCATGTGCTGAGCTCAGGCGTCGCGGGAACCATGATGGCCAACGGCAGCGGGCTGCAGATGTCCACGATCCGCAACATCGCCATGGCGTGGGTCTTCACGCTGCCGGCAGCGGCGCTGCTGTCCGGTTCCCTGTTCTGGCTGTTCAACACAATCGTAGGCGGTCACTAGCGCAGCACGCTTGCTCGGATGGCACTGCGCGGTGGCTGAGGATGGCGCGTTGCGGTGGCACACGCTAACGCGACGCGCCAACCGGCAACGCCGTCGCTTGGTACACTGTGCGCTGCTAACGCCATGAGTCTGAAGGCCAAGATCGAAGCGGTCATCTATGCCTCCGAGGAGCCGGTGACGCTGTCCCAACTGGGGGGCTTGCTGGGGCAGGAGGCGCAGGCCGAGCTCGATGCGGCGGATGCGCGCCAGGGTCAGCTGGAGCTGCTGGATGTCGGCGACACTCTGCTGGTCCAGGAGGTCGAGGCGGGTGACCAGGATGCGCTGAACGCAGAGACCCTGGGCGTGGAGGTCTTCGCGGCCGTTGCGCCCCCGGATACCGACGTCGCGTTCACAGACCCCGAAGCAGCTGCGGCGGATGAGTCCGCCACTGCCCTTCGGGAAGGCGCGCCGGACACACCAGAGCCGCTCTCCGACGAAGCTTCCCACCCTTCGGCCGACGGGAACATCGTGCCGGAAGGCGAGGCTGCTGGGGAACTGGCCGCGGGTACCTCGTCTGAGCCGACGGCTGCTGAGAATCGTGCCCGCGAGCGGCGGCTGCGCGAGTACATGCGTTCGCTGCTGGACGAGTTGATTGCCGAATATGCGAATGGGGATCGCGGGCTGGAGATCCGTGAGGTTGCGGGCGGCTTCCGCTTTGCGACCAAGCCTGAGTACCACGACGCGGTGCGCGGTTTCGTGCGTTCGCTGAAGCCGCCATTAAAGCTGAGCCTGCAGGCGCTGGAGACGCTGGCCGTCGTCGCGTACAAGCAGCCGGTGACTGCACCCGAGGTCTCCGAAATTCGTGGCGTGGACTCGGGCGGCGTGCTGGGCAGCCTGATTGCGCGCAAGCTCGTGGCAACGGCAGGGCGTAAGCAGGTAATCGGGCGCCCAATCCTTTACAAGACCACAAAGGAATTTCTGTTGCGGTTCGGGTTGAAGGACTTGAACGAACTTCCGAGCATCGAAGAATTCGAACGGCTGGCGTCTGACCTGAACGAGGCCGTGCAGGAGGAGATCCCGATGGCGGAGAGCACGGAAGTGCCGGTGGGTGTGGCAGCGCAAAGGGGCGGCCTGTCTACCGAAGACGTAGAACGCGACGTGGATCCTAACCGGGATGTGCACGAGGCGCAGGCCGACGGGGATCCTGGCGAAGAAACGAGCGAGGACGAGCTGACACCCCCACCGGATGGCTCGGGTGAGTTCACCGGTGATGCGGTTGTGCCCTCGGCGGATAATGTCGCGATCGATGGCCGTATCTCGGGTGTGCCACCGATGTATGACGAGCCCAACGATGAATTGCTGGACTCCCCGGAGCACGATGCCGAAGTCGAATCAGCAGAGCAGAAAGGCGAGTGAGCCAGATGGCCGACTACCCTGTAAGTCCCGTGGAAGTGCCGGATACCGTGGCGGATGTTCGTTCTGACGTAGAGGCCACACCGGAAGGCGATAACGAGTTCGCCCCGGATCAGCCGTTACCTGGACCAGGCAAGATGCCTGACCCGCCGCAGCGTCCGCGCGGGAACGAGCCGCATCCTGATGCGGAAATCCGTCCAGCGCTGGGCGAGTAGAAACGAATTCGTCTGGAGCTGATGTGCGCTTCAGGCCGCTCGGGAGTGGCTCTCTGAACCCTGACCGTTGGAAGCAGTGACCGAACGTCATAGGTGTTTCGTGTTTGTGATCCCGTAGCGCAAGCGAAGGCATCTGCTTTTGCCAGCGGTGTCGTTACTCCCCGGGCTCAACAGCAGATTCCTACGCTTTGCTGCGGAATGACAAACAGAGAGGGATGCCGGTGATCCCCGGGCTCAACAGCAGATTCCTACGCTTCGCTACGGAATGACAAACAGGGGGCGAACGTCTCCCGGCGCCAAGACGAAATAGACGCTTATTA
>CAZZXY010000207.1:0-3442 GCA_964658105.1 Verrucomicrobia bacterium Tous-C9LFEB | reverse complement strand
GACCCTTGAGCGCCTTGCCGACGATCTCCTCCGACTCTCCGTTGCTGTATCGATCAGCAGTGTCGACGAAGTTGATGCCGAAATCCAAGGCTTTATGGATGATACGAATGCAGTCGTCGTGATCGGAGTTGGCAATGCCGCCGAACATCATCGCGCCTAAGCAATATGGGCTGACCTTGATACCCGTTCGTCCTAGCGTGCGGTATTTCACGGCAAATTCCCTTCTTCTCTCGGTGTGCGGCCGAAGCGGCCTTTGATGGTTCCATGGACGGAATTTCTAATTACCAGGGAATCGCTTCACCTTCCCAGAGCGTGAAGGTTCCGGTGGGAGCATCCGGTCCGAGGAGGGCGACCCGCACAACCTCGCGAGAGCCGTCCTCAAGCGACTCGATCCCTGCATAGCCATTGAGATTCGTTTTCGTGAAGCCTGGGGATACCAGGTTGACCTTGATCCCGCTGCCTTCCAGTTCGATCATCATGGCAAGAGTGATGGCGTTCAGAGCTGTCTTCGACGCGGCATAGCCGGGGCTGTAGATCTTCCGATATGGAAAATCCGGCTTCGCATTATTCGTGAGCGAACCTACGCCGCTGGAGACATTGACGATTTGGGCGTTCGCGGATTCCCGCAGCAGAGGCAACATGGCTTGATACACGGCAAGCGCGCCGAAGACGTTTGTCTCCCAGATGGCGCGGACCTCGTCCAGAGAGATGTTGCTGGCGCGGGTTAGTTTGGAAAACTCCTCGATCGAGCGGTCGCCCCTGCTTGTGTTCGAGATAGCCGCGTTGTTGACCAGCAGATCAAGGCGGCCAGACTCCGTGCGGACACGCTCGGCCGCCGCACGGATCGAAGCCTGATCGGTGACATCGATCTGCAGCGCGATCGCACCGTTGCCGATCTCGTTCGCGGCAGCTTCGCCGCGCTCCGGATTGCGCGACCCGACATAAACCGTCACACCATTGGCGGCGAGTTCCTTCGCAACCTGGAAACCGACTCCCTGATTGGCTCCAGTCACGAGAGCTATACATCGATTCGACATTTTGTATCCTCCTTGGGACTGTCCTGTTATGCTTGATGAGCGGAACACTGTTCCGATTTTACCGGAACAGTGTTCCGAAGGCAAGGTCGGCCAGTGAAAACACCGTCTCCCCGTGCGACGAAGAAGAGCACAACAACCAAGCTGCCGCCGCTGCGTGCGCATGCAAAGCAGAACCTCACAGCTCTTCTAACTGCTGCCGCCGAGGTGTTCGCGACGTCTGGCGTGGATGCTCCTGTGCGCGAGATTGCGCAACGAGCGGGCGTTGGCCTGGGAACCGTGTATCGCCACTTTCCAAAGCGCTCCGACCTTATCGTGGCGGTCCTGCAGTCGCATGTGGAAGCGTGCGCGGACGCAGCCGCTGAGTTCGCAAGCAAATATGAGCCGGAGGAAGCGCTGGCCCGTTGGCTCCACCGCTTGATGGATTTTGTTGGGGCGAAGCGCGGCCTGGCGACTGCCCTGCACTCAGGCGATCCCGCCTACGCAGCCCTCCCTGAATACGTGATGGAACGTCTTGGCGGTGCACTTCGTAAGCTGCTCGACAGCGCCATCGCCGCTAAGGCTGTCCGCAGTGATGTCGACGCAGAGGAACTCTTATGGACGGTGGCTACGATGTGCCGCGGACCCTACGGAGAAAAACCCGCTTATGCGGGCAAGATGGTGGATGTCCTGATCGACGGATTGCGTCACGGTGCGAATCCCTAGGAACAGCTCACTTCCACGGCGGCAGAGTTTGGTTTTCACAATTCGCCTCGTCGGGAGCATTTCGCCCGATTCGCACGTTACTACGGACATCTGGCCGATTCGCTTATAGTCTCGCGCAATCGGTACAGAGGAGCTGGCTTCTCATCAACAAGCCAGATCGCTGGCGAGAAAAGCGTTTATGAGGACTTGCCGGGCGATGCGTTCGGTAGGATTCCGCACAAACATCTGAATCAAGTCACTGAAGATGGAACAAAGCTTCGCTCCTGGCCGTAAATGCAACAGAATCCCATGGAGAAAAGCATGCTTGCAGTTCGCAATCCAGGGAGGATCGCGGGACTTTGGTATCTTCTCCTAATCCTCCTTGGCCCGTTACGCCTCATCTACATACCGAATAAACTCTTCGTCGCAGGTAATGCAGCGGCAACGGTCAACAACATCGCCACGCACGAGCGGCTTTTCCGCCTGGGCATTGCGGACGATCTGCTTGCCGCGCTGGTGCTGGTTTCGTCACGCTCGCCTTCTACCGCATGTTCGTTACCACAAATCGTTCCCTTGCGGCCCTTGTGGTCATCTTGGGCGGCATCATGCCTGCGGTCCTTTACGTCACCGGAGCCGGGATCGACCTCGGCACCATCAACGTCATCTGTGGCTTACCGTTCCTAGCGACATTCACCGTGCCGCAGCAGCACGCAATAGCAATGTTTCTGCTCAGGATGCATGACCTGCAGAACACCGCCGCCGAAACGCTCTGGGGTGCCTGGATGCTGCCACTGGGTGTCCTTGTGTATCGTTCCCGCCTGCTGCCCCGCTTTATCGGTATTTGGTTGTTTCTTGGAGGTCTGGCATATCTCGCTATGAGCTTCACTGGCGTCCTTGCGCCGCGATACAACGGACGTGTGTTCGCACTCGCTCAACCGTTCACCTTGGCTGAGATCGCTCTAACGCTGTGGCTCCTGATTCGAGGCAGCGCGCAGAACGGCAGTCCGGACGGATATCGAGCCGATTCATCCCATTTATCAGGACAAATCCGAACTCAATGAGCGCGTTGGCCTGTTCTCGACAGTTGAAAACGACTTGGCAGAGTACTCCCGAGAATCGACTCACAATACCAAAAGAAGTAAGGCAGAATGGCTTTTGTATAGGAGAGGTGGAGAGGACGTGCGCGGGTTGAGTCGGATCCTGGTCAGTCTCGCCCTAGCGGCGGCAGCGCGCTCACGCTTGCGGCACTCTGGTTCTACACCATTCAAACTTTACCTTCCTCGCCACCCTCTTCCTCCAGAGACAGGTTTGGTGTTCGGTGGCATCTTGCCTAGCGTGCTGATCGGGCTGGTTGCAGCTTTGGTCGCTGTATCGGTGTTTCTAAGTAAAACGAGTACATCCCACGGATAGATCGGCTACCACCGCGGAGCGAAACACGGACTTGTCTAAACGGCGCTAGCTGATACCGACAAATGCCGTTGTCGTCAGTAAGGGTCGGGCATGTATTCATCGATTTCCTTGAGTTCTGGACGAGTGATTTGCCCTGTTCGCCAGTTGGAAACGCTCAGCCGGATCGCTTCCCGTATTGCGACTTCCCGGTACCTATCCAACGGCGCGTAAGCTTGAGGAATGACGCCACCCACCCTCCGGACACGCCTTTTTCGCAATTTTTCAAGGCTCATCGGCTGGTTCTTCGGCGCATTTTGGGCGCTGTTCGGAGCCTT
>CAZZXY010000206.1:953-3569 GCA_964658105.1 Verrucomicrobia bacterium Tous-C9LFEB | reverse complement strand
CCATGTAGAGCCGCGGAAGGCAAGCGCGGCCACTCCACGGGTTGCGAAATAAGCGAATTATGCGAATTAAGGTCATCACCATTCACGATTCGCTCAAGCTCATGCAGCGAAGCACCTATCAGCGGGTCGTTTTTCTGCGGCCATATGTTCATATCTGCTAAGCTGTTTTCAAGCATTTAAGGAATCCTTCTCGAGCCCGTTCGCGCGGGCTCATGTCTTTGGTAGAGCAGATCTAGTTCAGTGACTGTCTCGCGATGCTTATCGCATGCCTGATGGAATAGCCGGCTGATCTCGTCAGTCTCGGCTTTGGCTAACCTGACGCCCAGAGCATCGCGAACCGCCTCGAGCTTTCGCGCGCGATCCTCGAGCGCTCTTTCCTTTTGCCTGGCAGCCCGTTTCCGGACTAACTCGGCATCTTGCGCCGCGGTAAGCTTTGCTTGTTGCTCGGCAGATGGCGGCGGTCCTGCGAAGATATCGCGTATATGTAATCCCATTGCGTTGAGAATCGAAGTCAGTCGACAGCCTGCGAAGCAGTTCAGCAACACGCGACCGTCGCGGCCTTCACGGATGCTGAGGCTCGGCGAGCCATCCTCGTGCGCGGGACACTTTGCCTGCCATCTGTCGACGCCAATTCGACGCCCATTGAGCAGATCGGCGAATGCCTGTGGCGTCATGCCGCGCTCCTCATCTTTCGGTCTGCGCAACCCGACCTATGAAGCAGGAGAGCTTTCCGAAACTCTACGGCTCTCCGGATGCAAAGAACCTGCCATCGTCGGCGTTGAGCGCCGCGGGCTTGATCAACAAACTTTCTTTCCCAATACTGGAGTGTTCGGCAGATCACGCAAGTGTCGCTTAGGTCTGATCTAAAATTTGTCATTTTCGTTTCCCTGATGGGTTGGTTTTGGTGCATAAGAAAAAGCCCGCTGGATAGCGGGCTGCTAACGTGCTCAAAATGTAAAAGCGCTAGCGCCAACCTCTATGAGCAGGCCGCTCCCGATCGCTTGGTACGCCGTTTATAACAGCCACTGCGCCGGCATCAGTGTGCATTGCGTAACGTTCGGTAAGGGCAGCTGCCGGATGGCAAGATTCCCCGCGCATCGAATAAGCCTTTGGCAGCGTATTTGTTCGCGCGAACAGCACAAGCTTGTGCTTATGGTCGCGAAAGGTTCCCCACTTGTCCTCGACAGCTCGTGACGCGATAGCAAATGGCACTCGTTTCGATGGAGGCTCGTTAATCGAGTCGCCAGCCACATAGACGTCAACAAATTCAGGAGGCACACTTCTGCTCATGAGATCCTTTCGGCTCGTATAGCCTCGAGCTAGGCTGGTGGAGACGACTGGATGTCGACTAAGCGACACCCTCGCCGCCAGTAGTGTTGCGCTCGATCCAGGCTTGGAGGGCTGCTTCAGGAACTCTCACTGACCGGCCCATCCGAACCGATGGCAGCGCACCACACGCCAGAAGCTTGTAAACCATCGAGCGGCTTATTCCCGCCAACGGTCCAACTTCCGATGCTGTTAGCAGAAGTGAACTTCTCTGCACTCTTTCCATTTCTCCTCCGTGTTTTTCGATTTCGCTTGTGCGAATCCTGTCGATGGATTTACTCTCGCAGCGGGAGGGAATCTATTCAATGACAAGAAAAGATTCCAGCAAAAAAAGATATGTCTGGTCAGATCCATCAGTCCTGAGCCTGCCTGTAATGACGATCCACCGAACTGTTGGAAGTTGGTCGGCAAGCCTTATCGAAGAGGAAAGCAAAAAGACTGTGCGGTTAAAGTACATGCCAAACGGGCAAAGTAATGCGTTTCCTGCGCAAGAAGTTCGAGATGCTTATCTGAAAATAGAGAAAGTTTCTGCCGCCCTTTCTTTCTTCGAAAAATACGGCCCTTTCAATGAAGGGAAGATGGACTATCCACTGAGATTGCTGAAGCCCTATCAGCAGAAAATCTGGAACCTTCGCGCTCGTTCTAAAGCTGAATGGTTTTTTGGTGAGCGAAGAGGGTCGGCGGGCATCTCGGACTGGTTCGAAACAAGATCGCCTGAGGCCGCCTTTGTAGTGGGGCACATCCCCGCTCTTGGAATGGTGCCCATGCTTTCGATAGAAAGTCGTGAAGTAGCGGAGGCGATCCGAAACATCAACTACGTCGATCACCTTATGAATGTTGAGGTCAGTTGGTGCCAGGTGTGTAAGAGACCATTCCAAGTCAACACGAAGGGTCGGAAACGATATTTCTGTGACGAAGTGTGCAAGAACAAAGACACGAAGAAACGATGGCTCAAAAAACAAGAGGAGGCGAAAAAAGCAAATGGCAAAGCGTAGAGGTTCAGGCGAAGGATCGATCTACCAGGCGAAAGACGGACGCTGGCGTGCTGAAGTCTCGCTAGGATATAAGCGCGACGGCAAGCCGCATCGCAAGATCCTCTACGGGGCCACGCGAATCGAGGTCAGCGAAGCACTAAAGCGCATTTTGACTCAGCAGCAGCAAGGTATGAACGTGGCGCCGCAACGTCTGACGGTTGCTCAGTGCCTTACCGATTGGCTGGAGAATAGCGTCAGGCTGAAGAATCGCGAGACGACCTACCGATCGTATGGGTCGATTGTGCGAACGCAGCTT
>CAZZXY010000206.1:0-943 GCA_964658105.1 Verrucomicrobia bacterium Tous-C9LFEB | reverse complement strand
AAAGCTGACCCTCGAAAAGCTGACTCCGCAGAAGCTGCAGGCGTTTCTCAACGAGCGGCACGCAAGCGGTCTCAGCCCCGCGTCCGTGAAACATCTCAACGCTACGATGAGGGCGTCTCTCTCGCAGGCGGTCCGATGGGGACTCGTGCATAACAATGCAGCAAAGCTGGTGAGCCTTCCAAGGATGCGGAAGTACAAGTCTGCATTTCTCTCGCCCGACCAAGCGAAGGTGTTCCTGGCCGCGGTCAGCGATCATCCTCAGGAAGCCTTGTTTTCGGTCGCTCTGAGTCTGGGATTGCGCCGGGGTGAGATTTCGGGTTTGAGATGGCAGGACATAGACTGGGCGGCCGGCAGCCTCAGGGTCACCCACGCGCTACAGCGGGTGAAAGGTAAAGGGCTGCGACTTGGAGAACTGAAGAGCGAGCAGGCATCCCGCACCTTACATCTTCCCCGTGTCTGCGTGTCCGCTTTACTGCGCCAGCAGGAGCGTCAAGGCCGTGCGCGACTGTGGGCGGGGTCAAAGTGGCGGGAGACTGATTTCATCTTCACCACGGGGATAGGGACCCCATTGAACCCCGAACAACTGACGCGGGACTTCAAGAAAGCTTTGAAAGATGCAGGCCTGCCGGACATGAGGCTCCACGATCTTAGGCACTCATGCGCGAGTCTGCTCTTTGCCCAAGGCGTTCATCCGAAGTTGGTGCAAGCGACGCTCGGTCATTCAACCTACCAACTGACCATGGACACGTATTCACACATCATCCCGCAATTAAGGAATGAGGTCGCGGACTCGATGGACTTAATTCTCTCAACTCCCACCAAATCTCCCACCAAACCTGATGAGCCGAAGGCCAATCATGTTCATTAAGCCAACTAAGCCTTTTAGAATGTTGGTGCCCGGAGGGGGACTTGAACCCCCACTCCTGTAAAGGTGATGGATTTT
>CAZZXY010000205.1:0-3580 GCA_964658105.1 Verrucomicrobia bacterium Tous-C9LFEB | reverse complement strand
GGCCAAGCTTCTTTAGACAGGCCGAAGCAGGAACGGGAAGGGCGTGGTTTCAGCCACGCCGCAACAGGATCACCCGGCCGGGCTTTCAGCCAGGCCGCAGCAGGAACGGGAAGGGCGTGGCTTCAGCCACGCCGCAAACAGGATCAAGGCCCAGCGGCTTCAGCCGCTGAGGTACGCCAGGTAGAGGTTTAGGGAAGCAAATGGGCAAGAATCTGGCCGGAAAAGCAGGCTTCATCGTCGCGGTACTGGTGATCTTTATCTATGGGATCTTCGGCATTCCGCACGGGGGCCTCAAACAATCCCTCACCGACCGTATCCACCTCGGTCTCGACCTCAAGGGCGGAACCCACCTCGTCCTCCAGGTCCAGGTCGCTGAAGCGATCAACGCCGGCACCGATACCGACGTGCAGCGTCTCAACACAGCGCTGGGGACGACGGGCGCGAAAGCCGCCAAGCTCGATCCGGCTCACCCCGAGGTCATTACCGTCTCCGGCTTCCCGCCGACCCAACTCGCCGCCGTGCGGAACGTGATCGGGGCCAACGAGTACTCGGCCTATGACATCGCCACCGGGGCCAACGGCGCCCTCGCGATGACGATGAAACAGGCAGCCATCCACGATCTGGAAGCCCGGACCCTGCAGCAGTCCATCGAGACCATCCGCGCCCGCATCGACAATCTCGGCGTCTCCGAGCCCGTCATCGAGCAGTACGGTCTGGGCGACAACCAGATCCTCGTCCAGCTCCCTGGCATCAGCGACGCCGGCCACGTGGAAGACATCATCCAGTCCACCGCGAAGCTCGAGATTCACGAGGTCATCAACAGCTACCCGGATGAAGGGCAGGCACTCAGCGCCCTCGGCGGCGCAGTCCCGCCCGACCAGGTGCTGATCACCGGCTCCGGCCAGGCAGGCGCAGCGGATCGCGTCTGGGTTCTGAAGCGCGCCGCCATCGTCCAGGGCCCTGACTTCCGCGACGCCAGCCCCTCGCAGGACGAAAACGGCCGCCCCGACATCGGCTTCACCCTGACCACCGAAGCTGGCGACCGCTTCTACAAATACACCGATGCCAACAAGGGCACCGGCCAGATGGCCATTGTGCTCGAAAATCGCGTCCGCGAGGTCGCCACCATCGAGGGCGCCATCCGCGACCAGGGCCGCATCACCGGCGGCTTCTCGCAACAGGCGGCCCAGGACCTCAGCATGATGCTGCGCACTGGCTCCCTGCCGGCCTCCATCAAGTACCTCGAAACCCGGACAGTCGGCCCGTCGCTCGGCGCCGCCAGTATCCATCAGGGCGTCGTCGCCGCGATTGCCGGCATGTTGGCCGTCATGGCCTTTATGCTCATCTACTACCGCGGCGCGGGCATCAACGCCGATCTCGCCCTGCTTCTGAACCTCATCATCCTGCTCGGCTTCATGGGCTTCAGCCACGCCACGCTCACGCTGCCAGGCATTGCCGGCGTCATTCTCACCATCGGTATGGGCGTGGACTCCAACGTCCTCATCTTTGAGCGCATCCGCGAAGAGCTTCGCCTCGGCAAGACCTCCGCCGCCGCGATCCAGGACGGGTTCGCCCACGCCTGGATCACCATCATCGACACCCACATCACCACCATCGTCTCGGCCGGCATCCTGTTCCTCTTCGGCACCGGCCCGGTCAAAGGCTTCGCCGTCACCCTGGTCTTCGGCCTCCTCGCCAACCTCTTCACCGCCGTCTTCGTCTCCCGCGTCATCTTCGACTGGCTCCTGACCCGCCGCGAACGCGGAGCGGCCCTGTCGATTTGATTTGTCCTTCCCGGAGCGAAACCGCACCTTTTGTCATTCCGGAGGGAGAATCCGCGTTTCCGCCACCGTTTGTCATCCCGCAGGGATCTGCTGTTGCCGTTGCTTTTCTGGTGATCATTTCCCCGACCGGGGTACCTTTTGTAAGAAGTCGTACCGCTGTCGCCTCACGATTTGTCATTCCGTAGCGCAGCGAAGGAATCTGTTGTTTAAAGCCGCACCCGCTGTCGCCTCACGATTTGTCATTCCGTAGCGCAGCGAAGGAATCTGCTTTTTGGCGCCACACAGCGCCGGTAAAGGTGAAGCAAAGTGGAACTGTTTCGCGAAGTAAAAGTCGATTGGCTGGGCCGCAAGTGGTACTTCCTTGCCTTTTCTCTCATCTTCTCGGTCGCCGGCCTGCTCAGCATGGCCTTCTGGCACGGCATCCCGCTCGGCGTGGATTTCCGTGGCGGCACCCAGGTCATCGTGCACTTCGACGGCACGCCCAACGATGACCACATCCGCGACGCCATGGCCTCCGCCGGCGTCCGCGACGCCCGCATCCAGCGCATCTCCGGCGCCAACGGCCAGGCCGCGAACAACGTGATCGTCAGCCT
This sequence comes from Verrucomicrobia bacterium Tous-C9LFEB, assembly GCA_964658105.1. GTDB lineage: Bacteria > Acidobacteriota > Terriglobia > Terriglobales > Acidobacteriaceae > Granulicella. The sequence continues at coordinate 1,203 of CAZZXY010000205.1, read as the reverse complement.
CCCGCAGTCGACGGCGCAGGACACCGCGCACGACCAGGGCCGCGCCGAGGTCGAGAACGCCCTCCACGCCAACTACCGCGACTCTTCGTTTTCCGTGCAGCAGGTGGACATCGTCGGCCCCACGGCCGGCAAGCAGCTCCAGCACCAGGCCTGGCTTGCCACGATCTACTCGCTCATTGGCATGCTGATCTACCTGTGGTTCCGGTTTGAGCTGATCTACGGTGTCGCCGCCGTGGTCGCCGTATTCCACGACACCCTCATCACCGTCGGCTTCTTCTCGCTCACCAACCAGGAGATCACCCTGACGGTGATTGCGGCCATCCTGACCCTGATCGGCTACTCGATGAACGACACCATCGTCGTCTTCGACCGCATCCGCGAGAATCTCGCCCTCAGCCGCCGCGAGACCCTCTCCCAGGTCGTCAACCGCTCGATCAACCAGACCCTGAGCCGAACCGTACTCACCTCCGGCCTGACCTTCCTCACCGTCCTAAGCCTCTATCTCTTCGGCGGCGAGGTCCTCCACGGCTTCAGCTTCGCCCTGGTGGTCGGCATCCTGATCGGCACCTACTCCTCCATTGCTGTGGCAGCCCCGATGCTCGTCGCCTACCAGGACTGGCGCGCCACCAAGGGCGCAAAAACACCCGCCCTCCCGGCAGCCCGCACCATCCGCCGCTAACCCATCCCCCTACGGCTGTCATCCTGAGCGCAGCGAAGGACCTCCGTATTCTTGTCGCGGGGGCAACAACCCCGAAAAACACCCGAATCACCCCAGAAAACCTCATGAAAGAGCGGCGAAAGCCGCTCTTTTTGTTTGCATCGTGTCAGAAACACACTTTGAGGCGAATAACCGCGTTAAGAACACGCTTTTTACATCGCGGATTGCTCCCCCAAAGGTGGGATTGCCACCCGAAAAGCGCTCTATGAATTTCTCGGGAACAAATCGAAACACCCCGGTGTCTAAGGCATCAAGCTGTGCTCGCAAGCCCCGAGGTTGCTTCTATGTTTGAAGATTCAATGCTGGAATCCAGCGGAAAGATCAAGAGCAAATCCAAGTACTGGATGATTGCGACGTTCGGTATTAATGGCGCCATTCTTGGCCTTTTGATCCTGATCCCGCTGCTCTACCCGGAGGCCCTGCCGAAGAATTCCCTTACGGCATCGCTGACGGCGCCACCTCCGCCGCCGCCACCCCCACCCCCA
>CAZZXY010000204.1:0-3678 GCA_964658105.1 Verrucomicrobia bacterium Tous-C9LFEB | reverse complement strand
TGCTGTTGCTGTCCCTGGACGTTCCCCGCCATCTCCGAAAAGGAGTACTTATGGCCGACCCACAGTCATCCTCTCATCAGGACGAAGTCACCCGGCTCATTCAGGAGGGCCGCCGCCCCGAAGATTTGAAAGGCCGTGCTCAGCTTGCAGCTGACAAGCTTCGCGCTAAGGTACCGCTTGGAGTTGATGCTCCCAACAAGACCACTCGCAAAGTGATTGGTGGTGCAGGCAGCCTTCTCAAGGTGCTGAGATACGGATTCATCGGGCTTCTTTGCGTGTTTCTCGGTTCGCTCTTTGTCTGGGCCGGGAGCAACGGACAGAAAGACCTTAAGGTCATCGGCACGGGCGTCGTCGTAGTCGCGTTCGGCATCTTCGCACTTAATCGCGCATGGGTTGCATGGAAGATTCTCAAGGCGATCTCCCGCGCATGACTCATATCTCGCGCATCCGGATCATCGTCCTTATTTTGGCCGGAGGCGGCTCGTTGCAGGCGCAGCAAACGATTGCACCCAAAGCGCCACCGATCCTTGAGACGCCAATCGGCCCTGCCTTTCCTTGCGTCAGCATCGACGCCTCTGTTCTGGTTCCATTGAAAGCGACACGGGTGCAATGCCCTCTCGAACTTATCGGCGGAGCCGCCTTCTACACAGACCAGATACGCGGAGACAATCTAGTCGTCGCCTTCAATCAGGAAGGAGCGATGATTGCCGCTCACGATCCTTCAGCAAAAGCCACTGGCGCCTTCACGGGCACGGTCGACCACATCGGTCAGAAGGATGATGTCATCCACTGGGGACTCTGGCATACCGGTACGGTGGAAGCCATTCCCGGTAGACGGGGCGGTACGCCGTCGAGGAGGATAAGGCAGTCCCGTATATCGTCGGAGTCAGCTCCGGCCACGTTGCTTCGGTCGACAACTTCACGCACCACCTGCGTCGCCTGACAAGCCTTCCCGCTGAAGGGATAGCACATTACACACTGCTGGGAGACGCAGGCGTCGTTTCACAGAAGGACATGCGCGGCAATGTCGTCCCCATCGGCAAGGTGTTGTCCGCCCAGGCAACGGTGGATTTTAAGAACCGTACCGGCCAACTTGGCCTATCGATCGTGGTTCGCGGAACCACCGAAACAATCCAGATGTCTCTCACCCCGCAAAACAATATTTTAGGTTTCGACTCGGGAGCGACAGGGAAAGGCGAGCCTTGTCACCGACCGGCTCCGGATACTTTCTGCCCCGCTGCCGAGGCGCAGTTCTTCGGACGCGACGGGCAATTTCTCGGCCTGACTTTCTCCTACGGCCACAATGCCGTCCTCCCAGAGGCCACCTCGGTCGCTGCCTATCTAAATAACGTGTTTGCGCAGGGTGCCATCGCGTTGCAAAAGGTTCAAGCATCCGACTCGAGATAGACTTCCCGAAGATTGAATGGCCCCGACGCCGCTGGTCCTCCAACCTGCCTGTTCAGTAAGCGTCCAAGTTCCCCTCAGGCAAACGGCTAGGGTCTTGTCTGAGCATGGCGTGTTGGTTCGGCCAAGAAGACAAATTTGCCGGCGCATGCGCGAAAACGGGTATCGCCGACGAGGTCCGCTATTCGATCCTGCTGGTTCTGATCGGCACGGCAATCTCCTTCTTTGAAGGATTGACGAAGGACGTTTCACTCCACCTCATCGAGGTGAAGGCATACCAGCACGGTATCGTTGCCCTCCATCATGAGATCAAGCGTTGGGGAAGAAACAAGCAAGGTATCTCGCCTTATCAGTCGTCCGCAAATGTCGTTCATTGGCGGACATGCAAGGAACTTCAGCCGGAAAACCAGGTCTTAACTGTTAACGAGAAGCCGGCTGCCGAAGTGATCCGCTAGGTTTCTCAACTCGCGATATCAGGCCAATGCTCGTTTCCAGACCCGGACTCGCTCGGCGAGTGCATCGGCGATTTGTTGCCAACCGAAAAAGGCTCAGCAGAATAGCCTAATCGTCTGCTCTTTCGAAGCTGGGCTTTCCCTCGATGGTGAGGCTTTGTCGTTGCCGCAAGGCCGCTCCTCAGACATGACGATAGAGTCAGGTCACTCCGAAGGAGCCCGCTGCCCGGGCAAGAATGCACGAACGCTTTAGGCGCCATTACTTCGTGTTAGCCACCTTCATAGGCTGCCAGAGCTCGATGGGGTTTCCTTCGAGATCCTGAAGATGGGCAAAGCGACCGTAAGGATACGCGGTTGGGTCTACCTTGACCGCGATGCCTGCTCCTGTGAGCTGCCCCACCAGCCGGTCCAGATCGCCCACCCGGAAGTTCAACATCCACTGTCTCGCCGGGTCGAAGTAGGTGGTCTTTTCAGGGAACGGTGTAAAGCTTGTAGAACCTGCCTGCTGTTGCCACACCGGGTCCCCCGCCTTCTGCGGGGTCACGAAGATGCCGAGGTGATCCTGATACCACTGCGCCAGAACCTTGGGGTCGCGTGCGCGAAAGAAAAAGCCGCCAATGCCAGACACCACCTCTTTTCCCGAAACAGAGTCAGCAGAAGTCTTCTCTGCTTCGGCGAAAGGCGCGGGCAGCAGCGCAGACCCGACGGCAGCGGCAAGCACACCAAGAACTTCGCGACGTTCTGTTTTCATTCATCCTCCAGGTTTTTCAGAGTGTGATGGTGACTTCAGCATTGAGCAATCAAGTAGAGGCGTTATTAGAGCAGTCAAATCCCGCAAAGTGGCTCTTCGCCTTGATGGTTTGATCTGCCGAGAACAGGCCAATGCACAGCCCGCGCTGAACACCGTTGAAACGCACATTGGCGATTAGGTGTAACTCCACAAACATCGCTGACATGAAATGTTGTTCGGCTTTAACATGAGATCGCCATCCTTCAGGAGGATTATGCGCTTTTTTGTGATCTTACTCTTCGTCGCTTCGATTCCCGCTCATTCCTTAGTGGCCCAGAGCAGCGCAGGACTGTCCAACACCGGCTCCGTTAGAAAGCAAATTGAGGCTAACGAACAAGCCATTGGTCGCGCGATTCATGCTCGCGATTTTTCTACGCTCCAAAAATTCTGGGCACCGCAGATGGTCGTGAACTCTCCTGGGAATAAGGTGTCCACGCGCGATGAGGTGATTGCTTCGATGAAGGACGGGACCGGTCTGAACTACTCGAGTCTCAAGGGGACAACTGAGTCCTTTACCGTTTTCGGAGATATCGGTGTTGAGATGGGGCATGAAGACTTTGTGATGGCCACAGGGCCGGCTGCTGGTAAGCCGCTGCAGCGCCGTTTTACAGACGTCTGGCAGCTCCAGGGAGACCAGTGGGTACAGATAGCGCGTCAGGCGACGATCCTCAATGTGGATGCCGCTTGGGTGTATGCCTCTGCCTCCGCCTCACTGCAACCCCACTCGCACTAGAGTTGGCGGCTACCGGTAACCGGCTTGTTCGTCGATTTACAACTCCGGTGGTGTAATCAGGCCAATGCACGTTTCCAGTTCCAACGAGTGGCTCGGCGATTGATCACGAACCAAGCATGAAGATCCGAGACAAGCAGATGTTAAAACTACATTCCGTGCAGAGGCAATCGCCACTAACTTAAAACATGTCCCGGTCTTCTGCTCATTATTGCGGGATAGTCAATACTCCAACCCCTGTACCCACAGTGGGGGATCGCCGGCGGAGTGGGTGTCCCACGTCGCCTGCAGATGGCCAGAGC
>CAZZXY010000203.1:0-3703 GCA_964658105.1 Verrucomicrobia bacterium Tous-C9LFEB | reverse complement strand
CATGAGAACTATCGAAGTGAACCGCCAAACTCGGTATCGCGTCGCGAGAAACAATTCGGAGAAGCCCCCGTGCCCGTCGAATCGTAAACATGTTCTCATCGCGCTGCACGCTCGTTACAACAGTCGTTTCCTGAAACTCCCGAAAAACGGCGTTTTCGGCAACTTCGTCCAGCTCAGGCCATGGAGGCGCTGAGATGTCGCTGTCGCCACCACCTGTTACGTTCTCTCTGGGGACGTAGAAGAAACGTAACAGAGGGCCAAAACGACGCCAAAACGCAGGTTTGTGAGCTACCTAAGGGTCTCAACGGTGCGGCAGGGAACAAGCGGCCTGGGACTCGAAGCGCAGCGGGCCGCCGTCGCCGGATTCCTCAAAGGTGGAGACTGGACCCTGGTGGACGAAGTTTTAGAGCTCGAAAGCGGCAAGCGCAATGACCGGCCCGCCCTCGCTACAGCCCTTAAGCTCTGCCGCAAGCATCGCGCTACCCTGGTGATCGCCAAGCTCGATCGCCTCGCTCGCAACGTCGCCTTCATTTCGAACCTCATGGAGTCCGGCGTCGAGTTCGTGGCCGTCGATATGCCCCAGGCGAATCGGTTCGTCGTGCACATCCTGGCCGCCGTTGCTGAGCAGGAAGCCGAGGCCATCCCGAAGAGAACCAAGGCAGCCCTCGCAGCCGCGAAAGCGCGGGGAACTAAGCTGGGCGGTCGCCGCGTCTCGGCCGAGCGCTTTGCAGAGACCGGCGCGACGGCGCGGCAAGTGCGTAGCCAGAAAGCGAGCACGGTCCGCTCGGAGCTTCTTCCGACAATCACAGCCATACAAGGCAGCGGGGCGAGCTCGCTCCGTGCGATCGCGGCAGAACTCAACGCTCGCGAGGTCCCTACGCCCCGAAGAGCTGGGGAATGGTCTGCAGTGCAGGTTCAGAGGATGATGGGACGATAGATGTGGACTTATTTGTCCTACGGGATCAGCGCTTCTATCGTCGGGTTCTCGCTTTGGGATGCTGTGCGCTCTTCGCCGGACGCCAGCACGAAGCCGCATTGGCTTCGCCGGGCATGGCCTAAGATAACCACACTTCTTCTCGGCTTGGCCCTCTTAGCCGTCCAGGCCAAGAGCAATGCCGTTGCTGGCGTAAAGGCCGATCAGAAGCTTCAACAGGCTCTTTCCGATCAACGTGACCAGCTCACGGCCGCTTTCAAGTCCGGGACGGATCAGGTCATCAAGTCAGCCACCGGCGAGGCAGAGCAGACCCGCAAAGATGCCATCACGGAAACGAAGGCAATCAAGCAACAGGCGAGGGAGCAGCTCTTGCAAGCGCAAGGTTTTATGCTGGGCACAACCACCTGTCCCGGGATAGTGGGGTCTATAACGCGACCGAGTGGCCGGCCTGACGGGCTGGCGATATTCAATCTCGACAAGAAACTGAACATGCATGATCTCAGCATTGAGCTCACCGAGTGGGGTCCCGGGCCGCCGGGCGGCCCATGGTCCACGATCCTCCAGCAGAAAGTCATCAATCTGCCCCTCATCATCCCCGAGAGCGTGCGCACGGTGCCTTTCAAGTTTTTATCGAAGATGACGGACATCGATGTGCAGATTTTGCTCAACACCCGGACGACACGGTGCAGCGGCCGGCTCGATCTCTACGACACTGGTAATAATGTTTGGGTGAACGACAACGCGGTAATGTTTACGAAGGATGGAAAGCTGGCATACACAGAGGGGAAAAAGCTCTCTCCTGGATTAGCTAAATCCAAAATCGATCAGAACTAGAGCGGTATGTGCTGCTAGCATTCGTCATCGCAATCCTGCTGAGAGCCGGCTGCGGCGCAGCGCGGTACGCTTCGTCGAGGTTCGGCAACGTCGAGGTCCGGGCTCATCAGAGCACAGGCGTATTGGGCTGAAAGGGCCGTTTCAGTGAGTGCAAGACGGCCTTTGAGGCAACTAGCTAGTCTTCCTTTTGGGTGGAAGCCCTCAACTGGCCTCTCACATGCGGAAGATTGAGGTAGACACACCACCAAAGTCCAACGATCAGCATGAAAGGCACGATGAATATCCCAAAGCCCTCGTCGGGGCTTTGCCGCTCCGGGTGGTACATGTCGTAGATGAAGTCGCCGGTAAAAGGCAGAAGCAACAAACAAAGGCCATCGCGACGTAAGCTCCCCAGCGCCGAGCCTCACGCAAGGCACGTGCAGCCCTAATACAAAGCCAAGTGAGCGCACACATGAGAACGACGAGGAGAAAGGATGTCAGGAACCAATGAGCATTGCTGGGGTTGTGTAGCTGACCTCTCCAAGCTCGGACTCCTTCAACACCTAAAATCACGGCGAAGAAAACGGCGTATAAGCACCACAAACATCCAAGTGCGACAAGCAATCCCGCGCTAAACCTCAACCCGAGTAAATCGCTCTCATCCCTGGCTAGTCCTGCAAATTTTGCGTTCGCATCCATTGCCAGATTGTCTCTCTACTTGGCTGCAAAACCGAAGCAGGTTTCGATCCAAGTTCACTACAACAACTCCGGTTGACGTGACATTCCCTGGCTCTAAAATCACTTGTCTAGCCGGGGCATAGCACGGGCTTGCCGTTCTGCTTCAGTAAGCCCGAGAGGTCCCTTAGGATCTACTTCCTGTCCGATTCGAAGCAGCACAATGAAAAGCACCAAGTATTCAGCGACCATGAGGAAGAGGACTGTCAGTGATGATCCATACGGCAGTTTGTTGACCCAAACCGAGTAAACGATCCATGTATGAATCAGCAAGAAAAGCAGCGAGAGATATCTAAGCCGTGGTCTTTCAAGCACCCCACGCGCCTCTATGACCATGAGCACAATGGGAGCAGCCCACCATAAGCCTGCCTGAATTAGAGCTCGCTTATCCTGCGGGGCACCGTGGTCACAGTAGAGAGCAAAGCCTGCAAAGCAGATCCCGAATATGATCCTTTTCGTACGCGTTCCCGAATAGAGCACAGACGATGTCTTTTTCTGCATGCCTCATTTTATGGGGTGGGCAAAGGCGAAACAGACTGGGTTTCTTCCATCCCCCGTGGTCGAGGCTGTGGGTTTGTGGGACGAGCGCTCTCTGCTCGTTCCAAGCGCTTGCGCCTCAGATCCATAGCCTGCCTTTAGTGCTGCCCATGCTTCTTCACGGGCTGCGGCATTGGGGCGTGGGTGTCCACCGCAGCCGGTGGAGGCGTAACCAGCATCTGCTCCAGATGGTCGAAACGGCTGTTCAACGCAGACACCTGCCTGGTAAAGAAGAAGTACGTCCCGAAGGCTCCCAGAGCAAAGCCCAGAGCGAGGATGAGGGCGAACACGGTCCAGGTCTGGAACCGGGCCTCCTCCTTGAGGTGCCCGACCGCCTCCCGCGCATGGTAGGCCGCCACCTCGATCGACCGGATCGGTCCCTCAACGGCCTTCTCAATAGGCTGGCGAAAGTCCTCCTCGACGACCTCCCGAATGCCGGCGGCGATGTACTTGCTGGTCTGCTGACCGAGCATGGCCGGCAACTGCCGCACCTGGAGGATGGTAGCTTCGAGCGCCGCCGTGCTCTGCTTCAGCTCCGCGTCCCGCGCTTCCATGCCCTCGGCCAGCTGGCGGGTGGCTCCGTAGATCGCTAACAGCTCATCGTCCCTCATGGTGCTTTTACCTTCCTGTGCCAAACCCACGAGAGTGCTCGCGCTCAATCTCCGGCTCTTTGGTCTTCGTCTG
>CAZZXY010000202.1:0-3703 GCA_964658105.1 Verrucomicrobia bacterium Tous-C9LFEB | reverse complement strand
GGGATACCGTGCGATGGGAGGGTTGGCAGCTGGGCTTCCCTAACTTCCACGTCTCTCTGATCTCAGAGTATGAGCCGCCCTTCCACTTTCAGGACCGCATGCTGGAGGGCCGCTTCAGCAGCTTCGCGCACGATCATCGTTTCCACCAGCTGGCCGATGGTGTTCGCTTTGAGGATGAAGTACGCTTCACCATGCCGCTCAGCTGGCCGGGACGCGTTGTGGGACAAGTGTTGCTCGTGCCGCATATCCGCCGCCTGCTGCGTGAGCGCTTTGCCATGCTGAAGGGCATTGCGGAGAGCGAGGCGTGGCGCGAGTATGTTTGTGACTGAGCTGGCCTGCGCCGGCTCGGAGAAGGTGCATGCAGATCGGTCTGTTTACCCCGGTATTTCAGCGGCTCAGCCTGGACGCGATGCTCGCGGTGTTGAAGCGCTATCCAGCCATACGCAGCCTCGAACTCGGCACGGGTGGCTGGCCCGGCGCAAGCCACCTGAACGTGGAAGCGCTCCTGAACAGCAGCGAGCAGCGTCAAGTGCTGGCGGGCAAGCTGGCCGATGCTGGACTCACGATCAGCGCGCTCTCCTGTCACAACAACCCGGTGCATCCCGACCCTTCAATCGCGGAACGCGACGACACTGCCCTGCGTTCTACGATTCGCCTCGCAGGTTTGCTGGGCGTGTCGACCGTTGTGACCTTTTCAGGCTGCCCTGGTGGTGGTCCGGAAGACCGTTCCCCGAACTGGATCACGGCAGCCTGGCCGCCAGAGTACGCCCAGGCGCTTGCCTGGCAATGGAGCGACCGCCTCATCCCTTACTGGCGCGGGCTGAACAAGGTCGCGCAGGACTCGGATGTGAAGATCGCCCTCGAAGCCCATCCGGGCTTCTGTGTGTACAACGCTGAGACGTTGCTGCGCTTGCGCGCCGAGGCAGGTGACTCGGTCGGCATCAACTTCGATCCCAGCCACATGTGGTGGCAGGGTGTCGACATCCCGACGGCGATCGCAGCATTACAGGGAGCCATCTTTCACTTCCATGCCAAGGACGTTGCCATGCTGCCCGGGAATACGGCGCGCAATGGCGTGCTCGACACCAAGAGCTATGCGCAGATGAACGAACGCTCCTGGCTCTTCCGAAGCGTGGGCTGGGGCCACGGGGAATCCGATTGGAAGGCAATCGTGAGCGCCCTGCGAATGGCCGGCTATGACGGCGTGCTCAGCATCGAGCATGAAGATGCGCTGCTCTCGATCCATGAGGGCTTGTCGGCAGCCGTGGACATGCTCTCGCGCGTGGCGCTGCGTGATCCACCCGTCGAGCCATGGTGGACCTGATCAGCCGCGGATCTGAGCCAGAAACACAGCAGGACGACTGCCGAGGGAAACCGTTTACACTGTCGCAGCCGCACCCAACCGGCAGAACGCACGTCCCAACAGGAAGTTGGCGTGCCACAGCAGCGAGGCAATGACAGTGGAACAGAAGTGTACGGCAGTGGCCCCGGCCCGGGTGAACCTGATTGGCGAGCACACGGACTACACGGGTGGTCTTGTACTGCCGATGGCCATCCCGTTCTATACCGAAGCGACCATCGAGTCAGCTGCCGATGGGACCTTTCGCTTCCGGAGTGAACGCTTTCCCGGGGAACACACGGAATCACCAGAGGACCGTCGGGGCCGTGCAGGCGACTGGAGCGACTACCCGGTCGGGGTTCTGCGCGAGTTTGAAGCCAAGGGTATGCAGCCAGCACCGTTCTCTCTGCGTCTGCGCGGCGATGTGCCACTTGGCAGCGGCCTCAGCTCGTCGGCCAGTGTGGAGGTAGCCACCGCATTTGCTCTGCTCGCTCACATGGACAAAAGCATGCCGCCGGAAGAGATCGCCCTGCTATGCCAGCGTGCGGAGAACCACTTCGTCGGCGCGCCCTCCGGCATCATGGATCAGACCGTCATTGTGCTGGCCCAGGAAGGTCACGCCCTCCTGCTGAACACCCGCACGTTGGAGTATGAGCTCGTGCCAATGAACCGCGGCGCCATCGCCGAGTCGGCCGTTGTGGTGTGCAATTCCATGGTGAAGCACTCGATCGGCGGCGGCGAATACGGCAAGCGGCGGCAGCAACTGGAAGCCGGCCAGGCCACGATCGTCCAGACACATCCGGGCGTGCAGGATCTGGGTGACGCCACGGAGAGCGATCTCGAAGACGTGCGCGAACGGATCTCGGTTGAGAGCTACAAGCGGTGCCGCCACGTCATCACGGAAAACGCCCGTGTCCGGTTGATGCGTCAGGCGCTGGAGGCCGGCGACGCCGAAAAGGCCGGAAAGCTCATGCTGGTAGCGCATGCGAGCGAGCGTGACGACTTCGAGTGCTCCGTCGAAGAAGTGGACTTCCTCGTGGACACGGCGGCCAATCTGCCCGGCTGCTATGGGGCACGCCTGACAGGCGGCGGCTTTGGCGGGTGTACGGTCAACCTGGTGCGCAAGGACGCAGTCGCCGCGTTCATCGAGAAGCTCCGTGCGGCGTACCTTGCGAAGTACCGCATTGAAGCGGATACCTTTGTCTGTGAGCCGGTGGACGGGGCATTGCGCCGTGCGCAAAAGGCCGGAATGGTGAGGTCGTAATGGCGGAGCTGGAGCAGGTCTTCAAGGAAGCGCCACACCGGCGGTGGAATCCACTGAGCGGGTCATGGGTGCTCGTCTCGCCGCACAGAACGGCGCGGCCCTGGCAGGGACAAACCGAGACGCCTGCCGCCCCGGCAGCCCTGCGCTACGATCCGGCCTGCTACCTGTGTCCCGGCAATGAACGCGCCGGTGGGCACCAGACGCCGCAATACACCGGCACCTATGTCTTCGAGAACGATTTCGCCGCATTGAAGAAGGATGTGTCCCCCGCCAGCATGGATGTGGACGGGGCAGGCCTGCTGCGCGCGCAGACCGAGCGTGGCGTTTGCCGTGTGCTGTGCTTCGACCCGCGTCATGACCTCACGCTGGCAACCATGGAGCTGCCAGCCATTGCACGCGTTGTGGAGGAGTGGGCGGCGCAGGAGACAGAACTCGGCGGCCGCGACGGCATTCAGTACGTACAGATCTTCGAGAACCGTGGCGCCATGATGGGCGCCAGCAATCCGCATCCACATGGGCAGATCTGGGCTACGGAACACGTCCCCGACGAGCCGGCCCTGGAACTTCTTGCGCAGCAGGCTTATCTCAAAGAGCACGGGCGGCCGTTGCTTCCGGCCTACCTCGAGATGGAGCTCGCCCAGGGACAGCGGGTTGTCGCCGCGAACGACAGCTGGGTGGCCCTCGTGCCGTTCTGGGCGGTGTGGCCCTTTGAGGTCATGCTGATCCCCCGCGACCACGTCGCAACGATGGCGGCGCAAAGCCCGGCGCAGCGGACCGGCCTTGCGGAGATCCTGAGTGCGGTCACCCGTGGCTACAACCAGGTCTTCGACACACCCTTCCCGTATTCCATGGGCTTTCACCCCGCGCCGTTCGACGGCGCAGCTCATCCGGAGTGGACGTTGCACGCGCACTTCTTCCCCCCGCTGCTGCGGTCGGCAACGGTGCGAAAGTTCATGGTAGGCTTCGAGCTGCTGGGCTCCCCGCAGCGGGACATCACGCCGGAACTGGCCGCCGAAACACTCCGGTCGGCCGTAGGGAAGGCAAACAGCTAGGGCAGTGTGCGGGGTGAGGATACGAGCCCCGTCGTCACCTCAGCATTG
>CAZZXY010000201.1:0-3740 GCA_964658105.1 Verrucomicrobia bacterium Tous-C9LFEB | reverse complement strand
TCTCCGCATGCGTGGCTGCGACAAAGCGCGTCAGCCCGCTTGTCTCCCCCGGCGTGAGCTCCTGGCTGGTGCGTGCTGCGAGATCGGCTGCCATGATCGTCCGGGCACGCGCGAGCAGCATGGAACGAAACGCGGCGGAGAAGCCCTGCACGCCTGTCAGGGCGGCTACGCCGATCGCAACGGACAGGATCACAAAGGCGAACTTACCGCGGGAGCTGCGCAGCTCCCGCGTGGCGATGCGGGCAGCCGTGGCGAAGGATAAACGTGCCATGCCCTAAACCTCGGCCAGCGGTGTCACTGGCGCAGCGGCGGTCCGCTCATCGGCGATCACCAGGCCATCGCGCAGCACGATGCGACGCCCGGCGTGCCCGGCCAGGGCGGGATCGTGCGTGACCAGCACAAGGGTTGTGCCCTCGGCCTGATTGAGGCGCAGCAGCAGCTCCAGGATGTGTTGGCCGTTGGCTGAGTCGAGATTGCCTGTAGGTTCATCGGCCAGCACGATGGGCGGCCTCAGAATGAAGGCGCGCGCCAGGGCCACCCGCTGCTGTTCGCCACCGGAAAGCTGTACGGGGTAGTGGTCTGCACGCGCGCTCAGGCCCACAGAGGCAAGCAGCGTCCGTGCGCGCTCCAGGCCCTGCTTGATGTCGCGGCTCTCTTCATTCAGCTCAAAAGGCAGCAGGACATTCTCCAGGGCGGTCAGCGTGGGGATAAGCTGGTAGCTCTGGAAAACGAAGCCGATGGTGCGGCCGCGAAGCTGCGCCAACTGGTCTTCTGGCAGATCGCTGATCGCGGTGCCATTGAGCGAGACAGAGCCCGCTGTCGGATTGTCCAATCCGGCCAGCAGGCCCAGCAGCGTCGACTTGCCTGAACCGGAAGCGCCCATGATGGCAACGAACTCACCGCGTTCCACGAAAAAGTCGATGCCCTTGAGGATCTCAATGGTCGAAGTGCCAGTGCGCAACGACTTGCGCAGACCCTCGACAACAATCATGGAAGAGTTTGGCTGGCCGACAACCGGGACCTCGGGCGATCTTTGTCCATTTCTCTGCAACAAAACAGCCCTCTGACTAAAATCAGATACGTGCGATTTGCTCAAGCTGTTCCCATCTTAGCTACAGTTGCGACCCTGGTCCTCTCCGCGCCCGCTGCCCTGCGTCCGGTGGAGGCGGCTACAGCGGCTGTTCACAGGGCCGAAGCGAACGGTCATTCCGACACAGGTATTGGCAAGCCATTGCTGGTTTGCTTTGGCGACAGCCTCACCGCGGGTGCCGGCGTGGAGCCTGAAGAGGCTTACCCCGCTTACCTGCAGCAGCGCCTGAACCAGGCCGGCTACAACTACCACGTCATCAACGCAGGCGTGAGCGGCAACACGACCAAGGATGGCCTTGACCGCCTGGCGCAGGTGTTGCGGCAGCACCCGGATGTCGTCGTGGTGGAGTTCGGCGGGAACGATGGTCTTCGTGGTCTTCCCGTCACGCAGACCCAGCGCAACCTTGAGACCATCGTGCAACGCCTGAAGGCGGGCGGGGCCAAGGTCGCCATGGCCGGCATCACGCTTCCGCCGCAGTATGGCGGTGAATACATCCGCAGCTTCAATGCCATGTTCCCGGCGATTGCGACGCGCAACCACGTGCCGCTGCTGCCCTTCGTGCTGCAGGACGTCTATGGCGTTCCCGGCGACATCCAGGACGACGGCATCCACGCTACCTCGCAGGGCAACAAGCAGGTCGCGGCCAACGTGGAGCACCTCGTGGTGCCGCTTTTGAAGAAGTAGCTCCTAGCCGAGGACCACGATCGGCTGCATCAGCGTGCCCGCCACGCGCCGCGCGATCGCGAACAGATCGCGTGGTCCGGCAAACACCTTCACCATTGGGGCACGTGAGAACTCGGGCACATTGACCTGCATGCCGTTGCGGATGCGGCCTACGGTGGGCTCATCGACGATGACCGCGGGCATCTCCGGCAGCAGATGCCTCGGATGCACAAGGCGTTCCTCCAGAGCTTCTCGTGGCAAGGTCTTTAGCTCATCCATACGAACCGCCTCAACGAGCGTGAACGGACCGGCTGCCGTTCGCCGCAGGCTGGCCAGGTGCGCCCCACAGCCGGCCAGCTGACCAAACTCATGCGCGACGGAGCGCACATAGCCGCCCGCGGAGACATGCATGGTGAAGCGCGCGATCTCGTCTTCGAGCGAGTTGAGGGTGAAGTCATGGATGTGGATGCGAGCCGGCTTTACCGGCACCTCTTTGCCGGCGCGCGCCAGTTTGTACGCAGGGACGCCGTTGATCTTTTTCGCCGAGAAGACCGGGGGAACCTGGTCGATTTCGCCACTGAATCGTCTTGCCAGCATTTGCAGGTCTTCGAGCGATAAGCCCAGTGCCTGCGGTGCAGAGGTCGATTCGCCGTCTGCGTCGAAGCTGTCCGTGCTCCAGCCGAAGCGGATGCTGCCTGTGTATTGCTTCTCTGCCGCATTGAAGAACTGCGCCAGCCGCGTGTACTTGCCAAGCAGCAGCGGAAGAACGCCCGTGGCCATCGGATCCAGCGTGCCGAGGTGCCCCACCGAGCGCTCGCCTGTGGCACGCCGCACGATGTTGACGACATCGTGCGATGTCATGCCCGCGGGCTTATCAAGAACCAGAAGACCATGCATGTTGTTTGCAGACGGGCGGTTGCTCACCGGCTGCGCTCGATCAATGACAGGAACTCATTGCGCGTCTGCATTTGCGTCTTGAACACACCGAGCATGGCGCTGGTGACCGTCCTGGAGAGCTGCTTTTCAACGCCGCGCATCATCATGCATAAATGCTGCGCCTCCATGGTGACAGCGACGCCCTGCGGTTGAATGGCGTCTTCGATGGCCTCGGCGATCTCACGCGTGAGACGCTCCTGCACCTGCAGGCGTCGAGCAAACACATCCACAATGCGGGGGATCTTGCTCAAGCCGATGACCTTGCCCTGCGGAACATAGGCCACATGCGCCCGGCCAAAGAAGGGCAGCAGGTGGTGCTCGCACATCGAGTAGAACTCGATGTCGTGAACGATGACCATCTCGTCATAATCCACATCAAAGAGCGCGCCGTTGATTGCCTCCGCGGGCGTCTGTGTGTAACCGCGAGTCAGGAAGTGCATGGATTTCTCCATGCGTTGGGGCGTATTCACGAGGCCATCCCGTGCGGGATCCTCGCCGATGCGCGTCAGGACCTCCGCGTAAATCTGGCTCAGGCTGGCATCCTGCAACCTCAGTTCCTGGGCGCGATGCGCCTGCGTGGCTGCAGACTCGCCGGGGTGTTCCGGGCTGGGTGCTTCAACGGGTGCTTTGGTGATCATGATGCGTGCGTGCGGTCTTCTTTCTTCTTATGTCGAGCGGCCGGTGAACTCACTCACCGAAGTAGTCAAAGGCGTTGTTGTTTGTCTCTTCCACGCGAATACGGGCTAGCCGCGCCGTGCCGTGCTCTGCAAAAGGTCGGATGATCCGCCAGAGCACCGCCGCGAGGTTCTCCGTGCTCGGCACGCAGTCATGGAAGGCAGGCTCTTCGTTCAGGTTGGCGCAGTCGAAGCGGTCCAGCATCTCGCGTCGCACAAACCCGTCCAGATCAGCCAGGTTGACCACCATGCCGGTATCAGGGGCCACTGGACCTCTCAGTGTGATCTGCACCGTGTAGTTATGGCCGTGCCCAAAGGGATTGTTGCACTTGCCAAAGACCTCGCGATTGCGGTCCGCAGACATGCCGTCGGCATGC
>CAZZXY010000200.1:0-3744 GCA_964658105.1 Verrucomicrobia bacterium Tous-C9LFEB | reverse complement strand
AGGAACGCGCATCCAGGCGCTGCGCTGGATCCTGAATATGGCCGTGCCGCTCCATGGCCGCATTCATCATCTCGACCCACTTCTCACGCACCTCCATGGGCCTATCCCGCGAGTTCCACGCCGAGTCTTTCTTCGCTCCATTGCGCTTGAAGAACTGCTCTTCAGAAAGGGATTGAGTGTTTGATTCAACAACCCGTTCCGAGAACATCAGGTGCATGTGTGGCTGCTCGATATTGTCCTTCGCTAAAGGCGTATGCACCGCCAGCGTGTAGGCGAAACGCTCGCCCAGCAGCTCGCGGGCTGTCTCACGCGCCAGCTCATGACGCTGCTCGGGCGCAAGCTCGCGGGGAAGAGCGTCTGCAGCTCCGTATAGGCACGGCCATTCTTCCGCTCGAAGGCGTCCGCTGCTTCCCAGAAGCTATGCGGATTCTTCCGCGGGAACTCGGGCATGTTGCCCGACTCGACCAGCTCCAGGCCGCCGCGCTGCTGATACTGGCCATCGCGAGCGATGTACTGTGCGTGCGCCGCTGCGGGCGGTGCCGTGCTGGACGATTTCATCACCACGTGAACAATGGCCAAGCGAGCGAGTCTTTGAAGTTGTGGTTGAGCTGCTCCTGCATGCTGTTCTGGTCCTGCGTAACGGCCAGTAACCAAACAAGAGCCCTAAGATCAGCCCGCCCGCGGAGGCCAGGCTGAGCGCTAGCCAACTGACCTATTTCATGTTCTGGCGCACATAGCCCGCCACCCGCTGGATATCCCGGAGCGGCGCCGCAGATGCCTACACGGTCTGCCCTTCGATGTTGTCGCTATGCTTCTTCACGGCATCGTGAATTGCCTTTGAGGGTGTTGCACTCCAAATTCATCTGGGTTCCCTGCGAGACGCGCCCGCTCTGCCTCCATGCTCTCGATCGCGGCAGCGGCCTGCTTCTGCAGCTCTACGGCAGCTTGCACCGCCCAAGCCTGCACCTGGGCCAACTCCTCGATCTGCTCGGTCAAGGGTGGCGCACGCCGACCTAATCGACCGAGGTCTGCAGGTACAACTCGTGCAACTTCGCCTGGAGAACTTGCTTATCGGGCATCTGTGTTTGGTAACTCGCGATGAGTGCCGGGGAGAGCGTTCGATTGAGGGCGTATTCGACGATCTCGTCATCCTTGGTGGCACACAGCAGGATGCCAATCGAGGGCTGTTCGTGCGGCTTTCTGATGTCGCGGTCAAGCGCCTCGAGGTAGAACGAAAGCTTGCCCAGGTACTCCGGCTCAAAGCGACCGACCTTCAGTTCGATCGCCACAAGGCAGTTCAGGCCACGGTGGAAGAAGAGCAGGTCCAGCGCGAAATCGCGGCCACCGACCTGAATAGGCACTTCGGACCCCATGTAGCAGAAGTCACGTCCGAGTTCCGTGAGGAAGCGCTGCAGCTTTCCCAGGAGTGCCTGGTGGAGGTCAGCCTCCTGGTGATCCAGCTGCAGACCCAGGAATTCAAGAACATAGGTGTCCTTGAATGCGCTTACCGCTTCTGCTCCCATTTGTCGCACCGGTGGTGAGACTTTTGCGGGAGTTAGGATGGTGCGCTCGAAGAGAGCCGCGTCCATCTGGCGTTCCAGCTCCCGCTTGCTCCAGTTCTCCCGGATCGCGAGCCGAAGGTAGAACTCGCGTTCGTCGTTGCGTTTGCTCTGCCCTAGGATGATGAGGTTGTGCGTCCAGGGAAGTTGTCGCACCAGCGGTGCGACTTTTTCATCCTCGCGATAGTTTTCGTAGAACTGACGCATGCGGAACAGATTGGCACGCGTAAACCCACGCAGCCCCGGCTGCGTCCGAGCCAGATACCCCGCCAGCCGGTCCACTACTCCCTCGCCCCACTCTGCCGCCTGTACCCGCCGGCTGAGGGTCTGGCCGATCTGCCAATAGAGATCAATCAGTGCCGTATTTACCGTACGGAAGGTGTTCTCCCGAGCGGCTTGAATCAGCCGCGAGATCTCGGCGAAACCCTGCTCCTCGTTGCTCGCCAGCAAACCCGAACTCTGGTCTTTCTGTTTCCTTGGCATGGCTCAGCCCTGATCATATCCAGTCCGGAACCGCTCACAGCCCCAAACTATCATTCACCGCGATAGCGATCTCCTGTTCTGAGCCGAGATACCGTTCCGTGGTCTGGATCGACGAGTGCCCGAGCAGGAACTTGATTTGCTCGAGATCTCCACCGGCTTTGCGGCAGAGCTTGGCGCAGGTGCGGCGAAGATCATGTGCGCCGAAGCGTTCAATGCCGATCTCTTTGGCTGACTGTTCAACCACCGACCACACCGCCCAGTCGCTCAGACCGTCGCCGATCTTCTTTCCGCCCTTGCGGATCGACCGCAGCAGTCGCCCATCTTCGATCCCGGCCGCGGTCATCCAGGCGTTGATCCCCTGCTTTACCCAGACCGGCACTGCCACCGTCCGGACGCGCCTTCCCTTCCCTACCAGGTCGGCCAGGACCCATCGGCCCTCGCGCATCTCGATGGTCTCGACCTCTAGCGAGGCCAGTTCCTGCCGGCGCAGGGCGCAGCCGATCAGCAGAGCCAGGATGACGTAGTCGCGTTTGCCGCGCAGGGTAGAGCGGTCCGGGACCGCCAGGAGTTCCCTGGCCTGCTCCCGGGTGAGCCAGTTCCCCAGCCGGGTTCCCTGCTGGCGGATGTTGGGGACGTCGGTGAGGCCAGCCGCCTCCTCCGCCCCGAGCATCCCGTTGCGCCGTGCCTGTTCGACCAGCTTGCGGGCGGCCGAGAGCCGGACGTTCACAGTCGATGGAGACAGGGTCTTCATCGACGCCCTCCACTCAAGCAAAAGCGCCCGGGAGAGTGGCCGGCCGGCGGAGAAACCGAACAGGTGATCGAGGGCGTGCCTATAGGCAAGCTTCGAGCTCGCGGCCGGAACGAGTCGAGTACCATCAAGGGCAGCTCCCTCTGGGTGGGGGTTAGGCCGGGAGAAGCGCTCTCGAGGACGGCCAGGGCGCTCCCGCCGGGATCTGCGGCAGGCGGAAGCACCTCCGCGACGGAATTGCGGGGAAAGTCACGCGAGCAGTCAACCTTCGCCAATTGGCATTGTCGTGGGTAATTCCGGTGCTCCGATCATGGCAGCCGCGCGGCCTTCTGCCTTCTATTCGAGCCCGTGTCTGCACTCTGAAGCTCTTCATAGAAATGCCCACCACATGTCAAACGCTTTTGGATTTCGTTCGGTTGTGTAGCGGGATTCTAAGGTTCATAAAGGGGCCGCGGGACATTCAGGCGTCAACTTCAACTTTGCCCTGAAAAGCACAACCGCGTGGCACATACCTGCACAGGGCCGCATCTGAACCGTCTCATGGCATCCCAAAAGTATCCCAATCGGTAGAAGGAGCAGGGATTCGCGAACAGATCAAGAATGTGTAAGTTTTTGGTGTTGCTAGATTTGATTGGTGCCCCGGGCAGGAGTCCAACCTGCGACCTTCGCGTTAGGAGGGAAACAGCCACGAAATGTCTCCAGCAGCCTCGAGGACCTCGCTGTTGGGCTTCATCG
Source organism: Verrucomicrobia bacterium Tous-C9LFEB (assembly GCA_964658105.1). Taxonomy (GTDB): domain Bacteria; phylum Acidobacteriota; class Terriglobia; order Terriglobales; family Acidobacteriaceae; genus Granulicella. The sequence continues at coordinate 219 of CAZZXY010000200.1, read as the reverse complement.
CCGAAGAGGAGCAGAACACTAATGTCTGCTACCCCAGGCTGAAATGACGGCACGGAGGCTAAGACGCAAAGAAGTCGCGGCGAACAGCCATCAAAACAGCCACCGGAGGCGAAGGCGAGATTAGCATCTATCCCGGAACCCATAAACTGCTTCATATAAATAGTTTCTGGCTCCTGAGGTAGGACTCGAACCTACAACCCTTCGGTTAACAGCCGAATG
>CAZZXY010000199.1:0-3773 GCA_964658105.1 Verrucomicrobia bacterium Tous-C9LFEB | reverse complement strand
CGGCCAGCCAGGGCGGCTATCGCGCCGTGCACGTAGATGCAAAAGAGAAGGGCACAGGCAAACTCACCGTCCGCACAAGGAGTGGCTATTTCCCGAAAGGCAGCGAAGCACCGGCTCCAGCAAAGTCGGGCGGCAGGTGAACTTTCCCAGGTGATCTGGTCCTAGAAAGGCGTATGCTCTTGGCGTTTCCAGCCTCTGTTACATTTTTTCTACGGACGTAGAAGAAACGTAACAGAGGGCCAAAACGATGGCGAAGCGCAGGTTTGTGAGCTACCTGAGAGTCTCGACGGCACGGCAGGGAACGAGCGGCCTGGGCCTCGAAGCGCAGCGTGCCGCCGTGGCTGGATTCCTCGATGGGGGAGACTGGACCCTGGTGCAAGAGGTCCTGGAGGTCGAGAGCGGCAAGCGCAATGACCGTCCGGCCCTCGCTACCGCCCTCAAGCTCTGCCGCAAGTATCGCGCTACCCTGGTGATCGCCAAGCTGGATCGCCTCGCCCGCAACGTCGCCTTCATTTCGAACCTCATGGAGTCTGGCGTCGAGTTCGTGGCTGTCGATATGCCCCAAGCGAATCGGTTCGTGGTGCACATTCTGGCCGCCGTTGCTGAGCAGGAAGCCGAAGCCATCTCGAAGAGGACCAAGGCAGCCCTCGCCGCCGCAAAGGCGCGGGGAACGAAGCTTGGCGGTCGCCGCGTCTCGGCTGAGCGGTTTGCAGAGATCGGAGCTGCAGCGCGGCAGGTGCGTAGCCAGAAAGCGAGCCAGGTCCGCGCGGACCTCGTTCCGACCATCACAGCGATACGAGCCACCGGGGCGAGTTCGCTCCGCGCGATCGCGGCAGAACTCAACGCTCGCGAGATCCCCACGCCTCGAAGAGGCGGAGAATGGTCTGCGGTGCAGGTTCTAAGGGTGATGGAACGATAGATAACGTCCTTTATCTTAGGTAACGCAATTCTGAGAGCTCTAAAATTTAGATATGCCATGCACCGAAGAAGAGCTCGAAAAAATTCGCCGCTTTACTCGTCAGGTTTGGGCTCAAGCTGGCCTGGCAAATTTTGATTGGAATCAGACCATCTGGCACTACACCAACGGCCCCGGCTTCCTAGGAATCATCGAATCCGGGTCAATTAGAGCGACCCAGGTGGCAGCCGTGAACGACAGCACTGAAACCGTGTACGCAACACGGCTGTATCGCGTTGCAATCACCCGGCTGCAGCAAGCGCATGCGGGTGACGATTTGGTGCAGAGCTTCTTGCAAGGCGTCCTCGATGAGACGGTCGAAGCGCCCGACATGCCAGGTCATGCTGACAGTAAGTTTTTCATATCGTGCTTTACCGAGCTCGAAGACAACATCCAGCAGTGGATGAACTACGGTGGCGAACATGGTGAGAATGGTTACGCCATAGGATTCACCCCCCGAGGGCTTCTGATCGACGGCAATACCGTGGTTGTTAAGGTGAACTACGATACGGCGCTACACCAGGAGATTGCGGAAGAGACGGCGCGCATGACCCTCCAGTACTACCAGGACGGTTTGCTAGGCTCTAGGCTTAATGATCCCGTCCAATGGGGCAAGGAGTTCTTCACGGCGTGGGATCAGGCCATTTACAGGCTGTCACCCATCGCCAAAGATGATGGGTTCAGCCATGAACGAGAGTATCGCCTTATTCACGAGCTACAGTCTTATGACATGCCCTTCGTTCGCTATCAGCAAAAAGCTCACATGCTCGGCCGTTACATAGATCTAAAGGCAAACGGCTGGGAAGGGCTGCGAGTACCGCGGCTCGCCATTCAGAAGGTGATGGTCGGACCAGGTCACCATAAAGGCATCACGAAGCGAAGCGTTGAATCTCTCTTGCAGCAGATGGGGTATACCGGCGTTGAGGTCTTAATGTCTCAACGTCCGGTTCAACGTCCCTAGGCAACCACCGAGACAGACCGCGCGGAGGGTTAAGGGTTTACTCGTTGAACGCGCACGTTTCAGTGAGTACAAGCATGGCCAGGTTTGTAGAATCACGCAATGCGACATTTGATCCTTTCCGGTCTTTTATTTGCAATCGCTATACCCGCAGTGTGCCAGTTCGAGATACAGACTTCCGGGACGACGGCTAGCCTGCGCGGGATCTATTCGGTGGGCGGCGGTGTTGCGTGGGCCTCTGGTACAGAAGGCACTGTTCTGCGCACGGTGGACAATGGCAAGCGCTGGGAGCGCTGCGTGAGACCACCCGATGCGGATAACCTCGACTTTCGCGGAGTGCAGGGATTCGATGAAAAGACGGCGATTGTGATGTCGAGTGGGAAGGGTGATCTCTCACGGATATATAAGACGATGGATGGGTGCAAAACCTGGAAGCTCGTGTTTACGAATCCGGATAAAGATGGCTTTTGGGATGCGTTAAGCATGGCTTTCCCTCCAACAGTATCCGTGCCGCATTCGGTCGCATTGAAACATATGCACGGGTACCTTCTTGGCGATCCGGTCAACGGCCATTTCCCGCTGTTCATAACTTCTGATGGAGGAGAAACCTGGACTCGCAGGATCGCTACCAAGAGAGGGCGGAAAGGAGAGGGTTGCCAAATAGATGAGTTTGCTGCGAAGGGCGGAGAGGCTGCATTTGCAGCAAGCAATGAATCCCTGTACGCGGGTGGATTTTATTTCCAATTCGTGACGGGTGGCGCGGATACGCGATTAGCGTTCAACGACTTATTCTCGCTGGACGGTTCTCTATGCCATGAATCTGCACACTTCATCAAGCTTCCAATCATTCACACCAGCGCGTCCACAGGAGCTTTTGCAGTGGGTGCGTTATGGCAAAACGGCAGGGCGGGTAATTTTCCGGACGATCTTGTGATCGTGGGCGGTGACTATACGGCTCCTGAAGGGACCATAGGCACAGCCGCGTACATATCGCATTTCGGATACCCCTGGCGAACGGTGGGCAAGCCGAAAACGCCGCCACATGGTTATCGCAGCGCAGTCGCTTATGACATTGCGTCAAAAACGTGGATCACAGTCGGGCCGAATGGCACGGACATCTCTACTGATGATGGTCACAACTGGCGACCGCTAAACCCTAGCGCCAGTGATGCACCCGATGCGGACAAGAACTGGAATGCTCTGTCGTTGCCGTTTGTAGTGGGACCGAAAGGGCGAATCGGGTTGCTGCAGGAAGACAATCTCAAAGCATCCGCCTTAGCTCTCCGATGAGCGCTACCCACGACAACTCCGGTTGTAATTGCCAACCCTAATCCATTTACTATCCGAAAAGTCGCCGCCTGCCCTCGCAACACCTGCCTCTCCTGATTGACGCCTGCCGGATGGCCCTGCCTACCTCGCCCCCTGCGGCAACTCATCATCAAACCATTCCAGGTCAACTCCCTAGTGCGAAGGCCTGGTCCTCGTATCCTCAATTTTGTAACCTTCCGGGATCTGAAACAGGGTCGCATCCGGCTCTACCCGCTGTAGATTTTTAAAATCCGCTCGCGTCTCACTCCGGCCATGGGGGCCATCGCCGCGCGTGCCCAGCCGTGAAATATCCGCCGCAAGCTCTTCTGACTGGAACACCTCGGTGTAGTCGGTATCGATCACTGCGCCGTCGACCGGCACCCACCAGCGATAGCCATGTGCCTGCAGGCCTAGCAGCGTTGTAGAAACCATTCGTACTCTCTGCTTATCGCCGCCGGTGGCCTCTGAAACGGTAGTTTCAGTGAGTACAAGCCTTCGGGCTTTCTTGTGACGATGGTAGGTGTACGGATTCCTCTTTGTGCCGATAGAACC
>CAZZXY010000198.1:0-3849 GCA_964658105.1 Verrucomicrobia bacterium Tous-C9LFEB | reverse complement strand
AACGAACTCCACCGCCGATGCCAGAACTCCCGTCAGTAAGGCAACGGCAGGGAGACGTCATGAGGGAAGCAGAGCTGAGACGATCAAGTGGATCATCAAGGCCGAGGCAGTCGAGCAGCCGTACTTCACAACGGTAAGGCATCGTGCGTTACAGAAGTACATCTGCGCGCCCTGGTCGGAGACGAGGTAGGCATCTGCCGTTACTTCAGCCAAGTCGTAGGAGCAGATGCGGCTTTGTGCGTACCCGGCGTAATGGAGGTCACGCTGACGTCGAAGGCTCCGTCATGGCGACGGGCGTAGCATCCGTCCGAGGCGTAGTTTTACTTGCGGACGTTTTCCTGGGCGCGGTGCGGCGCCCGGTCGGCTTTGGTTGTGGGCTCTTTGACGTCGTAGGTTTGGGTGCCTTCGAACCAGCCGATACTTTCGATGCAGTCCTCTTCGGCGCAATTGGAGTCCTGCTCGGAGAGGCCGATTTCGCCGGCGCAGCTTTGACCAGGTTCGGCTTCTTAGCAGATGCAGCCTTCGCTGCCCCACGATTGACCGTAGTTGGGCCCTTTCGCGCAGGCGAAGATTTGGACGAAATCGTGGAGGGAGGATTGAGGCGAGCTTTGGCAACGGAAGTCGACCGCTTCTGGGCTTTCGGGGTCACCCCTTCCGCATGCTGCCGTGCCCACCGTGCCCGCTGCGCCGCCGCGATCCTTGCCTTCCCTTCCGGACTCATCTTTCGTCGTCTGGGTGGGCTGAACTCGCCAGGATTGAAGCTCGTCGCCTTGTTCTTGGAACCTTTCGGACGGCCACGTCTCGGGGCGGTATCGGGCGTGAGGCGTTTGGGAACGGTAACGGCTGTATCGAGTCCACCCAGCAAGCTTCGGACTTGCATCAGACGGGAGATCTCTTCATTGATAGCTGAGAGGATTTCGGTCGTGTTCATCCCAAACAGAATACGGGAACGAAGAGCGACGGTGCCGGAATTCGTAGAGCATCGAGCCGAACCCCACAGAAGTAGCAAACTTACGCCAAGCCTAATGTCAGGCGAGCTCTGCGAGGTCATTCGGCACTGTCGCCGGTCCAACAAGAATTGCAGAGACCCATCCCAATAAGGGCTCAATGAGTGCATCGGCCTGTTCGCAACCGTTGAGACCCCGCATCTGCCCGAATCTCTGTTGCAGATACTCTCCACCTAAAGGAAAATCTTCCCATGAAGACACAGATCAAACGAGCAGCCGCCCTGGCCTTTGCACTGACACTTTTGCAAGGCGTCATTTTGCATGCCCAGGAGGCTGCAGCCGACACCGCAGCAATCCGTGCCGAAATAACGGCGAACGGCCGCGCTGTCGGTCGTGCCATCGGCACCATGGACTTCGCTGCCCTCGAAAGAGTTTGGTCACCCGCCATGGTCGTCAATAGCCCCGGCAACAATATTCTGACCCGAGACCAGGTCTTTGCTGCTATGCGCGACGACAAGCTGAAGTACTCAAGTTCCAAGGCGATCCCCGAAACCTTCTTCGTCGTACAAGATGTCGCTATCGAGATGGGGCACGACGATATCGTTATGTCCAACGGTCCCATGGCTGGGAAGCCGCTCACTCGGCGCTTCACCAATGTCTGGCAAAAGACTGGCAACGAGTGGCTCCAGATTGCCCGTCAAGCGACCTACGTGGGCGTGGATGGTGGCGCGGTCTACGGTCACCCCGATCCCGCGCTCAGTTCCGTTTCTACTGCGACACCGACCGCGACGGCTCCGGTCAGCGCCGGCTCTCCAGAGGACATTAAGGCCATCGAAGAGCTCGTGCACTCCAATCCATCCGACCATGTAACCGAAGATGTGAGCTTCACTAACATTTTTGGCACCGTACGTTTTGGCCGCGAAGAGTTCATCCAGCGCCATAAGGAAATTGGAAAAACCTTTTTCAAAGGAACAACGTCGAAGAGCGTCATCACGAAGCTTCGTTTCGTGCGGCCAGATGTCGCTATCGTCGATGTCTCTGGAGAACTAAGCGGATTTCAAAAGGCCTATCCTGGCCTGCCTGTGGGGAACGACGGTGTCCTCCGGAACAAGTTGTGTCTGGTTCTCGTCAAGGAAAACGGTCTTTGGTGGATCAGCGAATTTCACAACATTGCTGAGACGCCCGAGGTTACAGGCTGAGGCACGCTCAAATGGGAAGAGGAGTATCGCCTCGCTTTGAAAGCTATCCGGCTCGGGGTTCTGCGGTCTCCGCCCGCGAGGCCAAAGTCATTTGGTGAGAAATCGCCGAGTATCAAACGCACGCACACCGCCAGTTTCTCCTGTTGCTAGATGCGCGATTTTGATAGGGTGAGACGCCGAGCCGTTTCAGCCGCGGTGAACTGCAACCATTTTCTCTGCGTACTATCGTTGGGAACTAGTGTGCTCTTGGTGAGCTCAATGCCTCATCCGGCCTTCAGGAGAATGTCTATGGCTCGCATCCGGCTTCTACCTATGCTGTTAAGTCTGTCTTTCGTTGCCGCTACCGCTCAAACATCTTCGAACACAGGTCGTTGGGTTGTTTCGACAGACTATCTAGGCACTCCTCTCACTCTCCTGCTCAATCTTGAACAGACCGGCGAAAGAGTTACGGCCACAAGCCGGGGCTACAAGTATGCCGGTGCTCTCCACGGGACTGCCCTCCATCTGATGGCGACAGATGAACAGGGCAATTCCGATGAAATCACGGCTACGCTCGCTGACGGCAAGATGGAAGGGACGGATACGGAGACCGACGCCCATGATAAGGCGCACCCCATAACCCTTAAATTCACGGCTATTTTGGCGCCTGCTCTGGGACATTTTCAGCCCAGAACCCATGAGTTCACGCCCACTGTCTTCTATCGTCAGATATCTGCCTTCAACACACCGGTTCTCATCATCAATCCTGGAGACACCATTCACACCACTACGGTGGATGCCGGCGGGACTGATATGAATGGGGTCAAACGGTCGCTCGGCGGCAATCCTCAGACCGGCCCGTTTTACATAACGGGAGCGATGCCAGGCGACGTGCTGGTTGTCCATGTTAAGAAACTCAGCTTGAATCGCGACTGGGCGGAGAGCGACGACGGACTTGTTGAGCGTGCCTTGAACAGCGATCTCGCGGTCAAGGTGAAGGAGAACGGCAAATCGATTCGTTGGCATCTCGACCGAGCGGCGGGAACAGCAACTCCCGAAACGCCCACAGAACACCTGAAACACTACTCGATCCCGCTAAGGCCGATGCTCGGCTGTATCTCTGCTGCTCCCGGCAGTGCGCAGGCTCCACCCGGCACGGGCGACTCGGGATACTACGGCGGAAACATGGACTTCAATGAAATCCGGGAAGGCGCAGCCGTCTATCTTCGCGTGGCAAACCCCGGCGCGCTGCTCTATTTCGGCGACGCACACGCAGCGCAGGGTGACGGCGAGCTGAATGGCAATGCCTTGGAAACATCCATGGACGTGGAAGTGACTGTCGACGTCATCCCCAACAAACGTATCGGAGGTCCGCGCGTTGAGACGGCCACGGAGGTCATCACGATGGGACTTCACGGTTCGCTTGACGATGCTTTCAAAGAAGCCACCAGCGATATGGCTTCATGGCTTGAAGAAGACTACAAGCTTACGTCTTCCGAGATTGCGCAGGTGCTTGGAACTGCCGCTGAATATCACGTCAGTGAAGTGGCTGACAGGAATGCCGGCATGGTGTTGAAGATCAGCAAAGCCCGCCTCGCCACGCTTGTGAAATAGGAGAAGCTGATTCCGGCGAAACGCGACGGCGGCATTTGATTCCGGATTTACAGTAAATCGCCAATGCACTTATCCCGAAGAGTCATTCCTTCCGATATTGCGACTTGTGA
>CAZZXY010000197.1:0-3883 GCA_964658105.1 Verrucomicrobia bacterium Tous-C9LFEB | reverse complement strand
CGCCAATTCATGAGGTAGTTCATCGGGGAAACCCCAACCGTCCTTTTGAAGGTCAGCGCGAAGCCCGAGCGAGACATATTGGCGAGGCTTGCAAGCTGGTCGAGCGACCAGTCCCGTTGATAATCCGTCTGGATCGCTTCGAGCGCCTTCAAGAGCCGCGGGTGCGAAAGAGCGACCAGCCAGTTTGACCCTTTCGGCGCGGAATGCAGGTAGAAGCGCAACATCTGTACCAGCATAATGGGCGCAAGATGACTCAGAATGAGCTTCCGGCCAACGCTATGTGACCGCATTTCGGCAGTGAACCGATCGAGATTCCAACGCAACACCGCAGCTTGATCGGAGCTTCCGTCGACGTGAATGATGGGTGGAAGCCGATGGAACAAAATCGATGGCAGATGCCCTTCAAACCTGAAGATCGTTCCGGCGACGAAGAAGTCCCCGCCGCCGTTGCACGAAACATGCCCATCCTGGCTTCGGGAGAAAAGTTCTTCGGCGAGAAGCCGTTTCTTTATCGCGAGGTCTGAGGCGAGAGAGAACTGCCGTCCGCCAGTTATCAGGAAGCAATCGCCGGTATTAAGCCGTAGCACTCGCGGATCGCCCTTCACGGAAATCCAGCACTCCCCCCTCTGAACAACGTTGAACGTGAATCCTTCGTAGGCAGGGAAATCGATAGCCCACTTTTTCGCAGCGTCCAAAGCGACATTCGTGAAGGCCCTCAGGCGAATCCTCGTCAGCGCATCCGAAAGTGGGTCTATCGCCTCGGATGGTCTGGTTTCGAACACAAAAGTGGACTCCTCAGCATAAAATACGGACTACTGCGACTGGATAAACCACTATCACCGTTCGATCATAGACGAATGAACGAAGATTCTCATCTGTCTTCATCTGACGGAGTTTTGCGTGTTGCTGTGATCGGTCTCGGTGGAATCGGGAGCACTTTCGCGTTTCAGCTGGCTCGGCATGGCCATGAAGTGACAGCGGTGGCGCGCCCCGGGTCCACTCGGTTCGAACAACTGAGGCGCGACGGCGGCGTGATCAACATCAAGGACGAACGTGCGGAGCTGCTTGTTACAGATACGCTCGACGAAGAGATTCCCTTTGAGCTGGTGCTTGTGACCCTTCCCGCCCACCAGGCTGCGGCGGTCTTACCATCGCTTCAGCGTAGCGCCGCCAAGTGGATTCTATTCATGTTCAACACCTTCGAGCCCGAGCTGCTGCGAGATGCCGTCGGAGCGCAGCGTTGCTCGTTCGGAATGCCGTTCGTGCAGGGCAGCATTGACTCAAACGGCAGGCTGGCCGCAAAGATCGGCACCGGTGGCCAAAAGACGAAGATGAACAATAAGAGATTTGTCGAACTTTTCAATAACGCTGGCCTACCCGCAGTGTTTGAGGGCGACATGCTTCTCTGGCTTCGCTGCCATGTTCCGATGTGTATCGCGTTCGAGAGCGTGTCTGTTGCAGGAAAGCGGCGGGGCGGCGGAGCTAGCTGGAGCGAGGCGCTGACCATCGCACAAGGACTGCAGGAAAGTTTCACCTTGATCCAACGGCTGGGATATCGACTCTACCCCTCCGGAAAGGCGCGGCTTCATGAGGCTCCAGCATGGGTCCCGGCTAGTATGCTTTGGTTTATGTCTCGCATCTCCTCGTTTCGTGAGCTCCTCGCGACGGGCCTCAACGAGTGCCGAGCGCTGGTGGATGTATTGGTGTCCGCTGCGCAGCAAGCAAATCCTGCTGTGTCTATCCCCAAGATCGAGGCAATGAAGCCGACACAATCTTGAGCTCTGAGGCCCACGCGGCCTTGATCTGCTACTTTCACCCACGCGTACCGAAACGCGCAGATTGAATGGGCCGATTGCCTTCTTGTCTTACGTCAAGCTGAGGTGGAGGCCCTTGCCGACAGCAGTTTCTAACCTCGTTCTAGCCATTCGCGTTCGGCTGCTCTTAACGCGGCGACCGCCTTAGGTTGATCGACACCTGGAAGATCGTTGTGCGCAGGGGCTCCATTCGCGGTAAGGATGTAACTGAGGAAACGATAGGATGGACGAAACCCGCGAAGCTTCTCTTCGTCCAACTTCGGGACCTTTGTTGGATCGCGCGGGATCAGCGTATCGCGAATGTAAATGCCGCGAAGACCACAAATGAGCCACTGCCCCTCAAATCGTTGAACTCGCCACAACAGCCGCGTATAGCTTGTCGTGCTGACTTCAATATCGTCCAACCGCGAGAAGGTATGAACCGCACAGGCGGTGTCGGAGATCGCGCGCTCGTTCTTGAGCCAGACAACGCCAGGGCTCATCGAATCGAAATGCACCGCTTCAGTGCCAAGGCTGTTTTTTCCCGCCTCGATAAAATTGGCCGCGCTGCCCTTAAACCAGGAGACTTCAACGAAAGCGTTTGCATGAAAGCAATCTGCCTCATCCGTCCAGTTGTGTGTCTCTCGCGCGAGACGCTCGCGTAGGATGACATCGGTAACAGCGCTGGAGTCTGTTGCGACTTCCTGCGGTGTCCGACCGTCGATATGGCTCCTGCCTGATGGCTTGACTGGATCATTTCCGGTGCCAGTACTTTGTGGCATCCTCATATGGCTCTCCGCAGCCAAATTGGTTATCAACCCCGACGCGAGCAGCGATGCCCAAGTCAACGCGCGACGACGGGAGACAGCAAAGTAAGTAGAGCCTAAAGATGGATGGACTTTATAAAGCATCAAGAGCCTTCGTGTCCGAGCAGGCAAAGTCGCCGACGCGTCTAAAAAAAGTGTACGCTTCGCCGGCGCACCAGCTATTCCCAGCAAGAGTGCATAAGCAATCCACAAGGCGCATAGCGTTATGTTGGTAATCACAGCCGGAGTTGGTCCGTGTTATTCGGCTTTCTGCAGGCCTGGACTCGGTAAAACCGAAAGGCTGGATGGCGTTCTTCTCCATGTTCTTCGATGTCCTGAGCTTCCTATTCACAGGGAAGTAATGAAAAACACCTAACACTCCGCCTCGGGTTGATTAACAGCGGACTGCGCTTGGTAAAGAGGTACTCGTTCCAGTGACGGCACTGGCCAATGGGGCATTTGCGAGCGAGGAGACGTTGAAGCCGCGTCTATCGTTTGATATTCAGCCCGGCGATTCCAATCTCACACCGCTTCCATTCGTTCGTCAGCTTCTTCTGTCCATCGGATATCCGACATGAGGACTTGGTTCTTTCATGTGAGCTAATGGGGATCGGCGGGGTCGACGTAAACGCTCTTCACAAATGTGGAGACATTGGTATCTTCCCAATCGGGATGCTGCTTCTTAAGCGTGGCGCTGACTTCTTTTCCGGCAGCATCGACGGAGACACCTTGACGCTTCAGTGCAAGGGCTTGCGTGCGGATCGCGACTAGCAATTCCCGCTCTGCGGCAACGAGAGATCCATCCCCCGGTGCGCTATGATCCGGCAATACGTGCGCGACGTTCAGCCTAGCTACCTTATCCAGCGTGGCCAGCCACTCCGTCGGCGTACCGTCCTCGCCGAAGATGTTCGGCATGGTTTTGTTCTGCACCACATCGCCTGAAATCAGGGTTTGGTCCGGCTCGACAAGGGTTAGCTCGTCTCCTTTGGTGTGGGCACCACCGAGCCAGAGCAGACGGGCCTTCACACCACCGCCGAGATCGATCAAGGCTTCGCTATCGAAAACAACATCCGGCGTGCGCAAGACGACCCCCGCAAGCAGCTCCTTGTTCTGCGCCGACATGCCGCGGAATAGGTCATTGAGCACATGCCCGTCTTTCTCCATTTCCTGCTGCTGCACCGCGTTGCGGATCAGGATGGTGCCAGCAGGAAAGCCGGGCTCGCCCGTGACGTGCTCCGTATGGTAGTGCGTCGTTGTCAGGAACAGCCTGGAATTGTTGGGCGC
>CAZZXY010000196.1:0-3889 GCA_964658105.1 Verrucomicrobia bacterium Tous-C9LFEB | reverse complement strand
AGACTGTTCACGATGTTTCCGGCTGGACCGCCGGGTGCCGGATTGATTCTCTTGCGTCTTTGCGCAACAGCGATGGTAGTAGGTTACGCTCTCTGCGTTGGAGGAAAGGTCCCGAGTTGGGTCACTCTGGTTCTTTGGCCGGTGGCCGGTTTCCTAGTTGCTGGGCTGATGACACCGTTTGCTTGTGCAGCGGCATTAGTTTTGCAGATCACCGTCGCGTGGGTGACTGGGTTCAGGGTCTTTCCCTGCTGTGTCCTCGGAGTGCTCCTTCTCGTAGTCGTTCTTTTGCTGGGACCCGGTGCGTATTCGCTTGACGCACTGGGGTTTGGGCGTCGAAAAGTGACCGTCTCGCGCGATTAGGCAGGCCGCAAAGCTTCAGAAATAGCCCTTTACTGACACGCAGCTAGCGCACCACTAGCCCGAAAGGGCCCACGTTCAGCGGCCCAATCTGGTCTTTGCCACACAGATCTTTGCACCTAGGCTTGCAACTGAAAGCACACCTTTGCAAGCAACGACTTTAGAAGGCAAGAGGAGACAGACTGATGAAGGCTAGCAAGGCTCTTTTCACACCTACGGCACTCGGGGCTCTGCGATTGAAGCACCGCGTCATCATGGCGCCTCTTACCCGCTCCCGTTCAGTTCAGCCTGATTCCGTCCCGGGTGATCTGATGCGTGAGTATTACGAACAACGGGCATCAGACGGCGGACTCATTATCACGGAAGCGACGAACATTTCGCTGACCAGCCGTGGCTGGCTCGGAGCCCCGGGCCTTTACTCCGATCAGCAGGTCGAGGGATGGAAGAAGATCGTATCCGCCGTTCATGCCAAGGGCGGCCATATGTTCGCGCAGCTCTAGCATAGTGGGCGCTCGTCTCACACCTCGATGACGGGTGGTGCTACCCCTGTGTCCGCTTCTGTCGATCCAACGTACTGGCAAAACCCAAACCACCTTGTGTCCGTCCCCGGTGGCTGGGTTCAGCCCTCTCCCCATCGGGCCTTGGCCTTGGAAGAGATAGCCGGCATCGTTGCGGATTACCGTGAAGCGGCGAAACGCGCAATGGCCGCTGGATTCGAGGGAGTCGAACTCCATGCCGCTAACGGCTATCTCGTCGACCAGTTTTTGCAGGATGGGAGCAACAAACGGACTGATGAGTATGGCGGGTCTCTGGAGAACCGCGTGCGCCTGCTCTCTGAGATCGTCCACGCCTTGGCTTCTGTTTGGGGAGCAGATCGCGTAGCCGTCCGGATTGGTCCTTACGGGACCTGGAATGGTATGTCGGACAGCAACCCGGATGCCCTTTTCGCTCATCTTGCGACAGAGTTGGATCAGTTTGGACTTGCTTACCTCCATCTGATCGAGCCGAGGGTATCCGGTAGCGACGATGTGGAATCACGCGGCGGTCTTGCAGCAGAACGCCTTCGCCCCTTTTTCAAAGGAAAGATGATTGCCGCTGGAGGCTTTGAGCCGGACACCGCAGAGCAGGCGGTTTCAACCGGAACTGTCGACGCAGTGGCCTTCGGCCGTCACTTTCTTTCCAACCCTGACCTGCCGCAACGTATTGCCGAGCATCTGGAGCTGACGCCCTACGATCGCTCAACCTTCTACACATTCGATGAAGTCGGCTACACCGATTACCCCGTCTATGCGCCGGCCGTAGCTGTATAGCGGTGTTCCTTACACAACGTTTCGATCTCGCAACACCGAATCCTGGAGGCTGTCATGAGTAACAAAGGGAACATCATGCTGGTACACGGAGCATGGGCGGACGGTTCATGCTGGAGCAAGGTTATTCTCTTGCTTCAGGCAAAGGGATATACCGTGACCGCAGCTCAGATCCCGCTCACATCCCTTGAGAATGACATCGATGTGACTCGGCGCCTGCTTTCCGAGCAACCGGAACCTACCGTGTTGGTCGGGCATTCCTATGGAGGCGCAGTGATCACCGGCGCAGCCACGGCAACCCCGCAGGTCAAAGCGCTTGTGTATATTACGGCGTTCGGTCTCGATGAAGGCGAGAGCTTGGAGACGCTGGCGAACCAGGGTTCTCCATCCCCGGGGTCTACCTCCATTCAGCCGGATGCTCACGGATTTCTCTGGATCAATCGTGAGACTTTCCATAAGTCCTTCGCCGGAGATGCCACTGCTGATGAGGCCGCCGTCATGGCCGCAGTTCAGAAGCCTCTTGCGCTTGCGGCATTTAGCGGAAAAGAAGCGGTTCCAGCATGGAAGACAGTTCCCTCCTGGTACCTGGTCTGTACTGAGGATCAGATGATCCCGCCACCGGCCCAGGAGTTCCTTGCTAAACGCATGAACGCAACTGTCCGCACCGTTCCCTCCAGCCATTGCCCCTTTATGTCCAAGCCAGAGGCTGTGGCGGACATCATCGCTCTCGCAGCCGAGGCGATCGACAAGTAGCCGTTTCCATTCCTCTTCAACCGCCGTCCAAACCACCTCCATGAGGGGACGGCGGCTTTACGCCTTGTTCTTTGTCTCCGAAAAGGTCCTATGAATTCAAAAGCAAGAGTACTGGTGTTGGGAGCTACGGGGCAGGTTGGCGGAGCTCTTGTGCCGCTGCTCGTAGCCGATCAAAGCGTCGAGGTTGTCGCAGCGGCCCGTACTCCAAAGAAGGCAGAACACCTTGGAGTCGAGGTTGTGGAGTTCGATCTCGACAGAATTGAGACGTTTGCCCCGGCGTTAGCAAACATCGATCGCGTCTTCATGGCAACGGGTTACACGGTAGACATGCTGCGCCAGAGCAAGGATTTGGTAAATAGCGCCAAGCGGGCCGGTGTTCAGCAGCTTGTTCATCTGGGTGCGTGCGGCGATGACGACACGCGCGTCGCACATTACGGCTGGCACCAGTTCATCGAGCGCTACATCGAGTGGTCCGGCATCACCTTCACGCACCTGCGTCCCGAGATCTTCATGCAGAATCTGCTGGGCTACGGAGGCGAAAGCTACGTGCAAAAGGGCGTGATCAAACACTACGTTGGCGGTGCACGACTAAGTTGGGTGGATTGTGACGACGTCGCGGCCGTCGCAGCGGTATGCCTGGCGCAGCCAGAACAGCATGCCGGTAAGACCTACCGCATGGGGTACGAGGCAAAGACCTACTACGAACTTGCAGAGGTCTTTACGAAGGTTCTTGGGCAGCCATTCTCTTACGAACCGCAGCCGCCGTCCGACTTTCTCCAGAATGTGCTTGCTGCAGGCGCCGAGCCTGCATACATGAAATGCGTGTTTGACAGCTATACCGACTTCACGAATGGCAAGGACATCGGTGCAGATGCCATCTTCGACAACTTTCCTGGACTGACAGGCCGCGCGCCTCGAAGTCTCGCCGATTTTGCCAGGACTTACGCAGACCGCTTTCGCTACTAAGACACGTTCACGAGGTACGACATGGCGGAAGAAAGCAAAATTCGGGTAGGTCTCGTAGGGGTCGGCAACTGGGCACGATATGGGCATATTCCCGCGCTCAAACTATTACCGGAATACGATATCGTCGCCGTCTCAAGCAGAAGCCTGGAGAAGGCCGAAGAGATTGGAAGAACATACGATATTCCGCGTCGCTATGACAACATGCAGCAACTCATCGATGACACTGAGGTAGACCTGGTCGCGGTGCTCTCCCCGGCTCCAGAACACGCTTCCGCGGTTAGAGCTGCCATTCTTGCGGGGAAGGATGTGTATTGCGAGTGGCCGCTCACGACCAATACAAAGGATTCGGAAGAGCTCTTGCAGCTCGCGAAGCAGCGCGGGGTTCGGCATCTTGCGGGGCTTCAGCGGACGGTTGGAGCCAGTTCCCTTCATCTTCAAGAACTTCTTTCAGAAGGGTACGTCGGTCAACTCCGTTCCGTTCGTATGCACGTCAGCATGGCAGGTTT
>CAZZXY010000195.1:0-4064 GCA_964658105.1 Verrucomicrobia bacterium Tous-C9LFEB | reverse complement strand
ACGCGCAGATAGGAGCCACCAACGGCCAGGATAATGAGCTCGCGGGCATCCCGCGCGCTCAGGAGCGCGGCGTTGCTGAGACTCTCGGCAGACCGGAGGTTGTGCACACCAGTGAGGCTTAGCTGTTCCGAAATATTCGCCTGCGCGCTGTAGTAGTGGTACGGGCCTACGGTGGTTGGAAGAGCGAAGGTGCCGCCGAAGGTTGAACTGCTGAGGCCCAGCGTTTGCAGATCGGTCTTGGCGCCTGTCTCCGAAAGAGTGCCGTAAATGTTTGGCAGAAGTTGACTCAGGGCGTTGAGTCGTTGAGCACGGATCTGCTTGACCGAAGCGGCAGAACCGAGAGCGCCGAGGTTATATTGAAGGCCCCGCTGCAGAGCCTCGGGAAGAGTGATTGAAATCGGCCCATTGCCCGGAACAGCTTCCGCAATACTGCCCTGATACGCGCCTTGCACCTGCACAGTCGTGTTGACGGTATTGACACTGGAACTGGAGCTCCCCGAAGCAGTCTGTTGCGCTGATACGGACGCTCCGCCTTGAGCGCGGCCTGACAACGGCAACTGCTGAGCTTGTGGAGTCTGGCCGGAACTGGACGAAGAGCTTTGAGCGAATCCAGCCACAGGGAAGCAGAAAGCCACTGTGCCGACGAAAAGCTTGAATCGAATTGGAAAGTTTTGGAGCATGAATACCTCTCTCAATGCATCACCACTTCGCCGCCTTTGGCGGCCCTTTTCATCAGGAAAGCAATTGGAATCATGCAAACACAGGCCACACCGAAGAACGAGATGATGTCCAGATAGGAAAGCAGGCTGGCCTGCTGCTGCACCCGCTGATAGATCTGCGCCATGGCTGCATGAGCACCGTGCTGCTGGGTAAGCGTGTTCAGTTGATTCCTGAAGAAGATGTTGCTCTGGACGGCATGCTTGACCAACACATCCTGGTGGGTTTGCTGATGACGCAGGAGCATCGTCGTGAACAAAGCCGTGCCGCAGGAACCGCCAACATTTCGCGCCAGGTTTGTCATGCCCGCAACGTCGTTGTTTTTGGAAGCCGGCGTGCCCACGTATGACATGGTGGAGATGGGAACAAAAAGGAGCCCCAGGCCGGCGCATTGGAAAAAGCGCAGCTTGGCTGCATAGCTCATGCTCATCTGCAGATCGAGTCCGGTCATGTAGATGAGCCCGCCGGCTGTCGCGATAAAGCCAAGCGCAATCAATTTGCGGGGGTCCATCTTGCCCACGGCGATGCCTACGATTGGCATTGCGAGTAAGGTAGCTAGACCGCCAGTCGAGAGAGTCAATCCAGCTTGTTCGGCTGAGTACCCCATAAGGTTCTGTAGGAGTTGTGGAAGCAGCGTGTTGATCCCGTAGAGTGCCGATCCCAGGACAAACATCAGAAGCATGGAGACGCAGAACGTTCTGTTCTTGAAGAGAGACAAATCCAGGATCGGACGTTCCTTCGTCTTTCCAAGATGAAGCTCCCAGAAAATCACCGCGACCAGGCAGACTGCGAAGAGAACCATGAAAGTGACGATGAAATTCGAACCGAACCAGTCATCCTGCTGACCTTTATCCAGCACGACTTCAAGACTTCCAAAAGCCAGAGCGAGAAGGCTGAAGCCGACGTAGTCGACACGGAAGTTCCCACTGTGCGCCTGCTTGACTTCCTTCTGAATGGCCGGTGGGTCTTCGACTAAGCGATAGGTAAGAAAAAGTGACAACGCCACGATGGGCAGGTTGATGAAAAAGATCCAGCGCCAGTCGAAGTTGTCAGTAATCCAACCGCCGATCGTTGGCCCCAGGGTCGGCGCTAGGACGACTGCTAGCCCATAAAGAGCAAACGCCTGCCCGCGTTTTTCCGGCGGAAAAGTATCGGCTAGGATAGCTTGCTCTGAAGGCCCTAGGCCCCCGCCCCCCGCACCCTGAAGCACGCGGAAGAAGAGTAAAAGCGGAAGTGAAGGAGCGATTCCACAAAGAAAGGAGCTGATACCGAAGAGCAGGACGCAAGTCATGTAAAAGCGCTTACGACCCAGCAGTGTGGACATGTAGGCAGCAACGGGAAGCACGACCGCGTTCGAAATGAGATAACACGTCAAGACCCAGGTCGATTCGTCCTGGGTCGCTCCAAAGGACCCCGCAATGTGCGGCAGTGAGACATTGGCGACCGAGGAGTCAAGCACCTCCATGAAGGTAGCCATGCTCACGGTAATGGCTATCAGCCACGGGTTGTGCTTGGGAACCCAGGGTTGTTCACTCAAAAGGCACCTTCTATTCCTTCGTTAAATACTGTACCGTATCGTATAGACGATTGCTAGGGGAGGCAGGATGCAAATAGTTATGCCATGCTTGGACCAGGAGGTGGCCGTGCCAAAAGCAACTTCGAAAGCTGCTTCGCCTAAAGAGGACCAACTCAGCGAAAGACTTCTGAATGCCGCGACCGAAGTTTTCCTTGAGAACGGTTTTGCCGCCACCAGCGTCGATGAGATCGCATTGCGGGCAAAAGCCTCAAAAATTACTTTTTACAGCCACTTTGGAAACAAAGAAAAGCTCTTTGAAGCCATCGTCATGCGTCTTAATTCGACCATGTTTCGAGGATTCACGGACGCACTTGAGGCTGACGTCCCTATGGAACAGGCCTTACACCGTTTCCTTAAGCAAATGGCCGAGATGCTCTATACGGATCAAGCCGTCAAACTGGTCCGTGTGCTCCATGCGGAAGCGGCCCGCTTTCCAGAACTCGCCGAAATCTTCGATAAAGCAGGGCCTCAGCGGGCACATGCGCTCCTCACCGAATATTTCAAGCTGCAGATCCGTAAGGGCCATATGCTTCGGGTTGATCCTCTCACCGCCGCAGACCATCTCATTCACATGTCTCTCGGTGAAGCTTTCCGCCGTGTCCTCTTAGGATTGGCATCGACTCCTTCACCGAAGGATGTCGACCGCAGGATCAATGCAGCTCTCAAGGTCTTCATGAAGGCTTTTGCAGCTTGATAGGGCTTATGCGAGTGGTCTAACCGGCCAAGATGCTCTTCCAGCAGGCGCTCCGTCTCAATCGGCGGCAACATCAAAGCATAAGGATGGCTAGTGGCGACGCCGTCGAGCGTAATACGGGCCAGCTTTCCATCACCCGTAACGATGTTCGCCGCTGTTACCTTCAATCCCGCTTCTCCTGGACGGCAGCGCGATTGTCCTGAACGCTTCTGTTCAAGCGTCGAAGGGCCTTCCTGCGTTCAGCGTCTCCAGCGCGAGCAAAGCCGCTGTCCGCTCGTCTGCCCGCTGCTGGAGTGTTGACCTGAAAAAGCGCAAAATCCGCGTGAACGCCGTTAGCCCCGGTCTGATCGTCACCCCAGCCTACAGCAGCACTTCAGGGTTGAAAGACGCGCAGGTTGACCAGTTTGTCACTCAGGCGGTGAGCACGACTCCGCTTGGATGCCCGGGCACATCGGACGAGATCGCGAAAGCCGTTGTTTTTCTGGCTTCCGACGACAGCAGCTTCATCACCGGCATTGAGCTGTTTGTCGATGGCGGCTTTGCTCAAATTTAACCTGCCGCTCACGCGAACAGGAATATCTGATGAACCTGAACTTTTCACTATGAAAGCTTATTGATGCGGTAACGACTAATGGGTGAACGAGCTGAACGGCTCACCCACCCAGGCTGGCGACTACTCGTCATCGGCCCCGTCCGAAGGATGATCGGCCGCCTCAACTTTCGAGAGCCGCTTCATGCTGGTGGCGTGGATCTCAGCGCTCGTGCCTAATTCATCCTTCTTTTTTAGTCCGTTCTCTTCGGACCAGGATGATACTGGCATTCAGAATGCCAGGTTAATGTGGCTAGAAATGTCTCCTAGGGTAACGCCAAACGTCACAATAACTATATGCATCGTATCTGCGCACTGCTACCGTGACAAATGCAACTTGAGCAGTAGATGGTGGAGCGCAACGGAATTCGTGATTCTCTTCGGCCGGGGCGTTTTCCATCCAGCAGATTACGTTCAACGCCTGCTGTTCGCGTCATGGCTTCATGGTGAAAGAGACACGACGGTTTTGCTGAAAGCAGCTCCTGCTT
>CAZZXY010000194.1:0-4095 GCA_964658105.1 Verrucomicrobia bacterium Tous-C9LFEB | reverse complement strand
CATCCTGAGTGCCGTCACATGCCGTCATCCTGAGTGCAACGAAGGACCTCCGTATTCTGCAAGTAGCGGTACGCTGCCGGACGCAATCCACCTTGCCACCTCTCACACATCCGGCGAACTTGCTGAACCAGCCACCCAAACGCAAAAGAGCCCACCGCACGGTGGGCTCTTTTGTCTCTGCTTCACTACCGCGCTCGCACGTTATCCACGTAGCTCACGCCACCTCCGCTGAAGTACACGTAGATCCCCTGGATCACATTGGTATCCGGCGGTGCGGTTCCACCGCAGTTTGCCGCTGTTGCCAGGCTGGCCAGGTTCACTGTGAGGGTTCCCGCGGTACCGGCATTCTGGTAGCCAAACGGCGTTGAGCAGAACGTGTAGTTGGCGCCGAACTGCACGGCAACCGACTGCGACGTGCCCGCATTCGTCGTGGTGATGTCGAACAACAACGAGCTGATGCCCTTGGTCGACAACGGCAACGGACCCGCGTTGTAGGTGGGACCAAACCATCCGCCGCCCGCTGACGCGTTCACCTGCAGACTGTGCGTGCAGCTGGTTGCATCCACCGTGCTCTGCGCAACGGTCCCGGCACCGCTGGAGAAGCTTGCGGGTGCCCAGGTGTCCACGCCGTCCTCGAAGTTGTACAGCTCGTTGGCAATGCCGCCCACGGTCACGGTGATATTCGCCGGGTTCGAGACCCTGCCGTCACTGTCCTTGACCGTGTAGGGAATGGTGACATCGCCCGTGGCGCAGGTATTCGCCGGCTGGAAGTGCACGTTGCCGCCAGACTGCACCGTGAAGGTGCCCTGAGCGGTCGTGTAGGTCGAGTTCTTCCCACCCACCGCCGGGTTCAGATCCACCGAGGCCGGCTTGATTGATGCGCCACCGTAGGTGATGTCGTTGGCGGTCACGTTCAGCGTTACCGGTGTGTTGTTCGGCGTGGTCACGGTGTCGTTATCCGCGATCGGCGCATTGTCGGTCGGCAGGTGCTGGATCCTGCGCGCGAAGTGCGTGAAGGTAGAGCAGACAGGGCTTGGGCAGTACACCGTGTAGCCGTCGTAGTCTGGGTACAGCGTGCCGTCATCCTGCTTGCCGGCGAGGATCCAGTACAGCGCACCCGCACCCTTGTCGCTCAGCACGGCGTGCTCCCACTGGGCATACACGGGGTTGCGGACGTTCTTCTCCAGTAAGCCCCATTCGCCGGCAATGGCGCGGTCGCCCAGCCTGTGCGAATCGTTGATGTGATCGGTGATCCACTGCGTGCCCCACTCCGGCGTCTTGCCCCAGCTGTCCGGGTACAGGTGGTACGAGATCACGTCCATCCCCGGCAGCTTGGCCAGCGCAATCGAGTCCACACCCTGGCTGCAGTTGATCGTGAAGTCTGACGAGTTAGGATCCTTGCAATAGAAGCCCTCATCGCCGGGCGAGACAAGGTGCTTGGCGTCGATCGATTTGATGTACAGGCTCACATCGTTGGCCCAGCTGGTGATGGTGTCCCTGGTGCAGCTGGAAGACTGTGGATACACGCCGTAGCCCGCACAGCGCTCCTCGTTGGCCAGCTCCCAGATCATGATGGTGGCGTCGTCTTTATACTTCACGCCGGTGTAGGCGTTCACATGGTTCAGCACATGCTTGATCCACTGCTTGTACCACTTGCGGATCTGCGGATCGGTATAGAACTGGTCGTGATACTGGCCGCCAGCCCAGCGAACATACTGGTCCATACCGCCGAACTGGTCGTAGTTGTTCACAAAGGGCAGGATCAGCTTGATGTTCAGCTGGCTGGCTTTATAGATCACGTAGTCCAGGTGCTTCAGCCCGGTGTCGCCATCGTTGAAGGCGGGCTCTGTGCCATTCCAGTAGTGGAAGTACACGCCGTTGTGCGGTCCATCCACGGAGTTCGTTCCATCCGCGTTGCCGACGTCGAGAAAGCCCCACAGGCGGAAGCTGTTGAAGTTCTGCGCGGCCGCGGTCTCGAGCAGGTTGTCCACCATGGACTGGGACACGTACATCGGGTAGTAGTTGTTGGAGCCCGCCATGCGAAACGGCTGCCCGCGGTGATAGATCGTATCGTTTACGCGCGTCGCGAAGTGGTTGCCACGAGCGTCCACGGGGTCAGCGGCGGCGGTTTGGCCCGCGGCGTTCCGGACCAGGCCGGACACGAGCAGGAGCAGGAACAGGACACGAGAAGCCCAGGTTGTCGGCATGGAACTCTTCCTTCTGAAGCGGAGGTTTCGCCGCTTGGGGAGCTCTCCCCGAGAAGCGCTGATAACGTTAACACAGCCCATATCACCTCGTCCGTCATCCTCGCTTCCTGCCATCGCCTTTCTTTGTCCCCAGCCTCCTCCGCCGCTGTTCTTTGACTTGTCATTCCGTAGCGAAGCGGAGGAATCTGCTTTTGTCTGTGCTTGTCGTCACTTCCTGAACGGGGAACCTGACCCAAAAACACCCAAGCCGTAAACTGTCCCCTATGCAGTGGCAACAAGCCCTCGCCGCCGTCGACACGCTCTCCACCTCCGGCCGCCTCGACGTTAACATCCGCGACGTCCAGTACGACTCCCGCCTCGTGCACGCCGGTGACGCCTTTGTCGCCATGGCGGGTGGCAGCACCGACGGCAATCGCTTCATCCACAAGGCGCTGCAGGGGGGCGCCGCCGCCATCCTCACCGATTCCTCGGAGGCTTTCGGCCGCCTGCGGGAGACGCAACCTGAACTCGCCGTCGTGCTCGTCCCGAATGGTCGCCGCGCCCTTGCCCAGCTCGCCGCCGAGCTCTTCGATCACCCCGAACAGCAGTTGTCGCTCAGCGCGGTCACCGGCACCAACGGCAAGACCACCACGAGCTTTCTCCTTGAACAACTGCTGCAAAGCGTCGGCCGCAAGAACATCCTGATCGGCACTGTTGAAACGCATGTCGCCGGCGAGGTGCGCCCCTCCGCGCACACCACGCCCGAGTCCCGCGACATCCTCGCGCTCTTCCATGACGGCATCAACGCCGGCTGCACCGAAGCCATCATGGAGATGAGCTCGCACGCTCTCGCGCAGGAGCGTGTCTGGGGCCTGCCCGTCGACGTCGCTCTCTTCACCAATCTCACCCAGGACCACCTCGACTTCCACGGCACCATGGAGGCCTACGCCGCTGCCAAAGCGCGCCTCTTCGCCGGCGTTGGCGCACCGCCGCCCCGCGCTGCCGTCATCAACCAGGACGCCCCCTTCGCCCAGGACATGGTGCACGCCTTTGCCGGCCCGTTCCTGATGACCTACGGCCTCGGTAGCTACGGCTCGCACCGCGCCGAAGACCTCCAGCTCGCCCTTGGCGACACCCGTTTCAACTTCGTTACACCCGCAGGCAATATCGCCATCCACTCGCCGCTCAGCGGTCGCGTCAACGTAGAAAATCTCCTCGCAGCCATGTGCGCCGCCTGGGCACGCGGTCTCACGCTCGAGGAAATTGCCGCCGCCACGCCTCACCTCCACCAGGTGCCCGGCCGCTTCGAGATCGTCCCCGGCTCGCGCGAGGCCGGCTTCACCGTCCTTGTCGACTATGCCCATACCGACGACGCCCTGCGCAACCTTCTCACACTCGCCCGTGAGTCCGTCATCCCGCACAACGGCCGCGTCATCACGCTCTTCGGCTGCGGTGGCGACCGCGACAAGACCAAGCGCCCCAAGATGGGTCACGCTGCAGGCGAGGGCTCCGACCTGGTGATCCTCACGAGCGACAACCCCCGCACCGAAGACCCGCAGGCTATCCTCGACGAGGCCGAAGCCGGTCTGCGCCCCACCGGCACGCCCTACCGCATAGAGTCCGATCGCCGCACCGCCATCGCCCTGGCCCTGCACGAGGCTCGTCCCGGCGACATCGTTCTTCTAGCCGGCAAGGGACACGAAAAGTACCAGATCACCGTCACCGGATCGAACCCCTTTGACGACGTAGCCGAAGCGCAACAGGTGCTTCACCAGCTCACCTCACAGCACCAAGCTGCAACGTAGGACCACCACCGCCATTCACTGTCCTGCAGGCCCAGCAACAGACCAGCGCACTCCTATACTCACCACATGCGCACTACGCATCCGGCCCGGCGGCTCCCCAGGCC
>CAZZXY010000193.1:0-4108 GCA_964658105.1 Verrucomicrobia bacterium Tous-C9LFEB | reverse complement strand
GGGTTGGGGTTGCGGTTGCTGTTGCGGTTGGGGCGGAAGCAGGTTTCCCCGTTCGGGGGAATGACAAGCGAGAAAAGCGAAGGCAACGGCGGAAGCAGGTTTCCCGTTCTGGGAATGACAAGCAAGAGAGGCAACGGCAAGGGCAAGGGCAAGAAGCAGAGCGAAGGCCTTGTTAAGCCTTTGTTTCGGCGAGGCGGAGGATCATGGCGGCGATGCGGGGGAGGGCTCCGGGGCGGGCTAGGGAGCGGGCCTGGGTGGCCATGGCTGTGCGGCGGGGGCCGTCGGTGAAGAGGGCGAGCAGGGCGTCGTAGAGGGTTCCCTCGGTGGTGTCGGCCTGGAGGAGCATCTGGGCGGCGCCGGCTTCGGCGAGGACTTCGGCGTTTTTGCGCTGGTGGTCGTCGGCGGCCTGGGGAAACGGGATGAGGAGGGAGGCGCGGCCGGCGGCGCAGATCTCGGCGACGGTCGAGCCGCTGCGGGCGAGGATGAGGTCGGCGGCGGCGTATTGGGCGGGCATGTCGGTGAGGAAGGCTTCGACCTGGACGCGCGGCGGCGGATGCGGGGCGTTTGCTGCAGCGGGGATCTGGGCGGGGGCGGAATGCAGGGGTCTCTCCACTGCGGCGCGTTGCGCCTCCGGTCGAGATGGCGGCGTTGGGCAGGGGCTAAGCGCTTGATCGCCGAGAGTCTGGGCGTAGGCGGCGCGGGTGGTGTCGAGATGGCGGGGGCCGGACTGGTGGACGATCGTGAGCGTGGGGAGTTCGCGGAAGAGGCGGTGCGCGATGCGGGGGAGAAGGGTGTTGAAGACGGCCGCGCCTTGCGAGCCGGCGGTGACGAGCAGGCGGAGGGAGGTGTCGGGGGTTGGAACAGCGGGTTCCCCGTCTCGTTCGGCTTGGCTCAGGGCGGATGGGCAAGAAAGAGAAGCAACGGCTGCGTTCGGGCGAGGGGGGATGTTGAAGATTTCGGGGCGGACGGGGACGCCGGTGATTTCGGCGTTGCGGAAGAACGGGACGGTGGCGGCGAAATTGACGGCAGCGGCGGAGGTGAAGCGGCCGGCGAGGCGGTTGGTGAGGCCGGGGACGGCGTTGGGCTCGTAGGCGAGGGTGGGGATGCGCAGCATGGCCGCGGCGAGGATCGCCGGGCCGGAGGCATAGCCGCCAACGCCGACGACGACGTGGGGGTTGAACTGGCGCAGGAGCTGGAGGCAGCGTAGGACGCCGTGGGGGAGGTCGGTGAGGGTTTTGAAGCGGGTGCGGAGGGAGACGTTTTTGAGCTGGCCTGAGCGGACGAGCTCGAGCCGGAAGCCGGCGGCGGGGACGAGTTTGGTTTCGAGGCCGCGGCCCGTGCCGATGTAGAGCAAGTCGGCGTTGTGTCCGTCGCGGAGCTCGCGGCCGATGGCGAGGGCGGGGATGACGTGGCCGCCGGTGCCGCCTCCGGCGATGACGATGCGGAGGGGGGTGGGGCGGGTTTGCGGAGGCAAGGACGTCATGGGGGAAGGGTAAAGATCGCGTCGGGCAAAGAAAAGTATCTCCGCGGACCCGGGGCGTGTTGGCGATGGGCCGCAGGGGCGATGCGAGCGCGTCCTGAAACGCGCTCCGAAGGGCCTGAAAAGAGGGACAGGGTGCGCGTGCGACGGTGCGTTGCTGCATGACGGCTGCTTGATGTCTATGAAATAGACGCGTCGGCCCCCGGTGGCGCGCATCTAGAGACGCGGAGGACGCACAGTGAACATTTCAGGCAATACGATTTTGATTACGGGCGGAACGAGCGGCATTGGCCGTGCTTTGGCCGAGGCGCTACATGCGAAGGGCAACAAGGTAATCGTCGCCGGACGGCGTCAGAACCTGCTGGACGAGGTCACGAAGAGCAATCCTGGGATGGAAGGCCTATCGGTCGACATGAGCGACAGTGCGGCCGTCCAGCGCTTTGCCGGTGAGGTCAAGCAGCGCTTTCCAGGGCTGAATGTGCTGATCAACAACGCGGGTATAGGCGGAATGGAGAACTATGCCGGGGACACCGTGGATTCTGCGCTGCCAACCCAGATCATTCAGCTGAATATCACGAGCGTGATCGAACTGAGCGCTGCCCTGCTGCCGACGTTGCGGGCGCAACCGCACTCTACCCTGATGGTGACCACCTCCGGTTTGGCCTTTGTGCCCTTCCCTCCTGGCCCGGTGTACAGCGCAACCAAGGCGTTTTTGCACAACTGGCTGGATGCCGTGCGCGTGCAGCTGCGGAAGACGTCGGTAGAGGTGTTGGAGCTTGCGCCGCCTTATGTGCAGACCGAGTTTGGTGGACCGCAACAGGCAAGCGATCCGCGGGCGATGCCACTGGCGGACTACACCCGGGAAGTTGTCGAGATCCTGGAGAGCGGTAAGTACGAGAAGGGCGAGATCCTGGTGGAGCAGGTAAAGCCGCTGCGCTGGGCCGAGAAGGACGGGACCTACGGGCAGATGCTGGACATGTTTGCTAATTTCGCAGGGTAGAGAGTGTGACGCTGCTGGCGGCTGGGTGTGTATCGATTGGGGGCGGGACCCTGAGTTGTCGTGCGACTGCGGGCAGAATACTGAGGTCCTTCGCTGCGCTCAGGATGACAGCTAGGTGGGGTGTGTCGCTTGAGGGCGGCTAGGTTGGATCGCTTGGGGGCGGCACCCTGAGTTGTCGTGCGGCTGCGGGCAGAATACTGACGTCCTTCGCTGCGCTCAGGATGACGGCAGGTGGGGTGTGTCGCTTGAGGGCGGCTGGCTGGGGACTTGACTGAATGGGGCTTGGTAGAAGGCCCCGTTCAGTCGATCTCTCGGGTGACGTTCAGCAGGATGCCCATGCAGGCGAGGGTCACGAAGACGCTGGTGCCGCCGGAGCTGATGAAGGGGAGCGGGATGCCCTTGGTGGGGAGCAGGGCGAGGACGACGCTCATGTTGAAGAAGGCCTGCACGAGGATGGCCGTGGTTAGGCCGAAGGCGAGGAAGCGGGCGAAGGGGTCGGTGGACATGTAGGCCGTGCGGAGGCCGCGGTAGCCGAGGAGGCAGAAGGCTACGAGGACGCACAGGGCGCCGATGAGGCCGAGCTCTTCGCAGATGTTGGCGAAGATGAAGTCGGTGTGGGGCTCGGGGAGGAAGAAGAGCTTTTGGACGCCTTCCATCAAGCCTTTTCCATGGAGCCCGCCGGTGCCGACCGCGATGAGGGACTGGAGGATGTGGAAGCCGGCTCCCCGGGGGTCGGCTTCGGGGTCGAGGAAGACCTTCATGCGGGCCGCGCGGAACTTCACGTGGAAGAGCATGTAGTACATGATCGGCGAGGCCGCGGCGAGGGCGATCACGATCCACTTCATCTGCATGCCGGCGAGGTAGAGCATCATGAGCAACACGGCGGCGCAGACGAGGGCGGTGCCGAGGTCGGGCTCTTTGAGGATGAGCGCGATGTAGACGAGCGGGGGCAGCGCGGCGGGCAGGATGGTGCCCTTGATGTCGTCGATCTGGTGGACGCGGGTCTGCAGGAACCAGGCGAGAAAGATGACGATGACGGGCTTGGCGAGCTCCGAGGCCTGGAGCGTGATGCCCGGGATGCGCACCCAGCGGTGGGCGCCGTTCATGCCAGGCATGGCGAAGACCACGATCAGCAGGACGCCGGTGATGGCCATGACCGGGAAGATGAGCTTGGGGTTGTTGTACTTGGTGTACGGGATGCGCATCAGGATGAAGAGCGCGACCATACCGAGGACCACAAAGATGAGCTGTGAGCGCACGTAGGCATACGGCGAGCCGACGGTGGCCTTGGCCATGACGGCCGAGGCGGAAAAGATCATTACGAGGCCGAACAGCACGAGGAGAAGCACTGTGCCGAAGAGCCATTTGTCGACGCCGACGCGTTTTGCCATGAGGGTTCTAAGTTGTAGGTTCTAGGTTGTAAGTGGTTCGTGGTGGGTTTGGCGGTTTGGGTTGCCGGGATGTGTTCCCTGTTCGGGGAAGGAAAACGAGAAAGGCAACGGCAAAAAGCAGATCCCTACGGGATGACAAACCGAAGAGTGGCGGCTGCGGTGCGGACGAAACGGCTGCAAACAAAGGCAACGGCAAAAAGCAGATCCCTACGGGATGACAAACCGAAGAGTGGCGGC
>CAZZXY010000192.1:0-4122 GCA_964658105.1 Verrucomicrobia bacterium Tous-C9LFEB | reverse complement strand
AGCCTGCCGCTCCCGTTGCAATGCAAGCCGTTCCGCCGCCAGACCATCGAGCGCCGCCTGCACGCTCCCTTGCTGCTGCCCCGCCACGTCGATCAGCGCATACACCCGGTCTTCCGTCTCGCTCATCACATCCCCATGCCCATACCAGGCGAACGCCGATGATACGCGGCTTCCCGCGCCTTCTCTTTCGCTTGTTCGGCGGCCAAGGCCTTTGCGCGTTCCTGCGCCACGGCCAGCGCCAGAGCCCGCTCCCGCGCCGCGATCTCCGCCTTGCGGTCCAGCTCACGCCTTGTGTCCGCCATCATGCCATGCGCCATCGTCGCGATCCCCTGCGCTGGGTCCCGGCTATGCACCACGTCCCGCAATTCAGGGCGCTCATTGAGCCCGAACCGGGCGCCACGCTCCTGCAAGAACGCCTGCAAACCCGGCTTTTCTTCCAGCTGGTAGCCGATATCGAACAAATCCCGCCGCGCGTCATGGAAGGCTATGACCTCACGATCCATCCCCGGCAGCGCCGCCTCGAACCGCCCGAGCGCCCAATCCCATCGCGCCACCAGCGCGTTGCCCTGCCGCTCATTCTCCCGGCGCTCGTTGAACCGTTCCCGCACCCGCGCCGTCCCGGCGGCGATCTCCTTCGCCAGCAGGATCGCCCCATCCACCTTGAGCTCCCTGTGCTCCGCATACGCCTTCGCCGGCGCAGTCGGCGCATAATCCAGGCTGGTGTCCTTCAACCGCGCCCGGCCCAGCGTTTCCACCAGCGTCTCCCGGCTGCCGAACTCATCCGCGCTCCAATGCAGCACCACCCCGTCCCGGTGCCGTGTCAGCGCCACGTAAGCCGCATGCCGGTCCATCGACGAACTCGCCAGCACATGCGCCCGGTCCACCGTCACCCCCTGGGATTTATGCACCGTCGCCGCATACCCGTGATCGATATGCCCATAGTCCCCCAGCCCAAACGTCACCGCCCGCCCCGAAGAACCGGCCCCATCCACCTGCACCGTCAGCCGCTCGCCCGCCGCATCGATCCCGGTCAACGTGCCAAGGGTGCCGTTCTTCACCCCTAAGCCCCGGTCGTTGCGCAGGAAGTAAACCCGGTCCCCAGCCGCGAAGCCCTTCTCGCCCCGCTCGGTCGCCAGCACCCGCTCCGCGCCCAGCTCACCGGCGTCCCGCCGCACCGCCCGCGCCCGCTGGTTCAAATCCCGCACATCGTCCCGCCGGTAAGCCAGCATGATCTGACTGACCTCCGGCTCCGCTCGCCGGGAGGCATCCCAGCCCGCCACCAGAGCCGCCCTGGCGGCGTCCAGCGTCGCATGGCTCTCAACCATCCCCGCCGCCTCATAGCGGCCCAGAGCGGCCTCTGTGCGCCCCGTCGCCAGCTCCCGCGTCGCCTGCTGCTGCCAGCCTTCCCGCTGGCGGCGCACCTCGGTGATCTCCAACGCCCCTACCTGCTCCGCGATCCGCCGGAACGCCGCCCCGGCCTCGATCGCCTGCAACTGCTCCGGATCGCCCACCAGAACCACCTTCGCCCCGGCCCGCTGCGCCGCGCCCAGCAACTTCTCCATCTGCCGGGAGCCGATCATCCCGGCCTCGTCCACCACCAGCACGTCCTGGGCCGTCAGCGTCTCCCGGCCCTGGTCCCAGGCATGCAGCAGCCCATGCACCGTCCGGCTACCAATCCCGGCCCCGCTTTCCAGCCCTTCGGCGGCAATCCCCGAC
The DNA here is from genome assembly GCA_964658105.1 of Verrucomicrobia bacterium Tous-C9LFEB. Taxonomy (GTDB): domain Bacteria; phylum Acidobacteriota; class Terriglobia; order Terriglobales; family Acidobacteriaceae; genus Granulicella. Next base: position 2,406 of record CAZZXY010000192.1, on the reverse strand, counting down.
AAAGCCGCGCCCCGCACCCGGTAGCCCTCCGCCTCCCAGGCTTTCCGGGCCACCCCGAGCATCGTGCTCTTGCCGGTTCCGGCATACCCAACCACCACGGCCAAATCCCGCGACCGCGTCACATGCGCCAGCGCCAGCTTTTGCTCATCGCCCAAGCCAGATGCCGCCCCATCCGTCCGCCGCTCCACCCGGTGCGTCTTGCGCTCGTTCAGCGCCAGCGCCGCCGCTTCCATCGCATGTTCGGTGTGCAGCATGGTTTTGGTGCTGAACCGGGCCTGTCCCCGCCCATCGGTCCCCAGCCGCACCAGCTCGGATGAGATTTCCACCCGCGCCATCACCGAGGCGAATTGTTCCGCATCCGCCGTATGCCGGAACACGAACCGGGCCATATCCTGCCGGGTAAAGCTCGACTGCTGCCGCGTCAGCGCATCCAGCGCAATCTGCGGCTGAGCGGCGATCCGCTCGCCATTGCGCCGGGCGATGTCTTCATGCTCCGCCGCCCGCTCGGCCTCTTCCCCCCGGTCCCGCCGACGCGCTCCCGCAGGCCCGATCTTGTTCTGCGGCACTAAGTCGATGCCCTGGTTGGCATAGGACCGGTGATCGATCCGCACATCATGCCCCAAGGCGTTCAACCGCTCATTCGCCATCTCCGCCCAGCGTTCCCGCCAGCCCAATAGCAAATCCTTGCGGTTCCAATCCAAAACCTTCGGCCCGAAGCCGGATGCATCCACGGATCGCATAGTGAGCATGACATGGGCGTGGGGCTGATCCTCTCCCCGCGCCGTCTTCCCCCAATGCACGTTCAGATCGGCGATCATGCCCCGATCTACGAACTGTTCCCATACGAAGTCCCACGCCAAAGCGATCGCCTCCGCTTTGCTCAGTTCGGCAGGCAGGGAGATTTCGATATCGCGGGAAAGCTGGGAATCCTTCCGTTTTTCGCCCGCCTCCACCGCATTCCATAGAACGGAACGGTAAGAGAATGATTCCGGTGCACCAGCGGGCAGCATGATCTCGGAATGCACCACACCGGCCTTGGCAGTGAAGTCGTGGCTGCGGCCGATCCGCTCGTCCAAGAGGCAAGACGCGGACCGGTAGGCGGCGGCAGCGACGGCGCTGCGTCCGGCGGAGCGGCTGATGATCTTGCTGCTGAAGTGGTAGATCGCCATAGCAGGCTACCGGTAGCACGCAGAAAAGCGCATGTCACGCAGTGACATATAAGCGCGCATTTCCTGATCCTCTGCGCTATGGCTTGTGCCTGCGCTCGATGATCGAAATGACGCGGTGCGCGCGTGGACGGTGATGGTGCTTAGGCTGGCGGTTTGGGTGCGCGGCGGATAGAAAGCGGTTGAACGCCAAGGAATGAGGGAGACGGACGATGGTGCGTAAGCCACGGGATTATGATGCCGAGTTGAAGGCGCTTCAGGACAGAGCCAGGAAGCTCAGGGGTCAGAAGATCATGCAGCTTGGGGAGCTGGTGCAGGCCTTGGGCGCGGATGCGTTGCCGGTTAAGGCGCTGGCTGGGGCTTTGCTGGCGGCGGTGGAAACCAGCAAGGCGCAACCGGATGAGGTCGCGAGGTGGGCCGTGCGCGGTCAGGCGTTCTTTCAAGGAAGCGAAACAAAGCAAGGCAAGGGTGCCGGACCTGCCAAAGCGGCTTCAGGCGGCGAACGCTAGGCTGCGGCGGATGACGGTGCTGATGAACCGCCTACAGGCCGATAAGGCCCGTGACGATACCCGCTCATGGGTCAAGGAGCGCCGGGAACGCACACGCCATCTTATCGAACTCGGCGGTCTCGTGCAGAAATCCGGCCTAGTCGCTCTGCTCGACGATGACAGGGCCACGATCCTGGGGGCTTTGCTGGAACTGGCCGGGAAGCTTCAAGGAGATGGGCAACCGGAAGAGAGCGCCGACAGCCTCAAAGCCATCTGGCGAAGGAGAGGGCTACAGGCGTTCGATAGCCCCGAAGGGAAAGACGATCGGTCAGAATAGGCACCTTTTCCCCAAAGCCTTTTCTTACCGTCCAGTCTGCTCGGTGCTGCGTGATCCGAGCGGGCGTGTGACGCCCGACCCGTAGGGCGCTCAAAGAGCGTCGGAGCAAGACGATAAAGCCAGCATTGATGGATCGCAGGCATAGCGCCGCCAGGACGATTCGCTCGCTGCTTAAATTCGTTCCGTTTTATCTGCGTTTTCGTTCCGCTTAGGCTTCGGAAAGGAAGCCCCCGGCTTCTCCGAGGCGGGCTAGGGCGGCCTCCAACGGGTTCCGAGGGTCCAAAACAATCACTTTGACTGCCTGAGCAGTACTAAAAGAATCTTGGTACTGTGTTCGAGGGGGATTTTCCGACTTAGAAAAAAAACGCTCCGGCGCGCAGGGCAGCGGATCACGGAAAAGGTAGAAATTGCTGGT
>CAZZXY010000191.1:0-4125 GCA_964658105.1 Verrucomicrobia bacterium Tous-C9LFEB | reverse complement strand
GGTCGCGCCGGCCCTCGCCGCAGGCTGCACCGTCGTCATCAAGCCAGCCGAGTACACCCCGCTCACCGCCCTCATGATGGCCGAGATCGCCGAGGAGATCGACCTCCCCGAAGGCGTCCTCAACATCGTGCAGGGTGACGGCCGCACAGGCCAGCTCCTCGTCGACCACCCCGGGGTCGACAAGATCGCCTTCACCGGCTCCACCGAGGTTGGCCGCCAGATCCGCAAGGCCACCGCCGCCACCTCCAAAAAACTCTCGCTCGAGCTCGGCGGCAAATCTCCCTACATCGTCTTCGACGACGCCGACCTCGACTCCGCCGTAGAAGGCCTCGTCGACGGCATCTGGTTCAACGGCGGCCAGGTCTGCTGCGCCGGCTCACGCCTGCTCGTGCAGGAGCGCGTCGCCGAGCGCCTCTACGACAAGATCCGCGCCCGCATGGCCACCCTGCGCGTCGGCTCTCCTCTCGACAAGACCGTCGACATCGGCGCGATCGCGGACAAGGTCCAATACGACCGCATTCAGGGCTACATCCAGCGCGGCGTCGCGGACGGCGCCACCTGCTGGCAGCCCGAGCTCACCCTGCCCGCCAACGGCCTTTTCCTCAAGCCCACGCTGCTTACCGGCGTCTCTCCCGCAAGTGCCGTCGCGCAGGAGGAGATCTTCGGCCCCGTCCTCGCCGCCATGACCTTCCGCACCCCCGCCGAAGCCGTCGAGCTCGCCAACAACACACCCTACGGCCTCGCCGCCTGCATCTGGAGCGAAAACATCAACGTCGCCCTCGACATCGCCGCGCAGGTCAAAGCCGGCGTCGTCTGGGTCAACGCCACGAACCTCTTCGACGCAGCCTGCGGCTTCGGCGGCTACCGCGAGTCCGGCTACGGTCGCGAAGGCGGACGCGAGGGCATGCACGAGTACCTCGAACCCGCATGGCTAAAGGGCGCCGGCCAGGATGGACCAGCAACCCCACTGCCAGAACCATCCCCAGGGTCAGAGTTCGCCTCGGCAAGCATTGACGCCTTCACCGACCAAAACGATCTCGCCGACAACGCCATCGACCGCACCGTCAAGCAATACATCAACGGCAAGCAAACCCGTCCCGACTCCGGCTACAGCTTCCCCGTCTATAGCCTCAACCGCGAACGGCCAGGCCACGCTCCACTCGGCAGCCGCAAAGACATCCGCAACGCCGTCGAAGCCGCCCGCGCCGCAGGCACCAAATGGGCCAAGCAGACTGCCCACGCCCGTGCCCAGGTCCTCTTCTTTCTCGCGGAAAACCTCGCCGGACGCCGCGAAGACCTCATCGCCAAACTCGCCGCCTTCGTCGGCACCCCGCAGGCAACGGTAGAGTTCGACACAGCCGTAGACCGCACCTTCAGCTACGCCGCCTGGTGCGACAAGTTCGAAGGCACCGTCCACAACCCACCCTTCCGCATGGTCGCGCTCGCCATGCACGAAGCCGTCGGCACGGTCGGCATCCTCGCCGGCGACGAAGCCCCGCTGCTCGGCCTGCTCTCCCTCATCCTTCCCGCCATCGCCATGGGCAACGCCGTCGTCGCCGTCCCCAGCGAAACCTCAGCCACCCTCATAAGCGAGCTCTACGGGGTCTTCGACACCAGCGACATCCCGGCAGGCGTCATCAATCTCGTCGCCGGCAGGCCCATGGAGCTGGGCAAAACCCTAGCCGAGCACGACGACGTCGACGCCCTCTGGAGCTTCCGCGACGCACCCGCATCCGCCATGGTCAAAGCCGCCTCCGTCGGCAACCTCAAACAGGTGTGGACCAACGAAGGCCGTGCCACCGACTGGTTCGATCCCACGCAGGGCGAAGGCCGCCTTTATCTCCGTCACGCCACCCAGGTCAAGAACATCTGGGTACCTTACGGCGAATAACACCTAGACCGCTGACAGCGCCCCAAAGCTCACGCCCGTCAGTCGCTCTGACTCTGCCCATAACCGCTTCGCCGTCACGGCGTCCTGCGCAACGCCCGGAATCTGCGCATACGTCGGGTAGCCCTTCATCTCCTGCCATCCGTTCGGGCCGAAGTAGCACCCGGCCTGCACCTGCGCAGCCGTCGCCGCATACAGCGTCGGCAGCGCGCCATGTGCCGCATCCTGGGAAAGAAACGGCTTCAGCAAGGTCGTCCCCAGCCGCAATCCGAAAGACAAATGCGGACCCTGCAGATTCGTCACCGCATACCCCGGGTGCGCCGCCGTCGACTGAATGACCGACCCCACCGTGCCAAGCCGCCGCTGCAGCTCCAGCGCAAACATCAGATCCGCCAGCTTCGATGCCGCATACGCGCCCATCATCGGCCGGTACTTCCGCTCGGACTGCAGGTTATCGAAGTCGATCTTGCCCGCGCTCGCGATGCCGCTCGAAAGCGTCACAATGCGGGTCCCAAATACCGTCTTCAGGTGCGGCAGCAACAGGGCCGTCAGCGCAAACGGCCCCAGGAAGTTTGTCGCAAACTGCCGCTCGAATCCATCCTCGGTGACCTCTCGCTTGGGCAGCGCCATCACACCGGCGTTGTTGATTAGCAGATCCAGCGACTCACCCGGAAAGTGCTCTCCGTACCAATCAGCAAACGCGTGCACGCTGCGTTGCGACGCAAGATCCAGGACCGCCGGCGTCAGCTTCGCCCCGGGCACCTCGCCGCGGATGCGCGCGATCGCATACTGTGCCTTTTCCGGCGTGCGTGCCGGCAGCACAATCTCCGCCCCTTTTCGTGCAAGCTCCAGCGCAGCCTCGAAGCCGATGCCGGAGTTCGCCCCGGTAATGACCACGCGATGCCCGGCCTGCGAAGGCATATCGACGGCAGTCCATTGGCGGTTAACAGCGATCGGCGGGGAAGTCACAGTGACGGGCGAGCTCATGGCCCCAGTATGAACTCGACTACACCCTCTGCAAAGATAAGTCTTTGCAGGAACTCCGTTTCAGGCGCCAGGCGCACCCACGGGAGCGCACAAGCTAGAAGGCTGACTCAACCTCAAGCGGCAGCCCTTGCAGCATCTCCATCGCGCCTCTGCGTCGCAGATCAGCAGCGACGGCCTCGCTCAGTTCCGCCAGCGGCACCCCTCGAGCGGCCTCATGCAGCACATGCGCCACAGCCTCTCCGTCCGGCGCCACCACCATCGCATGCAGGTGCCATGTGTCATCCACCGCATGGCAGTACGCCCCCAACGGCAGGTTGCATCCACCGCCCAGCGCCGCCAAGACCCCGCGCTCTGCCCCGGTCGCGAACGCGGCATCAGCATTGTTCAACTCGCGAATCGCCTCCGCCGCCAGGCGCAGCGCCTGTGCTTTGCTCGCCTCAAATCCCGATGCCGCATGCTCGCTCAGCGTCTCCAGCCCCAGCGCTCCCTGGCCTGGAGCCGGACAGATCTCATCCACCGCAAACCGCTGGTGCACGTGCTCCGTGCGCCCCAGCCGATCCAGACCGGCCGATGCAAGCACCAGCGCATCGGCCTCCCCGGCCGCCCACTTACGCAGCCGTGTGTCGATATTGCCGCGCATCGGCACAAACTGCAGATCGGGCCGCAGCGCCAGCAGCATCGCCTGCCGCCGCGGGCTCGTCGTCGCCACACGCGAGTGCATCGGCAGCATATGCAGTCCCCAATAGCTCTCACACACAAAGGCATCCCGCGCATCAGCTCTGGGCGGAATCGCCGCCAGGGCAAACCTTGCATCCAGCGTCGTCGGCAGATCCTTCAGCGAGTGCACCGCGACATCGATGCGCCCATCCAGCAAAGCGTCTTCGATCTCCTTGATGAAGACACCCTTGGCATCCAGCGGTGTGCCGTCCTCAAAGGTAGCCGGTGGGACAAACGCCGGATCCTGCATGCGATCCCCTGTTGTCCGGATCACCTCAACTTCAACGGTGCTGCCGCGCCGGCGCAGCTCTTCCGCCACATGGTTGGCCTGCCACAGGGCAAGTTGTGATCCGCGGGTTCCGATGCGAATGGTCTGGGTACTCATCGCTGACTAGAATACCCCGCCCGCCCCGGAGGCGCTCTTTGTCAGCGCTAACCCCACACGTCCCCCCACCCACCTTGTCATTCCGTAGCGCAGCGGAGGAATCTGCTGTTTGCCAGGAACGCCACATCCGCTCGGGCCCCCCGCCACG
>CAZZXY010000190.1:0-4212 GCA_964658105.1 Verrucomicrobia bacterium Tous-C9LFEB | reverse complement strand
AGGAGAACGTCAAATTAGGCCAGCACCGCACCCAGCCCGCAGCCTACAGCCAGCACTGCCCCCCAGCCATCCCCGCTTAGGGTCACGTACCACCAAGAGCAAATGGGGTGGCAGCCAAAGCCACCACCCCCCCACCAAGCCGCCGACCGCTTCTAAGCCGACCCCTAAAACTGCACCCGCGCGCCCAGCTGCACCTGCCTTGGCGTATAGATGAAGTTGTTATTGGCATTGCCCAGAAACGTCGCCGGGTTGAACACGCCAAAGTTGGCCGCATTGTTAGTAAAGACATTCGCGCTGGTGGCGCTGCCATTCGACACCCCATACGCATTCATGCTGCCCACGCCCGTCTGGTTCAGGTGATTGGCCACGTTGAAGCTCTCCGCCAGCAGCTCCACATCCGCCCGGTCCATAAACCGGAACCGTTTGGAGACGCGGGCATCCAGGATCATCTCGCGCCGGAACGCGAAGATATTGCGATCCGTCCCGGGTACACGTGCTGTGCCGCCCGACCCGTTCACACCACCCGAGGTGCTCGCCGGCGTAAGGCGGGTCCCCGTCGCTGCGCAGACCGCCGTGGCATTCACCACGCAGCCGTTGTCCAGCACCGGGTTATACGTACCTTGCAGACCCGCGGAGTACGGCGCGCCGTTCTGGCCGCTGAAGCTCGGTGAGATCTCGTAGTTGTTCAGCAGGTATCCCAGCACGCCGCGGTACCGCGACGGTGTGTTATACACCGCGTACGCCACCACACGGTTGGGGATGTTCTGGTTCGAGTTCCCATACTCCAGCCGCAGATTGTAAGGATCCAGCACCGAGTTCGTGTTCGAGAACGTCGTGTTGTTCTCGCCGTAATCCAGTGCATGCGACCACGTGTAATTCGCGTTGAAGGTCAGGTTGCGCGTCGCCCGGTGCTCCAGCTGCGCCACAAACCCCTCATAGTTCGAGTTCACACCGCTGAAGATATCCGTCGTCGCGCCATAAGCCGTGTTGAGCCGATTCGTATAGAACGGCAGCTTGATCGCCTGGCCCGTCGGCAATGGTCCGCCCGCACCCACCTGGTAGGTCACCGACTGCGTCGCCGGCGCGATGTTTGTATCGGCGAAGTCCGGCAGCCGCCGTCCCAAGGCCGCCAGCCACGTCAGGCTCAGCGTCGTGTTCCAGCCCATATCCTGTTGCAGCGTCAAGTCGGCCTGGTGGACCTCCGGCATCTTGAAGTTGCGGTCGAAGTAGATCACCGCGGTCGAGGCCGCATTCGGCGTAAAGGCGGTCGGATTCAGGATCTGCGGAAACGTCGGTGCCGTCACCGTCGCCCCGTTCACCGTGCCCAGCGCCGTCACGCTGTTGGTCGCCGACACCTGGATCTGTCCAGCCGGATTGCCCGTCTGCGCCAGCGCGTTATAGATCGTGGAGTTCTCCAGCCGTGCAAAGAACTCACCGTAACCGCCACGCAACGCCGTCTTGCCATTGCCAAACATGTCCCACGAGAAGCCCACACGCGGTCCAATATTGATCCGGTTGTCCGGGAAGATCGATGTCGATCCACGCGCAAAGTTCGGTGTTGTTGTGTTCGGGATCTGCGGCTTGGGTGTCTGCTCATACTCATAGCGCAGGCCCAGCGTCAGGCTCAGCCGCGGATTCACCTTCCACTCGTCCTGCAGGAAACCCGCGTAGTCCGCCGTCTGGAACTCAAAGCCAAGCGGCCCGAAGCCCTGCGAAAATCCCGTGTAGCACTGCTGGTTGTGCGTCGTAAACGACGAGCTTCCACCGCAGCCGTTGTTCACATTCTGGTCCGTGAAGTACGACACAAATGGGGAGTACTGGTTCGTCGTTCCACCCTGCGATGTTGTGCTGTACGTGTAGCTTCCAAAAGCAGCCGTCAGGTTCTCACTCAGGTCGTTCGTATGGAGGTATTCAAAGCCGTACTTGAAGCTATGGTGGCCACGCACCTGGTTGATCGTGTCCGAGATCTCCCAGCGACGTTCATCCGGATACGCCGGCCGGTTCAGAAAAGTCGCCGTACCGAACTGGAAGCCATTGGTGATCGCCACAAACGGCGGAATCTGAAACGGATTCGTGTAGCCCGCGCTCGGTCCGGTCGCCACGTTGTCCAGCACCGCGTTCTCATACGCTGTCGGCACCTGGTTGTACTCGTACTCAAAGTCGCGCCCATACTGGTAGCGCAACTCGTTCGACAGTGTGCTTGTCAGCACCGAATCCAGCTTGATGATCCCGAATGTGTCCTTCACGTAATCGTTGCCATAGCTGCGAACGCCGTAGTTCTGCGTTGCGCCCGTCTGAATGCCGGCGGGCGAGGTCCAGCGCAGCCGGTTCACCTCCGCCGTCACATGGTTCTTGCCATTCACCTGCCAGTCGATCTTCGGGAAGAAGATGTACTGGTCTCCCGTACGTGGCGCCAGCCCGGCAATCGATGTCATCGCATCAATGCCGTTCGTGTACGTGTTGTACGCCGACGTGTACTGCCCCGGCGTCACCGCTGTCAGCGCCGTCAGCTTGTTCAGGTTCACCGCCAGCTGGCACACCGCGCCACCCGGCGTGTTCTGCGTCGTCCCACCGCAGTGCGCCGCATCCGTTCCCGTACCCGGTCCCATCGCCGGTATAGCGGCGAAGTAGACATTCGCATTGCCATACGACGTCACACCCGGAAAGTTCCGCAGGAAGCGGTCAAACGCAAAGAAGAAGAACAGCTTGTCTTTGAGGATCGGGCCGCCAATACCCACGCCCATCTGCTTGCGCCAGTCCTTCGGCTTGAACACGACAGGGTTGTAGATCGGTGAACCCGCCGCCGTCGTTCCCGTCTGCGTCGCCTCCGTCGTAAACGGATTCTTCGCGCCCCACGCCGCATCGCGGTCAAAGAAGTACGCCTCGCCATGCAGCGCATTCGTGCCCGAGCGCGTCACCGCGTTCACCACACCGCCCGCCGACCGCCCATACTCCACCGAGTAGTTCGACGTGTTCACCTGGAACTCCAGGATCGATGCCTTCGCCGTCGAGTACCCCACACGCGTACGCCCGCGCTCCTCCGAAAAGAACGCCTGGTTATCGTCCTCCCCATCGAACTGCACATTGTTCAGCAGCGTCGACTGCCCGCGAAAGCTCAACAGCCCAAACCCGCCGCTCTCCACCACTCCCGGCGTGAGCAGCGCATACGAGCTCCACCGGTAATTGTTCACCGGCACGTCTTCCAGCACCTTCAGGTCAATCGTGTTCGAGAAGTCGTTGTTGATCGTGTTGACCGCCGGCGTCTCCGTGGTCACCTCAACCGTCTCAGCGCCCCCGGCCGGCGCCAGCTTCGCATCCAGCGTCGTCACCGACCCAACCGTGACCTCCACCTGCGGCGCCGCAAACGCCCCAAACCCCGCCGCCGTCACCCGCACCGTATACAGCCCCGGCTGTAACCGGATCGCCCGAAACGACCCCGATCCATCGCTCGTCAGGGTCTGCTCGGCGTTCGTCCCGCTGTTACGAACCACCACGGAAGCGCCCGAAACAACCGCCCCGCTAGGGTCCTGCACCGTCCCGCCAATCGCCCCATCCACCGCAGACTGCGCCCGCCCCACAACCGGAGCCAGCGCCACCCCCGCCGCACAAGCCCAAAGCAATCCCAACCGCCCACGCCCCAACATCCCACGTCCCGACATTCCCAAGCTCCTCCAGCAAAACGCACAGGCAGGCCCACGCAGCCGCCAAAGCAGCTCCGCGCAACGCACCCTCACAAGGGCGCTCCAGCCTCATCTGTGCAGTGCCTTCAAGCCTCGCATCGCCATGTAAACAGCCCATGAACCCAGCATTGACGATCCATCAACGCTGCCCGCCCCACCCGCCAACCGCTCCACCGCGCCGACGCCCCGATGGCCCGTTCCGCACGGCCGCCCGTTGCAGGGAATCCGTGTGCTGGACTTGACCCGCGTGCTGGCCGGGCCGGTCGCGACCCGCTTCCTGGCCGGGTTCGGCGCCGAGGTGCTGCGCATCGATCCGCCGGGCTGGCATGAGGACGGCGTCGTGCCGGACATGACGTTGGGCAAGCGCTGTGCCAGGCTCGACCTGCGTCGCCCGCCGGACCGGGAAACCTGGGAAGGCTTGCTGCGCCGCGCCGATGTGCTGGTCCACGGCTACCGGCCTGGCGCGCTGGCCGCGCTTGGACTCGGCGCCGAGCGGCGCGGTTCGCTGTGTCCGGGCCTGGTCGACGTGTCG
>CAZZXY010000189.1:0-4247 GCA_964658105.1 Verrucomicrobia bacterium Tous-C9LFEB | reverse complement strand
CCTACCCCGGTCTGTTCTGCGCCGGTCTGTTCTACGCTGTCCCTGGCTGGGGCACTTCTGGGAGCTCTGGCAGCCAGACCTGGTGGGAGATTCCCGGCGGCTCGGGGCCTGCGTGCAGGGCCCACACGCGCTCACGGCAGGCCTGGTCGGCTGCGGTGGTTCTTTCGCGGGAGCGGAGGTATTCCAGCCAGCTTTCCATGATGAAGGTTTCGTTCAGGTGCTCGGCGTCGCCGGCGTCGCGATAGATCGCCCAGCGAATGGCACCGTCGCGCAGCCGTACGCCCTTCATGTCATAGATGGCAGCCGTGAATGCCGGGAGGTTTTCCGGATGGATGCGGTAGTCGATGGAGATGCGGACGGGGCCGTCTTCGGGGTCGGGGGTTGCCGCGAAGGTGGGCACTGGACGCTTCCACTTGTAAGGCGTCAGGTCGGGGAGCGTTCCTTTCAGGATGGGAATGCGCAGCAGGAACGGCAGGGACGCCGTCATGAGTCCCGCAGCCCAGAGCAGCGCTGTGCTGACCGACGTACGCTGCGCGACCGCACCCCAGACGATGCTGCCCAGCGCCATGCCGCCCTGAAAGGTCATCAAGTACACGCCCAGCGCACGGGCGGCAACCCAGCTCGGGGCAGAAAGCTGCACGCTGACATTGAGGGTGGACATGCTGCTGGTCCACGCAAACCCCGCGCCAAGCAGCGTAAGAATCACAAAGGCCGGACGATGCACCAGCGCCAGGCTGACCAGGGTGAAGACGTAGTACAGCGAGGTCACGGTTAGGAGCTTTGTTGCGTCCACCAGCCTGCGGATGCGTGCCAGCACAGCCGCGGCAGCCACAGCGCCCACACCGAGGGAGCCGTTCAGGATGCCGTACCCGATGGCACCCTGATGCAGATCGCGCTTGGCAATCAAGGCCAGCAGCGACCAGACCGCACTGACAAAGAACGTGAAGCCGAAGGCGCGGACGAGCGAACCCTGCAGGGTCGGGGAAAACCGGAGATAGCGCAACCCCGAGCGAACGGAGCCGGCGATGCGCTCGGCGGGGAGCGTGCTTTTGAACAGTGGCTGCCGATGCCAGCGCCACAGGATCCAGATCACCCCGGCGAAGGACGCCGAGTTGAGCGCAAAGACCCACCCGGCGCCATTGTCCGCCTTCGTGAAAGCAGCGACCAGCAGGCCGCCAAGGGCAGGGCCGACAGCACGCGCGAGGTTGTTGCTGGCCGCGTTCAGGGTGACCGCGTTCGGCAGTTGTTCCTTCGGAACCAGCTCGGGGACGATCGCCTGCCACGCAGGGTTGTTCATCGCCGAACCGACGTTGAGCAGAAAGGTGAAGAGCAGTAACGTGACCGGCGAGACCACGCCCGCGAAGGTCATGATGGCGAGGATGGCGACCGCGGCCAGCATCCAGTACTGCCAGAAGATGAGCAGGCGGCGACGGTCGTAGATATCGGCCGTGGCACCGGCGAGCAGACCCAGCAGCAGGACCGGCAGGCTGGCCGCCGTCTGCATGAGCGCGATCAACAGCGGCGACGAGGTGAGCGCCGTCATCAGCCAGGTGCCGGCAGTGTCCTGCATCCAGGTGCCGACGCTGGAGACGGTGGAGGCGATCCAGCGATCGCGAAAGAGGGGCAGGCGCAGGGGGGCGAACGCGTTGTCGGCGGATGCCTCGGACGTGTCGCCCGCCCTCTCCGGAACGCTGAGGTCCGTGCTGTCTACCTTGCCTGTCTCACCCACGATGGTTCGATGCGGTCGCCGAATGGGGTTGAACCGTCCTAGCCCCCCAACCGTATCATCAGACATGCGCTCGCTGACCCCCCTCGTTTGTGCGGTTCTGGCAGGGTATGGTGCCCTGCACGCCGTGGCGCAGGCGGATGCCGCGTCCGCTCCCCTGCCCGAGGTGAAGGCGCTTCTTGCAGATGTGGAACGCAATCAGAAGCGGCTGGAAGCGACCCAACGGGACTATACCTACCACGTGCACACGGACGAGCAGGTGCTCGATAAGAACGGCGGCGTGAAGAAGACCGAAACACAGGATGCCGAAAGCCTGACGATCAGTGGCATACGCGTGGACAAGGTGGTGGCACGGAATGGCAAACCCCTGACGCCGGAGGAAGAGAAGAAGGAGAGTGAGCGGATCGACAAGGAAGTCGCGAAGGCCAGGGAGCGTCAGTCCAAGCTGCAGGCCAAAGGGGCCGACACGGACCCGCGCGGCAACGAGATCATGCCGCTGTCCCGCATCCTGGAGCTGGGCAGCTTCAGCAACCCGCGCCGGGTGCAGGGGGACGGCCGGGCTTTGATCCTGGTTGACTACGCCGGCAATCCGGAGGCCAGGACGCATTCCGCCTTTGAGGGCATCATGCGCGATGTGGTGGGAACGCTTGCCATTGACGAAACGGACCGGGTGCTGGTTCGGGCAGACGGGCATTTTCTGAATGACTTCAAGCTTGGCGGTGGCTTGATGGCCGATGTGCACAAGGGGAGCAGCTTCAGCTTCCGCGCGACGCGGGTGGGCGACGGCATGTGGCTGCCCGCCGCGATTGATGGCCAGGGCAGCGTACGCGTCCTGCTGTTTGCCCACTTCAACGGGCGCCTGCACATGACCACAAGCGACTACCGTCGCTTCCGTGCGAGTGCGACCATTGTGGGCAGCAACGGCGCGATCGGCCCCGACGGCGTGCCGCTTCCGGACCAGAAGTCACCGAGCGTGCCGGACCCGAAAGGAACGACGTCCGAAGAACCGCATTAGCAGGGCTGTAAGCACGAGGGGGAGAGCTCGACAGCCCTCCCCCTCCATGTTTCTGCTCGATACCTTCGCCGTAAGGTTGGGTTAGAGAGGCTGGACGTCCGACGCCTGCCAGCCCTTGGGACCCTTGACCACGTTGAACTGCACAGCCTGGCCTTCCTGAAGGCTTTTGAAGCCGTTCGTGTTGATGGCCGAGTAGTGCACGAACACGTCCTCGCCGTTCTGACGGCTGATGAAGCCGAAGCCCTTTGCGTCGTTAAACCACTTCACTGTTCCCTGTTCCATATCTTGTAAATCCTTCACCTTGCGTTACTGACGCTGAACTCAAATCGCGGCTTCGACGGCGAGTATCCGGCAGAAACTGTGCATTTGTTTCAAACGGTGAGCAAATGTTAGCACGGTGACGAAAGAAGACAAGGGAATTTTCGCGCTGTTTTTGGCCTGCAAGAATCAGGGGTGTTGCAGCGGCGAGGAACTCGCGACCGCCTCGACCAAACCCTCCACCTGATGCAAAACCTGGTCCAGAGACATCTGTGTGGTGTCGAGAATATGGGCATCCGGTGCGGGGCGAAGCGGCGACTCCGCGCGATTGCGATCGCGGGCGTCGCGCTCTTTCAGTTCCTGGATGACGGCCGACTCGGATTCGGCCACGACCGCCGGCTCCCCCTGACGATAGCGGCGGCTGCCACGTACCTCGGGTGCGGCATCGAGGAAAATTTTCACCTCGGCATCCGGGAAGACGACCGTGCCGATATCGCGCCCTTCCATGACGACCCCGCCTTTGCTGCCGAGAGCGCGCTGCTGCTCGACCATCCAGCGGCGGACCTGCGGATGGACTGACACGCGGGAGGCAGCCGCGGTGACATCGGGCTCTCGTAAACGCCGGGAGACCACGACGCCGTCGAGCAGCACACGATTGCCGTCCAGCTGCGGCTCCAGCGCGATGCGGGTCCTGGAGCTTAGCTCGATCAGCTCGCTTTCGCTGTCGAAGTCGACATCGTTCTCGATCGCTTTCAGGGCCAGCGCGCGGTACATTGCCCCGGTTTCGAGGTTCAAAAAGCCGAATTTGCGGGCAAGATGCGCGGCAACCGTGCTCTTGCCTGCGCCGGCGGGGCCGTCAATGGCAACCACAGGGCGTGTGCGCGCCGGGGTGGCGGAACTCATGCTTCATCCTCCGGACGGGGCTTGCGCGCCGGGCGATCAGGACCGCCCGGAGGCTTGGTGCCGGATCGTTTGGCCGGCGGTCGAAAGCCGCCGCCGCCTGCTCCCGGACGGCCGGGGGGACGGTCACCGCGGGGTGGACGTCCACCCCCGGATCCACCAAACGACGGCCGGCCGCGGCTTGCACCCGGGGCTCCGCCATCCCCTGTGCGAGGACGGAAGGGACGACCTTCACCACCACCGCCGAAGCGAGCAGCAGGAGGACCTCCGGGGCCGCGACGATCACCCGATCCACCCTCGCGGGGACGGAACGGACGGTCGCCGCCGCCCTCGGTGCGCGGGCGGAAG
>CAZZXY010000188.1:0-4305 GCA_964658105.1 Verrucomicrobia bacterium Tous-C9LFEB | reverse complement strand
CTTTGGGGGTGGGGGCCGAGGCGGGGGCGGGGGCGTGAGCGTCTGCGTCGGCTTGGGCGGGGAGAGGGGTGGAGATAGGGGGGCGGTTGGCCATTAGGCGGCTGCCTTGAGCTTGCGGTTACGGCGGTCGGGGTGGACGAAGAAGGCGACGCCTACGCCGAGGAAGTAGAGCCCGAGCATGGGGGTGGCGAAGAGGCACATGCCGATGGGATCCGGGGTGGGGCAGATGACTGCAGCTACAAGGAAGATCGCCAGAATGGCATACCGGGAGTGTTTGAGCAGAAACCTGGCATCGACAATGCCGAAAAGGGCGAGAAAGAAGATGAGGATCGGCAGTTCAAACGAGACCCCCAAGCCGAGAATGACTGCAAGGAAGAAACCGGTGTAGTCCTCAATGGTGAGGATGGGATGAAAGGCGTGTCCAAACTGAAGGACGAGAACCTCGATGGCCTTCGGAAGAACATAGCGGTATCCGAACCACGCACCGGAAAGGAACAACCCGATGGTCGCTCCCATGAATGGCCAGATGTATTTTTTCTCATTGGCGTACAAGCCAGGCGAGATGAAGAGCCAGACCTGGTACAGGATGAACGGCGAGGCAAGGATCGCGCCGCCGACGAAGGCGGTCTTGAGGTAGAGATTGAGGCCGTCGGTGGGGTGCGTGAAGTTGAGCTGGAGGCCGAGGTCGGTGACGGGCTTCTGGACGTAGTTGTAAAGCCGTACGTGGAAGGCGTAGGCGACCGCAAAGCCAAGGGCGAGGAAGCCGACGCACCAGAAGAGCCGTGTACGGAGCTCTTCGAGGTGCTCCATGAGGCTCATGCCGGGGAGGTCGGCGCGTTCCTGTACGGAGGAGCGGGCGCGGTCGATGAGCTGGTCTGTTGAACTGCTCGGACTAGTCGCCATGAGCGATGCTTTCTGACTCGGAGGCCGCGTGGGTGCCGTTGGCGGGAGCTTCGGGGATGGCGTTGGGACGGGTATTGCGGGGGGTAGGTAGGCCTGTGGCCGGGGGCATCATCTTGAGGCTGCCTGAGGTTGCGATGGGGATGGGGCGGGTGGAGTCGGCTGTTGCCGGGGTTTGTCTAGGTGTCTCGGACACCGTCGTGGGTGAGGCCTGGGCATCGGTGGCGATCCCGGCAGAATACAGAGGTCCTTCGACTTCGCGCTCCGCGCTCCGCTCAGGATGACGATCCGGGGGGACAACGTCTGTCTCGAGGGTCGCGGTGGACAACTCCGGCTCGATGGTCCTGTTGCGCAGATGGGGGTGTTCGGGTTCCGCGGGGTCGTTCAGGGGTGGCGGGATAGGCGCGGCGGCTTCCATGGCGGCAATCTGCTTCTGGCGATCGGCCTGTTCGGAGGCGCGGAGTTCCTCGTCCATCTGCATTTTGAATTCGTTGGAAGCACGGCGAAACTCGCCCATCCACTTGCCGAGCTCACGAGCCAGCACGGGCAGCTTCTTGGGCCCGAAAAGCAGAAGGGCCAGCACGAACAGGAAGATGCTGTCGGCAAAGCTTGGCATACGAGAGTTGATGATACGGCTTTCGGGGGTTGGCGGTGAAGCGTTTGGCGGTCAGCGGGTGAAGCGGTCGGCGGTGGGGCGTCGGCAATGAGGCAGATGGCGGTGAAGCGGTTGGCGGTGGTTGAAGCAGTGTTGGCTGGGGTGGCGCTTTGCGGTGGTTGGTGAAACAGATTGGGGGGCCGTTCGTCCTAAGGGGAGAGAATCGTAGAGCAAGGGAGTGGCACGGGGATGGCGGCACTGCGTTCGGAGTGGGGAAAGAACTTTACGACAGCGCAGGAGAAGGGCGTTCGCCAGGCGGCGAAGGTGCTGGTGCTGGGAGCGACGCTGCTGCCGCTGCTGGCGTGCGGCAACTTCTTCCAATGCGAGAACAAGCCGGCGTGTCCTGCCTCCGGGGGCTCGGGCGGCGGTGGCGATACGACGGCGGGCGATTTCGCCTATGTGTCGTACACCACGACGGCGGGGAGCTCGGTAATCACCGGGTACAACATCGCGAAAGGGGCCCTGACGACCATCAACGCGGTGACGTTGCCGTTTGTGCCGATCGCGATGGTTGTGAACCCGGCGAACACCCGTCTGTATGTCGCTTCCGTGCCGGGAATTGCCAACCCGGGCATTTATGAATACGCGATTGGCACGGATGGCACCCTGAGTTCGGCAAACAGCGGGGGAGCGCTGGCGACGGACCTGGTCGGTGCCATGGCGATCTCCCCGGACGGCAATTACCTCTATACCGTGCAGAGCACCGGCAGCATCGGGCTGACCATGACGCAGTACACGGTGAAGACCTCGCCAGACACGCTGACCTCGAGCGGCGTTTTGACGCTGCCGCCCTCGCTCCCGTGCACCTTATCGGCAAGCAAGCCCGTGTTGCCCTTGTGCTCGGTCACGGTGTCGCCGGAAAAGGACTATGTCGTGGCTTCGCTAGGGACCTCGGGCGATGCCGTTTTCGGGTACAGCAGCTCTGAAGGCATCACAAACAACGGCGCCTTCAGCCAGATCACGGCGGGCACGAACAGCGGGGACTTTTCCTCGGTGATCGATAGCGCGGACAACCTGTACCTGGCGCAGACGAGCACGATGACCGTGGTGGGCCTTGCCTCGTCAGGGAACACGAACCGGGGAACCTACACCTACCCCGCTGGAAGCATTCCGCGGAGCGTCGTGGTGGACTCCGCCGCGACGTTTGTCTATACGGCCGATGTGGGGCTGGGCAAGATCACAGGTTTTGCGACCGGCACCACGACCGCGTTGACGGTGCTGTCCGGATCTCCCTTCGCGGCGCCGGCAAGCGTGGCCGCGCTGGGCGTGGATAACACCGATGGCTACCTGGTGGCGGTGGGCTATGACGCCAACGCGGGGGTGCAGCTGTACTCCGTTGCGACGACGGGCGTGCTGACGCCGGTGAAATCGACAGGGACGTCGACGGCGACACAATATCCGGTGCTGGTGGCCATGTCACACTAGGGGTGGCGGCTTCGTCGTCCGCGCTGCGGGATAGAGGTTGGGCCGTTGGCGGCGGTTGAAAGGCAAGATTTCACGTCATGGACGATTGGTGGTTCAGGTGCGCCCGCGTGGGTGGCGCGATGCGTGCGGGCGGGGTAGGCTGCGCGCTGCTGTTGGGTGGGCTGTCCCTGAGTGGGTGCGGCAATATCAAGAAGGTTGTGGTGCCGCAGAAGGTCTATGTGACCGCCAAGCAGGCCTATCTGCGCGATCGCGTGGCGGCGGTTTCCAACCGTACGGGTGAGGTACAGAACGGGGACAAGCTGACTGTGCTGGGGCACCAACGGCGGTTTTTGCAGGTGCGTGCCCCCAATGGCGCCATGGGCTGGATTGAAGAGAAGCTGACGGCGGATCAGGGGATTGCCGACCAGTTCGATGGCCTGAAGGCGGAGCATGAGAAGGATCCGGTGATCTCGCAGGCCGTGACGCGGGACGAGGTTTACCTCCACCTGGCGCCGGGCCGGGACACGATGCACTTCTTCCGGTTGGCCGAGAACGAGCCGCTGAGCCTGATCTCGCGGGCCAGTGTGGCCAAGGCGCTGCCGCCCGGGGTGACGCCGGCGTCGCTGGCCAAGCCAAGCGCGGCGAAGCTGCCGGTGCGGGACAGCGGGTCGGCGGCGAAAAAGGTGGACCCCGCTGCGGAGGAGGCTCCTCCAGCACCGACGGGGCCGGTCATGGAGGACTGGTACCTGGTGCGGACCAAGGGCGGCGAGACCGGATGGATCTATGGCCGCATGATCGATGTCACGGAGCCGGACACGCTGGCACGGTACTCCGAAGGGCAGCGCATTGTGGGGGCCTATGTGCTGGCCAATGTAGATGACCCGGAGTCGAACATTGTGAGCAATGGGCAGCCGGTGACGCGCATCCCGGAGTATGTGACCGTGCTTTCGCCCTTTAAAGCCGGGCTGCCGTACGACTTCAATCAAATCCGGGTGTTTATCTGGAATGTGAGAAAGCACCGGTACGAGACGGCCTTTCGGGAGCGAAATATCGCGGGGTACCTGCCGGTGCAGATCGGGTCCAGGAAGGATCCTTACAACAAGGACGCGCATTTTGCCGAGGCACTGCCGAGCTTCACGGTGAAGCTGCTGCCGGCGGGCACACCCCTGCCCGTGCCGGATGCGCAGACTGGACTGATCAAACCCGCGAAGACGGTGGGGGACACCTTCCGGCTGGAGGGAAATCTTTGCCGACGCATTTGGCCGCCGAACACGCCCCCGCCGCAGTTCGCGCACCCGGAGCCTGAGGTGGAGAGGGTGAAGGGGAAACGGCGGCGTTAGATTTGG
>CAZZXY010000187.1:0-4600 GCA_964658105.1 Verrucomicrobia bacterium Tous-C9LFEB | reverse complement strand
TGAAGGCCGCGAATCTGGATCCGATCGAGGCGTTGCGGTACGAATAGACCACCTTGTATGTTGCGAATCAGGGCGTAACGATGAAGTTGCGCTTCGGCGGAAAGGCCGTACCCACCTGAGGCCGGGAGCGATCCTGAGCCTGTCGCAGAGAACGGCCACCGTCCCTCTCTTGTTATGCCGTGGAGAATCGGAGGCATAAAGCCTGCATGTTCAAGGTCGGCGACAAGAGCGAGTCCGTTACTGCGGACAGGGACGGGAGCCGAGGCCGAGTCTTAGCGCCGGAGGCCGTTCATGAGCAAGCGATCTATACAGGAAACAACGTACCGTGGCATTGATGTCAGTGCCAAGAGTCTAACCGTGGCGATTCAGCGTGCGCATCAGCAAGTCGAGCAAAGGAGATTCCCCAACAATCCAATTGCTTACAAGGCTCTCATCGTTTGGCTACGGAAAGCCAAGTCGCAGGTTCGAGTGTCGTTGGAGGCGACGGGAATTTACTCTCTGGATCTTGCGTTCGCACTTGATGCAGCGGAAGGGATCGAAGTCGCAGTATTAAATCCCAAGGTTGCCAATCGTTTTGCTCAAACCATTCGACGATCGAAAACCGATGCGGCAGACGCCGAGGTGTTAGTGGAATACGCTCGGCGGATGCCGTTCGCCGCTTGGGTCGCCCCGAGTCCCGGTTCAATGCAACTGCGCTCAATTGTCCGCCACGTCGAGAGTCTGTCTGTGCAGAGCGCTCAGAATCAGAACCGTCTTCACGCGGCACACGGCTCCACTTCCACACCTAGTTGCGTTGTTCAAGATTTGAAGCGCTCCGTGGCATCCCTAGAGCTTCGTATCCACAAACTTCGGCGCGAAGCAATGACACTCGTTCGACAGGACGATTTGCTCTGCAAGCGATTTGAGCTGTTGGTAAGCATTCCGGGCATCGCGCAGGTGAGCGCAATGCAATTGCTCGCTGAACTATACACTGCCGTCAGACCTTACGGTGCGAGAACGGGTCGCACATAGCGGCCTCGATCCTGCACATGAAATATCAGGAAGCTCAGTGAGGAAGGCGTCTCGCATCAGCCGCGCTGGAAATCGTCACCTGAGAAGAGCGCTTTACATGCCGGCGCTGGTCGCGTCTCGTTGCGATCCCCACGTAAAAGCCTTTTTCGACAGCCTCCTGTCTCGAAAGAAAGCCCGTCTACAGGCGCTCATTGCGGTTGCGAGGAAGTTGTTGCACGCCATATATGGAATCTTTCGGAGCGGCCTGCAGTACGAGGGGACAAAGCTGTTTCCAAGAATCACGTTGTCCTGACCCGATCTCCCTTAGAAGCGCGCGTCTTTCGACACTGATCAACATCTGACCGAATTTGCGGTCACAAACCGGAGTGGAAACGTGCATTGGCCGGTTATCTCCCTGATATCACCAATTGAGATCGAAATTGCTAAACCGGCCAACATCTAGGACTTATCCTCACGCCTCCGGGACCCGACGCCTACTTTGAGCCAATCGTCCAAGACCTCCGCGCGTCATTGCAAGAGCTATGACTGCAATGAGCAAGAACGAGAGGCCAACCAGCACTTCTCCCGAAGGATGCTCGCGAGTAGGGGTCGAGCCCAAGAATGATCCAATAAACTGGGATGAGGCGTTGAATGCAAAATGCATCAGGATTGCGACCAGAACAGAGCCCCCTGAAGAGTTGAACGGATACGCAAACACAATTGAGAGGCAAACTACGATGAACGCGTAATTAAAGGGCGCCGCACTGCTCCAGGATACGAGAAAGAGGGGAAGATGCCACGCTGCCCACATGAACCCGACACAGATGGCTGCAAGCCAAGGTGCGATCTCAAGTTGTAGACGGGCCTGGAGGAAGCCCCGCCAGCCGAACTCTTCAAAGAGCGGGCCACCGAGAAGGTTGTAGTTGAACATCGGCACCCAGATGCCCGAAAGCGCTGATGCGTTCCAATGCCAGCTACGCGGCCCACCACGTGAATTCAGTGCAGGAAAGATCACGAACATGGACAGCAGAATGAGCAGTGGGCCAAGTAGAAGCCAAACGCTTCGCAAACGACTGACGGGAAGCAAGCGCACAGCTCGCCAGTTTCCGTACTCAATTCGGTATGCAATGAAACCGCCGAGGAAGGGGCCGAGGGTCGCAATACACGAAAAGACAGGCAATGATGCGGTGATGGGGACCAGTTTGAGCCCCACAGCTCCCAGGACGACAGGAGACCACGCCAGCCATGCCCACCCGCAAGCGATGAGATAGTAAATCGCCACGGAGCGCAACAATTGCTTTCGGTTACTGCGTGATTGTGAGGCCACGTTGAATGCAGAGATAAGGCACCTCCAAACCAGCCGGTTCTACATACTCAAACTGTAGCAAGTCCAGTCGCCATTCCCAGCCTGAATGCCGCCCCAATAGGAATAGGTTGAGGTTGTCCGTTTCAGCACTTTCACTTCCACTCGATAGCTAGCTGCTGCAACAATGGAAGCATGGCCTTGGTCGTTTTCGTCCGCGGAGTCAACGTTGGAGGACAAAGAACTTTTCGTCCAAGCGCGCTTGCCAAAGACCTGGGGGTATTCAATGCCGTAAACGTGGGGGCCGCGGGTACGCTAGTCATTCGCAACCCCGGGTCGCGCGCCAAGCTCCTTTCCGTGCTGCGCCAAAGGTTGCCGTTTGAAGCAACGATCGCTCTCTGCGAAGGCAGTGATCTAATTCGACTTGAGATGGAGAATCCGTTTGGATCGGAGCCACCGCGCGCCGATACTGTTCAATTCGTGAGCATCCTCTCCGAGGATGAACGCCGTAGTGTTTCTCTTCCCCTTGTTCTTCCCGAAGATGAGGAGTGGCTTGTGCGAATCATCGGATCGAAGGGTCGTCTCGTTTATGGAGTGTACCGCCGCCAGATGAAAACAATCGGCTATCTCGGTCAGATTGACTTGCTCTTTGGCGCGCGGGCCACAACGCGCAGTTGGAGCACCATTCTCTCCGTGCTACGGATTCTTAAATCCGACCGGCCCGGCATGCAGACTGCCTGAGTTGAAAGCGGTCAGGCAATGATCGATCAACGCCTTTGCCGTCAAAAATGAATGCTGAATTCGCACTAAATCGCCAACGCGCATTTCGAACACAATTAGATCTGGAAAGGTGTACTGGCCTGATATCGCCAGGTGAGAAGCCTAGCGGATCACTTCGGCAGCCAGCTTCTCGTTAACAATTAAGACCTTGTTTTCCGGGTGAAGTTCCTTACATGTCCGCCAACGAACGACATTAGCGGACGACTGGTAAGGCGAGATACCTTGCTTGTTTCTTCCCCAACGCTTGATCTCATGATGGAGGGCAACGATACCGTGCTGGTATGCCTTCACCTCGATGAGGTGGAGTGAAACGTCCTTCGTCAATCCTTCAAAGAAGGAGATGCAGTCTGACATGCCAGTGGATGTAGCAAGAAGAGGCAGCGGACTCGGTCACTGCCTCTTCGCTACACTGGCGGTCTCAGGTTCCAGTTACGACAGCTTGACGTATCCTCAGTTTGGACTAGCGTAAAGGGCTTAATCCGTGGGTGAGAAAAAGGGGGCAGGTCACTTCCAGACTTGCCCGTAATAAAACCGGATTTGAAGAATGAGAATTCGATCATCATGAGGCCTGCGGTGGAGGGCACGCTCCGCCGATACCCGGATTTGACGGTTTTGCGCTCCTCTAAATCGCAGCCCTGCGAAGAGACCGGTGTATGGCCGCTGCAACCTCGAAGGTCCGCTTCATTGGAGCTGTTCTGAGGTTCCACCCCAGTTCTCAGGGAGCATGTCAGCTACTGACTGAGAAAAGGTCCAGGAATGCCCTGCAAGATCCTCGACAACGTATTGCCGCTCTCCGTAGGGATGGGTAAATGGTTCCTGAGTAATTCGTGCGCCGTGCTCTCTAGCGCGACTACAGTGTGCATCTGCGTCTTCTATGCGGACGGTGATCGAGTGGCCAAGGCTGACTGGACAGCCGATCTCATGCGTGCGAAGCTCTCTTACGATAACCGCGCCCTCTCCCACGTTCAGCTGCACGCGATGGGTATCGACTCTTAGCCGGACTGTAAAGTCAAAGGCCTTACACAGCCACGCCGCTGCCTCATTCGCATTGAGATAAGCGAGTACTGGGATTACCGTGGCGCGAGGTATGGATCGGTTCCAACTCATCTGAACGCTCCAATCGGACTGAGGCAACTCGGATAGCGGTGTCAGATTACCTTGCTCGATATACGTCCATCCATAGCCTTTTACTACAGACGTGCCAATCACCTCCTGATGACGATCCCCAAGGTCGGTTCAATCGTTAACAACAGGCCAATGCGCGTTCCCACATTGGATTGTGCTCGAAACGAGGTTGGCGGTTTTGCATAAATCAAGGACCTCTCCGGCACTTCGATCAAACTGCAACCCGATCTGGACGACGCCGTAAGCTCGCGTGAGTCACTGCGGGCGGAGTGTAGAGTGCGCCCATCGGCCCAGCGTCGGTCCCCGGCGCAACGACCTCGTCGATCCTATCTAGGATTTCGTCGCTCAGCGCAACTTCGGCACCGGCGAGCAGATCGTCCAGCTGTTGCATCGTGCGTGGAC
>CAZZXY010000186.1:0-4678 GCA_964658105.1 Verrucomicrobia bacterium Tous-C9LFEB | reverse complement strand
ACCGTAACCCGCCAACGGCCAAGCAACCGTTTGTCATTCCGTAGCGAAGCGAAGGAATCTGCTGTCTCTCAGCCCCGCCGTTTATGCCCCGCCACAACCTAAGGCATGTGCTGCACTTTGATCCCCGCCGGAATCTTCAGCTCAAACTGATCGCTCTCGAATGTCTGATTCAGCGTCAGCTTCGTCACGTCAATCTTCAACTCATACTCATCCAGCGGCCGCCGAATCGTGATGCGTCGCGGAAATGGCTCTGGATCGGCAGGCTGGTAGTTCTCATAAGTAGCCTGGGTCACCACGCGCCCTTCCGCGTCATAAACGTCCTGTTCGAACGGCATCAGGTCCACACGGCTGAAGTGCACTACCCGTTCCCGGCGCAGCATGTTCCCACTCAGCACCTTCATCACCTCAAGATCGTAATCAGGTTCTTCCACAGCACCCTTACGACCCTTCGCTGGTTCGACCATCCGCGTGGACTCTGTCAACGTCACGTACTCATCCGCGCGGATACCGGGCACAAGCAGAGAATCAAGAAACACCGATGGCCTCAGATTCTCTAACCCGTTCGCCGACGGCCTTGTCACCTCATTTGTTCCCTGCACGGCCTTGCTCTTCGGCGGAATCACCAGCGTGAACGTCTTGCCGTCGCTCACCATGTCCATCGCAAGTGACCCAATGATTGGCAGCTGCAGGATCACTCGCAGATCAGCGGGCTTGCGTACAAACAGGTAGCCTCTGAACGACGTATACGTCTTCACCTTGCCCGTATCGGCCCCGCCAGTGCTCGCCGTAATCAGCACCGACGCGTTCAGCGTCTTGATCGCGGCATCCCGCTCGCCAATCGTGCTCTCGAGCTTGTCTACCGTAGCTGTTCTGTAGGTTCCCGGCGCCTGCATCTGCACCTTGGGCACACGTCGCACACTGCTGAAGCAGCCCGTCAACCCGGTCAGTCCCGCAATCCCTACAAATGCCAGCAACCGCCGTTTCAACATGAGCAGCTTCTAAGTATATTCATTCCAATAAGTCGTCTTGAGCACCAGGCACAATCGGCTGCGATGTTGTGGCGTCTGCTTACAGATGCTCCTCAGACCCTGAAGTCTTCACAACCTGACCCGTCCACGCATCAGCTCTACTCGATCTCCGCGGACATGCCGCCTGATCCTTGGTGGTCATTCCCGAAGAAGATCTGCATCTGCTCTTGCCGGCCAGCCCTCCGGAAGACCCCCCAACCCCCTAGACTCCGCGCTCCATCTCGTCCACCCACCGCAGGATCGTGCGCCGGCCCGTCTTCTCCTGCTTCACCCTCGGTCGTGGCTCCAGCAACTCCGTCGCGAGCTTCACATGCTGGCAGCTCCCTGACTTCGCCCCTTCCACAAAACCCTTCACGATCCCCTCAAACTCCTGTGTCAGTGCCTGGCGCATATACGCTCTGCACTGTCCCGGCCGCGTCGGCTTTGCCGGTAATCTCGCTGCGGAACTCACTCCAGTCGGAGCATCCTCCTCAGCCTTCTTCGCACGCTTGATGCCGCCTGCCATTTCCCCTCCGAAAACACAGAAGCGGAGAAACCCCGTCCGGGGCCTCTCCGCTCCTTGCCTGCCTATTCAGAGTATCAACTCGACCGGAATTAACACGCAGCTTGCAGCCTACTTGCAACTCGCATGTTTGCTTACATTTACGCGTCTCACTTACCTCTTGCCCACTTGACAGCCTTTTAACGGCTCCAGCAATCGGGTCCGCAGCAGGATCTCCGTAAGACGATCCATCGCCTTTACATAACGAGTCCCCACGGTGCGCAGGCTCAATCCCATCAAGTCCGCCGCCTCCTGGTGCGTGTACTCATGGATCGCAATGCGCCGAACGACCTCACGCTCGCTCTCCTCCAGTTGACGCAGGCATTTCTCGACATCCAGCCTGAAAATCACGGCATCATCGAACCCATGAACGCGGTAGCTGCTCGCTTTCCCGCCCAGCACCTCGCGCCCCATCATGGACGACACACGTCCGGCCTCCATCGTCATCTGCACATACCGGCTCAGCAAACGCTCCGTATATTTGCGGTAGAAACCCAGCTCCTCGCCTGGCGTCCACTCTTCCCGGTGGCCTTCTGCCTTCGCCGCAATCTCGCGAGTTTTTGCGCTCTCTTTGCGCACAGGCTGGGGCGCCGCAACAGCCCACACCCTGGGAACAACCCGTCCCGTCGTTGCTTCCCGTACCTCACCGGCCGCCTGGATCTTTGCTACAATGCCCGCCACCGGCTTACGCCCCGTCAATACAACAAACTTGCTCTGCTCTGCCATTTCGCTCTCCACGTGAAAACTGCTCTGCTCTACGTTTCAGCCTGAAATCGTCTTATCGTGCGCTTTGAACCGCTTTGCCAGTTCCTGCCATTTCACGCAGTGTCCTCGCTGGCCTCCCTCGCCGTTTCCGGCTCAGTGGCCTCGGAAAATCCGAAAGCAGCAAGGCGCACCGCTTGCAGTACACCCCGCAAACCATCGATCGAACCCACAACGTTCCACACCCCTCACACACCTTCAACTGCACCTTCATCTGCCTCATTCCTGCTCCTGGGACCCATTTGCCGGCGCGTCGCGTAACCAGCGGCTACATCGACAACGCTCGACGTCTCCTCTTCACCCCTGCGGGAGAGATTGTTCGCCAAATCGTGAAAAGGACCCATTCTGTTGAAAAAGCGAAAGTCTCAGGCGTCTGCCCCAAACGTTCCGTCCCATCCCCAGGAAGTGTCATAAACCCTTTCATTGCAACACTTGGCCTCGACTGATGCGTTTATACCGAGCCGGAAACCTCTGAGTCAATGAATAGTTTTCCACAGCGGGTGGCTAGGAAAAAGTATTGATTTTGCTGGAACTTACACTCAAAGTGCGAAGGTCTAGGTGAGAATCTTCGCCTAATGTTCGCTTGCAGCGTAACTTGAACCTGTTGCACAATTTCCGCCCTCGCTGCAACCACAACCGCTTGGGCCAACTTTCCCTCAGCCCCAAGCTGACCTAATCCGCGTCACCTGCGGGAGCCCGGATCGCTACGGCTTCGATCGCTGACCGGCACGGTACGCCAGCACATTTGCGCTGTGTTCTCGCAGATCGCGCGCGAAGTGGGTTGACCCGTCTGCATTGGCTACGAAGTACATGTACTCCGTAGGGGCAGGGTGGAGGGCGGCACGCAGCGCCGCCAGGCCGGGGTTGCAGATGGGTCCCGGTGGCAATCCCACGTGGGTATACGTGTTGTAAGCGGAGTCGGAGTGCAGTTCGCTCTGGTGAATGACCCCCGTCCAGGTCCCGCGCAGGATGGACGCATACACCACCGCGGGGTCGGTTTGCAGCGGCATGCCAGCCCGCAGCCGATTCTCGAAAACCCCCGCAACAACAGGCCTTTCCGCATCCAAATGGACTTCACGCTCTACCAACGAAGCCATGATGACGGTGCGACGTACCTCCGGCCCAGCCAGGCCCAGCCGTAGAGACGCCTGTTCAAACCGGTGTGTCATGGCCGCCAGCATCATGGGCGGTGTGGTGTGGCGGCTGAAGCGGTAGGTGTCTGGAAAGAGGTAGCCTTCCACCGAAATTGCCCCGGGATCCCACCTGTGGACGAGCTGTACGTTGGCCGCTGCGGCGGCCAGAAATGCCTCGGAAGTGGCCAGTTTTGCGGATTCGACGGCTGCGGCTATGTCGAAGAGATTGAAGCCTTCGGGGATGACGACGGCGACTGTGTAGACGTCGCCCCGACGCAGTTTTTCGTAGATGTTCAGCATCGATTCCGGGTGATCGAAGCGGTATTCTCCGGCTTTGAGGGTGCCGCCTTCCAGCTCTCGTAAAGAGGCAAAAGCCCAATGATTTCGTAGGATTCCGCCGTGTTCGAGGGCTTTGGCTATGCCGAGGGTTCCGGTGTGCGGGGGAATGTCGACGAAGGTCTCGGAGGAGGGGCCGTAGGGGAAGAGAAGCCACCATGCGATGAGCGCGGCCACGGCGAAAAAGCAAAGAAACAGGGCCAAAAAGACCTTACGAAGGGGGCTGGGACGTTTGCGGCTGGGTTTCCGTCTGGGCATACAGGTTCAGGTTTCATCTTAAGGAAAGAGGGAGGCGCCGCTGTGCCGCCGGCGGTTCAATGGACCGAGATGGGCGTCGAAAAGTGTGCACGAAAGCGATTCCTGCACGGATAAACTGCGTTCATGCACACCGGCCGCACGCTCGCCCTGGATGTGGGCGATCAGCGCATCGGTTTGGCGATTACCGACCCGCTGAACATTCTCGCGCTTCCTCTCTTTACCCTGCACCGTACAAGTCTTCGGGCCGACCTGAAGTCGATCGGCCGCTTCATTCGCAAGCATGAGGTGACGACGCTGGTGGTGGGGAACCCTCTGCATGCGGACGGCGCTTCCAGTCCGCAATCGGTGAAGACAGTCGCTTTTGCGGAGGCGCTGTTTGCGGAGCATCCCGGACTCGAACACCACCTGCTCGATGAGCGGCTCACCACGCGGGAGGCGCATGCGCTGCTGGATGCGGGCGGGTCGCGGCAGGGGGGTGGCGACCGTATGCGGCGGAAGGAATTGATCGACCAGGTGGCGGCTACGTTGATTCTGGAGGCTTTTCTGAGTCATCGTGATGGGCCGCGGTTGCTGCCGGATCCTGATTTGTGAGGGTGGGGAAAGGAGATCCCTGCGGGATG
>CAZZXY010000185.1:0-4694 GCA_964658105.1 Verrucomicrobia bacterium Tous-C9LFEB | reverse complement strand
CGGGGGAGGCAGAGCGGGAGAGGCGGGTTGCTGCTGGAGGGCGAAGCTGAGGATCCGATCCCGTCGGGTCACGACTGGAGAAAGCGGATTTAATTGCCGCGTCACTGGTTTACGGCGCTGGCGAGGAAGCCACCGTCTACGGCGAGGATCTGGCCTGTGGTGAAGGAGCTGGTGTCCGAGGCGAGGTAGAGGGCGGCGGAGACGAGTTCTTCGGGGCGGCCGAAGCGGTGCATCGGGGTGCGGAGCTGGAGCTCCTGACCCCGGGGTGAGTCGAGCAGGGCACTGTTGAGGGCGGTGGGGAAGACGCCGGGGGCGATGGCATTGACGAAGACGTTGTGGGGGGCCCACTCGACCGCGAGGGATTTGGTCAGTGCGCCCACGGCCGCCTTGCTGGCGCCGTAGGCGGCCACCTCGTGGAAGGCGAGAAAGGTCGACAGCGAGGCGATGTTGATGATCCGGCCGCTTTGCCGAGCGATCATGCCCCGGCCAAAGATCTGGCAGGCGCGCAGTGTGCCGTTCACGTTAACGTCGAAGATCGCGTTCCAGGACTCATCGGTCCAGTCGAGCGCGGGGATACGCCTGGTGACGCCGGCACAGTTGACGAGGATGTCGACGGCCGGGAACACGGTGGTCATAGCGTCGTGCAGGGCCTGCAGGGAGCTCCGAGAGGTGACGTCGGAGGTGAGGTCCAGCGAGCGGCGGCCCAGAGCTTCGATCTCGCGTGTCATCGCGGCCGTGCCTTCGGCGGAGCGGGAGGTGGCAATCACGTCTGCGCCGGCCTGGGCCAGACCGAGGGCGAGTGCTTTGCCGATTCCTGAGGTGCCGCCGATGACGACTGCGCATTTTCCGGATAGGTCGAAGGGGTGCATGGGAGCCTTGTTGGTTGTTGGTTGTTGGTGGACCGGATGGCCTAAGAGTGTTCCGGGTATGGAAGCAGATTCCTCCGCTGCGCTGCGGAATGACAACGAAGGGGGCAGAAGCAGATTGCCTGTTCGGGGAATGATAGGCAACAGGGCAAAAGCGGAGGTAGGAAATGAAAGCGAAAGCAGATTCCTCCGCTGCGCTGCGGAATGACAAGAAAGGAGGTGGGGGTGGAGCTGGCGAGAGATGAGGCGGGCGATTGGGTGCTGCGGCTGAGGATTTTGCTTTGTGCTAACTAATCCCATAGTTGTTCGTCTGTTCTGAAGAAGGTTATGCCACCGAAACGATCCATCACGTTGACCGAAGCCGAGCTGAGGCTGATGCGCCTGCTTTGGGCGCGCGGCGAGTCTGCTGTGGCGGACCTGGTGCAGGCTCTGCCGGATGAGGCGCCGCTGGCGTACACGACCGTGCTGACGACGGTGCGGATTCTGGAGACGAAGGGCTACGTTACGCACCGGCAGGAAGGGCGGGCGTTTCTGTATAGCCCGTGTGTGGCAGAACATGAGGCGCGCCGGAGCGAGGTGCGGCATATGCTGCAGCGGTTTTTTGGGAACTCGCGCGAGCGGCTGCTGCTGTCGTTGCTGGGCGATGGGGATGTGACGCCGGAGGAACTGGAGCGGTTGAAGCAGGCGATTGCGGAGGCTCCGGCGGACAAAACGGAAGACCTCCCCGTATCTGAAGCGGGAGAGGAGGCGTAAACGGATGCATGCACTTTTGCAGGCTGCCCATTCCGTTTCGCCGCTTGCGGCGGGCGTCCTGATTGCTTCGATCTGGCAGGGGCTGTTGCTCACGGCGGGCATTGCGATAGCGCTGCGGCTCCTACGTTCGGTGTCGCCGGCCTCCCGTGCCTCCTTGTGGAGTGCGGTGCTGGTGCTGGTGCTTCTGCTGCCGGTGCTGGCCGCGTTTGCCCCACACCGGGCAGGGGGCGGGGGTGCGGAGCTGCATGTAGCGGAGAACTGGAGCTTTGCGCTGCTCGCGCTTTGGGCGGTGTTTTCGTTTGCCCGCGCGGTACGACTCGGAGCCGGTGCCTTTCGGTTGTGGAGACTCACCGGCAGAGCGACGCCGGTCGAGGCCAGCGCGCCGGTAAATGCCTTGCTGCGTAGCGGGCGGCTGGCACAGATGTGTGTGTCGGCCGAGGTGGATCGGCCGTGTGTGACGGGGCTTTGGCGACCCCGGGTGTTGTTGCCGACGGGGTTAATGGAGAGCCTGTCGCCGGCGGAGCTGGAGCATGTGGTGCTGCATGAGATGGAGCACCTGCGGCGCTATGACGACTGGCTGAACCTGCTGCAGCAGGTGAGCCTGGTGTTGCTGCCGTTGAATCCGGCCCTGTTCTGGCTGGATCGGCGGCTGTGCCGGGAGCGTGAGCTGGCCTGTGATGATGGCGTGCTGGAGGCGACGCAGGCGCGCAAGGCGTATGCGGCGTGCCTGGTGAAGCTGGCCGAGGATTCGCTGCTGCGCAAGGGCGTGGCGTTGGCGCTGAGCGCGCTGGGGACAAGGGCACGGGAGTCTGAGCTGGTGGGGCGTGTGCGGCGCATCCTTGCCGGGCCGGAGCGTGCGGCTGGTGCAGGTCGGGGAATGCTGGCCGTCGGGGCACTTTCCATCGCCACCGTGGCTGGTGTTGGTGCCATGCTGCGCAGTCCGGAACTGGTGCGCTTTGACGGGATGCCGGAGATGGCTGCGCGGATTGCGCCGATTGCGGGGCCAGTTGCGTCTCGGACTGACGAGGCCATCCTGACGCGGACGGCGACGACGGATGTGCGGCCTGTGCTGGCGAAGGCGGTGCTGGAGGGGAGTGGCTCGCGCCGTGTGGCTCCGCTGTCCGGGGCGCGGAAGAAGGTTCGGGTTCGCTCGCTTCGGGTGCGTGCCGCTGCCGAATCCGCACAGTGGATGACCGTTCCTGCTGCGCACACGTTCGGCGTGCCAACACACCACGTGGTGATGACCGAATACGAAGTTTCGCAACCCGTGTATGCCGCTGTTCCTTATGGGGACGGTTGGCTCATCGTTCAACTGTAAGCAACCAAGGCCCTGAGGAGGGACTTCGCATGTCTGCATCAACTAAAGCTTTAGTTAAAGGCGTGAGCCGGTATGCTGCGCCTGCTGCACTCTCGGCGGCTGTAGCGATGGGCGCCGTGGCGTTCGTGAACCACAACAATGTGCATGCATCAGCAATAACGGCGGCGCCGCTGGACGACGGAAGCGTGTCTGCGTTGACTTCGCTGGACCAGGCAATGGAGACGCTGGCGGCGCGAGTGAACCCGGCGGTGGTGAACATCGCGGTGACCTCGACGCCAAGTGCGGAGGAGGCTGAAGACCAGGGTGGTGCCTCGGAGCAGGGACAGGGGGGCATCCCGCCCGGTCTGCAGCAGTTCTTTGGCGGAATGGGTGGGGGCGGGCAGATGCGGCGCGGGCAGCCCCAGCTGCAGCATGGGATTGGAAGTGGCGTGATTATCTCGTCGGACGGCTACATCGTGACGAACAACCACGTAGTGGAGGGCGCGAAGGACATCAAGGTGACGCTGCATGATCGCCGCATCCTGAGCGGCAAGGTGGTGGGCACGGACAAGCTGACGGACATTGCGGTGGTGAAGGTGAATGCGAAGGACCTGCCGGCGATTGCGTGGGGAGACTCGACCAAGCTGCAGCCAGGGCAGACGGTGCTGGCGTTTGGCAGCCCGTTTGGCTACCTGCAGTTTTCGGTGACGCGCGGCATTGTGAGCGCGGTGGACCGGCCTGATCCGTTTGCGAAGGACGCGCACCGGCCGGGTGGTTTCATCCAGACGGATGCGGCGATCAACCCGGGGAACTCGGGTGGGCCGCTGGTGAATGCGCATGGCGAGGTGGTGGGGATCAACAACATGATTTACACCAACAGCGGATCGTTTGAGGGTGCGGGGTTTGCGATCCCGTCCCAAATTGCGCGCTCGGTCAGCGCGGAGTTGATTGCACACGGCAAGGTGGATCACGGGTACGTGGGCATCGCGTTGAACGATGTGACACCGGCTAACGCGCGGTTCTTTGGGCTGGGAGATGCGTCCGGCGCGATTGTGGCGCAGGTGAGCCCGAACTCGCCGGCGGCGAACGCGGGGTTGAAGCAAGGTGATGTGATCCTGCAGGCGAACGGGCAGAAGGTGAGCAACAGCAGCTCGCTACAGGTAGCCGTGAGCCAGGTGACGCCGGGATCGAAGATCAGCTTTGCGGTTCTTCGCGAGGGCAAGCCGACGACCGTGAACGTGACCGTGGGCACCTATGATCCAAGCGGGGCGCAGGTGGCAACCAACGAGGGGAGCGGCGGCCCGAATACGGGTAAGCTGGGCCTCGCGGTCGGTGACCTGACGCAGGAAGCACGGCAGGAGCTGCAGGTGCCCGGGACGGTGCATGGCGCCGTGGTGGAGCAGGTGCGGTCGGCGAGTCCGGCGGAGGATGCGGGTCTGCAGCCCGGGGACGTGATCCTGGAGGTGAACCGGAAGCCAACGGACTCGGCGAACGGGTTTGTCAGCCAGGTGCACGGCAGTGCGCAAGGGGACTTGTTGCTGCTGGTGTGGTCGAAGGGTAATGCGAGCTATCGGACGGTGCGCGCGGAGGGGCAGAACGGTTAGGTTGTTGATGGAAGGACAAAGGCCGCTGCGTTTGCAGCGGCCTTTGTTCTTGTGAAGGGCAATGCAGGTTCCGCGTTTGGGGAATGGCAGAGACAGGAAAAGAAAACGCAGATTCCCTGCGGGAATGACAAACAAAAGGGCAAACGCAGATTCCCTGCGGGAATGACAAACAAA
>CAZZXY010000184.1:0-4778 GCA_964658105.1 Verrucomicrobia bacterium Tous-C9LFEB | reverse complement strand
AGGAACTGCGGAGACATTGGATTGTCCTTCACGGTCGGCCATGGATCGGCCAGACCACCGAGCAGCGCAGCTCGGCGGTCGTTCTCTTTGCGGAACTCGGGATCTAGGTAAAGATCAGGTGAAAGCGGAGATTTCGTCAGGATTCGAGCAGGAGCAAGGTATAGCAGAGCGTTCCCGACAAGAACTGAGGTCCGATTCTCAATATTCGAACGGATCTTTGCCCGCTGCTTTTCCGTCATCTCAGCAAAGCCGGAGGCGTCTACTACTTTGCAGCTTTCATCGGGTGCTTGATGATGATTCATCGTTAGCTGACCGACCCCCAAGAGCGCTGGGACTGGCCATTTCGCCGAACTTAGTTCGAAGTGCTCAGAGCATGACCTATTTGCGAAACCGGTGTAGGGAGTGATCACAAAGAGTGACCCAGGGTGGCGTTGCCAGATGATTCCGCCAAGGAGCCTTTGTCGTAGATATGAAACGTTCCATATATGAGTAGTGCCCTTTTGTGCCTGCTGAGGATTTGCTGTTCGATCAGATCAGCAGTGTAGAGATCGGCCTGTCCGCTTATAGCCTTCAATAGATCCTCTTTGGTCTTGATCTTCGACCAATCGACAGGTTTGCCCCCAAGCCATACGTGAATGCGATCCGCGACGGGCACCGTCGCATTTATAGCGCGGACTGCCGCGTAGAAATTGAGGTATCCCAACGCAGTGACCGTCGGGAACCAGCCAACGTATGACGTGTCGGCCCAGACCTTTCGGAGTGCGGCATACGACATGTCTTCTCCATTGACGTAGCGGTCTATTGTCTGCTGCTGGGACGCGTTCCCAAACTCCACGACTACGTTACCCACCTCTCTTGCGAACCGTGGATCGCTGACGAGCGAAACGTAGAAGTCCTCTTCTTGGGCAAGTGCGTGGTCATCGCCCAAGCCCACCAACGGGCTCCGCTGAAAGGCCGCAAGGACGCCGTCATTAGCCGAAGTAGTTTGCGCTAAATGAGCCGTGGAAGGCTGAGGCGCTTGAGCGACGGAGGGGCGAGGCAGACAGGAGAGCGTGAAGAGCAGGGTGATATAGCGCACACCGGAAGTCTAAACGTGTCATAGGACTCAGGGGCTGCTTGGTCCCGACGAGTCGCATTGCCGTGGCTTACCGAAGGTGTTCACCGTCATTCCAATCACCTACGAGCCGACTCCGCCTGCACCGAAGCAACGCCTGGCGCTCCGTTCATCGTTACTGACGAGATTGCGACTCACTAGTTTATTACCGAGCCGCCACATAGGCATGTTTTGACGATCGAGGCTGTTTGAAGAGCCGCCGTCTGGGCGTGATCTCCGCAACTTGAGTCGCTAGAAAGCTTCGAGCAGCCATACGTTGGACGTACTGGTCTCAACTCCAAGAGCAAGACTGCGATGATTCGGCGAGGGGATGCTCGAGAAAACGGTAACGTTCGGCTCTTCGAATATCTTCTTCGAGTTGCCGTTCAGGTCAACAGCAAATAGTCCAGACCTCGTCTCGCGCGCTCCTCTGCCTAGAAATCCCGATACCCAAATTTTGCTGCTATCAGCGGCGAAATCAAGGCCAACGATGAGCTTGACCTCTGGCACCAAAAGATTCCTCGTCGTTCCCTTCGCGATGTCCAGAAGCTGGAGGACAGAGGGCTTGTAGGGATCCTGCGAACGGGAGCTTACAAGGTATCTCCCACTGGGAGAAAGAGCCCAGCTGTTGGGTCCGTCCTCATGCCTTCGTCTAGCGCCGATAAGCTCAGAGCGACTCCCGTCGATGGCGTTGAACAGGAAGAATCGGTACGTCGCTCGATCCTCCTGACCGTAGAGACATACCGTTGAAGGTGACCTAGCGCATTGGAAGTTGACGATGCCCACTCCTTCCAGAAGAGAGGAAGGAATGCCGCCAGACAATGGAACACGAAAGAGGTGGGTGTTACCGGACGTCTCACTTGGGGCAGACCCGGCCAAATAGAGCACCATCGTACCGTCAGGACTTAGCCGGGGCAAAAAGAGGTCAGTCTTCCCACCGATGAGGAGCTGAGGCTGTGTCTGGGTGGCGTCTTGCTTGAAGATGTGAACTGGTCCATCGCGATTCGAGGTGAATAGAACATTCCTGCTATCCCGGGTCCAAGAGCCTGGGTAGTCCTGTCGCTCATCGAGTGTGAGTCGGCGTGGCTTGCTCAGAAGCTGGCTCGTGGCGGAGATGGAACTCAGGTAGACGTCCGATTGCGTGGACCGACGAAGCACAGCCATACGCGTCTCGTCCGCGGTGGCGCTGAAGCTCTCGATCGATCCCGAACCGTTGGTGATCCGTGTTGGTGTGTTCAGAGAGTGATTTCCTGCAGCGTCGAGCTGAACCGACCAAAGATTCCAATCCTCCCGATTCGGTGGAGGCTCCGGCCGAGAGTAGATCAATCGTCCGCTCGCGAGCCAGAGCACGTGCATACCGACCTGTGAGTCCGACAGAATCAGTTTCGGTTGAGCATCGGCCAGATCGAAAACTTCAATACGCCTCT
This sequence comes from Verrucomicrobia bacterium Tous-C9LFEB, assembly GCA_964658105.1. Classification (GTDB taxonomy): domain Bacteria; phylum Acidobacteriota; class Terriglobia; order Terriglobales; family Acidobacteriaceae; genus Granulicella. The sequence goes on along the minus strand of CAZZXY010000184.1, from coordinate 2,258 downwards.
CTGTCCGTTCCGATCCTGCCGTGTGGGTCGCTCTCACGGTGACGAAGTGATGTCCGTCCGGCGCCCAACTCACGGCTCCGAACGCGCTGCCTTCTCCAGCTTCGGCGAATTTCCGACTGGTATTCATGTCAGTGTCCGCCAGCCAGATGCTCTGCGCGTCCCATGGTCCTTCGAGATAGGCGATCGTCCTCCCATCCCGAGCGACTGCGGCGGAGAACCCTGCTTCCACAACCCTGCGCGCAGTTCCGCCCAGTATGGAGATCTCCCAAAGGCTGGGTGGCTTCTTTACCGCGTCCTCAAAGCGCGACAGGAGCAGGTGTGTGCTGTCCGGAAACCAGTTTGCCGGCATCCCCTCGAAGCCTTGGGGCAGATGCAGGCGAAAGGTCTCGCCGGTATCCACGTGACGCAGATAGATGCCGGTAATGTCCGAATACGCGAGATATCTGCCATCGGGTGAGAGCAGCCCGGCAGTCAGAGGTGCGTCGTTCGGATTTGCTGTCAGCCGCCGCAGGGTGGACCGGGAGTGACCATGCGGAGTGGGGACGAGAGCGGAGTGGCCAAGAAAGTTCGCCGTAGATGCTCCAGTAGCGTGGCGGCCCATTACCCAAGCCCCCAACAGCATCGCAAGCAGTATGAGAAAGCCCCCGGCCATAAGAGGTGTGGGGCTCCTCCTGCGGCCCGATGTGGCGACATCTGTGGGTTGCGGCAAGTCGGAGACATGCTCGGTGGAGAGCACAGAATGGTTAGAGGAAAGCGACGTCTCGCCGCTCTCCCATACCAAGGGGGCGAGAAACCGGTAGCCAATCTTTGGGAGCGTACCGATGAAGTTTGGCTTCTCTGCAGAGTCGTCCAGCGCTTGACGCAGCTTTTTCACAGCGGTGTTCAGTCCGTGCTCGAAGTCAACGAAGGTGCCCTTCGGCCAAAGCACACCGCAAAGCGTTTCACGAGTGACCACGGCTCCGTCAGCCAAAACGAGCAGCCGCAGCACCTGCAGGGGAAGCTCCTGTAGCGGAACTACCTGCCCGGCCCGGGTAAGTTGACTACCGTTTAGGTCCAGACGAAACGAATCGAAGCGCGCGAACCGGGGAACTGGGACGGCGACCATGGAGACCTCGCGGACCAATACGTACGGGATTCTAACGGAACCATGAATCTGCTTTGAAAAGCTTCAGTTCACCTCTCGCTAACTCGGCATCCGCGTCCATTTAGCGATTCACCCCAAGTTCACCTCTCCGTCCATTGCCAGCTTTTCACCCAAATGTCAGAGTGGCCGCCTCTGGGATGAGGTCTCGTCAGCTCGCCTCTGGAACAAGCCCGAATCGGATTGCCGGGCCCCCTTCTCGCCACAGCACCGCTCCGTGCCCACACCGCACACGGATCGTTAGCGAGTCGCAGCAATCCCGGAAGCAGCACAACCGACCATCGTTTGAAGGAGAATTATGATCCGTACATTCGTATCCGTGATTTCGTTGAATGCCGTTCTCTCCACTCTCATCGCTTCTCCTTCGTCGGTCGGGGCGCAGACAGACAATTCCCTTGCGGCTCACTCAGGGCAGGCACGCTGCTCTAATAGGACGCTCGCGGGCGAGTACGGGCTGACGATCGAGGGCGTCATCCTTCAAGGCGTCCAGATTCCGCTTCGAGGCGTCGTCCTTCAGCGTTACGATGGCAGAGGCAACATCACGCAGGTCGATCACGTCGTGACAAACGGCGTCCCACCTGCACAGGAGTGGACACCCGGTACCGGAACTTACACCGTCAACGCCGATTGCACCGGTGTTGGTGTTCTGTACTCCGCGTCCAGTCCATATCCCCTCAACTTCCACTTCGTTGTGATGCATGAAGGGAAAGAGATCCGACAAGTCGTTGATGGCAACGCAGTAATCGCCACAGGACGGAAGATCGAATAGTTGCTGCGCATTCTTGACCTCACCGCCTTCCACGGTGAGGCTTTCTTTCCAGAGTGCGTGCTCCGCTGAAGCAGCATATTCGCACCGCGGAAGCATCTCCATCTCGCTGCGTTTTGAGGTCCGACGCAGGCGCATACAGAAGCACCGGACGGGCGGCAGTTCCCTGTGGCGACGTAGGGTCTGAGCGGTTCCTGAGCTCGGGTGTCCGGCCAGTGCAAGCAGGCATAAGCCAAGCGAGCCCAGAAAAACCGCGAGTACGTCGTCCTCAACCTTGCCACCCAGGAAAGCTGGAAGAACGACAAGGGCGAGTACGAGACCCGCACCGAATGGCACCGCGTCTACGCCTGG
>CAZZXY010000183.1:0-4892 GCA_964658105.1 Verrucomicrobia bacterium Tous-C9LFEB | reverse complement strand
TGCTTGCGTCGCTGGACTACTTCGAAGGTCCCACAACCCACGCCGGCGAGTATTTTGCCCTGGTGCTCTTCGGTGCCACGGGCATGATGTTTATGACCTGCTCCGTCGAGCTCCTCATGGTTTTCATCGGACTCGAGATCTCCTCCATCTCCACCTACATCCTCGCGGGCTTCCGCAAGGGCCAGGCCACTGCCTCCGAAGCTTCCATCAAGTACTTCCTCCTCGGCTCCTTCGCCACGGCCTTCTTCCTTTACGGCATTGCCTTGTGCTTCGGCGCCACTGGCTCCACGCAGATCGGCGCCATTGCGGCCGGCATGGCGCACACCGCGACCCCGCGCATGGGCCTGCTTGCCATTGCCATGGTCCTCATCGGTCTTGGCTTCAAGGTCTCCGCCGCCCCCTTCCACGTCTGGACTCCGGACGTCTACCAGGGCGCCCCTGCCCCGGTCGTTGCGCTGATGTCCACCGCCCCTAAGGCCGCGGTCTTCGCCGTCCTGCTGCGCTTCCTCTTCAATGCCACCCCCGGCCTGCACCGCGAGTGGGTTGTGCTCATCTACATCCTCGCCGTCGCCTCCATGTGCATCGGCAACCTGGGCGCCCTGCTGCAGCGCGATGTCAAGCGCATGCTCGCCTACTCCTCCATCGCGCATGCCGGTTACCTGCTCGCCGCCTTCACGGCACTCGAGCCGACCGCCGTCGCTGCGGCCTGCTTCTACACCGCGGCCTACGCCGCCATGAATGTTGGTGCGTTCCTCGTCCTCACCGAGCTTTCCGGCTACGCCGAAGGCGCTCGCTCCATCGACGACTTCACCGGCATCGCCGGGCGCAAGCCCGTGCTCGCCGGATTGCTCGCGTTCTTCCTGCTGTCTCTGATCGGTATTCCCTTCACCGGTGGCTTTTTCGGCAAGTTCTACGCCTTCTCTGCGGCAGTCAGCGGTGGCTATATCTGGCTGGCCCTCATCGGCCTGCTCAACTCCGGCGTCGCCTGCTTTTACTACCTGCGCCTGCTCGCCGCCATGTACGCCCGTCCGCTCACGGACTCACTCGGCTACACACCGATGCGCAAGCTCACGCTGCCTGCCACCCTCGCCCTCGCGGGTACAGGGATCGCAACGCTCGTCCTGGGGATCTTCCCCGGCCACCTGCTCAACCTCGTACAACGAGCAAGCCCCAAGCCCGTGGCCGCCTACATTGCAACCCCGGCAGCATCTCCAAAGGCGCCCGTGTCTCGGAGTGGAGAAGAAGGATCTCTGCCCTAATTGGGTCCGCACCAAGTCTCTGCTAAAGGCCTTTCTCCTCCGAGAAAGGCCTTTTTCTTGACCGCACCTTCTCAACCCGCAGGATCACATCCCTGCACGGCAGTCCCAGAATTTCGGAGCGCATGATGGGCTATGAAGGACACCGCAACGCGACTCTGCAACCGTCACTACCCTTTGCGTGTCATTAGCGGTCGACCAGCTACTCTAATGACTGTGGAAGGGTGGGCTGACCTGGCCCACGTTCCGCCGGCTTTCGGCGGGAACGCGCCCGAGATACCCTCTTAAGTCCTGCATCATGAAGATCTTGAGCCATAATACCGGGGGGGGATAAGGTACCTCGTCACCAGAGACAAGAAGGCCCCCGCCGAAGCGGGGGCCTTCGTCAGCAGCGCCCCTCTTACGAAGGGTTCGCAACAACCTTCAGGAAGATGATGACGAAGGTAAACAGGGCCAGCGACTCAATAAAGGCCAGGCCGAGAATCAGAAAGATGAAGATGCCAGGACGTGCGCCCGGGTTCCGGGCCAGCGCCTCGGCAGACGACGCCGTCGCCTTGCCCTGGGCCAGGCCGCAAAGACCAGCCGCGAGGGCCATGCCCAGACCGGCTGCAAGGGGAACCCACTGGGCTGCCGGGCTGGCTGCCGCGGCTCCCTGGGCAAAGGCCGGTGCTGAGATCAGCATCGCGGCCAGGATCGAGAAGATGTACTTCATGGTGCGCATAGGTGGAACTCCTGCCCCCGTTATCTCGCCGCCAGTTGGTGGTTGAAGCTCACCGTGCTGGCCCCCTCACACTGAAGCGGCGGTAAAACCCACCGCAAGGAGGGGGCACCCCCCTGCGGGCATCTCGAACCCGGCAAAGTTCGCCGGCGAAAACTTAGGTCAGAGTCGAGACCCTGACGGAGCGGTCACGCTCTAGTGGTCGTGCGCCACTGCAAGCGAGAGATAGATCGCTGCCAGCAGCATAAAGACATAGGCCTGGATCGCAGCTACACCAAGATGCAGCGCCAGGAAGACGAGCGGAATCCCGATCGGTACGATCGAAAAGAACGCCAGCGTCAGCAGGTCGCCCGCGAACATGTTCGCGTACAAACGGACCGTGAGAGAAAGAACGCGGGCCAGATGCGAGATGATCTCGATCGGGAAAAGCAGCGGCGCGAGCCACCACACCGGCCCCAGGAACTGCTTGATGTAGCTCCCGCCGTTCACCCGGACCCCATGGTAGTGGTAGTAGATGAACGTGACGATCGCAAAACCCAGCGGCACCGAGACGTTGGCCGTCGGCGACTCAAGCCAGGGACTCGCCAGACCCATCAGGTTGCTGATGAGGATGAAGAGAAACAGCGTCGTCAGGTAGGGCACAAATCGCTCGAAGCCGTGCCCGATGATCTGCTCGCCCTGATCGGAGACGAACTCGTTGGTCATCTCGGCCAGATGCTGGATGCCCCCCGGCGACTCGACGCTCAGGGTCGACCGCACCACGAGGAAGTACGCAATCAGCACCAGAAACACCAGCAACTCCATGGCAAAGGAGTTAGTGATGGGTGCCTGAGGGTACGCAGGCGCGAGATGCAGCCCGCTCAGCAACCCGTCGACCGGGCGCGCGAAGAGGTGGTTCAGAAATCTTGTAAATAACAGCTGTGTCGGCATGATGTGTTAGCAAACCGCAAAACGCCCGTTCCAATTTCGGCTAAACCGTCCAGGCCTTCACCAGCCGTAGGCCCTCAATCGTGAGTGAAATCACACCCAGACCCAGTCCAACCGCGATGGCCACAACGGAACCTTGCAGTACCTTCAGGCTAACATAGAGCACCCCGACCACCAGGACCAGGCGCACAAAGAAGCCGAAGAACACAAGCGCCACCGGACGCATCGTTGCGCTGCCATCCGTGCTCGCATCCATACGCTTCATCACGGCCGTGAGCAGTCGCAACCACTCCCAAAGCCCCGACGCCGAGATCCCCGCGCCCACCAGCAGCAAAAGGCCACTACGCCATCCCAGCTTCCACCAGATCAGCGGCAGCGCAACCAGCGTCAGCACGAGCAGCAGCCGCAGCGCGCGCAGGATCGTCGACCGGAAATCCTGATCTGTGAACTCCGACAGCTCCATCGCCTAGTCGTCCCGCTTCAGATAGCGCGAGGCCATCAGGAAGATCTGCAGAAAGCCCCCGACCGCACCCACCAGAATGCCCACAATGCCGATCCAGTGCGTATGAAAGTGCTTGTCCAGCCACGTCCCCAGCAGCCAGCCAATAACACAGCCGGCGGGCAGCGCAATGGCCAACTGGATGAAGGACTCCGCCTTCACCAGTTGCCCGAGCGCGCCTTCGTTTTTCGCGGGCTTGTTCTCGTCTGCCATCTCGCCTCACAGTACCATCCGCACCCGGCCCGCAGCCACCTTTGCTCGCTATACTGAGGTGTCCGGCTGCAATCGGCCATCGCATGACGTGCAGCTGCAGCCCATCCTCTAAGCGAGAGCCGCACCTTGCCCCAATTTGACTCCGAATTTGAACAAAACCTCTTCGGGCAGCGCCTCGACAAGCTGGAAGCCATTCGCTCCATCGGCGTTCGCGGCGGTCTCACACCGGCCGAAGCCGTCTATCCGAACCGCTTCCCGTCCGCCGACGAACCGCTCCAGCTCTCGCAGATCCCGCACCTGCTCGCCCGCTACGACACCCCCTCCGCGCCCGTCAGCGCCGAGGACCTCGAGTCCGAGAAGCCGCAGGTAGCCGCCGCGGGCCGCCTGATGAGCCTGCGCGTGCAGGGCAAGGCCGGGTTTGCGCACCTGCAGGGGGGCGGCAAGCGCCTGCAAATCTATGTCCGCAAAGACGACGTCGGCGAGGACGCCTTTGCCCTGTACAAGCTGCTCGATCTGGGCGACCACATCGGGGTCCGCGGCGTCCTCATGCGGACGCGCACCGGCGAACTCACCCTGAAAGCCCTGCCGGTCAACGGCAAGCCTGCCCTCAGCTTTCTGGCCAAGGCCATGGTCGCGCTGCCGGACAAATACCACGGTCTCGAGGACGTCGAACTCCGCTACCGCCGCCGCTACGTCGACCTCATCATGAACAGCGGCACGCTCGCGAAGGCCGACCCGGTCCAGGCCACCGAGAACGCCACCTCAGCACCCTCTGCAGCCCATTCCGATTCCGCGGTCATCCTGAGCGAAGCGAAGGACCTCCGTATTGCCCAGCCACGGCTTTCAGAGTCGGCAGCCAACGCAGCGCAGGCGACCCCTCTGCCGCCAGGCATCAGCACCGTCACCGACGCCGCCCAGCCCAACGAGGAACACAACGACGCGCCGGCCAACGTCCGCGAGGTCTTTGAAAAGCGCGCTGCTGTCCTTCGTGCCCTGCGCAAGTTCTTCGACAACCGCGGCTATATCGAGGTCGAAACCCCGATGCTGCACACCGTCGCCGGCGGCGCCGCAGCTCGGCCCTTCACCACGCACCACAACGCGCTCGACATCCCGCTCAACCTCCGCATCGCTCCCGAGCTCTACCTCAAGCGGCTCGTGGTCGGCGGCATGGACCGTGTCTACGAGATCAATCGCAACTTCCGCAACGAGGGCGTCAGCACCAGGCACAACCCCGAGTTCACCATGCTCGAGTTCTACCAGGCCTATGCCAACTACCACG
>CAZZXY010000182.1:1183-4901 GCA_964658105.1 Verrucomicrobia bacterium Tous-C9LFEB | reverse complement strand
CGGTGGATGTCGAATGGTGTGGATTTCAGATGCTGCGGGTGGTGAGGCTACGGCAGGATGCTGAGGGAAAGGCAATCCCTCTTGCTTGTCATCCCGTAGTGCAGCGGAGGGATCTGCTTTCTGCTGGGTGCGGTCTAGACTGCCTGCGTGCCGCCGCGCGAACATAGTTATTTCGTTTACATCCTCGCCAGCCGTTCGCGAACGTTGTACGTTGGCGTAACCAGGGGCCTACGGTCGCGGGTGGCGCAGCATCGCGAAGGCATTCCAGGCTCCTTCACCACGCGGTACAAGGTTCACCGTCTGGTGCATGTGGAGCGGTTTCAATATGTAGGGAACGCGATTGCGCGTGAAAAGGATCTGAAGGACTGGAACCGTGCGAAGAAGATTGCTCTGATCGCGGACGCTAATCCGACCTGGGAGGATCTGGCAGCCGATTGGTAGTGCGGGTGCCGCGACGGGCAGAAAGCAGATCCCTTCGCTGCGCTGCGGGATGACAAGGGTCTGAAGGCGTTGTTTGTTGTCGGGCTTGGCAAACAGCAGATCCCTTCGCTGCGTTGCGGGATGACAAGAGTTCTTTTGGGCTGTTGGTTGTCGGGATGGGCGAACAGCAGATCCCTCCGCTGCGCTGCGGTATGACAAGGGTTTCCAGGGCTGTTGGTTGTCGGACTCGGCGAACAGCAGATCCCTCCGCTGCGCTGCGGGATGACAAATTATGTCGAATGTCATTGTGATTCCGCAGCACCGAAGACGAATTCGCTGTCTCTAACCCCGCGTCGCTAACCTACTCCTCACCCAGCGAGGCCAGGTGGGCGGCGTCCGGGCGTTTGGTGGAGAGGCTTACGAGGACGAGCGCGAGTACGGAGACTACCAGCGCTGGCAGGATGGGGTCGCGTTTCCCGAGGACTGTGGGCAGCAGGGGCTTCAGGGTGTCCCAGCTTACGGTGAGCACTGTGCCTGCAGCGATCGAGGCGACTGCCCCGGCGGCTGTGGCGCGGCGCCAGTAGAACGCGGCGAGGATGACCGGTGTCAGGGCGGCTGAGTAGATGGTGTAGGCGTAGAGACTCTTCTTCAGCACGCTTGTGGTGCCCAGCGATTGCCATAACGCCCAAAGACCCAGACCCACCACCGCGATACGCGAGATGGTCAGCACCTGGCCGCTCGGCGCGTCTGGCTTGACGTAGCGGACGAAGACGTCGTTGATGAGGTTGGTTGCGGGTGAAAAGAGGTAGTTGTTGGCGGTCGAAACGACCTTGGCGAAGATCGCGCCGACCAGCAATGCGCCGAGCAGGTTCAACCACGACACATAGTGTGTGCTCTGAGGTGTGGTTACGGTCCAGCCTGAGGTGCCGTCGCCGAAGGCGTGCAGCGCGGTGTAGGCGAGCACCTCGCGCGGACGCTGGGCGACCTCACCTGTGCGGTAAAGTGCTGAGCCTACGACGGCGATGGCCACGATGACGGATTCGAGGATGACGGTGCCCACGATCCATCCTCCGACGGCCCTCGTGGCGTCCTTCTCGCTCTTGGCGGAAAAGAACTTCTGATACATCGATTGATTGCCCAGCATGAGAAGGCAGGTAGGCAGGAAGAGTTCCGCGGCTGTGACGGGTGTGAAGTCGCCGAGCACCTCGAAGTGGGTGGCGGGCAGCGAGGCGCGGATGGCCGTCCAGCCACCGGCCATGTGCGCGAGTACGGGCAGGGCGACGATCATGGTGATGGTTGCGAGGAGGCCGATGACCACGTCCATGTAAGCCACCGAGCTCATGCCGGCGATGGCGGTGAACACGATGACGAAGCCCGCGAGGATGTACTGGCCCTGCACGCTCGTGATCTGCGGAAAGATGAGGTGCAGGATGTCACCGCCGCCGATGAACTGGTAGCTGGTGATGGCGGTGTAGGTGAAGAGCACGGCCAGCACACCGAGCACGCGGGCGGCCTGGTTGTAGCGAGCCTCGAGCAGGTCAGGGATGGTGAACTGGGCGAATTTGCGGGCGCGGGGCGCGATGAAGTAGATGAGCAGCAAGCCCGCCCAGCCACCGCCTGCCTGCCAGAGCGCCGGGAAGCCGTGCTTGTAGGCGTTCTCCGCGCCGCCGAGCAGGGAGCCGGAGCCGACCCAGCTGGAGAGCAGCGTGAAGACCAGCACGAACGCTCCCAGGCTGCGCCCGGCGACCAGGTAGTCGGCCTTGGTTTTTACCTTGCCGAGCCGCGCGAGGGAGACGCCGAGAAGCGTGACCACAATGATGCCGAGAACGATTGCGTACAGTGTCATGCGTGTGCGGCCATTCTAGCGGAGGGTTCTCCGGCAAAGGGCACCGCCGTGGTTTCGCGCGCTGTACAAAGTTTGCACTCCGCCGGACTTTCCCACACAAACCGGTGCACCGCGGCCAACGCCGGAACACGGACCGCCCTCTTATGACCCAGGTGGTAATCAACCCCTCTCGAGGTTTTCATGGGATTCATCACGCCGAACGATTACGACGACCTTAAGTCTCTGTACACCGGACAGCTGCAGTATCTGCTCTCCACGGAGAAGCAGATTGTTGATGGGTTGCAGACCATGATTGAGCACACCCAGGACAGCCGCCTGGTGGACGCCTTTACATTGCACCAGCGCCAAACCCGTACCCAGGCAGAGCGACTGCAAGAGATCCTGACGGAGCTGACTGGCGAGGCCGACGACAAGAAGGATCCCGTCTGCACAGCGCTGATTGGCTCCGGCGCAAACATCACGCGTGAATCCAGCGAGGGCCCCGTGCGGGATGCTGGTTTGCTGGCGACTGCGCAGAAGATTGAGCATTACGAGATTGCCTCGTATGGCGCGGCACGCGAATGGGCGCGGACCCTGGGCTATGACCGCCATGCGGCCCTGCTCGAGCAAAGTCTTGAAGAAGAAAAGCAGACCGACACAATCCTGACATCGCTTTCTGCCCAGGAGAATCAGGCTGCAGCAACGACCTCTGCAGTTCGTTAAGAAACTGCCAGGTGAGTGGACTTGGGGGCGCTTCGGCGCCCTCGATTTTTTGTGCCTCGTGCCATGGCGTGGCACCGAAGAAGACTCGATACACTTGAGCGGAACGTGCCCCAAGGAGCCTTCGTTGACCTTATCGATTCGCCGCGCCGTGTTTTCTGCCCTGGCGCTGTCTGCCGGCTTCATCCCTGCGTCGCTCGCGGCACAGGCCTCACCCGGACCTATTGCGCTTTCTGTAGACCTGACCGATGCGCCGCGCCGCATCCTGCATGCGACGGAGACCATCCCGGTCCAGCCGGGCCCGATGACGCTGCTGTATCCGAAGTGGATTCCCGGCGAGCACGGGCCTACGGGGCCAATCGAGAACCAGGCCGGCTTCATTCTGACGAGCAACACCGGTGAGAGGGTGAAGTGGGAACGCGACCCGCTGGACATGTACACGTATCACCTCACGGTTCCCGCGGGCGCCACTTCGCTGACCGCGAAGATGGACTTCCTCGCGACGGCCGCGGCGTCGGGGTTCTCTGCGGGTGCGTCCACGAGCGCGAGTCTGGCGCTGTTGAGCTGGAATGAGGTGGTGGTATACCCCGGCGGCGCAAACGCCCCCGAAGTGATGATCACGCCGTCGCTGGTGGTCCCTTCCGGATGGCATTTCGGGACGGCACTCGAGTCGACGAACAACTCCCCGGAGAAGCCTAGCTTCAAGGCGGTGTCGCTGGAGCAGCTGGTGGACTCGCCGGTGCTCGCGGGGCG
>CAZZXY010000182.1:0-1083 GCA_964658105.1 Verrucomicrobia bacterium Tous-C9LFEB | reverse complement strand
CAGAGCTCGGATGATCGTGTGCCCGAGCGGACGTTTGTCGATGACAACGCGTTTATTGCCAGCGGCCTGTTGCTGCCGCATGAGTTTACGCACTCGTGGAACGGCAAGTATCGGCGGCCTGCAGGGCTCGCCACGCCGAACTACCAGGAGCCGATGAAGGGTGATCTGCTGTGGGTGTATGAGGGGCTGACGGAGTATCTGGGCGATGTGCTGGCGGCGCGTTCCGGCATCTGGAATAACGCGATCTATCGCGATCGGCTGGCCACAGTGTGGGCGCAGTACAACGATGCGCGTCCCGGGCGCGCGTGGCGTGATCTGCAGGATACCGCTACGGCCGCGCAGATTTTGTACTCCGCGGGTGGGCCGTACGATAATTGGCGGCGGGCTACTGACTACTACGACGAAGGCGAGCTGTTGTGGCTCGAGGTTGACTGCACGATACGCCAGAAGACGGACGGGAAGAAGACCCTGAACGACTTCGTCGCGCTCTTTCATGGGCTGGGCGGCAACACGCCGCCGAAGGTGGTGCCGTATACGTTCGAGGATGTGGTGAAGGGGCTGAACACCGTTGTGCCGAATGACTGGGCGGGGTTTTTGCGGACGCGTCTGGATGCGAATGGTCAGCATGCGCCGGAGACGGCCGGGCTGAACGCGATTTCCGGTTATAAGCTGGCGTACTCGGAGAAGCCGGACTACTGGACGCAGCTGCTCGACTCAGAGAACAACGGTGTGGATGCGAACTTCTCGCTCGGCTTGACGGCGCAGACAAATGGCACGGTGAATGATGTCATCCTGGACAGCCCGGCTTACAAGGCTGGCCTGGCACCGGGGTTCGTGATCGTTGCTGTGAACGGTCGCGCGTTTCAGCCGTCGCTGTTGCGCGCCGCGATCCAGGAGGCTAAAGGTCAGGGGCCTGCCATTGATCTGATTGTGGCAAACACGGGGTATTACAAGGTGATTCGGCTTGATTACCACGGTGGCGAGCGGTTTCCGCAGCTGGAGCGGGTGGCGGGAGCGAAAGATATCCTGGATGACATTTTGGTGCCGATGATTGCTGTGAAGAAGTAGTTGTTGGTCGTTGGT
>CAZZXY010000181.1:0-5004 GCA_964658105.1 Verrucomicrobia bacterium Tous-C9LFEB | reverse complement strand
TCCGTTGCTTCTAGCCCAATCTTTTCTTATGAGCTGCGGTTCCTATTGTCCTCCTTCGCCAAAGGCGGAGGATCTGCTTCTCGGCACCCAACCCGCACGGAGAAGTCGAAACCCGATCAGCAAGCAACCCCGCGCACTTTTGACGCGGCGCATGCTCTCATTTCGGTGGTCGGGGCGGAGGGATTCGAACCCCCGACCCTCTGCTCCCAAAGCATAGCCCCAGGTAGTGGTACTGAGTGGTAGGGAGAGGTACCAAGCTGCATTTTCATGGAATTACGTGACGAACGCACTCACCAGCGCCAATCGGTCTAAGCCGGTACTCGCTACAGCATCCGCTACACAACTCGGGTCAGCAACCCAGATCGGGGGGAGGGAACGCCCGTCGCGGGAGCACAGGTATGCCTTAAGTGGTAGGGGATACCCAAAATGTGGCATAGCGGGCGAGCAAGGCCTTCCGATAAGCTGCAGGCTGGCAAGGATGGAGTGGGCCTCCAAACCTCACCAGCTTCTCCTGCCATGCGACCCATCGGACGGCGGCAGACTCCAAAACTGTCGCCGGTGACGCATCTCTCGAACCACCTTAGAGTAAACGGGCTGATCCGCCTGGAATATGCGACTTTCGGGTTAGCGGGCTCAGCGTAAGGGGTCGAGACCGAACATACAACCCCTCTTACGACGTTCAGAAGAGGCGGAGCTCGTCTATTTGCGAGAGGCGAGCGCGGCTACAGCCGATCCAGCGCCAGAAAGTGCGCCGCCGATTACGCCCGCAATTCCTAACTCTGGAACGGCGACAAGAAAGCCCGCCGCAACAAGCCCTAAACTGCCAGCAACAATCATACGGTTCGTCCCAGATGGAAAGCGCGAGTCTTCGACGGAGGGCGACCCTTCGGCCACGCAGGGTCGGGTGGAGGGCGTCTCGACTGCCTCGGTTTCGAGTTCAGGAGATGAAGTGCTCATATGTAACCTCTTAGCTTGAAGCGAACAAATCCGTAAATCAGCAGAAGCCCGATCCCGTTGGAGCAAAAGCATAGCACCACTACTTGCTTGACTGTGCTTCGTCCTTCGGCTTCCCATCCCTGATGTAGAACAATCTGGAACACGAAGGTTGTCATGGCGACTGCAACAAGACCTGCTGATCGCAGCAGGCCGTCGGTGTTGATCACGCCCGGTCCCTTTGTAAGCGCGACGACGTTCAACAGGCAGGCGTTCAAAAAGAACAACGTAAGATCTAGCCCCAGGAAGAAGCGTCTCAGAAGTCTCTTTCGTTCGATGATCTGCCGAGCAGAACCGCTCAGGAAAATCGACAGGAACGGTATGCCGAATTCCAGCCAATCTGCAAGATGCGCGCTGTGCATGTATTTGGAAACCCACGGTATGCATCGGCATCCTGTCCGTCAAGAACAATTTTACTCCTCAGCCCAGTGCGGTTGCGTCACAAAGCGGAGTACGTCTTTCGGGGTATAGAGACGAGCCGGCCACTGGAAAAGTTTGCTGGCGAGATGTCCAGCTAATTACTCTCGCCCATTTCAAACATTACGTTTGGCTCGATAAACACCCCTCATTTCTCCTTTTCTGAGTCAGACGGGAGTGGAGACAGAACGCTTCGTGAAGGAGGGACGGTGGTGGGGTGGAGGGGTCAAGGGGGCACCACCCTCCTTCACCGGCCGGGAGAATCGGGAGGGTCGAGTGGGTCCCCCTGGTGAACCACGCCGACGACACCTGTTGAGTGCGGTTCGGTACTGACTCTCGTGCGATTCTTTACGCGAATGGCCGTAAGTCCTTGGCCATCAGTAGGGACCTTTGGGTCACAAACCCAACTGAAGAGCTCAGGCCGCTATGTCCTTGCCCGCGGTGTTGTGAGCCTGGTCGCGACCCCTGTGGGCATCGATCCGAACTGCTCGGGCCAGAATCCGAGAAGGTGGCAGGCAGACAGCGCTGGAGACCCATCGCAGACCCTATGGCATTCGCTCGCAGTTGACCGTAGAGCGATCTGTGGCTGAGCGAAGGGGCGAGGGGGCTATGCGTGAGGCTAGCGCGTCCTAGAGGCTGTAATCCACTTTTCCCAACCTCGGAGTGAGTGGCTTGCTGAGCTGATGACGATGCGAACTCAGTTTGGTTTGCCGTTGCCTTCGATGATGGTCGGCCAGACACCGTGCTGCGCGCGATACGCAATCTCATCGTAAGTCCGCCACTCCCCCGTCCTGGCGTAGTGGTCCAGCTCCTCGCTGCTTTTGCCCACGAACTCGCCTTCGTCGAACTTGACCTCATGCTTCTCGACGAAGGTGGCTCGCGCAAGGAGTTTGGCTGCCACGATCATCAGTTCCTTGTCCTTGGGGAAGATCGGGTGCTGCCCCTGGAGGCAAAGCCAGAGCCAATGGCGAAGTTCGTGCTGGCAGGACTCGTCCATCAGGTTGAGAGAGGACAGGAAGCTTGGGCTGCTGAGGTTCTTGCCGGCGTAGGTCTGCGCCTTCTTGCGATCCCCACCCAAACCGTACGCCTGGTCGTGAGCCTCGGCGACGAGACCGCTACTAAGGGGCTCTCCGCCCTTCATTCGATCGACGATGATCTGGGCGGCCGCGGCTTGCTTCGGCGTCGGGGTTTTTCGGACGTTTGATGGTGGCTTTGCCATGGTGGAAGGACCCATCAGCAATGGGCGATTGTTGCCCTCGGTCGAATCTCTGTCGCCGCTCCGAACGGCAGCAGGTTCGGAGCCAAGATGGAGGCGCCAACGATGGCGGAGGATTCATCCTGTTGATAATCCAAGACCCACCACATCAGAGCGGTAACGAGAAATCCCCGCTGTTGGCCGGCAAGCGTGTACAGGCCCACCACGAAGTCGCGGTCCTCCACGTTCCCGTCCAAGAGCTCCGCTGCTCGCTTGAGGTCACCTGCGCAGCCGTACGCCTCATCGTGGGCAGCGATGAAGAGATCCAGCGTTATGAACTCCTCCGTCTCCAGCTTGTGGAGGATCAGGAAGATCGCTGCCGACTGCTCGCGAGTGAGTTGGTGTGCGCGAAAGTCATTGGTACCCATATGCACCAGAATAAAGCGCTTTTGAGGGGCTGCCAATGTTCCTGAAGGGTGCTTTTGGGATGTATCTGCGAGAGCTACTTCCCGACCTTTGCCATGCCTCACAACCACGCAACGACGGCTTCGGTAGAACCCGCGTGAAGCGAGCGGAGGGGCCGGCTGTGGGCAATTCGAACGTCCGAGGCACCGCGAGTTCGTGTACGCGCTCCTACGCTCACCGCGGGGCATTCCTGAGCGGATGGGTGAGACCGATCCCGCCTGACCTCCATCATCGGCGCCCGCGTTGAGCACAAACGGATCAGACGGAACCGGTCACCTTGCGAGCCGCATGAGGCGACCCGAAGTTCGAACTATGGCTGATTGATCGAGGCTGTTATAGCCGCGTCCACAGCTGAGATGTTGAAGCGCCAATAGGTGCGACAGCCATTCCTCCAAGGTTTCCCCGGGATCTGACCGGATCGCGCCAGCCCTCGCACCTTTGTCTCCGACCATCCCAGATGGCCTCCTAGGGTTTTCGCATCTACCCAAACTACTGTGATCATCACCTTCACCTCCTCTGCGAAGCTGGAGGCGATTGTCGCCTAAGATTCTGTTGACATCTGGGTACGGATCTGTCATTTTTGCTGCGGGTCTGAAAAGCCCGTGAACAGCGGTAAGCCATCATCCCGACAGGACTGGCGTTCCAACGCAACTCCTCGACATGGGATATGGGGTGGGCTCCCCCGTAAGGGATGCCGCACGGCTGTTCACGTGTTTTCACACCCCATATACCCGCCAGCTCTGCTGAAAACAGGGCGAGCGGGAATCTCTGAACAGGAGTACCCCGATGCCCGACATCGCGCCTTACCGCCGTTTCTCCATCCGCCACACCCCACGCGGAAGTTTCCGCACCGAACTTGAGCTCGTCCCCAGCCGTGGCATGTCACGCGATTTCGAGACCGGCCAGATTTTCGTCTGGAACGCAGCGATGGACCGTTGCTTTGGCCCTGTGCGCCGTCGTGATCTGAACAAGCCGCTCTCCTCCTTCAGACTCGTTCCCCTGGAGCTCGCCAGTCTTCCCGAAGAGTTCCGCGGCGAGATCCTTCGCGAGACACCGCGGCGCTGGAGAAAGGTGGCTGCCTATGCCATCGCGTAAACCCAGCGCCCGCAAGATCGAGAACATCAAGGCCAAGCTCATCGTCCGGTACGGCCTCTGCTGCTTCTACTGCGGCTGGATCCTGCTGCCGTCCGAAACCACGCTGGACCATGTCGTGCCGCAGTCGGCCGGAGGAGAGTGGGCGATCGAGAACCTGGTGCTCGCATGCGAGTGCTGCAACGTGCAGAAGGCCAACCTACCGATCGATCTCTTCCGGCTCTACAGGTGGCTCACCCGAGGCAGACGGTCAAGCTGGAGGAGACGACTGCTCGAGTTGCTCGCCTGCCTTCTGGGACGTCACGTGGCGCGGATTCGATTTGCCGGCGAAGGCGAAGCAGCGGACGAACCGGACGGAGTGTACGCGCTACCGTAGTCGTCGGGTTCGTCGCCCGAAAGCGCAATCCGGAAGTACTGAGCTGATCCTTAGCTGACGAGCTGCAGGACGATGGCGCCGCTTGTGATCACGATTCGATACGTGTGACCATTCGTGGTGTCCTTCTCCTGCAGCGTGCCGTCGGGACCGAAAAACACAGTTGAAGCACCAGCCGAGTTCTGCAGTTCGAGGAGGTTGCCGGTCTGTGAGGGCAGAGCCTGAATTACGACGCCCTTATCTCCCGCAGCCGTGGGAGCCAACATCGTCGAGGCGTGAGTGTCCACGGTCGCAGGCGTATTGACGGTGAAGGCCGAATCTTGACCGATGTTCATGGATGGTCCAGCGCCGGCCGCGTCAACTTGGTTGGGAGTTTGGGGATTGATCCAAGTACGGTTGATCTGACCCCCCGATAGCGCTGTGCCAGGGGCGGAGGTAATGGCTATGCATGTGGAATCGACACCGCTGA
>CAZZXY010000180.1:0-5105 GCA_964658105.1 Verrucomicrobia bacterium Tous-C9LFEB | reverse complement strand
AAGGGTACGTCGGTCAACTCCGTTCCGTTCGTATGCACGTCAGCATGGCAGGTTTTGAGCCGGTACGATCGGCATCACTCGACTGGACAATTCCAGCAAAGAACTTCTCCCATGTGCTCTCCATCTATGGCGGTCACTTCATGGACATGCTGTTTCATGCGGTAGGTCAGCCCGCCACGATCACATCCCTCGTTCGCACGCAGTTTCCTAACCTGACGAGCAGTACGGGAGAGTCGTTCCCCAATGAGACGCCTGATGGCGTGATGGTAATGGGTACGCTCCAGAACGGCGCTATGTTTCAGATCCAGCTTGAGGGTGGGAAGCGCCATCAAACTGGGCTTCAGATCGATCTCACCGGCACAGACGGCGACCTCCGGATCACCAACGAGAAGGCGTTCGTTATAAAACACAACGACCTGATTCGAGGAGCGCAGGGGGATGCGCAGACCTGGAGCGAGTTGCCCACACCCAATCATCTCAACCTTCTCCCTCCAACGGAACTTCATGCCAGCGTGCAGGATCTGGCCCAACTTTATGCGGCGTTTGCTCGTGATCGGGTGCACGGAGTCAAGACATGCCGAGACTTTTCGGACGCTGTGGCCATGCACACCATAATCGACGTGATCTACCAGGCTTCATCTTCAGAAACAACGGTGGTTCTTAAGGAGCAATCATGACCCTCGCAACTCCCGCTAACAACAAGGCAACGGTTCTTGAGGCCTTCGATGCCCTGTTCAACAAGCGAGACTACGAAGCTGCGGAGCGCTTCTGGTCGCCCAACTACATCCAGCACAGCGCACATATCGGCCCTGGACGCGACGGCTTACTCGCTCTGACCAGGGCCCTCCCGGCCACATTGCGGTATGAGCATCACGTCGCCCTGGCGGAAGGCGACTTCGTGATCCTGCATGGTCGGTTCTCCGGTCACGGACTTGCGAGAAATTGGGTCGTGGCCGACATCGTACGCCTCAATAACGGAGTGTTAGTCGAACACTGGGATGTCATCCAGGACGAAGCGACAAAAGTTGAATCCAAGAGCGGGCTACCGATGTTCGGTGCTTCTTTCGCTTAGGCAGCACCAGCCAACCGAAATCACAAAGAACAAAGGGAGAACCATGAAAACTGAAGGAAACGTAATTTTTATCACCGGAGGCGGCTCTGGCATCGGGCGCGGACTCGCCGAGGCTCTTCACCGTCTCGGCAACAAGGTCATCATCTCCGGTCGTCGCAAAGGGCATCTGGAGAAAGACCCTGGAAGCCAATCCCGGAATGGACTCGATTGAACTAGATGTGACTGATCCAGAGAGCATACGCCGGGCTGCCGAACAATTGATTGCAAAATACCCCACCCTGAACGTGCTTATCAACAATGCAGGAATCATGCTGATCGACGATGCTTCGGCCCAAGTAGACGACGAGCTGGTCACGTCCACCATTGCAACCAATCTGATGGGGCCGATACGGATCACAGGTGCCTTGATCGACCACCTCAAGAAGCAAGAGTCCGCTGCGGTGCTGATCGTCTCGTCGGTCCTTGGCTTCACCCCCATGGCGATGACGGCAGTTTATTCGTCTACCAAGGCTGCCCTCCACTCCTATGCGCAGTCCCTCCGATTCAAGTTACGGCACACTCCGGTTCGCATTCTGGAAGTTATTCCTCCTTGGGTCCGCACGGAGCTGCTCAACAGCAGCGAAGAGCCTCGCGCGATGCCTCTCGACGAGTTCCTGAAGGGCACGATGGCGGCACTCGCGACGGATGCGGACGAGATCATGGTTCCGCACGCAAAGTTCCTGCGCGACCAGGCCGGCCCAAACGAGGCGGCCTTTGTTTCAACCTTCAATGAGCAGCTTGAAGCGCCCCAGCCTTCGGCCGTCTAACACGGGCTCCACTCACTCGCGAAGCACGTAACAGCACTACGGCAAGCCAGGAGCTGAAAATGAATGATCTATTGCAGAAGGCAGTGGATGCGCACGGCGGTCTAAAGCGTTGGAACGAGATTAGCTGTATCAAAGTTGCAGCCTCACTGACTGGAGCGATTTGGTTTGTAAAGAGCCAGGGTGATTACCTGAAGAACGTGGTGATGACTGTGGATACCAGAAAAGAGCAGATGACCACAGACTTTCCAAGCCAGGACAAACGCTTCCTTTTTACACCGGAGCGACTTGTGATGGAGAAGCGGGATGGCACTCTGCTTTTAGAGCGGAACGATCCCGAGAAATCGTTTGAAGGTCAGGCCCGCGAGACTCCATGGGACGATCTCCACGTCGCATACTTCCAGGGTGAGGCACTGTGGACTTACCTAAATACGCCCTTTCTCTACACGCAACCGGGGTTTCAAACGGAAGAAATTGCTTCTGTTGGAGTTAGTGGGGAAACGTGGCGGCGTTTGAAGGTTGTGTTTCCAGATCACGTCAAGAGCCACACGCGAGAGCAGATCTCATGCTTCGGGCCGGATGGCCTGATACGGCGTCACGACTACACGGTAGACATTCTTGGTGGAGCAACCGGGCTCAACTACGCCTCAGACTACCGGGATGTGGATGGCATCATCTTTCCGACCAAACGTCGTATTTATGCCTATGAAGGGGATTATCAACTCGTGCCGGAACCCCTTCTGGTCAAGATCGACATGGGCGAAATCACTTTACAGTGAAGCTTTGCGAACCGTCACCTCCATCAGTGTTTCGTAAAAAAGAGGAAGTCCATGCCACATCTCTCGCTTTTTGATCCTTTGCGGTTGGGAAGCCTCACACTTCCCAACCGCATCGTCATGGCTCCGCTTACCAGAATGCGTGCTGGAGCTGGGAACGTCCCCACAGCTCTGAATGCGAAGTACTACGCGCAACGCGCAACCGCTGGCCTAATCATCGCCGAGGGAACCGCTGTGAGCCAACAGGGGCAAGGCTATCCGAACGCTCCCGGTATCTACACGCAAGATCAAGTGGATGGATGGAAGACCGTCACTGATGCCGTTCACTCCCGAGACGGACGAATCTTTCTCCAAATTGCTCATAATGGGCGAAACTCTCACTCTTCGTTTGTCCCGGACGGGGGACCGCCCGTCGCACCGTCCGCCATTCCACCCACGTTGCCCGGCTTCACCAGCGACGGTCGGCAAGTACCGATTGAGACGCCCCGGCCTCTGCGCTTGGAAGAAATCTCCCCAATCGTGGAAAGCTTTGCAATTGCCGGTCGCAAAGCTATGCAGGCAGGCTTCGACGGAGTAGAGCTGCAAGCCTCCAACAGCCACTTGATCGACCAGTTTCTCGAAGACGGATCAAATGCGCGGTCGGATGCATACGGGGGGTCCATCGTCAATCGGATGCGCTTTCTTCTTGAGATCACGGAGGCCGTCACAGCCGCAATCGGGTCCGAGCGGCTGGGGGTGCGCCTGTCGCCTTTCGGTCAGTATGGCGGCATCCGCGACAGCAATCCAATGAGGTTGTTCCTCTCCATCGTCGAGGAACTAAACAAACGAAACCTAGCGTATCTACACTTGATCGAAGGACGCGGTTCAGAGATCGGATTGGGCGACGCCCTACACGAAGACGCACTGAACAACGCAAAGATCTTTCGCCCTCACTTCCAGGGTCCTCTTATCTCAGCCGCAGCCTACACATCAAGTTCCGCGAGCGATACTGTTCGTGCAGGAACAGCAGATGCAATCGCATTCGGCCGACTCTTCATCTCCAACCCAGACCTGGTGAAACGCATCGCGACCGATCATCCGCTGAGTCCGTATGACAGGTCTACATTTTATGGAGGCCAGGAGAAGGGTTACACCGACTATCCGTCCTCCGGGAAGGCGATATGACCCCCACGAGCGTACTACGAACACACCAGGAAGTTTTCTATCGGGCTCTCCTTCATCAGGATTGGAGCACTCTCACTGCGTTGTATGCCGACGATTACAACATGGTTCGCTCGGATGGTACTTCCCTGTCGAAGCAAGAAGTTCTGAATGACCTGCAGGTAGGTGGTCTGGTTTTTAGATCCATCAAGCTCATGGATACGCGTGTTCGACTGGTCGGGTCCATGGCAGTGCTCACCGGCGAAAGTCGGACTACCGCTGAGCGTCAAGGAGTCGTGTCCGAATCCCATTTCCGCTTGGTTGCGATCTACGTGGAAGCCGAGGGAACCGTACATCTTTTGCATTTCCAGAGTACTGACATAGCAGCACCACAAAGCCCCGGATAGGGAGTGGCTGAGGCAACTGAGGAGATCTCATGGCAATGGACAGCGTACTCGCTGCTCGAAGGCCCTTCGTAGGCGTATGGGCCTTGGAAAGCTTTACCGAGAAGACGGGTTCGTCAGCAGAGCTAAATCCTCTGGGCCCCGCGCCCCTTGGATTTCTGATCTACACGGCGGAAGGTGTTGTCTCGGCCCAACTCATGAGGCGAGACCGAAAAGCACTTGGGACCGATCCATGGGACGCTGGAGGGGCTGACCTAACCAAGGGGTACATTGCATACTGCGGGTCCTATGAGGTTCACGAGGACCGTGGGGAGGTGATACACAAACCCACAGTTTCTCTCTTACCCAACCTGATCAATCAGGACCAGCATAGAAGCTTTCAGTTTGCGCATAACACTCTCACGCTTATTACAAAACAGGAGCACGAACCCGGCGTGATTGTCGAGTCGCGACTCATTTGGCGTCGTTGAACCTGCGCACTCGTCTTTCCAAATAAAGTCAATCGCACCTATTCCTGTCGGAACTGCATCGCTGGCTCTCAGCCTGTCACGTCCGGCAGTTCCGTCTGATGAGCTAAAGGGAGATCCGTAGAAAAATCGAGAGCCGTTTGTTCATGCGCTTCTGGGTGCTGCTCACGCCAGAGCGCGCGCAGCAACTCGGGCCAGTCTTCAAGCAGAACCAGGGTGCGCGTCACTATGGCATGGTGCGCAAGACCCAACGTAATCATCAGGTCCAGCTCAGACTTGCCGGTAATCCGGTGGTGAACGGCAAGGCTTCGCTTCCGGCCTCCGGGCTTGCCGCACACGCGGCATCGGTGGGCATCACGCTTCAGCACAACCTCCCGCAGCCCTCCGAATCCTGGACGGCTACCAGTACACCTACGCTCATGAGACCCTGGGCGTCTTCCGCG
>CAZZXY010000179.1:0-5108 GCA_964658105.1 Verrucomicrobia bacterium Tous-C9LFEB | reverse complement strand
GGATTCGGGTTGGCCCTAAAGTGTTCCGCGATCTTTTGTTTGTCGCTTCTCCGAACATAGCGGCCACACATTCTTCACGCTCCTCACGCTTTTCATCCTAAAAGCCTTACCGGGGGAAGTCTCCCCCTGCCTCCAGAGCTATGCCGGCGAAAAGAACCGGCCCATCTCTTCCGTCACCCCCTCAGCGGAGAGACCCCGCAACGCCCCCAAAACAAGCAACAGCAACAGCCTCCTGAGGGACTCCGTCCCTGGCGCGATGCAAGAGGCACCCCAATCTTCCGCGCTGCGCTTGTGCAGACCTCCGCTTCGCTGCGCCCTTTCCGTTCCGCTTTCGCTCCTCTTCAAGGGTGGGGAACCCCTCCTCTTGCACTTGCCGCCCCTGCTGGCGTGGGCCAGGGCCAAGGCGTGTTTGTGAGCAAACACAGCACAGCCATTCCAAAGCGAGGAACCACCACCATGAGCAACATCACTACCGCCACCATGCCCACCACCCCCAAGCCGCAGACCTCGAAGGAAGTCATCGCCGAGAACATCAAGCTCCTCATCGAGCAGCTTGAGGCAGGACACAGCGAAGGACTCACCGCCTTCCTCACCGCCATGGGCCGATTCCACAGCTACAGCTTCGGCAACATCCTTGAGATCGCAAGGCAAAAGCCGGACGCAACCCGCGTTGCTGGCCTGTACGCATGGAACCAGCTTGGACGCAAGGTCAAGAAAGGCGAGAAGGGCATCCGCATCCTTGCCCCGATGATCGGCAGCCGCAAGAAGAAAGACAAGGAAGCCGAGCGCAGCAAAGACCCCGCAGCAGTCAACAAGCCCGTTCTGGTCGGATTCCGGGCCGTGTACGTCTTCGATGTCAGCCAGACCGAAGGCGCAGAGCTTCCGCAGTTCACCGAGCGCACCACGGGAGAAGTCGGCGAGTACCGCGAACGCCTGATCGACTTCACCACCGCCCAGGGTATCCAGCTTGAGTTCAAGGACTCCATCGCACCCGCGTTAGGCATGAGCTACGGCGGCATGATTGCGATCCTCCCGGGACAGGCACCAGCCGAGGAGTTCAGCACCTTGGTTCACGAGCTCGCGCATGAACTGCTGCACAAGGCCGAGCGCCGCACCGCCACCACCAAGACCGTACGCGAGACAGAGGCCGAGGCCATCGCCTTCGTTGTCAGCCAGACCATCGGCCTCGATGCAGGACGGGCATCAGCCGATTACATCCACCTCTACCACGGCAGCGCCGCACTTCTCACGGAGAGCCTGGAAGTCATCCAGCGGACCTCCGCCCTGATCCTCTCCGCTATCGAGACGAAGCAGGCGGAAGTCGAGCAGACCGAAGCGCAGCCCACAACGACCGAGAACGCCGTCGATGCAGCACTTGCAGAGGTGGCCTAGTGCGGACCATCCTCGACATCCTCAACAGGGCCGGAGGGTGGCACCCCGGCCTGTACCTCAAGATCGACAACCCGCCGTATATGGAACTGGTCATCGAGGCAGTCGACGAGACAGGCCCGATGGGGCTTCCCGCCCTCTCTGTCGCGCACTACGGCGAACAGAATGGCGACCTGATGCGCGACCCCGAGATGTGCTTTGAGCTTGGCTTCGCAGATGGCCCAGAGCTCAACCCCTACTACTACCGCAGCGACTACGTAGGCGTGGAGCAGTGGAGCCGCAACATCGTCCGCGATCACTACGTGCACTTGGTGCAGTTGCACGAGCAGCATCGGCGCTTCGCCAGGACGTGGGACAACAACCTGCGACTGCAGGGCTTCGCCGAGGCCTTCGACCCGCAGAAGCACATACGCGGCTAAGCCTTCCCGCCATGAGCGGAGGCAGGGTACCGCATCCGCTCCACCCTTCACAGCAAGCAGACACCCAGGAGATCCACCATGCAAAGCAGCAGCGCATTCGAGAACCTCGCCATCGATACCATCCACGAGTCCACCACCAACCCCCGCCGCACCTTCGAGGAGAACAAGCTCGAGGAGCTGGCCGAGAGCATCCGGCACCACGGCCTGATCTAGCCCATCACCGTTCGACCCAATGCGGATGGCTTCGAGCTGATCGCAGGAGCACGGCGCTATCGTGCGGCCAAGATTGCGGAACTCTTCTCCATCCCTGCCCGCATCGTCGAGATCGACGACGCCCAGGCTTTGGAATGGCAGCTGGTCGAGAACTCGCAGCGGGTCGACGTTCACCCGTACGAGGAGGCGCAGGGGTTCCAGCGTCTGCTCGATCTCCCCGGCTACGACGTTTCCGCACTAGTTGAGAAGTCGGGCAAGAGCGCAAGCCACATCTATGCCCGTCTCTCGCTCCTTCAACTCATCCCGGCAGTGGCGAAGGCCTTCACCCAGGAACGGATCACCGCCAGCCATGCCAACCTGATCGCACGGCTTCCGCAGGAGTCCCAGGCCGAAGCCTACGAGCAGTGCTGGCGCAAGGACTGGCAGGAGAAGGAGGCTCACCTGCTACCCGCGAAGAGCCTGTCCGCATGGATACAGGCGAACCTCTATCTGTCGCTTGCGGATGCTCCGTTCGACCGCGAGGACCCGACCCTCAACCCCGCTGCCGGAGCTTGTGTTACTTGCCCCCGTCGTAGCGGATACAACACGTCACTCTTCGCAGACGTGCAGGGCGACCAATGCCTTGACGGACCGTGCTTCCAAACCAAGATCAGCGCCCACATCGACCGCGAACTCGCAGCCCGGCCCGAGCTGGTCCAAATCGAGAACGGATGGAGACGAGCGTCCGAGCAACGACCCGGGGCCGTCCAGCGCGGCCACTTCCGCGAGATCGAAGCACTAGCTGAGAACCGGGACGCGGAACCCGCTCCAGTCTGCGCCGCCGCTAAATCCGCCATCATCGTCTACGGCAAGCGCGTAGGCACCACCCTCAGCGTTTGCACCGACAACAACTGCCCGGCCCACGACCCACGCGCAGCCGAGCGGCAGGCCGCAGACCCCGCACCCACCATGCAACCCGCACCAGAACAGGAGACGGAGGAGGAGGCTCTCGAGAGAAAGCAACAGTATGCGCAGCAGCAGAGAGAGTACGCCGAGATGCAGGAGCGGAGGGCGGAAGAGCGGAGGCAGGAAGAGGAACGTCGAGAGAAGGAGTACGAAGCCGAACTCGCTCGCAGGGAGAAGCTGAAACTGACCCGCAAGGCTACCTTCGAGCGTCTTCTTGCGAACGCTCCTGATACGTTCAGTGCGGCGCAACTCCGCATGCTGCTCCGAGCGCTCGTCAATCTCGACCCCTACACCTTCGCGGACGACGTCGCCGAGGAGATCGCGGGCGAAGAAGAGAACGACAAGCGCACCGCCGAAGAGGTTCTGCTGGCGACCATCGACGGGCTTGGGAACGAGAGACTGACCGGCTTCACCCTGCGTCTCGCCCTCACATCGCACGTCGCCATCCCGCGTGAGGACGAGGCGGACTTCCTGACGGAGGCAGAAGCCGTCTTCCTTCAATCCCAACCCAAGAAGAGCAACGGCAAGAAGGCTCCGAAGTCAACACCCACCAAGGCCGCTCCCAGGAAGCCCACTGCCAAGAAGAAGACGGCAGCCTAACCCCGCAGCGGGGGTCAGGTCACCGGCTCCCGCTCCTTTCCCCCTGAGGAGGAGATCATGTTCCAGTTTACGTACAGACTCAAAGTAGCCGAGCGGGTCAAGGCCAGGTGCGACCGGCATCCCCGCTACAACCCGCAGCGGGATGGAAAAGCCGGCATCAAGGGCGGCTGCTCCACCTGCTTCACCCTGCTCGACCTCCATCACGCACGGCTCACGCTCGAAGCCGCTCACCGCGACTTCATCCGCAAGGCCGCGCCCTGGGCACAGCTTCGTCTCAAGCGAGCGAAGCCGCCCTCGGTGGATGAGGAACACTAACGGGGATCCGCCGACATGCTTGAAGCAGGGGAGAGTCGCTTCCCTCCCCTGCACCCCTCCAGACTAATAACGACATCTCACAGGTGCTTCGATGGACAGGACTGAATCCACAGTTCGCAACATGCTCGGAGCCATAGAGGCGCCGCTCTATGACGTTGGTGTCCTGAGCGACCGGGGGATGCTCCCGGGTCTCGACGGCATCCCCGCCACTGCGGTGCTCGAACGTCTCCCACTGCTCAAGTACCGCAACGCCCGCGGCTCACACATTTATATCCGTCCCTCGGGCGAGCATCGCTTCACGGTTCTCGACGACCTCGAGGAAGGGTCGCTTGCGCGTCTATCAGCTGACGGCTTCCATCCCTGCGCCGTGGTCGAGACCAGCACCGGCAACTTCCAGGCCTGGCTCAAACACGCATTCGTTCTCCCTAAGCTTCTGGGCACTTTCGCGGCCCAGACCCTGGCGTCTCGATACGGCGCCGACCCGAGTGCGGCGGACTGGAGGCGATTCGGACGGCTTCCCGGCTTCACCAACTGCAAGCCGAAGTACCGCAAGCCGGACGGGCACTTCCCTTTCGTGCGGCTGAAGAGCCACACCGGAGACCAGTACCCAACGGCCGAAGCCTTCCAGCAGGAGATCACGAAGTTGTACCGGGCACGGGAGCAGGAGCGAGAGGCACGTCGGCAACTAGCGTCTATTTCTCCCCGAAGGGGGCCGAGGTCCACACCGTCTTTGGAACGCTTCCGCACCTCGGCCAAATACCAGGACCGTCCCGCCGCAGCAGATATTGCCTTCTGTGTTGCCGCATTTGCCAGTGACATGGAAGAGGCCCGGATCGAACGAGCCCTCGAGGACGACTACCTCTCGCGCGATCCCAGCCCCTCGAAGCGAACTGCCTACATCCGGAGGACGGTCGAGAAGGCGAGGAGATGGGCCGAGCGGTAGAGCTTCGGTTCTGCGCATCGTTCCTTCTAAATCCATCCTCCTGCTTGAAGCTTTTGACCGTACCCGCTGGACTGTTTCGCTTCTGCGACTCACGCCATGAGTGGGAAGGTCTTGAACAGGGAGGCTCCCTTCCGGTTTGCCTTTCTGTCTGCGTTCAGCGTGCCGCGCTCAGAACACCCCCGCCCTTCGGACGCACGCTCTCCTTCCCGTGATCCGCTTCGCGCCTCTTCTGAGGTGACGGACTCCTGCCCCCAGGCAAGCTGGGGTCCCCTTCCGCAGATCCC
>CAZZXY010000178.1:0-5109 GCA_964658105.1 Verrucomicrobia bacterium Tous-C9LFEB | reverse complement strand
TAAGTTGTCATCCCGCAGGGATCTGCTGTTGCTTCTAAGTTGTCATCCCGCAGAGATCTGCTGTTTCTTTCCCCGCACAGGAACCCACCCCAACCCGTAAAAGCCCTGCCCCGTTCCACGGGACAGGGCTTTTACGCGTTCACCGGCACAGCCGTCCGCCGCCGCCCTTTAAACCATCGCATCATCGGCAACTCCAACAACCGGTACACCAATTCACCCGACAGTGCCGACAACAGGAGCGCCATACCAAGAGCCACCGCGATCTCTCCCGGCCATCCCCGCGGCCACCGCGTCAACCACAACCCCACAGCCGGCAGCACAAAGGTGTGTATCAGGTAGATCGAGTACGAAGCGTCGCCCAGCTCCAGCGCCCACCGCGGACTGCGCGCACCCCACCAGGCCTCCATCGCCACCGCACCAGCCACCACCGCCAGCGCCGGCACGCCCCACAGGGCACCGCGCCAGTAGTTCATCCCGGGCGCATTCCACGTCAGCAGGGGCAGGAAGCCGGCCAGCACCAGCGCTGCTCCCACCCACCAGGACCACCGCCGAACCCTCTCGGCCACCGTCGCCAGCAGCATGCCGAAGACAAACTCCCAAAGCACCGTGCTGATGTAAAAGCGGAACGACACGGGCACATGCAACAGCCAACCAAACGGCGTCCACGGTATCAGTAAGAGCAGAGGCAGGAGCAGCCAAACAGGCCGCCATCGCCATGCCAGAGCCGCCGCAAACAGCAGATAGAACGCCATCTCAAAGTTCAGCGTCCAGCCCACCACCACCACGGGCTCAAACCGTCCCTCGACGCTCAGCCACGGCACAAACAGGTAGCTGCTCAGCACATGCTGCCACGTGCCCAGGCCGTTCAGCGCCACAGCCGGCACCAGCAGCAGCACGACCACCTTGGCCGTCGTCACCACCCAGTACATCGGCACAATGCGCTCCAGCCGCCGCGCCAGAAAGGTCCGCGCAGGATGCGCAACCGACCGCAGCGGCGCCGACGAGACCGTCATCACAAAGCCGCTGATCACAAAGAAGATGTCTACGCCCGAGCTGCCCGCCAGCCAGTTCTGCACAGGGACGCCGTCGCGCTGCCAAAGCATGATCGTCGCATGATGCGCGACCACCATCAGCGCCGCGATCGCCCGCAGGATCTGGATAAGCCGATAAGTTGGCCGAACGGCCGTAGGCCCCGCCTGCAGCCGTGGGCCCCAGTGAGCCTGCTCACTGGGGCCTGGCGAGCTCACAACTTCCTCACCGGCTACTCCGTCGTTACGCAACACCGATAACGGTACACAACTCGCGCACAGCTTCGGCGCTCTTGTTCAACGCCGCCTGCTCGTCCTCGGTCAGCTTGATCTGGATGATCTGCTCCAGGCCTTTCGCACCTAGCTTGCACGGCACGCCCACATACAGGCCGTTGATGCCGTACTCGCCCTCGAGATACGCCGCGCACGGAAGGATCTTCTTCTTATCCTTCAGGATCGCCTCAACCATCTCCACCGCAGCCGACGACGGCGCATAGTATGCCGAACCCGTCTTCAGATACTTCACAATCTCCGCGCCACCGTTGGCCGTCCGCGCCTCGATCTCCTTCAGCCGCCCGGGCTCAATCAGCTCCGTAATCGGGATGCCCGCCACGGTCGAGTACCGCGACAACGGCACCATCGTATCGCCATGCCCGCCCAGCACAAACGCCGTGACGTTCTCCACAGACACGTTCAGTTCCTGCGCAATGAATGTCCGGAACCGCGCCGAATCCAGCACACCCGCCATGCCAATCACACGCTCACGCGGCAGCCCGGCCTTCTTGAACGCCGTCTGCGCCATCGCGTCCAGCGGGTTCGATACGACGATCAGGATCGCGTTCGGCGAGGCCTCGACAGCCTTGCCCACCACATCGCTCATGATCTTGAAATTCGTATTCAACAGGTCATCGCGGCTCATCCCAGGCTTGCGCGCAATGCCCGCCGTGATCACCACAATGTCCGAGTCTTTCGTATCCGCATAGTCATTGGTGCCAACGATCGAGCAGTCTCGCTTCTCAATCGGCATGGCCTCCAGCAGGTCCAGCCCCTTGCCCTGCGGCACACCCTCCACAACATCAATCAGCACAACATCCGCAAGCTCTTTGCTCGCAATCCAATGAGCCGCCGTAGCGCCCACATTCCCTGCGCCCACAATCGTTACTTTCTTCCGCATCAAGAACACCACTCCGCTATAAAGGTCGCCTTACATCATAGCGGAGCGCGACCACACTGGGCCTATCTTGCCCAGCCAGCCTCATTGCTTAGGACCGATGGACGAAAAGCGGCGTAGGCCCGAACGAGTACGAGCCAGCGCACTTGCCTCCGTCGATCGTTGCGCCAAGAATGGCAAGCTCGCTGGCGTCGAGCGCAAGCACGTCGCCCACCAACGACAGGGTAGAGTTGTCGTCCATCACGAACGCTGCGCTGAACTCCGTGCCCTGCGAAAAGCTTTCCTTGTTTGGACTATCTACACCCTTGCTGAAACAGGGGATACCCGCAACATTGATCGATCCTCCTAGCGCGAGGCGAGTGTTCAGCACAGGTGTCGGCCCTCCATACAACGTACCGCCCTGTTCCAAAGTGAGTGTCAGCGCCAGGGGCTCACTGTTTCCAGGCGCGTTCCCTCCCGGAAAGAAGTACCCCGATCCTTTGCCGGCATACGTTCCGGTCAGATCAGCAATCGCCGTTGCCACAAAGGTCCCGGTACTCTCAACCGTGCAGGGTGCCGTGCTTCCACTTGCACTGGTTGCGCTATAGATCCCTTGCCAGGCCTCTCCGGCGACCTTGGGCACACTTCCTGACAGTCTGATCCGTGGCCCACTCAGGACGTCAGCCGTATCCGGAGACGCTAGCGTGAAGCTTCCGTCACTCGCCACCACGCCGGCCAGTACCGCCCCAAAGCCAAAGCCGACGCTCCCTGAGCCGGACGTGCACGGGAAATCAAAAGTTCCTGCACCCGTGATCTGGCCGCCCTTCACATCAAAGCTGACGGCCGCATTCGGCGCAGGGTTTCTCGTCACCGCCGAAGGCAACGAGCCCAATAGGAGCCAGTTCCCCGCAACATTGGCCGGCTGCGCCGGCGCCGGCTTCGTCGGCACCGGTCCTCCGCCGCCGCACCCGGCGAGACTTCCGAAAGCCAGGGACAACAGGCTGGGATGTAAGCTGCGCCGAAGCAACATAGGAAGAGAAACCATAACCGCAACCCGCCGCCTCGCGCCTTCACACCTTCATTAGTTCTGGAGGTAATAGTCGATCGTCGCGACCACCCTCACCTTCTTCATCACGCTCGAGTCCGCCTGCTGATCCAGGCTGAACCCGCCGCCCTCCTCACCCACTGCCGGCCCCGCACTCGCAGCCGTAATCGAAAACACGCCCTGGTTCGCCGACCGGATCGAGCCCACCTGCGACCCGGAGTCCGCCGCAAACCTGTCCGCCGACGCCCGCGCATTGCGCGTCGCCTCTGTAATCATGTCCGGCTTTAGTACATTCAGCCCGTTGAATTTGTACACTACCCCGCCCCCACCGCCGGATCCGTTCTGCCCGGAGCTGATCACCACGCCAGCCCCGATCAGATCACTGGTACGGGCGTTCGCCGCCACCACCTTATCCACGTCATGGCTCTGCAGCGTCACCGTCTGCTGCACCACGAACCGCGGCCCATGCATGTTGCTGTTGTAAAGCTCCGCGGACCGGTCCGTCACACTCACGGACCCCACCGTGTAGTCAGCGGATTGGAACCCCTGCTGCCCAAGAAACTGCAGCACCGCCGCCTTGTCCTTCTCACTCGCGGCAAACGCCGTCGAGAGGCTGTCACCTGCCTCACTGAAGCTGATCGGCCACGTGGCGGAATCCGACTTCACCGTCCGCTCCACCAGCCCTTTCACCTCGACATACCGGTCCGCCCGCTTGAAGTCCCGCACCTTGCTGCCCAGCAGCGCACCACCCGCCATCAATCCCACCATCAACAACCCGCCCAGCACCGAAAATGGCACCAGCAGCGGCGATCGCTCCCCCGTATCCACACATCTCTCCTGAAAGGCGAAGCCAGCATCGTCGACCCTGATCGCCACGTCAAGAACAATCCTTCTGCGGCGGGTACGGGCTCTGCTTTGCCGCGTCCGGCTACCGTCCAGACCACGCGCTCTACAATGCACAGGCGACTACTCCCGAGGTGCACCTTGGCTCAAACGCTCCCCATCGCCCACGCAGGCGCCGAAGAACTTGCCCTGCTGGCCGCCATGTCCAACCGCCACGGCCTCGTCGCCGGCGCCACCGGCACCGGCAAAACCGTCACCCTCGAGGTCATGGCCGAGGCCTTCAGCCGCATCGGCGTCCCCGTCTTCGCCGCCGACATCAAGGGCGACCTCAGCGGCATCGCGGTGCCCGGCACCTCCAGCCCCAAGCTCGACGCCCGCGTCACCCAGCTCGGCCTCGCCCCCTTCGCCTTCGCCGGCTGCCCCGTTACGTTCTGGGACCTCTTCGGCCAGCAGGGCCACCCGCTGCGCACCACCGTCTCCGAGATCGGCCCCTTGCTCTTCAGCCGCATCCTCAACCTCAATGACACCCAGGCCGCCGTCCTCACCCTCGTCTTCAAAATCGCCGACGACCAGGGCCTGCTCCTGCTCGATCTGAAAGACCTCAAGGCCATGCTCAACGCCGTCGGGCAGGACGCCAAAACCTACCAGACCCAGTACGGCAACATCTCCGCCGCCTCGATCGGGGCCATTCAGCGCGGCCTCGTCGGCCTCGAGTCCCAGGGCGGCGACAGCTTCCTCGGCGAGCCCGCCCTGAACATCGACGACTTCCTCCAGACCGTCGACGGCAAGGGCGTCGTCAACCTCCTCGCCGCCGACCGCCTCATGCAGTCGCCCCAGCTCTATGCCACCTTCCTCCTTTGGCTGCTCTCCGAGCTCTTCGAGCACCTCCCCGAGGTCGGCGATCTCGACAAGCCCAAGCTCGTCTTCTTCTTCGACGAGGCCCACCTCCTCTTCAACGACCTCCCCACCCAGCTCTCGCAGAAGATCGAGCAGGTCGTCCGCCTCATCCGCTCCAAGGGCGTCGGCATCTTCTTCGTCACGCA
>CAZZXY010000177.1:0-5186 GCA_964658105.1 Verrucomicrobia bacterium Tous-C9LFEB | reverse complement strand
CCGATGATCCTGTTGCGGCGTGGCTGAAACCACGCCCTTCCCGTTCCTGCTCCGGCCTGGCTGAAGAAGCCCGGCCGGGTGATCCTTTTGCGACGTGGCTGAAGTCACGCTCTTCCCAATCGCCTTAGGTTTTGGGTGTTTCGTCCGTGGTGACGGCGGCGATGGCGGTCTTGACGCACTCGAGCTTGACGCCGTCCGGCTGGGTGCGGATGACGAGCGCGTCGTCCTTGATGAGGACAATTGTGCCGCGGATGCCGCCGGTCGTGGTGACGCGATCGCCTGTTTTGAGGGCGGCGAGCTGTGTCTGCCAGGCTTTCTGCTTTTTCTGGTTGGGTGCGATCAGGAGAAAGTACATGGCACCGAACATGAGTAAGAGCAGCGGCAGGCCGGTGAAGGAACCGAGCATGCCGCCGGCGCCACCTGCAGCCAGCACCAGGGAGGCCAGCATATTGGGATTCATGATCACTTCCGCACATCCGGCCTGCGGAGACGTCGCCGTCTCAAGGCAGGCATTTTCCACTCAAAGCGTTGGGTGCGTCGCTCGCCCCCTGTGTTGGCGCCTGCTTCGCGAAGCAAATACACGGACGCAGACAGGAGGCAGGCAACGCGTACCTAAGCCTTCAGCATCGCGGTTGCGCGTCGCTGTGTCAAGGTTTGGGGTGGCTGGGGAGTACACCCGAGGAGGCAAGTCGCGGCTGGTTATAACGCAGTTATCATCTGGCGATGGAGCTCAAGGTACGCAGGATCGGCAATGCTTGGGGTTCTTCTGCCAAAGACCCTGATGGAAGGTCTGGCCGTTGGCGAGGGCTCGCTGCTGCGGGCGGAGAACCGCGATGGCGTGTTGCACATGACGCCAGTGGACGCCGAGTTTACTCGCCAGGTGGAGGCCTTTTGCGAACAGTGAAAGTGTTTGCAGCCACGCTGCTGGTGAGCTACGGAATAACGAAGGAGTTGAACGCCCAAACGAGCGAGATGCAGTCAGATCGTGTCCGCCGCGACACGGCGATTCGCTGGCCCGCCGCTTACGACCCCTCGGTGGCTCCCGTGTTCTCCCACAATGAGCTGCTGATTCATGCAGACTGTCACCGCACCTTTGCTCATCTCGCGGATGCTACAAAGTGGCCGAACTGGCTTGTGATCGTTAGAGACGTGGCAAACGAGACGCCGGACAAAGCTGGCCAGGGCGCTCTCTATCGCCTCAAGATTTTCGGTAGCCCAATTCAGTCCCGCATCGTTGAATTTGAGGCCGACGAGCGTATCAGCTGGATTCCCTTCGGTGCGGATGAGACAGAGACTCGCCACGGCCACTACCATGCCTGGCGCTTCGTTCCGCGGGCCACGGACTGCCTCGTCATTACGGAAGAGACAGGCATCGGACCCGGGGATCGCAAGGATCCTGCCGCTGGTAGCCACCTCATGCACAAAGCGCACGAACTCTGGCTCGACAGCCTTCGATACATCAGCGAGCCATAAACGAGCAATCCTCCGGAAGTACTGTCGTCCGCTGTGAACTGCGGCTGACGGATTTAAGTCCTGTACTGAGGCCGCTGCATCGTTGCCGGGGTGAGATGCGGGCAGCGACACTTACTGGGAGCTGGTGGCGGTGGCGGCGGTGACCGTGATGGCGAGGCCGGTGAGGTCGCTGTCGGTGACGGTGACGGATTCGGTCATGGGCTGGAAGCGGGCGGCGTCGGATGTGCCGCCGCCTCGGCCAAAGGTCCCCTGCCCGGAGCTGGCGCTGACGCGGAGCGTGTAGGTGCCGGGTGGAACGTAGGGGATGACGAAGCTGCCGTCAGAGGCGATGACGCCGTTGCGGGCGAGGGAGCTGTCGGTCTGGTCGGTGAGGTTGACGGTGCCGGAGTGGACGGAGGCCCCGCTGGAGCCGACGCTGCCGGAGACGGTGTGCATGCCGGCGAGTCCGAGGACGATGTTGAGGTCGGCGCGCTCTTCGCCGGAGGTGAGGGTGATGGGGCTGGCGTCGGTGCGGCGGACCTTGTCAGGGGCGTAGACGGCGAGGCTGAGGGTGCGGGCGAAACCTGGGTCGCCGGGGCGTTGGGGGATGGGGGCCTGCGCACTGGCGCTGAGATAGTAGCTGCCGGGGGCGAGGCCGCTGAGGCGGAAGCGGCCGCGGTCGTCGGTCTGGCCGCCGCCGTAGCCGCCGAAGCCCGCGTTGCCGAAGCCTCGGCCGAGCGCGGCCCCGCCCTGCGTGGCGGAGGTGCCCGTGGTCGCTGGTTGGGCGGAGACGTTGACGCCGGCGGCGGGGGTGCCGTCGTCCCACTGGACGGTGCCGGCGAGGACGCCGCCGCGCTGCAGGCTGAGAGCGGCGGAGGCTCCGCCGGCGGCGACGTGAACGAGTGGCACGCCGGCCAGCGCGCTGAGGTCGCTGCCGGCGTTGACGGTTCGTTGCACCAGCTGGGCCTGGTTGACGTAGCCGGGGAGCGAGCCGGTGACGTAGTAGTCGCCCGCGGGGACGTTGGGGATGAGGAAGTTGCCGTCGAGGTCAGTGCGGCCGGCCGAACGGCGGCCAGGGCCGAAGCTGCCGTCCGACGAACTGGCGGTGATGAGGGTGACCTGGGCGAAGCGGGCGGCGCGCTGGGTGTCAGCGCAGACCATGCGGCCTGTGACGGGGTAGCCGTTGGCTTGCCCGAGCTGGATGGGTGGGCCGGGGTTTTCTTGGGGGTGCAGCGGCGGAGCTGTGGCGAGAAGCGTGGCGGCTACGGCGAGGCAGGAAAACCAGTGGGGCTTCATCGGGCGGCGTCTCCGGCGGTGTGACATTGGGTTGGACGCGGGATGTGGGCTGGGGTACGCAGGGTTTGGTTTGGTGGCGAAGGTGGGTTCTCCGTTCGGAGAATGGCGAGAAAGAAAGGCAAAGGCAAAAAGCAGATCCCTGCGTGATGACAAAGGGGAGGGTGATGAGGCGGGCGATGCTGGGTGGCTACGAGGCTGGGGTGGCGAGGTCGGCGCGGACGCGGTTCATGGTTTCGAGGTAGAAGGCGAGGTTGTGGATGGAGTTCAGGGTGGCGCCGAGGGGTTCGCCTGAGGCGTAGAGGTGGCGGAGGTAGGCGCGGGTGTAGCGGCGGCAGACGGGGCAGGTGCAGCCGGGATCGGGCGGGCGTCCGTCTTCGCGGTTGTCTTCGCGCTTGATATTGAGGCGGATGACTTTGCTGGCGCGGTCGGCGGGGTCTTCGCGGATGAAGAGGAGGCCGTGGCGGCCGGCGCGGGTGGGGAGCACGCAGTCCATCATGTCGACGCCCATGCGGGCGTACTCCTCGATCTCGTCGGGGTAGCCAACGCCCATAACGTAGCGGGGCTTGTCTTCGGGCAGGAACTGGAGGGTGTGGGCGATCATCTCGCGGGTGACCTCGCGGGGTTCGCCGACGGCGAGGCCGCCGATGGCGTAGCCGGGGAAGTCCATCTCGACGAGTTCTTCGGCAGACTGCTGGCGGAGGTCCTTGTACATGCCGCCCTGAACGATACCGAAAAGCGAGGAAGTCGAAAGGCAGGGAGTAGGGAGTAGGGAATAGGGATCCGGGTCTGAAGGAACTCCTGTTCCCTGTTCCCTGCTCCCTGATCCCTGCCTTTCCCCTCCCTGTTCCCTGTTCCCTACTCCCTGTTCCCAAGGGACTTCGTGGCGATGAGCTACCCAGTAGTCGCGGCTGCGTTGCGCCCAGGCGTGGGTGAGGGCCATGGAGTTGCGGGTGCGTTCCCAGCTGGCGGGGGTTTCGACGCACTCGTCGAAGGCCATGATGATGTCGGCGCCGAGGGCGATCTGGATGGCGATGGAGTGCTCGGGGGAGAAGAAATGTTTGCTCCCGTCGAGGTGGGAGCGGAACTCTACGCCGTCGGGGGTGATCTTGCGGAGCTTGGCGAGGGAAAAGACCTGGAAGCCGCCGGAGTCGGTGAGCATGGGGCGGGTCCAGCTCATGAAGCGGTGGACGCCACCGAGGCGGCGGATCAGCTCGTGACCGGGGCGGAGGTAGAGGTGGTAGGTGTTGGCGAGGATGATCTCGGCGCCACGGTCGTCGGGGCCCAGGTGCTCGAGGACGCTCTGTTCAACGGTTTTGACCGTGGCAGCGGTGCCGACGGGCATAAAGACAGGCGTCTGGATGGTGCCGTGGGGGAGGTGGAGAGCGCCGCGGCGGCCGCCGGCGGGGCTCTCCTGGGTGGTTTCAAAAGTCTCAAAGACAAGCGACATCGAGCTCTCATTGTAGAGAGGCTGCGGGGTCAGCGTCGGGCGGACTCGGAGGCGACGGCGGGACAGGAGCGGTCGGCGAGGCAACCGTCGAGCATGGTTTGCACTTTGGCGTAGACGGCGCGGCCGATCTCGCCCTGCTGCCTGCCGATTTCACCCTGCTGGCGGCCAATGTCTCCCTGGAGCTGGCCGATTTTTCCCTGTTCGCCACCGATGCGGCCCTGTTCAGCGGGATTGCCTGCCGCTGCACGCTGCTGGGCCGCAAGGGTCTTCTGCTGCTCGGCGAAGGGCTTCTGCCTGGCGGCGAGTTCCTTCTGGCGCGCCGCGAGCGGGGCCATGGGCGCGTAGTCGCGCTCGATGTCGGCGATGCGCGCGGGGGTATCGAGGCGATGGAGGGTGCCCTCCTGCCAGAAGACGATGTAGTGGCCTTGGTGCGCGTGGGCGTAGAGATTCAGGGGGCTGCCGTCCTCCCACGCGCCGTTGAGCATTACGGACGAGCCACTCACCAGGGCAAAGCTGCGGTGCGGCGTCGTGTCCTCCGCTTCCCTTTCCTGAGTGTGGGCCAGACCCGCCGAAGCAGCGACGAGCAGAAGGGTGGACGCGAGAGGTCGAACGGAACGCATGGGGGCTCCTTGGGGACGCGGTTCGGTGGGAGAGGGCCAGGTGCGCCCGGCCCCGACGTCAAGCTTCAGAGACTAGCCGTGTGGCGTGTACGGGACTGAGGGAGCGGCAGGCGCGGAGGGAACGGCCGGGGCGGAGGGGGCTGCAGGAGCGGAGGGGGCGCCAGGAACTGTGGGGGCCGCAGGAGCCGGGGGAACGGGCGGAACCGTTGGAACTGCAGGCGTCGTCGGCGCGGAGGGAGCCGACGGAGCACCGGGGGCTGATGGAACCTCGGGAACCGCAGGGATGGCGGGGACACCGGGTGCCGTGGGAGCGGAGGGTACGGCCGGCGCTTCCGGCGCTGTGGGTGCCTGGGGGGCTGTGGGTGCCTGGG
>CAZZXY010000176.1:0-5321 GCA_964658105.1 Verrucomicrobia bacterium Tous-C9LFEB | reverse complement strand
ATCTGCTTCACCAGCTCTTCTTTTCTTGTCATTCCCCGTACGGGGAATCTGCTTCTAGAACAAGCCAGCAAAGCCGGAGCCCGCAAGGGCTCCGGCTTCTCCTTCAGCACCTAAGGCTCAACCTGCAACGCCGGCAGCTTCGCCAGCGGCAAATGCAGGCCCAACAACTCCGCCAGCGTCGGCGCAATCTGGCGCATATCGATCACATGCAGATCACGCCCATGCGCAATGCCTTCCCCCTCGATCAGGAAAGCCGATCGCATCGCAGGTCGTGACGGCAGATACCCATGCATGCCGGTACCCAGGGCGTCTTCCACCACAGGTCCCGCAAACGCTCCACCGGGATCGTAGCCGTCCTTGTAATCCACCAGAAACGTCGCCTCCGGGAATCCGCCACGGGCAACAAGTTCATCGTGGTCCAGGATGGTCTCGATGCCGTTGTGAGGATCGGCCTTCGCTTTTTCCAGCGTCGCGCGCACCTGGCGTACCAGTTCCCCATCTTTCGGGTCTTGCAGCACAATCGCATTGGACCCGCCCGCCGCCCACGCCTCGGCCCGCCATGAGACAACAGAGGGCCCTTTCCGGCCGGGCTTCGCGGGGCCCAGTTGAATCAGCCCCGCCTGCGCCAGCAGCACATTCAGATTCGTCCGGTGATCCACCCGAAGAAACCCGTGGTCGCTCACAACGACGACCCGCGTCTTCGGATCAACCGCCAGCGCCGCCTGCCGGATCTGGCCGATCTGCCCGTCGATCGTCTCCAGCGAGGCATCGGCCTCCGCACTGAACGGGCTATGCTCATGCTCCTGGTGATCCAGGTCGGTAAGGTGCACCAGCAGCAGATCCGGATGGAAGTGCTGCAGAATCGCGACTGCCTCGGCCGTCTTCGTCACATCCCCATCTGCATGCGCATCAGCCGTGATCCCGATCTGCTGCAGAATATCGGCGGGGTGATACGGCGAACCCGAAGGCCGGTCCGTATGCTCGGACTGCGTGCCCTCCGCGATGTTGTAATCGATTGGCGCGCCCACCGTCACAGGCCAGCCCACATTCGCCGTCTTCAGTCCGGCCGCATTTGCCGCTGTATACAGCGTCGGCACCTTGATATCCGCAAAGTCCCAGTACCACGCACCGGGATGCTCCCGCAGCGGATCAAAGGTGGTGTTGTCCACAACACCGTGCTCCGCCGGCCACACACCGGTCACCATCGTCGTGTGGCTCGGATACGTCACCGTCGGCACCACCCCGACCACACCCTCTGCATACGTTCCCTGCATCAGAAACGACCGCAGAACCGGGATCTTGAGATCGTGTGCGTCCGCCTGCGTCACATACTCGGGCTTCATCCCGTCAATCGAGATCAGCACCACGGGCGACGGCGGCGTCCCGGGGGACGGCTGCGCGACACCGGCAAGGGCAAGGGAGACAAGGCAGCACAACAGGGCAGGCTTCGGCATCCTGCGATTCTATGTACCGAAGGTTGCTGCCCGGTAAAAGACCCCGCCCTGTCGCCATGCCTGCCCTGTGAACGGCACCGAACCTGGCCGCGTAGAGGTCTACATCTTCATCACAGGAGGTGGATTCCACTTGCCCGTCAGTGCGTCGCTCTCCGGCGAGTAAAGCCGCATCGTCAGGTTGAACGGAGTCTCCGGCGCGGGCAGCCAATTCGCTTCCTTGTCCCCGCCCGGGCTGTCGGCTTGGAAGTACAGGTCCAGCGAGCCGTCGGCGTTCAAAACAAACGGCATCCAGCTACTCACGGCAAAGCGATTCAGTTCGTTGCCCACCTGGAAGCCATCCGCGTCATACAGCGTGATGGACCAGAACGCGCGAACAGGTGGCGTATCGCCTTTCGCGAAGTGGATGGTGTACCGATCGGTGCCGTTGAGCGGCTTGCCCGCTCCGTCAGCAAGATTCAAGGGATAAATAGCATCTTCCGGCAGGTTGGCCCCCAGGCCAAGCTGCGACACGATGGCGCGCTTCAGGTAGAAGTTCCCGTATACGCCCATGGTGTCGGTGTTCATGGACCAACCGTTGGCGACCCTGGCCAGGGTGGGCAGCTTCCACTTCATGAGTTGCTGCGCATCCGCAGGCGCGCTCTCGACAGCTTTACCCACTTCGGGATCGAGGCTGGAGAACTCAAAGCCCTTACCAGGCTCGATACCAATCAGCTTCATCTGCGCAAGAATCGGCTGATCGGTCGCGTGTGGCGGAAAGACCTTAAGCAGCTCGGCAGCATAAGCAAAGAAGGCTTCCGCAGACATCGTATCCGCCTGCACCATGGGCGGCGTTTTCATATCGATTTTCGGATCGGTTGTCACCTTCACGGGCTCGCTGACCCTGCCCCATTTCGACAGAGGTGTGACCTTATAGCCCGCCTGGACCTTGTGCACCGCGGCGTAATCCGCCGGTCCGTCCGTCCTTGTGCGGCCGATGATCCATAAGTAGGGTGTTGGCGCGGCAATGTGCGTGAACCGAGCAGGTACAGGCCCCGCCCAGCCCGGCGGGGTCAGCAGAAACTGAGCCGCCTCTGTCCCGGTCGTGCGCCAGCCGGGAGAGGCGAAGACATCCGACCACATGTCCAGCATGGGCAGCAGGTAATACCGCC
Organism: Verrucomicrobia bacterium Tous-C9LFEB; assembly: GCA_964658105.1. Lineage (GTDB taxonomy): Bacteria > Acidobacteriota > Terriglobia > Terriglobales > Acidobacteriaceae > Granulicella. The sequence goes on along the minus strand of CAZZXY010000176.1, from coordinate 2,719 downwards.
CAGCGGTATCGGGTGCCGAGATGACCATCGGCTCCTGGGTAAGGTCAATCCAGGCGATCGAGTAGAGCGTGTCAAAGTTGGTGCGCACCACTCCCTTGAAATCCGCAGACGGATAGGCCGGAACATTGGTAAACGCATTCATTGGCCCTTTGCCGGTCGCTGGCTGGTCGATGTTTGTCAGCTGTTTCCGCGTCAGGTCCATCAGGACCAACGGATAAAGATAGATGTACGCGTCTACGCTGATTGCGTGCGCCTGGTCTGCTTTCAACGTAGTTTCCTGCTCCAGCAACGCTTCCATACGCACCCATCTCCTGTTTTGCTGCGAGGTCCGTTTCTTCGCTGAACCTGGCAGCCCCTTCAAAGGTAGGCAACAGCGGAATCGACAAGAACTGTCACTTGTGACAGGAAAGCACGTACTCGGGCCTCAACGAAGCCCAGACTACCCGCGGCCCTGTCGGGCCGTCATCGCCTCACCTCATGCAACAGGCCGCATCTCACCCTATGCGTAGTTCGTGAAACACGCGATTTCAGTCCCACCTGTCAGGAGCACCATGCCAACCGATCTCGTCACACCGCAGGACCCGCGTTCCCAGTACCCCGGCCCGCCGTCCAGCGTTGAAATTCAGTCCGCCCCCGCTACCCAGGTCGCCATGAGCGAAAAGCCCGATTGCGGCGAGCTGTCCTATAAGGGTTCCGGCCGTCTCGCCGGTCGCAAGGCACTGCTGACCGGTGCGGACTCCGGCATCGGTCGCGCAGCGGCCATCGCCTTTGCCCGCGAAGGCGCCGACGTTGCCATCAGCTATCTCCCCGCCGAGCAGGCCGACGCAGAAGAGGTCGCCAAATACGTCCGCGAGGCCGGCCGCAAAGCCATCCTGCTCCCGGGCGACATCTCGCACGAAGGCTTCTGCCAGCGTCTCGTCGCCGACGCCGTCGCCCAGCTCGGTGGCCTCGACATCCTCGTCAACAACGCCGGCAAAATGGGCAAAACCGAGGGCATCCTCCAAACCTCCACCGAACGCTTCGACGCGCTCATGAAGACCAACGTCTACGCCCTCTTCTGGATCACCAAGGCCGCCATCCCGCACCTCAAACCCGGCGCCTCCATCATCAACACCACCAGCGTCCAGGGCTATGACCCAAGCCCCACCATCTTCGACTACGCCATGACCAAGGCGGCCATCGCAAACTTCACCAAGGGCCTGAGCAAGCCCCTCATGGAGGACTACGGTATCCGCATCAACGGCGTCGCACCCGGCCCCATCTGGACGCCCCTGCAGGAAGCCGACGGCAGCGAGGAAAAGCTGAAGAAGCTCGGCGGCGAGACACCCTACAAGCGTCCCGGGCAGCCCGTCGAACTCGCCTCCGTCTACGTCCTGCTCGCCTCGCAGGAGGGCAGCTACATCACCGGCGAAATCTACGGCGTCACCGGCGGCATGGGCATCGCCTGAACACGCCCCCGTGGAGCCGCACGTTCGGGCACATGCCAGGACGTGCGGCACGCCGCGCTTGTAGTTTTGCCAGTGGCTTCCCTGCGGCAGGGCCCATACGCTTGGCCTGACGATTGGGTGCATGGTGACGGCTCTCATGGTTCAGGGGAGTCCCTTCACGTGCCTGAAGCCGGCGGTAGCAACATCGAATTCGCGAACCTCCTGAGCGAGCACAAAAAGCCCAGCTCCGCCTGGGAACACGGCCTGCTGGAGATCGCCGAGGTCGTTGTACTCGCCATCGTCGCCATCGCCACCGCCTGGAGCGGCTACCAGTCGGCCCTCTGGACCGGGCAGCAATCAGAGCTCTACGGCAACGCCAGCAAACTGCGCGTCGAAGCGGAAGGAGCGTCCACCTACGCCAACCAGGAGCGTCTCTACAACGCCCTCACCGTCGTTGAGTGGCTAAAGGCCGAGGCCCACAACGACAAGAAGCTCGCCGACCTTTTCGAACGGCGCTTGCTACCCGAGTTTCGTCCCGCCTTTACCGCCTGGAAGACCACGGACCCGCTGCACAATCCCAACGCTCCAACCGGCCCCCAGTCAATGACCGGCTTCCGCAGCGCCAGGGCAGACGAGGCGATCCGCTGGAACAATCAGGCCACACAGGATTTCGAGCAAGGCACAAAAGACCGGCAACTCGCCGACAAGTACGTCCGTGCCACCGTGACCCTGGCAACCGTGCTGCTGCTCATCGCCGTGAGCCAGCGCTTCACCATCCGCGCAATTCGGATCGGCCTGGTGGTTCTCGCCCTCGTCATGCTCTGCTTCCCGATTTACAACATCCTCACGCTACCCAGAGCCTAGAAAAGCCACGGCTGCCGAACAACATCCCTACGCGCCCACCGCCGGAAGGACATAGCTCCAGCCGCTGACGTCCGCCCCTGACAACGCCAAAGCCCCCGGACAAGCCCACACCGGGAAGGGCGGCGCTTCAGCCCCGCCACAAACACCACACAGGCAAGCGGCTTCAGCCGCCGAGGTTCGCCTCCTGACAACGCCAAAAAACTCCGGACAAGCCCACACCGGGAAGGGCGGGGCTTCAGCCCCGCCATATGCGCGTACACCGGAAAGCGGCTTCAGCCGCTGAGGTATGCCTGAAGACGCCAGGGGAGCTCTCGACAAGCCCACCTCCGCAAGGGCGGCGCTTCATCCCCGCCACAAACGCCGCACCAACAAGCGGCTTCAGCCGCCGAGGTCCGCCTCCTTACATTGCCAAACCTCCGGACAAGCCC
>CAZZXY010000175.1:0-5420 GCA_964658105.1 Verrucomicrobia bacterium Tous-C9LFEB | reverse complement strand
CGGCGGGGCGGCTACACAGTTGCACGTGCGATGGGACAAGTCGGACGAGTGGGTCGAGGTGAAGGCCGCGAAGTAAAAGCAAAGCCAGCGCTATGCAGCATGGGGGACCTTTGCAGGGTAGAGGTCCCCTTGTTGTGCCGGGACACCGGCCGCGTGGGGAGTCAGACCCGACTCTGCTTTCCTCGAGCGCAAGTCTAGTGGTGCGCCCGGTGATGCCCAGCGTGACGGCTTCCGTGACGGACCCGCGGCGCCGGCTCGGAGAGTGCTCCCGAGTGAAAGATCTCGCCCAGGAACGCGGCGTGGGGTGGCAAGGCGAGACGCTCCGTTGTCTCTCCCGTGGTGGCTCCTGGTACCGATGAAAAGAGTGTTCGCAGCGCCCCGGCCCGCATACCCTGCGACTCCAGATCGCTATCGAGCGACAGCGTGACAGGCCTGTCAGAAAGGTTCGCCACAGCCACCACATTGGCCGCGGTGCGAGACCCAGCCGGGGCTCGCCGCACCCAAACCAGCGCGCCTTCTGCGTCCCGGTTCAGAACATACTGCGTTCCGTTGCGCAACGTCGGGTTGCCGTGATGTTCGGCGATCAGTTGCCGGTAGGCGTTGAGGAGGGACCTCGGATCGCGGTCCTCTGTGGTGACATTCAGCCGGGCTGCGTTTGCTGGCGACGGAGGCACCGTCGCTGCCGTAAAGCCGGGCAGGGCATCGGCGTCGGGGAGCGTCTCTGGAACGTTGAGGTCCGGCGCAACCCGCACGGGGGCGGGGGCAGAGCCCGCCAGTCCGCGGGGCGGCGGCTGGTAGGGGTGGTAAGCCCCGAACTGCGTTTCGCCGGCAACGCGTCCCTGGCTTTGCTCTGGCTGCTCCGCCGCTGCCTGGGTGTGGTTGGAGGGCGTCCACTGCATCAGCGCCTGCGTCGCGCTCGCGGTATCCGCTGGGTACAGATTGAGGCCGATCTCCTCGCCGAAGTCCAGGATTACCGCGCCCCGGGAACCCAGAAGAAGCGCGGCGTCCGCGGCGGCATCCGGTGAGCCCGTGGCTGGCGGTTGCGCGAAACGAAGCAAGCCATTCGCCGACGCGGTGGACTCCTCTCCGGCTGCACCGAGCCCGGCCCGCAAAGCAGCGACGTCGTGCCGCTCTACGGCGAAGACCGCGCTTGTGACCAGCTGGCCACTTCTTGCGGCATGAAAGCTGTTGGGATCAATGTGCCGGGTCAGGTGGACGGGCCGGGGCGCCACGCTCAGGGACACCGGGGTCGGATCGGTCAGCAGGACGCGATCGCCCGGGAAACTTCCAAAGACCGTCCGCACGGCACCGACCACCGATGCGTATGTCGGGTCAGTGGCGTTGGACGCTCCCGGTCTGGGTACCCAGACACCCGCGGCGCCAGCCCCGAGCCAGCCCCGCACGGTGTTCAACAGAACGACGCGGGAACCCCCGATGAGCTCCGGGCTGGCCGTGACCAGGACGCGCAGTTGGTGCCGGCTCGCCTCGCGAACCAGGTCTCCCAGGGCATCGGTGTCTTTGCTGTCGAGGTTGCCGTCCAGCAGCAGGGCGTCTACGCCCAGAGACTGCAGGTAATCCAGCCTTGCGGCAATGCCCGGCAGGTCCCCCCGCCCGTCGGCATCCGAATCCTGGAAACGTGCGGGATCGACGCGGTAGAAGACACCCCGAAGCCACCAGGCCTCTGGGGCTACACCGGAACCGGCCCACCCCGGCCGGGCGAGCACCTGCCCCGTCCCGGGAAGGGCTCCTATCAGGCTTAGCCCGAGCAGGGCCGTGGTCGCTAGCCGAAAAAGCAGGTCTGTTACTCCGATCCCAGGGGTCGCCGGTCGAAAGAAGACTGGGTTCCGCGGATCATTCTCGCGGGGCGTACCCCGATGCTACGCCGGAATGGGGAATGGTTGGAGAAGGGAGCTGTGGAAGGCCCGAACGCCCGGAGCTTCGGCGTTCGACGGGTGATTACATGCCCAGAAAAGACCGGTAACGGGCCTGCAGTACACCTGTGCTGCGGGCAAGGCTGACCTTGGCCACGTTGTACTGAAAGAGTGCGCTCACCAACTGCGCCTGCACACTGGTCACGGCAGCCTCTGCATTGACCACCTCCAGGTTGTCGGTCACACCGGAGGTAAACCGTTCGCGGGCATCCGCCAGTTCCTGGTGTGCGAGATCCACGTTGCTCTCAGCGACCTTTACAAGTTGGGAGGCTGTCTCGATGTCCAGCATGCTTGTCCGGATCTGCGCCTCGATCGTGCCGCGCAGATTGCCTTCCTGGTCGCGAAGCTGCTGCAACTGCGCTTCGGAGGTCTGCTGCTCACCGCGCTGCCCTGCTTCACGGAACACAGGGACCTTGATGCTGCCTTCAGCGGTAAACACCCCGTGGTAGGACCCAGTCGTCTCGCCGAGGATGCCGTAGAAACCGTTGATTCCCAGTGTCGGCAGCCGCTGATACCGGATCGCCTTTACCTCGTGGTTGGCGACAAGGATGCTTTGCTGGAGCGAGAGCAGGTCATTGCGATGCGTGAAGGCTGTCTGTCGCGCCTGCGTCAGATCGAGATCGCCGAACTCGGAGAAGGGCGCGTCATCGGTCAGATCCAGTTGCTGCCCCGCTGGCAGCCCCATGATCCTGTTCAGCTGAATGCCGTCTTTGTCCAGTTGCGCGTCCGCCGAGACGTGCGTCTGCTGCCGCTGCTGGTACTCCACCTGCGCCCGCAGAACGTCGAGCTTGATGCCAACGCCGGCTTCGTCCAACGCAGTAGCCTGGTCCAGAAGCGCCTTCGTGGAGTTCTCCTGGGCAATCGCATTGTCCAGGTTTGCCTGATCGGCCAGGACCTCCAGGTACGCTGTCGTGACTGCCTGCACCAATTGCTCATTCGAATCTGCCAGATTCAAGTCCACGGACTTGAATTCGGGTTTGATGGCTCGATACAGCTCAAAGTCTGGCATGTTGAACAGCTGCTGATTCAGACTGACCTGCACCGAGGTGGTGTTGACCTTAACGATGGTCTGGAGCGTGCTCGGATCAATCCCAAACTGGCCCAGAAGCGGTCCGATCTTGCTTGGATTGAAGCCCAGGGCGGCCAGGTTGATCTGTTGCGCCGAACTCGATGCGCGGAACTGCAAATTCGGCACCAGGGCATTCGTAATCTGCCCCTGGTACCCCCGCACCGTCCGCTGGCTGGCCTGCTGATACTTGAGGCGCAGATTGCGGGCAAGTCCGAGCGAGATCGCGTCATCCAGGGAGAGGGACAGCGGCCCGTTCATCGGCCGCTCCACGCTGAAGCCGCCAGGCCCCGCCAGGGTAGCCGGTGCCACAAACTTCATGCCGGAGCCGGCTGGGCGCTGAAAACCGGCGTCGTGGTCGCTAAGAAGGGTGCTGGGTGCCTGCGGCAAAGGAGCCGCTGGAGCGGTGGACTGGCTTGCCGGCGGGGCTGCGACTTGCGGCGGAACTGCAGGCGACACCGTCTCCGGTCCGGAGGGCGTGGTGGACGGAGTCTGAGCCCCGGCGGTGAAAAACGGCGCAAAAAGAGCCGCGGCGGCTGCCGGCAGTAGCTTGGAACGAAGTTGCACGCCTAGTTAGAGTGCCATGCCCCGCCCCGGGATGCGAGTTCTTCGACTGAAACTAAGGTGGGATCGGCTCCCTTACTTCTCAATCTGCGCGAGAGCCGCCGGGAGATCCGGGGCTGTGGAAGGGTGCCACTCCGTCTTGACCTCATCATCTTGCTGCCCAATGGTTTTGAACAGCAATGCGCGGCCGCCGATGTGGACGTGGGTCTCGGTGATTTGCCAGTGTCCGGGCGACAGCTCCCGCCGTTCCACGTTGAAGGTGCCACCCTTGTCAATCTTGCCGAAGAAGCCGAAACCGAACTTGACGTCATCGGTCAGCGTGCCCTTCAGGGACTGGATCCGATTTCCGTCGCGCGCGACCACCAACTGGCCGGCCATCACGCTTAGCACACGTGACTGGTTATCCGGCGGGCTGAAGTCCCGGTTGGGATGGAACCGCAGAGTGATAGTCTGCGCCGTCTCGCTCACAGTGGTCCAGACGAAGGCGGTAGGCAGCATCTCGAGGAACTCGCGCGCCTGCTTGTTGTCAGCCTCGGCGAGCTTCTTCTGATGGGCCTGTTCTTCCGGGCTGCCCACGTACTCGCGGAGCCGGCCCAGCTCCTTGTCCCGGGCGGCTCCGGTCAGGGGCGAGCCGTCCAGCTCCATCAGGCGCCGGAGGTCTCCCCGAGGTGTCTCGATGACGCGATAGACAGCATCTTTTCCGGGCTGCACGTCATGATCGCGATACGTCCAGGGCAGGATGTCGGTCTTGCTGGCATTGAGCTCCGCGGTGACAGCGAGTCTCAGAGCACCCAATGCCTTGAGCTCGGAGGACTCGGCGCGGCACCGGACGCCACCCACCCCGGACAGGGCGCAAAGAGCGAATGCTCCCGCGCGGAGCAGCCTGCTCCCACGGCCTATCGTGTTTGCTTTGCGGTCTGGCAGGTGGTGGGGGCCCATACTTCCCTTATCGGTCACTCCGGCAGGATCTTTACGAATGAGTTCTCCGGAAGGCTCTTGCCTCCCAGCAGATGAATCATTCCGTCGCGCACAAAGCCCCGGAGCATCGCCTTCCCGGGCGCTTCGTCCCTGGACGAGGTATCCATCCTGGCGGGTGCAGGGGGAGCTTTTTCCCGCTGCGGATACGGTGTCGCCGACACGGTAGCTGGAACATCGCCGGCGGCTGCCGCGGGCTTTCCCATACCCCGGTCCATGGCCTCGTTGGCCAGGCGGTCGGCCGTTTTGTTCTTGTGCCGCAGCGCGTGGTGGACCTCGAACTTCTCCAGCTGTCCGATGCGCCGACGGGCTTCCTCGTACAGGGGCCGCAGGTCCGGTGAGTTGACCTTGTATTTGCCCTGGATCTGCTTGACCATCAGCTCCGAATCGGAAATCACCCGCACCTTGCGATGACCGTGCTCCAGCGCCCAGGCCAGCACGGCGAGCAGGCCTGAATATTCGGCGAAGTTATTGGTGCGAAAGCCCAGAAACTCGCTGAGCTCTGCCAGCGGGTCGCCGGCGGCATCGACCACCACGGCACCAAAGCCGGCGGGGCCCGGATTTCCACGCGCCCCGCCATCGCAGTGTGCCAGAACCCAACCTTCCGCCAAGGGTGGCAGCTCAACCTCTTGCGCTTTGGGCCGGGGCGGATACTTCCGAAAGGGTGGCCGCGCACCTGCGGGCCGGCGATCATCAGGAAACAACGAAGCCATCGCGGCTAGTGTAGAGCAGTCGAGTGTGAGGAGTGAAGGGGGAGGGAGTGAGGACAGGGAATAGGTGATAGGGAGCAGGGATAGGGGGAATGAAAGCGAGGAGGGCTTTTTCCCGTCCACCCAGACTCATCGTGTTGCCTCCCTATCTTCCATAATCCCTAATCCCTACTC
>CAZZXY010000174.1:0-5705 GCA_964658105.1 Verrucomicrobia bacterium Tous-C9LFEB | reverse complement strand
CGCCATCCCCAGCGAACGCGCAGCGCCACCCCCAGCCACCGCCCGAATGCGCTACCGTAAACCCATGCCCCTTGGCATCTCCACGCACATCTTCCTCACCGATCGCCTCAGCCCCGGACACCTGGACACACTCCACCACGCCGGCGCCGACGCCATCGAAGTCTTCGCCTCACAACACCATTTCAACTACGGCAACCGGGGTGCCGTCCGGGAAATCGCCAACTGGTTCCGCGCCAATCCCGTCGCCCCGACCATGCACATGCCCCTCTTCACGGAAGCGGAAGAGACCGGGTGGTCCCGCCACACACAGCCCACCCTCAACCTCGTTTCCAGGGACAAACGCGACCGCATCGTCGCCATGGACGAGACCAAGCGCGCCTTCGAAGCGGGCGAACAAATCCCGTTCCGCTCCTGCGTGCTCCACCTCGGCCTTAAGGACGATCGCTGGTCCACAGAGACCCTCGATCTCTCCCTCACCGCCATCGAGCACCTCAAAGCCTTCGCTGCCCCATTGGGCATGCAACTGCTGCTCGAAAATCTCAACAACGATCTCGCAACCCCCGCCCACCTCGTGGAGATCGCGCGCGTCGGTCACTTCGATACCGTAGGCTTCTGCCTCGACACAGGCCACGCCCATCTCGCCCAGCCCATGTTTCCCGACGAAACCGGCTACGAACGCGGTGCCCGGGAACGTCTCCGCGAACAATGGGGCGATGCCGCCCTCAAAGACGCGCTGCCCGAAGCCTTTCAGGTCTTCGGCTCCCGCCTCGTCGAACTTCATCTGCACGACAACAACGGCAGCCGCGACGAACACCTCTGGCCCACCGAGGCCACACAGGGCAAAGGCGTCGACTGGGGCATCGTCCGCACCGCCCTCGCCGGTCTCACCCAGCCCACGAACAACATTCTCGAAATCGCCTACGACCCCGCCACCTCCGACCGAGACCTAAGCCGCAAACTCGGCAATACCCGCCGCCTCCTGGGCGAAGAGCTCTCATAGTCCAATCGCTATCCGTCTTTCTCGCTTGTGGTTCCCCGGACGGGGAACCTGCTTTCGAGCACGTAGGCGGCTTCGACCAGATCTCGCGCCAGGCTTTGCGAAGGCGCAAAACAAAAGGGCACGGCATAAGCCGTGCCCTTTTCCAGACATCCCGACAACGCTACTGCTTCACTCCGCTATCAGCCGACGTCAAGCCACGCTCCTTCAACATCGGACCCACATTCGGCTTCGCACCAAGCCACTTCTCATACATCGTCTCCAGGTCCTCCGTATTCCCGCGCGACAACACCATCTGCCGGAACCGATCCCCATTCGCCCGCGTCAATCCGCCATGCTGCTCGAACCACGCATACGCGTCATCATCCAGCATCTCGCTCCATGCATACGCGTAGTACCCCGCCGCATAGCCATTCGCCCAGATATGTAAAAAGTAGCTCGACCGGTACCGCGGCGGCACCGCGTGCAGAGCCGTATGTGTTTTCTCCAGCGCCGCCTTCTCAAACACATCGACATCCTGCAACGGCGCCTCCGCCGTCAACAGGTGCCATTGCATATCCAGCTGCTGCGCCGCCAGTGCCTCCATGCTCAGGTAGCCACGGTTAAACGTGCGTGACTGCTTCAGCTTCGTGAACAGCGCCTCCGGCATCGCCTCGCCCGCGCCGTTCCGCGCGTAATGCGCAAACACCTTCGGGTTCGTGGCCCAGTGCTCATTAAACTGCGATGGAAACTCAACAAAATCCCGTGCCGTCGCCGTTCCACTCAGGCTCGGGTACGTCGTATTCGCAAACATCCCGTGCAGCCCATGCCCGAACTCATGGAACATCGTCGTCACATCCTCGAAGCTGATCAGCCCAGGCTGCCCTGCTGCCGGCTTCTCGAAGTTCGCGACGTTGTAGATTACCGGCAGCGTCCCCAGCATCTTCGACTGCCCCACGAAGTTGTTCATCCACGCGCCGCCGTTCTTGTTGTCCCGCTTCCAGTAGTCGAAGAAGAACAACGCCAACGGCTTCCCATCCACATCCGACACCTCAAACACCCGCACGTCCGGCTGGTACACCGGGATGTCATGCCGCTCCTTGAACGTGATCCCATACAGCTGGTTCGCCGCATAGAACACACCGTCCTGCAGCACGCGGTTGATCTCGAAATACGGCTTCAGCTCTGTCATGTTCAGGTCAAACTTTGCCTTGCGCACCTGCTCGGAGTAGAACTCCCAATCCCACGGCTCCAGCTTGAATCCGCCACCTTGCGCGTCAATCAGGTGCTGAATATCAGCAGCCTCACTCTGTGCCTTGCCCGTCGCTGCAGGCACCAGCGCATTCAGGAAATCCAACGCCGTCTCAGGCGTCTTCGCCATCTGATCCTGCAACGCCCAGCTGGCATAATTCGGGAACCCGAGCAGCTTCGCCTTCTGCGCCCGCACCTGCGCCAGCCGCGAGATCGTCGCCCGCGTATCGTTGTCGCCCCCACGCTCCGTCCGCGTAATCGAGTTCTCAAACAACGTCTGCCGCGCCCCACGATCGCTCATATCCGCCAGCGCCGGCTGTTGCGTTGTGTTCTGCAGCGGTACGACATACCCGTCCACCTTGCGCCCCTGCGCCGCCGTCTTCGCGGCCTCCACCTGCGCCGCGCTCAACCCCTTCAACTTCGCCGCATCCGTCGTCGTGTACGCCGCGCTTTTCGTGGCCGCCAGCAGCTTGTTGTTGAACGCCGTCGACAGCACCGACTCCTCTTCGTTCAACTTCTTCAGCTGCACCTTGTCGGCATCGCTCAGCTTCGCGCCCGCCTTCACAAACTGCAGATAATTCCACTCCAGCAAGCGCATCGATTCCGCATCCAGACCCAGCGACGCACGCTTCGCATACACCGCCTGTACCCGCGCAAACAGCTTCGAGTTCAGGTAGATGTAGTCATTCTGCGCAGCCAGCTTCGGCGCCTCATCTTCCTCAACCTTCTGCAAGGCAGGGTTCGTATTCGCCTGCGCCACACTCCCAAACACCTGCATCACCCGCTGCAGCGTCTGCCCCGAGCGCTCCATCGCCACCAGCGTGTTGGCAAACGTAGGCGCAGCCGGATCGTTCGCAATCGCGTCGATCTCCTTCCGCTGCAGCGCCATCCCCGCCTCAATCGCCGGCTGGTAATCACTGTCCTTGATCCGATCAAACGGCGGCGCCTGAAAAGGCAGAGAACTCGCCGCATAAAACGGATTCGCCGGCCCAAACGCCTGCGCCTCAGCCCCGACCACACCCGCCATCAACCCTATCCCCAATGCCAACGCCACGCACCTCACCCGCCTCAAGTTCAAGACCAGCCTCCATACCACTCACCCGCAATGGTACGCACATCCGCGTCGCTTATGGCCAGCCGTCTCTTCGTTGCGTACCTTTGCGTCCGTGGCGCTCGTTGCGTTGGTCTCTCCATCCACAAGGTCCGCACAAAAGCAAAAGGGGCCAGCCCCAAAAGGACCAACCCCCATCACTTACAACTTAGAACCTACAACTTACAACTAGTAAGCACTACCAACAAGCGACTCTTCCTGAGCTTCCGTCACAGCCTTCTTCTCAGTGGCGTCCTTGCTCATCCCCATCTTCTTGTCCAGCGCGTCCTTCAAGCGCTGTCCATACGCAGGATCAGCATTCGTGCACTGGGCAATCCGCTTCTCAATCACATCCGGCACACAGACCGAAAGTGCACCCGCCAGGTTGTTGATCAACTCGACCTTGTACTCTTCCGGCATCTCGCGCCACAGAACACCTGCCTGCGCAAAGTTGTTCTCCCGGTCGATCTTCTGGCGCACCAGCCGCCCCTCATACAGTGGCTGATACTCAGCCCCCGCACGCGGAGCCTCAACTAACGCACCCATGCTGCTCGGCTCGTAGTTCACATGCAGGTTCTGCCCCGGCGCATGGTCCACGGCGAACGCCATCTGCCCATCCCGCTGCCCGGTATAGGTCGCCACCTTCGGCCGGTTGATTGGCAACTGCAGGTAGTTCGTCCCTACGCGATACCGCTGCGTATCCGAGTAGCTGAATGTCCGCCCCACCAGTAGCTTGTCGTCCGAGAAGTCCAGTCCATCGACCAGCACGCCCGTACCAAACGCAACCTGCTCGGTCTCCGCAAAGTAGTTATCCGGCACCCGGTTCAGCACAATCTTGCCAACCGACTTCCACGGAAACTGCTCCTTCGGCCAAAGCTTCGTCGCATCCAGCGGATCGAAATCCAGCTCCGGATGCTCGTCGTCGCTCATCGTCTGGACAAACATCTCCCACTCCGGGAAGTCGCCCTTCTCGATCGCGTCATACAGATCCTGCGTCGCATGGTTGAAGTTCTCGCCCTGGATCTTGGTCGCCTCTTCGCCGGTCAGGTTCTTGATCCCCGCCTTCGGCTCAAAGTGATACTTCACCAGCACGGCCTCGCCCTGCGCATTCACCCACTTGTACGTATTCACGCCCGAGCCCTGCATCATCCGGTAGTTCGCCGGAATCCCCCAGGGCGAGAACAGAAATGTCGACATATGCGTCGATTCCGGCGTGTTCGCCAGAAAATCCTGGAACCGCGCATCGCTCTGCCGATTCGTCACCGGGTCCGGCTTGAACGCATGCACCATATCCGGGAACTTCGTCGCATCGCGGATAAAGAACACCTTCAGGTTGTTGCCCACCAGGTCCCAGTTGCCGTCTTCGGTATAAAACTTGATCGCAAACCCACGCGGATCACGCAGCGTCTCCGGGCTATGCCCGCCATGCACCACGGTCGAAAAACGCGTAAAGATCGGCGTCTGCTTGCCCGCCGTCTGGAACAGCTTGGCCCGCGTGTACTTCGCCACTGGCTCGTCGCCTACCTTACCCGTCGGCTCAAAATACCCATGGGCCGCCACACCGCGCGCATGCACCACACGCTCCGGAATACGCTCCCGGTCAAAGTGCGTGATCTTCTCAAGAAAGTGATAATTCTCCAGCACCGCGGGACCGCGACTGCCCACCGTCCGCAAATTCTGGTTGTCATAGACAGGGTGTCCCTGCCGCGTGGTCAGCGTAGGCTGCCCGCTTGCCTGGCCGGCGGTCGTCGACGCGCCATTGCCACTGCCGTTCTTCATTCCGTTTTCGCTCATGGGGAAGTCTCCGGGCGCCCACCCGCAGGAAAAAGCGCCGTCTTCTTATGATGCGCCACCCCAGCCCTTGGACGGAAGCCCTTTCCCTCAGCCGTCGCCTTCGTCCTTCTTTTTGTCATTCCCCGAAAGGGGATCCGGCTTGGTGACACGCCCGGCAACATTGCACCACGACACTCAGCCCCGCTACCATCACCGCAGACACGAAAGGTCACCACTCTCCAATGGAAACCAGCACCAGCTCCACCCAGGTCCGCCGCTCCGAAGACATCGCCCTCGATCTCCTGAAATTCGTCGCCGCCCATACCAACCTCAAGGTCGGCTCCGCAGGCGCCACCCCCGGCTTCGGCGTCCAGTCCAGCCCCAAGTCGGAAGACCAGGTCGCCCAGATCCTCGAGCTCTACACACGCTGCCGGGAGGCCGTCGAAACCCCTGTCACCGGCAAATAGCCGTGCCCGACCCCATCCGTGTAGCGGTCATCGGCGCCGGCGCCTTCGGCCGCAACCACCTCCGCGTCCTCCACGAGCTGGAGAACACGGGGCCGCGCTCGCCCCAGCAACCCCTCCCCGCAATTCAGCTAGTCGCTGCGGTCGACAC
>CAZZXY010000173.1:0-5736 GCA_964658105.1 Verrucomicrobia bacterium Tous-C9LFEB | reverse complement strand
AAGCGTGTACCGCAGAGAAGCGGACAAACCAAAAACAGGAGCCTAACACCATGTTCAACAAAATCACCCTCATCGGCCGCCTCGGTCAGAACGCAGAAGCCAAAACCGCTCAAAACCATCGCGATTTCGTTGTCCTCAACATCGCTACCCAGGAAAGCTGGAAGAACGACAAAGGCGATTACGAAACCCGCACCGAATGGCATCGCGTCTATGCCTGGAGCAATCTCTCAAAGTTCGCTAAGACTCTTCAGAAGGGGCAGCTCATCACCCTCGAAGGCACCCTTCGCTACCGCGAGGTTGAAGATGACGTTCAGGGCACACCCGTCAAGCACCGGATCGCCGAGATCCATGCCTCCAGCCTCAAGCGGCTCTCGAAGATCGAGGCGCCTGACGATCCCACTGACCAGGCCGGCGACGAATAGTCGCTCGGCTCCAACAGAACGGGGCGTAAGCCCCGTTCTTCTTATCCCACATATCAGCATTGAAGAATTGTTAAATGAGTGTATTGGCGATGATGCGCTCGTCGAGCCGAGCGGGCCGGATGATCCGCAGATCGCCATCACTCGCGGCCACAATTCGGCGCACTCCTTATTTCCAGCCTGGACTATTTTGGGGCCGATGATGCCTGGGCGCGATTCATGGCTTGCATCAATTTGGGAAGGATGAGTTTTTCCATGATTGTGTTTGGCGGTGTGGACTCGGCGTTATAGCCGCCGCCAGTGAAAACGGCGACCAAATGATATTGGGGCGCAATGTAGATCTTCTGGCCGCCGTTACCCTGCGCGGCGATCACCACAACCTGCTGCTCGCCACCGGGCATCTCCACGCTAAACATGTGGCGCCACCAGAAGTATCCATAGCTGGTGTTGTCAACGTGACTGTGTTCAGCCGTCGAAGTGTTGACCCAGGACTCGGAGATGACCTGCCGTCCATGCCAGCGGCCGCCGTCTTCGAAAAGTAATCCCAGCTTCAGCATGTCGCGTGGCCGAAGATGAATCTGCGAATATTCCTTGTCGGCATTGGTCAAATCGTAGTTCCACGTCCAATCAGCGCGCGACATGCCCATCGGTCCGAAGAGGTATTTCTGCGCGAAATCCGGCAGGGGCATGTGGACTGCATTCTCCGTCACTCGACCTACAACGGATACGCCACCCGAACAGTAGTACCCTTTTGTGCCTGGGTCGGTGATCATGGGCAGATCGAGCGTTGCCTTTACCCAGTCGGGCGAATCATCGAGCACCGTCTCACGCCCCGGAGACGTCGAGCTATGGTCATTGCAGTCCAGCCCTGAGCTCATGGAGAGGAAATCGCCAACACTGATCAACATTTTCCGTGGATCCGGGTTCGCATAGCTTGAGTAGCTCATCGCCCGGATCACTTGTTCGTTGACTCCGGAGAGGGCATGTTGATCGATCGCGATTCCCGCAAGTGCGCTGACAACAGACTTGGTTGCAGACCGGAGTTGATGGGGCCGTTGCGCGTTGTATCCGTAGAAGTACTCCTCCAGGACCAGCTTCCCATCCTGGTACAGAAGTACGCTGTGCACATCCTTGTAGGTGCCATCGAGGATGGCGCCTACAATCGCGTTGGCCGTTACGGGTCCGAGGGGCGAGCGCGCAATGTCTCCAACAGCAATGCCGTCATGCAGGTCGGCAGGCGGCTTGTACTGATAGTTCAAAGGGTGCTGCCCTTGCGGGCGCGGCCACTCCAGTGCGACAGATTCCGGTGTGACGTCAGTCGAAACTCGTGGGTGGAACTTGCCGTTTTGTTCGTAGCCCGTCACAGTTCCATTGGCATCACGCTGGAACGAGAGCTTTGGACCGTACATGGTCGCGAACGTATTCACACCCTTCGGAATCAGGTGATACTTGGCCTCGTCTTGCACTGCAAAAAACTCGTCCCCATTTAGGATCTCCACCGGATGGCCTGAAGTATCCGCGTAGGTTCCTACGAAGTCTTCCAGGCGTGGAGCGGTAGTTTCCTGGGCTTTTAGCCCACTTCCGAAAATTGCCATGAGAACAGGAAACGCCACAAGACCCAAAGAACACGCATAACCGCGATGGATTGCCAACCTAAGACCTCGTCTCTCTTAGCGGGACATGGGAATACCAGCGCTTAGTCTATATGGCCTGCCGCACGCTCATGGATACCAAGCCTGATTTGAAGAGCCGATGAAGGACTTCCGCATGGCCAAGCCTCAAGCGTTTCTCGCTTTCTGAATACAGGCCTTACCACGTTTCCAGATTTCGAGCCCTGGATAAGCGGTTTGGCGATCATGCACCAATTCAAAATCGATCCTGGTCATATGTGTGTTCAGCATGGTTTCGCTTGAGCGGCCCTAATATTTCGGAACCCGTACGTTCCGCTTTCCGTATAGTCCATAGCTAGGGCAACCCATACCACGTTCCATGCAGATATCTCTTCCCCTATGGAGGCGCGATGAGGTACACCGATTCAGCGAGTTGGGTAAATGGGCTGAGCTTACGGCAAGCTGCCCTGGTAACGGGTTTCGCGTACTTGCTGAATCCGGTGACCTTTGCCGAAACCTATGCTATGCCTCACCTGGTCGCTGCAAACCCTGCTCAGACCGTGGCAAACATGACAGCGCACCCGCATCTGTTTTCGGCAGCGGTGCTGTCGTATGCGATGAGCGCGCTCGGAGATGTGGTCATCGCCTGGTCCCTGTATGTATTGCTGGCACCGGTAAACCGTGCTTTGGCACTGCTGGGATCGTTGCTGCAGCTAACGTATGCGGCGGTCTGGCTGGCCGCCATCTCCAATCTGGGTGTTCTCTATAGAATGGTGGCCATCCCCGAATATTCTCCGCACGTAAGCGAGGCGTCGCAGACCTTGCAGGCTGTTCAACTCCTGGGAGCGTTTCGATCCGGGTGGGGACTTGGACTGGTCCTGTTCGGTTTGCACCTTGTCGTCATTGGATGGCTGATCACTCGATCGACCTACATGCCGCACTGGCTAGGCTGGTTGCTGTTAATCGATGGCTGGGCCTGGGTCGCGGACAATCTCAGCGTCTACCTCTATCCAAAGGCTAACCTTGCCTTCCTGAATGCTTTCTTTGCAACGGAGCTTGTCTTCATGATCTGGCTGCTTGTCTGGGGATGGCGGGTGCGAGAACCCGATCCGGCCTAGCTGCCTCGGGGTCGCACCGGTAACTGGTCCGGTTGCCGATCTGTATCGATAGTCGAATTGTGTTTACTCATCTCGTGCGGCGTGGACTCAACTGATGGTTTCAGGCCAATGCACTCACTGAAACCCAAAGGCGACTCGGATCACTTCCGAAAGCCGACTAATCAGGACTAAAACCGGCAGCTTTAGTCGTCGGAATCTCACACGCCGGGTGCTCAGAAACGCTGAGGACGTTCCCATCGGGGTCGCGAAACCAAGCGACCTTTGCGCCAGTTGGTGAAGACCAGACACCTGACTCATCTTGCACGAGACCGTCGAAACGCTCGAACTGAATGCCGACCGCTTTGAGGTTCTCCATCACGCGACTTATCTCAGGAACCTGCCACCCCAGCACGGTTCCATATGCCTCTGGCAACTTTTTAGCCATCTGCAGACGTACCATTACACCATTTGCGTTGAAGACCAATGCGAAGGGTGGCACTTCGTTCATAAGCGTGAGCCCCAGCGTGTCCCGGTAGAAGCGCTTGGCGCGTTCCACGTCAACAATGGTGGCGAAGGCGATGACCGGAAGTGTCGAGAGCGGACCGGGTGGGTTCATAACTTGATTTTCGGATCAAAATCAGCATGACGCAAGACCGCTAAAGCGACATAGGATATCGTGTATGCGCCAGCCACTTTTGCGTCGCAATCTCGATCCAGGGCCAGGTGTCTGTGTCTCGACCTTGGCGTATGACTATCCTTTTGGTTACACGATTCCCGAGCACGCCCACGGCTCAGACCAGCTCATCTATGCAACGCACGGTGTCATGGAAATTCATTCCGGTCAGTCAGTCTGGTTAATCCCACCCAGCTTCGCCGTTTGGGTTCCGTCGCTTTTACTCCATCGGATTCGCATGTCTTCGGCAGTTCACATGCGCACGTTGTACGTGCGCTCTGGTCTCGTCAAACGGGCGGCTACCACGTGTGACGTTCTCTCTGTCTCCCCACTCCTTCGCGAGTTGATCGTAGAAGCCGTGCGGATGGAACGCCTGCGTCCGGCAAATGCCGAACAGCGAGCAGTGCGTGACCTCATCGCTCTGCATGTCAGTCGCGCCATTTCCATGCCCGTCGAGATCAGGATGCCGGGAGAAATGCGGGCCATGAGTGCCGCCACCCTGATTCTCGAGAAGCTCTCCGAAGCTCCCTCGCTGCAGGCGATATGCCGAGAAGCAGGCCTAAGCACGAGAACCTTACAGCGGCTCTTCAGAGCAGAGGTCGGCTCCGACGCTTACTCGTGGAGAAATCAAGTACGCCTCACGAGAGCGTTAGAACATCTTCTTGCTGGCAGTTCGGTCAAGCAGACCGCGTTCGCGGTTGGCTACAGTCAGCCAAGTGCCTTCGTCGCTGCGTTCCGCCGCACGTATGGCGTTACACCAAGGGTTTGGGTAGAGAATGCTCGCGAGTCATAGGTCCTAAGAAACGCCTCTTACGCCAGTTGAGCAATCACAGGTGCTCAACTTCGGACGGCTTCAATCCATGCGCCTTCGTCGAGACAAAGCGCCGGCAACTTCCCGGCGTGGCTCAAACATTCGGCCGTGTTTCCGAAGCTCATCGGGACTTTCGCACCCCAGACCCTCGCACGCCGCTACGATACCGATCCCAGTGCCGCCGGCTGGAGACGGTTCGGCCGTCTTCCCGGCTTTACCAACTGCAAGCCAAAGTACCGACGGCTCGACGGCCTCTCCCCTTTCGTTCGATTGAAACTCTACAGCGACGAGCAGTACCGGCGGCTGATAATTGTGCACACGAAATCACCAGGCTGTATGAAGAGTGAGAAGCAGGGCGTGAGCAGAGACGCCTGCAAGCCGCTCTTACACCTCAGAGGGGGCGCGGATTATCGGATCTTTCTCTCGAACGATTCCGCACTTCCAGCAAGTACCAGGGTAAACCTGCTGCCGCACTGCCACTCACCTCAGAAAGACGTAGCCAGGTTCATTGAGAATGGCGAGTGTAATGGAACTCGATACGTGAAGCTACCTGCTGTACCGGGAAGCGCAGTCCGTAATCTCGGCCTGGTCACGGAGCGCCGTCGTTTTTAGGCCATCGGAGTATGAGACCGTGATTGTTCCTTCTAGACGCGGCAGATGCAAACCTAGAAGCCGGTTGAGCGCATTTTGCGGCGGAATGGATGTTGCTTGCGCTTTGCCCAAAGTGCACCATAAGAAATTGCACAGTAGCGCGCAGACCAACAAGGTGATGCCCTTTTGAATTGCACACTCCAAGGATCTTCGACATGATCCATCATGGTAGATATTTGCAAAAGGTAGATGTCAACTATTGGCAAGACTGTAGGCAGCCCAAGTAGCTTGCGCAAAGGAACGTTTACTGGACTATCTCAATGAGGCCTCAAACCCAAGCCATTTGGGTTACAGAAACGTATTGCGATTGCCTTTCGGAGGCGATACGTGTGTAACAGGCCTTACCGTACTATTTTCAGCGTTTGGTGTGGTGACCGGTTCTTCGCTTGAGACCGACTGAGCTGCTTGCTTTCGATTAAGAAGTAGTGCTACGGACGAATTGCCCTGTTCGTAGAGGTGGAAAGGAAAGGATCCG
>CAZZXY010000172.1:0-5995 GCA_964658105.1 Verrucomicrobia bacterium Tous-C9LFEB | reverse complement strand
CGCCTGGTCAAGCTCTCGGACGTCGACATGCTCGTCCTCGACGAAGTCGATCGCATGCTGGATATGGGCTTCCTCCCTGCCATCAAGCGCATCGTCAACGCGCTCCCCAAGGACCGCCAGACCATGTGCTACTCGGCCACGCTGGACGCGAACATTCGCAACATCGTTCGCGACTACGTCACCGACCCCGTCCGCGTCGAGATCGGCAACACCTCCAAGCCCTCCGACCGCGTCACCCTGCGCGTGATCACGCTCATGCAGGACCAGAAGCTCTCCCAGCTGGACCGCATGCTGACCACCGAAGAAGGCAGCTACCTTGTCTTCTCGCGGACCAAGCATGGTGCCGACCGCATCGGCAAGAAGCTGGAGAAGTTCGGTCACAAGATCGAGATCATCCACGGCGACCGTTCGCAGTCGCAGCGCACCAGCGCCCTGAAGCGCTTCTCGGACGGCAAGGCTCGCGTCCTGGTCGCGACAGACGTGGCGGCTCGCGGCATCGACGTCTCGCACATCGCCCACGTCATCAACTACGACCTGCCGAATGCCTCGGACGACTTCGTCCATCGCATCGGCCGCACCGGCCGCGCCGGCGCCAAGGGCATCGCGACCACCTTCGTCACACCGCTCGAAAAGCGCGATGTGCGCAAGCTTGAGCAGGAGCTGAAGATCACCTTCGAGTGGCGCGAAGCCGACAAGGACCTGGCCAAGGAAGAGCGCAACACCCCGATTGAACTCGGAAAGCAGTCCGGGGACGGGATGGATTCCCTCCTGGCGCTGGAAACACGCTCGTGGAAGAACGAAGAGGGTGGCTCCGACGCTCCGGCGCATCAGCACGAGCCGCATGCCAATCACGCCCGTCCTCACACCGGTGCCCGGAGCAACCGTTCCGGACGCCCGGCCTCGGGGCGCAGCACGGGTCGCCGTCGCCGCGCGTAACCTGCGCAGCGAACGTGAAGGGCAGATCCTCCGGGATCTGCCCTTCGTTTTGCATGCTGCAAAGAGTGCGTCACGGGACGCTCTGTCTCGTGAACGGTCCGAGGAACATCAGGTTTCGAAGGGCAACAAAGCGTTCCCTGCCGCACCCTAATCTCCTGTACGCTCCGGCGGGCCAGCCGCGCCGGACAAAGATCACCACGGGAGCAACACCTATGAAAATGAAGAACATAGAAGATCTTTTGTACGTCGGCATGACGTATGTCCTCGACGCAGAAAAGCAGCTTTCCAGCGAAGCGAACAAGATGTCCGAGGCCTCCAGCGACTCCGAGGTCAAGGAGATGTTCGCCAAGAGCGTCACCCAGGGAGAGAAGTACGCGGATCGTATCGAGTCCGCCTTTGGCAAGCTTGGCAAGAAGGTCGACACCGAAACCAACTACATCGCCAAGGCCATGGTCGAGGAGGTCGAAAACATGATCTCCAACACCGAGAAAGGGCCGGTGCGGGATGCCGCGCTCATCGTTGCCTTCAATCAGCAGCAGGCCTACCGCGTTGCGTCGTACGGCTGCCTCGCCACCTACGCCGAACTCATCGGCAAGTCGGACGCCGTCTCAGAGCTGAAACAGAGCCTCGACGAGGCGAAGTCCGGCGACGAGAAGCTTACCTCGATTGCGGAGAAGAAGATCAACCCGCAGGCAGCCCAGCCCGTCGCGGCATAGCGTATCCGGAAACAGAAAGAGCCGGCATCTGCCGGCTCTTTCTGTTTGCCCTCAGAATCCGCTTACAGCAACCGCGACAGGAGCGACCCAGCCAGCCCACCGAAGCCACCACTACCGGCAGCCGGCGGCTCCTGCTGGCCACCCTGCGTCATGTGCGAAAGAATCATGGGCAACGCTGCTGCCAGTGCCACCTTCGCTACCGTCGGCGAAACGCCTGCACGTTGCGCGATGGTATCCAGCATCCCGCCGCCCAGACCGTTCTGCACCTGCTCTGGCGTAGCCTGCTGGTTCTGCCCTGTCTGCCATTGGTCCACGTGCTGTCCCATGCCGTTGTTACGGAACATGTCCATAACGCCGCCCAGGCCGCCAGGGTGTTCGCTGGCCGTCTGCAGGAAGCTTCCGGCCACACGTCCCTGCTCGCTGGCGTTCTGCGGAACCTGTATCTGGCCCTGTCCGCCACCCATCGCCTGCCCTGCCATACCTTCAATCGTGTCCAGAATGCCCATGTGTCGTATCTCCCCCAAGTAAGATGGCGAAGCCGTTCCCGGCGGGCGGCTTTCTCAGCACATTCCGCCTCGAATCGACAGAAGCAAACCTCCGGCGGCACAATCGTCCTATGCCGTTGAAGACCATCATCTCCTCCACCGCCGCCCCGGCCGCTATCGGCCCCTACTCCCAGGCTGTCCGCATCGGCGATCTGATCTACACCTCCGGCCAGGTTGCGCTTGACCCCGCAACCGGCAACCTGATCGAAGGCGGCATCACCGAGCAGACCGAGCGCGTCTGCGAAAACCTGCGCGCCGTCCTGAACGCGGTCGACCTCACCCTGACGGACGTGTTCAAAACCACTGTCTTCCTCCAGAACATGGACGATTTCGCCGCCATGAACGAGGTCTACGGCCGTCACTTCGCCCCGGAGAGCTATGTTCCCCCGGCCCGCTCCACCATTCAGGTAGCCAAACTCCCCAAGGGCGGCCTCGTCGAGATCGAGTGCATCGCCATGGTTGGCCTCGATCACTGATCCACTTCCCGATCAAAACCGGGTCTCCCGCATCCAATCCCTAGGAGGATCTATGCCTACTATCCCCACCGGCGGTCCGCTTTCAGACGCCGCGATCACCGAGACAGACCGGAAAGCCGGCGCCGCTGCCGCCGCCGAGACCCGCAAAATCGAGAAGTCCGAAGCGGAATGGCGTCAACAACTTACGCCCGAGCAGTACCACGTCCTGCGCGAGAAGGGTACCGAGCGCGCCTTCACCGGCGCCCTGGTCAACAACCACGCAGACGGCATCTACCACTGCGCCGCCTGTGACGCCCCGCTCTTCAAGAGCGACACCAAGTTCGAGTCCGGCTCCGGCTGGCCAAGCTTCTGGGATCCCGCCTCCCCGGATGCTGTCAAGCTCCACGAGGACAACAGCTACGGCATGCGCCGGGTAGAAGCCACCTGCGCCACCTGCGGCTCACACCTCGGACACGTCTTCCCCGACGGTCCCAAGCCCACCGGCCAGCGCTTCTGCATCAACTCAGCCTCACTCGGCTTCAACCCGGACGGTTCCACCATCGGCGAACGCTAGGAACCAGCCGGTCCGCTGAAAACACACAAGGGAAAGCCCTCCAGCAATCGCCGGAGGGCTTTCTAAATCCGTCAGGAAACAGCCAACAGCCTGTTCCCTAATCCCTAAACCCTGCTGTTAAGCCTTCACAATCTTTCCACTCTTGATGCAGCTCGTGCAGACCTTGATCCGCTTGGACACACCCTGGCTGATGCGGGCCTTCACCTGCTGCAGGTTCGGGTTCCAGCGACGACGCGTCACGTTATGCGCGTGCGAAATGTTGTTTCCAAATTGCGGGCCTTTGCCGCAAAGCTCACATACCTGTGCCATCGTGTCTTCTCCAAGACGAAACTTGTGTCGCAGTCTCCAACTCCGGCTGAAAGCCTGAGCGGCCACGCTTTCCCGTCGATCGAGGGACGCGCTGCCGGAGGAGTGGTAGGCACGATTGGATTCGAACCAACGACCTCTACCGTGTCAAGGTAGCGCTCTAACCAACTGAGCTACGCGCCTAAATTGCGTACAAGTCAGTGTAAACCGGACCGCGGCCTGCGTGCAAGATCAGGTCCACCCCGCGTCAATTACAAAGCTCTGGTTCGTGATCGACGCACTGTCATCCGACGCCAGAAACAGGATCAGGCTGGCCACCTCCGCAGGCTGGATCAGCCGCTTCAGCGCCTGCCGGGACAGGATCTCCGCCTTATATTCGGGCGTCAGCCACAGCCGTTCCTGCCGCTCGGTCCACACCGCGCCCGGCAAAACGCAATTCACGCGAACGTTGTCCACCCCGAACTCATGCGCCAGCGTCCGGGTCAGACCCACAATGCCCGCCTTTGCCGTCACATACGCCGGCAGATTCGTCGACGGAATCAACCAAGCAATCGAGCTCATATTGATGATCGACCCCCGGCCGGCCGCGCGCATCCCGGGCAACACCGCCTGCGCCATGAAGAACTGGTGCTTCAGGTTGACCGCCAGTGTCTCGTCCCACAACTCCGGCGTCACCTCTTCCGTCCTGTGCCGCGTATCGTTCCCCGCGTTGTTCACCAGAACATCGACAGCGCCCATCATCTGTACCAGGCCGGCAACGGCCGCTCGCAGCTGGGCCACGTCGGTCAGATCGCACCGCCTGTAAAGAGGCACCGGATGATCGGCCGCGGC
This sequence comes from Verrucomicrobia bacterium Tous-C9LFEB, assembly GCA_964658105.1. Classification (GTDB taxonomy): domain Bacteria; phylum Acidobacteriota; class Terriglobia; order Terriglobales; family Acidobacteriaceae; genus Granulicella. Next base: position 1,632 of record CAZZXY010000172.1, on the reverse strand, counting down.
AATCTCCGCAATCAACTTTTCTGCCGCTTCGTCCGCCACATCCAGAAAGGCCACCCGCGCACGCTGGGCGGCAAAGGCTTCTACCACGGCGGCGCCGATGCCACTCGCCCCGCCCGTAACCACCACGGTGCGGTCTGCCAGGCTCGGGTAGGACGCCCGTGGGTCAACCTGCGACATGCCTCATGCTAACCCGGGGCGGCTACGTCGTCTGGCTTTCAACCCGGTGATGTGCGTCCGACTGGTTCTGCACGCGCCGCAGCACCAGCCATGCATACTGTGCCGCCGAGATCGGCGCCAAAACCGCAATTGCCCGCAGCAGAACATACTTCGTCTCTGCCAACCCCGACCCCGGAATCACCTGCACCGTCATCACCACCAGCACGCCCAGGATCTGGAGCAACGTATTCAGTTTGCCCAGCCAACTCGGGCGAAAATCCCGCAGCGTATTCGTCACATACAGCAGTGCCGAGATCAGCAGAATCCCCAGATCGCGGCTGAAGACCAGCACCGTCACGTAGCGCGGAATGACCGCCACATGCGTCAGCACCAGGAACAGCGTGCTCAGCAGCGCCTTGTCCGCCACCGGGTCAAGGTACTGTCCCAGCGTCGTCTGCTGCTTCAACCAGCGGGCGATCAGCCCGTCCAGGCCATCCGAGATGCCCGCCACCCACAGCAGCAGGAAAGCCAGCTTCCAGTGCGCATCCAGGATCTCGATCACCAGAAACGGCAGCGTAAACAGCCGCAACATCGTCAGCAGATTGGGGGCAGCGCGAAACTGGCGGAGATCGGGCATGGGTGAGCAGGTAGCTGAGTCTGCATGGTAGCCGATACCGCGACGCAAACCGCTGCATTGGCCGTTGCAGGCCTCCAATCGTCGCCGTACACTGAAGGGGACGGTCTCCCTGGCCGCCCCGTACACCCCGGTCAAGTCCCCCCTATGCTCAGGCTCACCAAAAAAGCGGACTACGGCCTGATGGCCCTCAAATACCTCGCCGAGCACGCGGAACATGGCGCCCAATCAGCCAAGGACGTCGCGGAGGCCTATCACATCCCCCCGCAGCTCCTGGCCAAGATCCTCCAAACCCTCACCCGCGCCGGCATCCTCGTCTCCACCGCCGGCACCAACGGCGGCTACGCGCTGGCCCGTCCGGGCAGCGAGGTTTCGGCCTTTGAGGTCATCCGCGCCATCGACGGGCCGCTCTTCATCACCAGCTGCATCACCATCCACGGCACCTGCGACCTGCACGGCACCTGCACCATCAAGGAACCGCTCCGCAAGGTAAACGACTCCATCAAGGACCTGCTGAGCGGCATCCGCATCTCCGATCTCGTCGAAACCGCCAGCGAGGCCCAGACCGGCATCCCGGTAGCCGGCGGCCTGGTCACAATCGCTCTCTAGGCCCTCACAAACTCACCTCTCGCCAGAATCAAGTCTCTGTGGCCCCGAGACCCAACTCCTCTTGTCATCCGCATCCCCTTTGCCATCCCCATCCTCCCCTTTGCCACCCCGCAGCGCAGCGGAGGGATCTGCTTTCTTCCGCCCCGCCACCTACTCCACCCTCTACGCGCCATCTCCCTTGTCACCCACCCCCTAAGCATCCCACCACCCCTCTGTCATCCCGCAGCGCAGCG
>CAZZXY010000171.1:0-6019 GCA_964658105.1 Verrucomicrobia bacterium Tous-C9LFEB | reverse complement strand
TGTTAGTTGTTAGTTGTTAGTTCTTGGTTCTTGGTTCTTAGTCAATGTCGTCGTTTGCTGCATGCCAGATCAGTGTTCCGCGTCCTGGTGTTCACGATTTTCCGTTGCGATTCCGCGCTGCACTGGCCAAATCGCTGACCGCTACACGCTAAGAACTAGCCACTAACAACTAACAACCTCTTCACGGCTGCACCGCTGCCCGAAAATGCGGTCCCTGCGTCGTGTCTTCTTCACGCCATTGTGCGTCGGGATGCTCTTCCAGCTCGGGCCGGACACCGGAGGTCGCCTGGGCGATGAGCTCGAGCGGTGCCTTGGGCGTGCGGTCGATGTAGAGCAGCCCATTCACCTCCTGGTAGGTATCCGTGAGCTGGGTGTAGCAAAAGCCCGCCAGCGCCGGGAGATTGCGGACCGCTTCCAGCAGCTCCCGGTAGCGCTCCAGGAAGTCCTCCGCTGTCTGCGAGCGCGAGTAGCCCCAGGTTTCCTTCTTGTCGCCGCCGTAGGCGATGCCGCCGAACTCCGTCAGCACGATCGGCTGGTCGGTGGAGACATCTTTCCCGCCCAGCGTCAGCACCCGGCCGCCCGGACGTTCACGCTTCAACAGCTTGGTCTCAATGTCGTTCAAGCCATAGCGTTGGCTGATGCGCTCCGGCCTGTCGTCATAGTCGTGGATGCCGATGATGTCAGTCGCCACGTTCTCCCAGCCGTCGTTGCCGATGACGGGACGTAAGGAGTCGACCGATTTTGTCAGATGGTAGAGCCCCTGCACATAGTGCCGCTGCGCCGGGCTGTCCGGCAGGTCCGGCACACCCCAGCTCTCGTTGAAGGGGACCCACGCGATGATGCAGGGGTGGCTCCGATCGCGCTCCAGCACTTCCAGCCACTCGCGCGTCAACCGGTCGATGGACTTTGTCGTGTACCGGTACGCGCTAGGCATCTCCTCCCACACCAGCAGCCCCGCCTTGTCGGCCAGGTACAGAAACCGTTCCGATTCGATCTTCTGGTGCTTGCGGACGCCGTTGAAGCCCAGGCGACGCACAAGCTCGATATCCCGGCGCAGGACGTCATCGTTGGCCGCGGTCAGCCCGGTCTCCTGCCAGTAACCCTGGTCCAGCACGAGGCGTAACGGCAGCGGACGCCCGTTCAGGATGAACCGGTCTCCCTGCGTTGCGACGGAGCGCAGGGCCGTGTAGCTCTCCACCCGGTCCAGCAAGACACCATCGCAGGTGCGCAGCTCGATGACGGCGTCAATCAGGGTCGGCGAGTTGGGCGACCACAACAGGGAGTTGCGGGAGTCATCGATGCCGGGGTCGGACAACGCGATGCGGCGATGTACCTCGCCGGCCACCACGGCGTAGCGGTCCTCCGCGATCATCTGGTCGCCCACGGACAGCCGCACGTTCAGCTTCAGCGATTGCTGCTTGAGCTTTTCACACTCACTCGGGTGTTCATTGCGATAACCATCCTCGAGCACGCGCGCATCGAGGCCGATGTCCCAGTGCTTCAGGCTGCTGGTCCACTGCAGGGAGCTGATTCGGGTTGCGCTCACGGTCTCCAGCCAGACCTCCTGCCAGATCCCCGTCGTGCGGGGGTACCAGATGGAGTGCGGCTCCAGCTTCCAGTCCTGCTTGCCGCGGGGCTTCTCGAGGTCCAGGGAGTCATCTTCGGCGCAGACCACAATCTCTTGCGTCCCACCCTCGATCAGGGCATGCGTGATGTCCGCGGAAAAGGGCGTGAAGCCACCCTGGTGCGAGCACACCCGCCTGCCATTCACCCAGACCTCAGCCTGCCAGTCCACCGCTTCGAAGTGCACAAGCAGCCGCTTGCCCGCAGGCAAGGGCTCCTGCTCCCATGTCCGCCGGTACCAGACGGACGTGTAGAAGCCGGTGTCGGCCACGCCACTTGCCTGGGTCTCCGGACTGAAAGGTACGGTGATCGGGCACTCCCAGGTGACCTCCTGCGGAGTGTTGAAGTGCTGGCCTCGTCCTTTGCAGAAGTCCCACTCCCCGTTGAGGCTCTGCCATGCCGCGCGCCGCATCTGTGGCTTCGGATGGTACGCCGTGCTTCCGTCGTTCAGCTGCTTCAACCACATCTGTTCGGCCTGCACACTACTCATCAAACATCCCCCACCCATCCGCTGCGTTGGCTGTGCAGCATGTGAACATCAGACGTACCACACGGGCATAAGTTCCGGCATGCCCCAGCGCTCAGGCAGATTCTGCAACCAATGGGGGATCCCCGGGCCTGCTACTCCCAAAAGCGGGAACCTGCTGCTTACCGTTGCTTAAACCCCACCCCGCTTCGGTGCCTTACCCCGATACCGCAGGCTGGCTGAGTCCCGCTCCCGGAGCAACGTCCTTCCCTCGGATGCCAGTTCTTCCGCACACGCCAGGGCCCGTCCGAGCGCCTCGCCCCCGAGGTGCCGTTCAGCAGGCCTGGGCAGATGCTTGTACCAGACATCCCCGAACGCGTGGTCCAGGCAGATACGCTTGAAGCAGTGATCCAGCCGGATCGGCCATCGGCCCTCGCGCGCCAACGCGGGCAGGGTTTGCTCCGTCAGGACCTTGAAGCGGGCCACCCGCTCCCTGTCCTCCAACGACTGCGTCTGGGGAGCTGTCTTGCGCATACAGGCAAGACTACCGACTGCATCCGCGGTCGAAGTGCACCTATGTTCACCGCTGTGTAACAAACCGCCGCCACTCTGTACCCATGCGCACGATCTTCTCTAGTCTGGTCCTCATGGCAGCCATGCCGCTTGCGGCCCAAACCATTCTCGTTCACGCCCACCGCGGTGGACGCGCCTATCGCCCGGAGAACACGCTCGCTTCCTTCGGGTACGGCATAGAGCAGGGCGCGGACGTGCTGGAGCTCGACCTCGCCGTAACGAAGGACAACGTGCTCGTGGTCTCGCACTCGCCGTTCCTGACGCAGCCCGAGAACCACGATCCGGTCTCACTCGCCGGAAGAGACGAGCGCCGGTGTGACGGGCCTCCGCTGCCGCCCGGAACCCTTATCCACTCCCTGACGCTCGCGCAACTGAAGCAGTACGACTGCGGCGTGCACACGCTCCCGGCGTTCCCGCACCAGGTCGCTGTCCCGCACACACCCATCCCCACCTTTGAGGAAGTGCTGGCGCTCGCGCCCCGGGGCACCTTTCAGTTCAACGTCGAAACCAAGATCTTCCCCAGCCATCCGGAGATCACGCCCACACCCGAGGTTTTCGTCGGCATGATCGACGAGGCGGTCCGTCGGCACAACCTCCAGTCCCGGGTCATCCTGCAAAGCTTCGACTTCCGGACCCTGGCTGTCATGCAAAAGCTCGATCCGCAGATCCGGCTCTCTGCGCTGTTCGAAGACGCCAAGTACGACAGCATCATGGGCCTCACCGACCATGACAAGAGCTTCGCGCACATCATCGAGATCACCGGCGCCCAGATCCTCAGCCCCGACCAGGCCCTCGTCACCCCGGAAGCCGTCGCTGTAGCGCATAAGGCGGGCGTCCAGGTCGCTCCCTTCACCGTGAACACCCCGGAAGGCTGGCAAAAGATGGCCGACGCCCACGTAGACGCCATCATCACCGACGATCCCGCAGGCCTCCTCGCCTGGCTTCGCGGACGGAATCCGCCGCTGCACCCATAGTGGTTTACCTCGGAGTGAGACAAGCCTCCACCTGCATGCAATGCCTAGGTAAACTGGCCTGACGTCGAGGCGTTTACCATGAAAGCTTTTGTGCCGGCCGGTTTGCTGTCGCTCCTGCTTGCCAACCTGCTGGGAAGTACCGAACCGGGGTAGGAGAGTCTCGGGTTTCATTGTCATTTCCGACAGCGGAGTGGACGGGGCAACACCCTTCACGTCGCGCCTCTCCGCGTGGACCAATGCAAAGAGGGCCGGGATTTCTCCCGGCCCTCTTTGCCTGTTATCTGAGCGTTAGACGCCAGCCCCTACGGGCTCACGTTCCTTCGTGGCGGCCAGTTCGGCCATCTGCTGCTTCTTCTTGTCGGCGGTGTTCTGTCCGAGGTCGGCGGCCAGCTTCTCGGTCGTGAAGGCCTCGATCAGGTCGCCCACACGGATGTCCTTGTAGCCGGCGAGATCGATACCGCACTCCATGCCCATGCGGACATCGGCCACATCGTCCTTGAACCGCTTGAGCGAGGCGATCTTGCCCTTCCAGACCTCTTCGCCGCCGCGCAGAACACGGACCTGCATGTCGCGCTTGATCTGACCATCGCGCACCGTGCAACCGGCAATCTGGCCGACCTTGGTGATCTTGAAGACATTGAGCACCTCGGCACGACCCTCGTAGTTCTCGCGATAGACCGCATCGAGAAGTCCGAGCATCGCCTTCTGCATCTCGTCCTGCAGCTCGTAGATGATCGAGTGCAGCCGGATCTCGACGTTCTCGCGATCCGCCAGCTCCTGCGACTTGCGCTCCGGCCGGACGTTGAACCCGATGACGACGGCGTTGGACGCCGATGCCAGCAGGATGTCCGACTCGGTGATCGCGCCGACACCGGAGTGCAGCACCTTGACCCGTACCTTCTCGGTCGACATGCGTGTAAGCGAATCGGCCAGCACTTCGACCGAACCCTGCACGTCGCCCTTGAGGATGAGGTTGAGGTCCTTGACCCCGGCCTGCTTGATCTGCTCCGCAAGACCTTCGAGCGAGACACGCGAGCTCTTGGAGAGCTGTGCTTCGCGCTCCTTCAGCTTGCGGTACTGCGCGATGCCCTTGGCCTTGTCGCGATCCGCCATGACCAGGAAGGTGTCGCCCGCATCGGGGATGCCTTCCAAACCCAGGATCTCGACCGGCGTCGACGGCCCAGCCTCGGTGATCGCACGCCCACGATCGTCGAACATGGCGCGGATCTTGCCGAAGGTGTTGCCGACGATATAGCTGTCGCCCGTGCGAAGCGTTCCGTTCTGCACCAGGATGGACGCCACCGCACCGCGGCCGCGATCCAGCTTGGCCTCGATAACAGTACCCACCGCCGGACGCTCCGGGGTCGCCTTCTGCTCGTTCACATCGGCAACCAGGCAGATCATCTCCTCGAGTTGATCCAGGTTTTCGCGCTTCTTCGCCGACACCATGACGAACTCGGTGTCGCCGCCCATGGACGTCGCCTGGACGCCACGCCCGGCAAGCTGGGTCATGACGCGGGTGGGATCGGCCTCGGGCTTGTCGATCTTGTTCACCGCCACGATGATCGGCACCTTTGCCGCTCGCGCGTGATCGATGGCTTCGATCGTCTGCGGCATGACGCCGTCATCCGCCGCCACCACGATCACCACGATGTCGGTGATCTTGGCGCCACGTGCACGCATGCGGGTGAAGGCCTCGTGACCCGGCGTATCCAGGAACACGATCTCGCGGCCAAACGCCGGGGAATCGGGCTTGGACACATGGACCTTGTACGCGCCGATGTGCTGCGTGATGCCGCCGGCTTCGCCGCCCGCCACGTCCGTGGAACGGATCGCGTCGAGCAGGGAGGTCTTGCCGTGATCGACGTGACCCATGACCGTGACCACGGGCGAACGCACCACCTCGACCATGTTCGAGGTGTCTTCCAAGAGACCCTCGATGGCCTCGTTCTCCAGCTGCTCTTCTACCGTGATGATCTGGGCATCGGCGCCAAAGGCACGCGCAACGTCCTTGACCAGCTCGGAGTCGAGCGACTGGTTCACTGTAACCATGACGCCCCGCAGAAGCAGGGTAGCGATGAGGTCCTTGCCGCGCACATCAAGCTTCTCGGCCAGATCCTTCACCGAAATGCCTTCTGTCACCGTGATTGTCTTCGTGATCGGCACTTCGCCCATGGGAATCTGGGCGGCACCCATGCGCGGGTTGTAGCCCTTGATGGCTACTTCCTTGTTCTTCTCGTACCGCGGCGCGCCTCCGCCAGGACGGCGGGTGTTGCGCGCTGGACGGCCAGGTGCCGGAGCCCCTTCCGTCGGCGGCAGAAGACCGCCAGGTCCGCCGCCCATACCGGGGCGGGCACCGAAGCCAGGACGGGCACCAAAGCCA
>CAZZXY010000170.1:0-6063 GCA_964658105.1 Verrucomicrobia bacterium Tous-C9LFEB | reverse complement strand
AGCAAAGCAGATCCCTGCGGGATGACAAACGAGCGGGGGGAAGTAACAACTGGTCTTCCGGGCGTGGCGGTTAGTGGAGAGTGGTTGCAGCGGCTACTGAGCTTTCGGCGAGGGCTGGGAGCGTGGTGGATGGGGGGTGCAAGAGGTTTGGTCTGCAGCTTACGGCGGGGTTCATGCGCGTGCCGCCCTTGCCCTGTTCCTCCTGGAACCAGGCAACGGCACTGCTGATCACCGAGCGGTCGGAGACGGGCTTTTTCCGGTCGAGGGCGTAGTCCGTTTGGCCGTCGCGCGCGTTGGGGCCGCTGATCCAGTCGCGTTGCCGTTTGGTGAGGTGCCAGGAGAGGGGCTGATCAAGTTCGCTTTCGCCTTCAAGGATCTCGGCGGAGTTCGGACGGGTGCGCATTTCCCCCTGGTAGTCGACGACCACATGCTTGACCTCCAGCGAGCCGCAGAGGGCGCTTTCGAGCGTGTCCAGTTCGCGCCGGTTGCGGGCCGTGGTGGAGCCTAATCCGGCGTTCTTGGCGGCTTCCGGGGGAGCCATCAGCTGGGCGATCGGGCCGAAGCGGTGCTTGCGTTCGTTGGACGGGGTGACCCAGCCCCGCTTGTCGTCCCAGGTGAGACCGGCCTGGTAGGCGTAGGAGTCCGGGCTGTCATTGACGTTGAGGTCGTAGGAGTTGCGGATCTCGATGAGCAGGACGCGGAGCGGGTGTCTGGGCGAAAAGGCGGGCGAGGCAGCCTTGAGGAACTCGATGGCGGAGTTGGTGCCGTCGTTGTCGTAGTAGCCGCCATCGACGAAGTGGTAGGCGTTCTGGAAGCTGCCCTGCGCGTCCTCAAAGGGCAGACGCGCGGCGGGCGAGACGTAGGTGAAGGTTGCGGAAAGCCGGGCAGCGGTGAGCAGCGAGATGTCGGCAAAGCCGCCGCGGTCCGGGACGGGTCGAGGGGAGGGAAGGGGAAGGATGGTTTCGCGCCCGTAGACGCCAAGGAACGAGGCGGCGGGCAGGATCTCGTAGGTGCCCTCCCTGCCTGTGCCGGCGAAGACGCTGTAGTTGGACAGCAGGAAGCGGTCGCCGGTCTCGACGACGGTGCTGTTGAGGGTGAACGCCGGAAAGTGCGCGCAGGCGTCGGCGTGCTGCGCGCAGAGACGCTCCCTGGGATCGAGGCGGGCAAGGGTGTTCAGCGACAGGTTGGAGAGAGAGGGACCGCCAGCGTCCCGCGTCGCCGGGTCCTTGATGCAGACCTCGTCGTGCGAGTTGCGGTCGATGGCCATCTGCAGGGCCCAGCCACGATCGAAGCGATCCATGGAAGGGAAGGCATTGAACAGGAAGGGAAGCAGGAGGCGGACGGTGTCCGGGTAGGCGAGACCCCAGGCGACGCCCTGGAGCGAGGAGCAGGCGGAGCTGGCCTCCATACGGTCGTAGGAGGCCTTGTTGAAGGCGGCGTCGGTGAAGTACTCGCGGAGAAACCCGGCAGTCGCGACGCTGCCACCGGAAACGGAACTCATGAGCAGGATGTGATTGCTGAGTTTGATTCCCTGGGCACGGAAGGACTGATCCAGCGCACGAAGGACGGTGGTGGTCCAGGCCGCGGCATGGATGCCGCCGCCGGTAGCGGTGATGATGATGACCGGTTCGTCGGCGGTGGAGCTGTTGCTGAAGGCAAGGCGCTGTACGTAACCCGCGGGCGAAGGCAGGGGTTCGTGGGCGAACGCATTGCTGAGCGGGCGGGCGGGAAAGACGTGTTCCGCAGGGTAGTGGTTGAGGGCGAGGACGATGGCGGTGGCAAGCGTGAGCACGGGCAGGCGGAAGTGATCGGCAAAGAAGGCGATGCCCGCCATGGTCCAGAAGACGACTACGAGGAGAATGACGACGTAGGCGATGACCGGGATGACGCGCGGCGCGTGTGGCGACCAGAGGCCGAGGGCCACGAGGCCGAGCATGATTGTGGCCGCGAGCAGCGGAAGGATATGGGCGCGCTTGGAGCTGCGCTTCCGCGCGGTCTCGGCCAGGGCGCCACTGATGTCCGGGTGCGGGGAGGCCGTTTCCGGACGCACGCGGGAGACGAGGCCCTTGTAGGAGGGCCAGATGAACTGGCTTACCAGGTAGACAGCAAGTACCAGGCTGAAGGCTCTGCCCGTCCAGGCGAGATGTGGCACGGGAACGGGTGCCGAAATGGGCATCAGCAGGAGGTACATGGTGAGGGCGCAGAGCAGGGCGATGGTCGCTACGATGTGACCGGGTCCCGTGTGGACCTTTCCCCTGGGGGCGTCCGCGATCTGCGCACTGTAACCAGGGCCAAAGATGCAGAGCCGATTGGTGAGGCTGCTGAAGAGCTTCAGCGAGGAGCCGCAAGGGATGTTTTGAATTTCGTCCAGCGGGATGCGACTCCACTGGGGGACGAGAAACGCACGCGCGGGAATGGTGGAGTCCGGGTCCCAGATCCAGTAGTAGAGAACGGAGACGATGTACCAGAAGACGAGCGCGGCGATGCTCCCGGCGAGGAGGCAGAGGATCACCTCGGGGTAGGAGCCCTCGCCCTCGTGAACGGAGTCGTAGGTGATGCGCGAGAGCAAAAAGACACCGGGCAGTTGCGCTCCCCAGAAGACCCACCACTCCATGCGGTCGCGAATCTCAAAGCAGGGCGGCGGTACGACACCGAAGCGCTCCTGGCCGTAGGCGCAGACGATGCGGGCGGCGAGCAGGGCAAACCAGCCGGGAAGAACCACGGCAAGGCCAGTGAAGAACCATTGCCATCGGCTGAACGGCGTGAGGATGCCGCGTGTCACGGAGGCAGCCCCGGGGTCCAGATCCGCCAGGGCAAGTACGACCATGGACAGCCAGAGGATGAGGCTGAAACGCATGAGGTAGAGATAGCGAATCAGGTCCGGGCAGTAATGGCGAAAGGAGACGTAGAGGATCCCGACGGCCTCAATGAACTTGTTGGCGCGTACCGGTGGAGGTTCTGGGGGTGCCGCTGCCCTGGTTGGTATTGCCCGTTCGCTGACCATATGGGGCTCCTCTTCCGCGGATGAGTTCGGCGCGCGGCGTGGGAAGCGTGTCTTGTTGGGCTGCCTCCCGGGTGGGAACACTATGGGAGCGTGGAAGAGTGAAGTCAACGAGCAAAGCGCGTCCTGTGGCCTATCAACGACTTCTGGAAAGTCACTTTGGTATACAGCAACTTTGGGTCGCGTACGGGCGGCAGCTACAATCAGCCACAACTTGCGTGTGGAGGCGAGGAGCATGAGCTCTGGCGGGGGTGGGATGGAGTCCGAGGCGCAGCGTGCGGGCGGCGAGCCAAGGATTTCCGTGGCCATGGCGACGTACAACGGGGCCAGGTTTCTGCCGGAACAGCTGGACAGTCTGGCGCGGCAGACGTCGTTGCCCTATGAGCTTGTGGTGACTGACGATGAGTCCAGCGATGAAACGGTGAGCCTGCTGGAGGCGTTCGCGGCGACGGCTCCGTTTCCGGTGCGCGTGCACCCCAATCCGGTGCGGTTGGGCTATGCAGAGAACTTCCTTCGAGCGTGCTCGCTGTGTACGGGCGAGCTGATTGCGTTGTGCGATCAGGACGATGTGTGGCTGGAGGCCAAGCTGGCAACGTGTGCCGGCTACTTTGCCGATCCTGACGTCACGATGGTGATCCATGCGGCCGAGGTATGGGACGGGCAGACGCGAACGGGGCGGTTTCACCCGGACTACAGGGAGACGAAGATCCTGCCGCAGGCGACAGCGAACTTCTTTACGCTGGTGCCGGGCTTCGCCATGGTGTTTCGCAAGTCGATTCTTTCGCTGATCGACAACACGGACCGGCCGGGAGACATCTGGAGCCTGGGCAAGGCCGACCACAAGATGGCGCATGACGGCTGGGTGTGGCTGCTGGCTACGTCAACGGGCAAGGTGGCGACGATCCGCGATGCCTTGGCGCTGTATCGGCAGCATGGGCAGAACTTTGTGGGGGCGCCGACGGACTGGGGTGTGTCCAAGACGGTGCGCGTGGCGAAGGGCAGTGTGAACTATGAGGCGCTGGCGGAGCTGGAGGTGCGGTACTCGGAGATCTTGACTGAACTCGCGGGCAAGCTGGCCGTTGAGAAGAGAGCGCCTGTCCAGAGGTTGTCAAAGCAGTTGGCGCGGCGTGGGCTGATGCATGGGTATCGGGCGGAGCTGTATGCGGGGGATGCGGGGTTGCTGCAGCGAGTAAAGAGCTTTGTTTCGATTGCGCTGCTTGGCGGGTATCTGCCCGATGAGGCGAAGACCCGGCTGGGGGTAAAGGCCTTGGTCAAGGATCTGGTGTTTGGGGTGCCTGGGCTGGGGAAGCGGGCGGCTTAGCGGCTTGCCGGCAGCAGGTTCCCCGTTCGGGAAATGACAAGGAAGAGAAACAAAGGCAACAGCGGATCCCTGCGGGATGACAACACAAGGGGAGCAAGAGCGGATCCCTGCGGGACGACAAACGTAGGTGCGAACGCGGATTCCCTTCGGGAATGACAACCAAAGGGTTGCAGCAGGCTCTACGTGGGGGTGCGGAGCAGGAGGTAGCTCCCGAGCATGGCGAAGAGCAGGTCGGGGGACCAGGCGGCGAGCAGGGCTGGCAGCGAGTTTACGTCGCCGAGGTTTTCGAAGATGTTGGCAATGATGTAATACGCGATGGCCACGCCGATGGCGGTGCCGAGCCCGGCGATGTTGCCTCGCTTGCCTGTTGAGAGCGCGAAAGGGACGGCAACGATGGCCATGATGAGCGTGATGAGCGGATAGGCGAGCTTGCGGTTGAGTTGAACGCGCAGGCGAGTGGTGTCAAACCCGGATTGCTGGAGATCGTGGATGTAGCGTGTGAGCTCGTCGTAGCTCATCTCCTGCGAGGGGCGTTCCTGCTTCTTGAAGTAGGCGGGCTGCTCGTGGATCTCGGGGAAGCTGGCGACGGCGAAGGTCGAATAGCCGGAGATGGTTTCTCCCTGGAAGGTGCGCTGCCAGCCGTCGGCGAAGACCCAGCGATCCGTTTGTGGGTCCCAGTGAGCCGAGGAGGCGAAGAGCCTGCGGGAGAGCGTAAAGGTGCCGGGCTGGAACTCGAACACGGTGAGGTTGGCAAAGACGTTCTTGTCGGGGTCGAAGAACTGGTAATAGAAGATGCGGGTGGGGTCACCGCGGCGGGCGTTCTGGCCGGAGATCCACTTACGGTCAGGGCGCAGAAAGGTCTGCGCGGGCTTGCCTTTGATGGTGGAGAGCAGGGCTTCCTGGCGGCGATTGGCCTGGGGCAGATAGAACTCGTCGAACGCGAACAGCGTCACCGAGAGCATCGCCGCGATGACCAGGATGGGTGCGACCACGCGATACAGCGAGACGCCGGTGGCCTTCATGGCGGTGAGCTCCGAGCTGCGGCTGAGGGCGCCAAAGGTGATGAGCGTGGCGACCAGCGAGCAGAGCGGCGTCATGTTGTACAGGATGAAAGGGATGAGATTGAGCAGGTAGTCGCCGACCGTGACCAGCGGTGTGCGGTAGCGGACCACATCGCCGAGGAGCTCAAAAAAGGTAAAGATCAGGAACAGGACCGTGATCGCGAGGAGGACGAGCGCGAAGTTGCGGAGAAAGCTGCCCATCACGTACTCGTCGAGGATCAGGGGAAAGCGGGCGCGCAGCACACGGCGTACCCGCTGCATGATGCCGGTGGATCGGCCGAAGCCCTCGCCCCCCGTGGGTATGGCCAGGGCGGAAGCGCTTTGGACGGCTGTTGGTCGACGGATCGCCGCACCCAGCGAGGCGATCGCGGACAGCGCGGCCCCGCCACTGGAAATCTGCTGAATGAGCAGGATCCCGGCGGCGGTGAACAGCGCGTTCGCGGCCCAGACGCCGACCAGCGCCGGAACCTTGCCGTCGCGGGCCAAGGCAATGCCCATGGTGGAAGCGAAGTAGTACAGAAAGACCAGCAGAAGGGTGAGGACGAAGGCTGCGCCCTTGCCGCCACGCTTGGAACTGAGGCCGAGCGGCACACCGACGAGCATCAGCACGAGACAGGCTGTAGGGGTGGCGAGACGGCGCCCAAACTCGATCCGGTAGGGCAGCGCGCCCGGCAAGGCAG
>CAZZXY010000169.1:0-6236 GCA_964658105.1 Verrucomicrobia bacterium Tous-C9LFEB | reverse complement strand
CAGACCATCCTGGTCTCCATCATGTACGCCAACAACGAGATCGGCGTCATCCAGCCCATCAAGGAAATCGGCGAGCTCTGCCACAAGAAAAACGTGATCTTCCATACGGACGCCGTACAGGCCGTCGGCAAGATCCCGGTCAATGTCATGTCCGACAACATCGACCTCCTCTCGCTCTCTGGCCACAAGGTCTACGGCCCCAAGGGCGTCGGTGCCCTCTACGTCCGTCGCCGCAACCCCCGTGTGCAGCTCTCCGAGCAGCAGAACGGCGGCGGCCACGAGCGCGGCATGCGGTCCGGCACACTCAACGTCCCCGGCATCGTCGGCCTGGGCGCTGCCTGCGAGATCGCCGGCAACGAGATGGCTGCCGAAGCCCAGCGCGAGATCGAACTCCGCGAGTACCTCAAGGCCAAGCTCGAAGCGGCGCTTGACTACACCCAGATCAACGGCAACATGGACCACCATCTGCCCGGCAACCTCAACATGAGCTTCGTCTACGTCGAAGGCGAGTCCCTCCTCATGGGCATCAACGATATCGCGGTCAGCTCAGGCTCAGCCTGCACCTCGGCCACGCTTGAGCCCAGCTACGTCCTTAAGTCGCTAGGCCTCGGTGACGACATCGCCCACAGCTCCATCCGCTTCGGCCTCGGCCGCTTCAATACCAAGGCCGAAGTCGACTACGTAGCCGACAAGCTCATCGACGTCGTCAGCAAGCTCCGCGAGCTCAGCCCCCTCTACGAGATGGTCAAAGAAGGCATCGATCTCACCAAGATCGAGTGGGCCGCCCACTAAGCACGACACAAAGCAAGCAAGGCAAAAGGGCCATGACTCCGCACAAAGGGGTCATGGCCCTTCCATTTTGAGAGCAGCGAACCAAGAAGACGCTTCCAGGCGTACGCTCGGTCAGCCTATCGAGCGCCAGGAGAGTCGCAGCCACAAAACCGCCGCCATCCTGAGTGAAACGAAGGACCTCCGTATCCTGCCAGCCCGCCACCGCCGTCATCCTAAGTAAAACGAAGGACCTCCGTATCCTGCCAGCCCCACCACCGTCATCCTGAGTGAAACGAAGGACCTCTGTATCCTGCCAGCCCGCCACCACTGCCCCAGGCACCCCCCAACTCGCACCGCACAGAGCCCTACTGCCGTCAGCCCCCCAACTCGCACCGCATAGAGCCCCTACCGCCAATCAGCGCCCCTCCCCCCACTCCCCCAATCCCACAAACTCTTGTCATTCCGTAGCGCAGCGAAGGAATCTGCTGTGTGCCAGCAAAGCCACAATCACCCGACAAACCGATGTCTCTGTATCGCAACGAGTCACCTCCCAAGCAACCCATCCCCCGAAGGGTGATTTGCCAATCCACCCCGATCCAGTACCCTCATCGAAGCGTATGCACCTTCGGTCGAAGCTCTTTGCACTCCTGCTCCTCCTCCTCGCGGTGAGCTTCCCCGCCCACGCCTACTCGCTGCTCACCCACGAGCAGCTCATCGATCTCACCTGGCAGAGCTCGGTCGTCCCCCTGCTGCTGAGCCGTTACCCCACGCTCACACCCGAGCAGCTCGAGCACGCGCGCGCCTACGCCTACGGCGGCTGCGTCATTCAGGACATCGGCTACTACCCCTTCGGCGACGCGTTCTTCTCCGATCTCACGCACTACGTCCGCTCCGGCGACTTCGTCGTCAACCTCTTCCGCAACGCCGGGGACGCCGATGAACTCGCCTTCGCCGTCGGCGCTCTCTCGCACTACATCGGCGACTCCCTCGGCCATCCCGAGGCCACCAACGTCGCCGTCCCCGTCGAGTTCCCTAAGCTGCGTGCCCGGTACGGCCCCGTCGTGAACTACGCCGAAGGCGAACACCAGCACGTGCAGACAGAGTTCGCCTTCGACATCAACGAGATTGCGCATCATCGTCTCGCCCCCGTGCACTACCTGCGCCACGTCGGGCTGGATGTCCCGACAAAACAGCTGGCCCTCGCCTTCTACCAAACCTATGGCCTGACCGAAGACTTCACCGTGCACCGTGGCCGCCGGGTAAACGTCAGCGGCTACCGCTTTGCCGTCCATCACTTCATCCCGCGCATCGCCTACGCCACCACGCTGCTCCATCGCAAACACGAGCCGACCGATGTCGACAACGCGGAGCTCCAGCAACTCCAGCGCGAGATCGCTGTCATCGAGCAGCAAAACCATTGGGCCGAGTACCGTCGCAAACCCGGCATCGGCACCTACTCCCTGGCCGGCCTCCTCTTCATCCTGCCCAAGATCGGCCCGATCAAGCTGGTGGCGATCAAAGGCCCCACGGACGGAACCGAGGAGGCCTACATCCACTCCGTCGTCCAATCCGAAACTCTTCTGTCCCGCACGTTGCGTCGCTTCACCCCGCCGCCGACCACCAGGTCCTCAGCGCAAAGTGCGGCCGTGGCCGACACGCACTCCGAGCCTCCACCCTCCGCGCCCCTCGCGGCCAGCCCCACCGGCTCCCAGGCCACACCCCGCGAATCAGCCGACCCGCGCCATCCGCTCAAAAATCGTGATCTCGACACCGGCAGCCCCGTCAAGCCCAGTGGCTATCGCCTCACCGACGACACCTACGCCAGCCTGACGCATCGCCTCGTCGCCAACCCCAGGCAGCCCATCCCACCCGGCGTCAAAGACGATGTCCTCGCCTACTACGCGGACCTCACTCTGCCCTTCGCCACAAAGAAGCTCCCCGAGGCATGGACCACCCTCCAGGCGGATCTCGCGACACTGAAAACCATGCCCACCAGCACCGCGGAAGAACCCTACCCGACCTACAGCCAGGAAGCCGCCTCCCTCGACGCCAGCCCCGTCCCTTCTCAGTAAGCCCCCGCGCAAAGAAAACGTTTTTCTTTGGTCTAACGTTCTCGCGGCTGCGTCGGTCCAAGCGGCATCGGTCGCCGATTTCCTCTAAAGTTGAGCTTCACCATGAAGCGTGGTTGGCTTTACCCTCTTGCTGCCCTGTCCTGTGTTCCCCAGTTCCTTCCGGCACAAACACCTGCCTCCAACCACGTTTCCCCCGGCGATGCGCCCTCGGTCACCCGCGCCATAACCGGCTCTGTCAGCGATTCCTCCGGCGCCATCCTCCCGGGCGCCACGGTGCACGTCGAAAGCCGCGTCACGCAGGCCGAAGCCATCGCCGACACGGTCGCCGACGCCGGCGGCCGCTTTACCCTCCAGCTCGTCCCCGGCACCTATAAAGTCTTCATCACCGCCCCGGGCTTCCAGCCCTTCGTGCGCGACACCTTTGTCGTGGGCAGCAAAAACCTCAAGCCCCTGGCCGTCACCCTGCGCATCGCGGACGCCAACGAGATCGTCAACGTCTCCGGCGAAGACGCGACCGGCTCCGCTGCCAACAACGGGGGCGCCCTTGTCTTCAAAGGCAAGCAGCTCGACACCCTCTCTGATAACGACTCCACCCTGCAGCAGCAGCTCAACGCCATCTCCGGCGGTGGCGACGACTCCGGCGGTGGCACGCCGCACATGTACGTCGACGGCTTCAGCAACGGCCGCTTTCCACCCAAGAGCTCCATTCGCGAAATCCGCATCAACCAGAACCCGTTCTCGGCCCAGTACGACGACTACGGCTTCGGCCGTATTGAGATCTTCACCAAGCCCGGCAGCGACACCTATCACGGCGACCTCCGCCTCAACGGCAACAGCAACGCCTTCAACGCCCCCAATCCCTTTCAGCGCAACCAGCCCGGTTACCACACCTTCTATCTCGACGGCGACGTCAGCGGCCCCATCGGCAAAAAGAGCTCCTTCTTCTTCAGCTCGAACTACTACGACGGCGCCGGCAATGCCATCGTCAACGCCACCACGGTCGACCCCACCACGCTCGCCGTCGTTCCGCTCAACACCGCCATCCCCAACCCGGTCACCAACCACGACTACACCGCTCGCTTTGATCGCCAGCTCACGACGAACAACACCTTCACCGGCCGCTACGAATACAACATCGCCTACACCACCAACGCCGGCGTAGGCCAGCTCGCGCTGCCCTCCCAGGCCACCGACAACACCACGACCACCCAGACCCTGCAGCTCGGCAACACGCAGATCATCGGCGCGCACCGCACCAACGAAACCCGCTTCCAGTACATCCGCACCCGCGTCGACCAGACCGCGACCAGCAGCGCCCCCACCGTGGTCGTCAGTGGCAACTTCAACGGCGGTGGCGCCCCCGCACAGAACTTCACTGACAACCAGGACCGTTACGAGTTCCAGGACTACTTCGGCTGGGACCACGGCTCCCACTACATTCGGCTCGGCGCCCGCTACGGCATTCTGCGCGACAGCAACTTCTCCCAGGCCAACTACAACGGCCAGTACACCTTCCCGGACCTCAACAGCTACGCCGCAACCCTGAACGGCATCGCCGCCGGCCTCTCCCCTGCCGCCATTCGCGCCGCCGGCGGAGGCGCTTCCCAGTTCACGATCACCGAGGGGCAGCCCTCGGCCGTCATCCTCACCGGCGACCTCGGCCTCTACGCCGACGACGAGTGGAAAGTCCGCAAAAATCTCACGCTCAACTACGGCCTCCGCTACGAAACTCAGTCCGCCGTCTATGACCACAACGACCCCGCACCCCGCGCCGGCTTCGCCTGGCAGGTCCACCAGGGCGACAAAAAGCCTGCCTGGTTTGTTCTTCGTGGCGGTGCCGGCATCTTCTACAGCCGCATCGATTCCAGCAGTCTCCTCACCACCGTCCGCCAGAACGGCGTCTCGCAGGTCAGCTACATTCTCGACCAGCCCGACAGCTACCCCAATCTCCCGGACCTCGGCACGCAGCCCAGCGTCCAGCCCACGATCTACCGCCTCGACCCCCACGAACGCACGCCCTACGAGTTCGTCGGCAACATCTCCGCCGAACGCAGCCTCGGCAAACTGGGCCGGGTCACGGTCACGTACATGAACTCAAGAGGCGTCCACCAGCTCACCTCCATCAACGCCAACGCGCCGCTCCCCGGCACCTACGATCCCGCCGTCCCCGGCAGCGGCGTCAAGCCGCTTGGTGACCAGAACATCGACCAGTTCACCACGGGCGCCGTCTTCCGCGGCAACCGCATCATGACCAACTGGTTTCTGCAACCGGCCAAGTGGATCACTACGTGGGGCTTCTACGGCCATGCCATCGTCAATGCCGACGGCGGCGGGGGCTTCGCCTCCGACTCCTACGACATCCACGCCGACTACGGCCGCAGCTCCTGGAACATCCACAACCGGCTCTTCACCGGCGCCAACGTCACTGGTCCCTGGGGCTTCTCGCTCGATCTCTTCCTCGCCGCCACCGGCGGCCGCGCCTTCAACATCACCACCGGCGCGGACAACAACGGCGACACGATCTACAACGACCGCCCGGCCTTCGCCACCGATCTCACCCGCGCCTCCGTCGTGAAGACCTCCCTCGGCAACTTCGACACGAACCCCATGGCCGGCCAGCAGATCGTCCCCTACAACTACGGCAACGGCCCCGCCTTCGTCTCCCTGCAGACCCGCCTCGAAAAAACCTTCAAGTTCGGCCCGATCCCCGCCGCCGCCGCTGAAGCAGCCGCCGACCCCTCCGTCCCGGTCATCGGCGGCGCCGCCCCCGGCAAAGCCCCCAAAGCCGACCCCAAATACCAGCTAAGCCTCGCCGCCGAAGCCCAGAACGTCACCAACCACCTCAACGGCGGCATCCCCGTAGGCGTCCTAAGCTCCCCCAACTTCGGCAAATACATCGACATCGCCAACTTCTTTTCCAGCAACACAGCCGCCAACCGCTCCATCGACCTCGCCTTAAGCTTCCGCTTCTAAGCAACCCCGAACGTTCGAAGCAACTTCCGACGGAGGCCTATGCCACAAGGGCCGCCTTCAGCCCACCGTCTCAGACGTTCTAACGAACTTCTAATAAAGGCTACGTCCGGGAAGGGTGGGGCTTCAGCCCCACCGTAAATGCCCAACGTCAGCGCGCCTTCAGGCGCTGAGGTCATCTGCAGAGCGCATCAGACCGTCCCCAGAGGCTGTTCCCCATGCAGATCCAGCCCCAACAGCAGCCCCCGCGCCTCCCCCCACCTTTGTCATCCCGCAGCAAAGCGGAGGGATCCGCTTTAAACGGCCACCCACCCCCAACAACCGTCATCCTGAGTGAAACGAAGGACCTCAGGATTCACCCCGAAGCAGCACCCCACCCCCAGGCACACCCAAGCCCTCACATCACCACCGCAAACCCACATC
>CAZZXY010000168.1:0-6237 GCA_964658105.1 Verrucomicrobia bacterium Tous-C9LFEB | reverse complement strand
AAAGGTCTGCAAGTTCACCGTGGAGAAGATCGACTCGATCAGCTACCGCGACGTGCGCCTGCTCCAGCAGTTCGTCTCCGATCGCGGCAAGATCATCCCGCGCCGCCTCACGGGCACCTCGGCTCCGTTTCAGCGCAAGCTGACCCGCGCCATCAAGCAGGCCCGCGCCATCGCCCTGCTCGCCTACGCGGCCAAGTACTAACCTCGCTATCCCGGGTGACACCTCTTCTTGAGCTGTCATCCCGCAAGGGATCTGCTTTGCTTGTCATTCCCGCAGGAAGCCGCTTCTCCCCTGTGGGCCGACAACGTCACCGTGAAACATCGGAGATCATCATGGAAATCATCCTCAAGCAGGACGTCGAGTCCCTCGGTCACCGCGGCGATGTCGTCCGCGTCGCCGACGGCTACGGCCGTAACTACCTGCTGCCCAAAAAGTTCGCCATCGAGGCCACGGCAGCCAACAAAAACGTCATCGAGCAGATGAAGCAGTCCGCCATCCGCAAGGCCGCCAAGGAGAAGTCCGAGGCCGAGCAGGTTGCCGCCACGCTCAACAACGTCGTCCTCAGCTTCGAGCGCAAGGCCGGCGGCGAAGGCCAGCTCTTCGGCTCCGTCACCTCCGCCGACATCGCCCAGGCCCTCGAAGCCCAGGGCTACCAGGTCGAACGTCGCCGCATCCAGCTCGACGAGCCCCTCAAAACCGTCGGCGAATTCCACGTACCCGTCCGCCTGTTCCGCGACGTCACCGCCCACGTCCAGGTCAACGTCAAGAGCGACCAGCCCGACCTACCCCCCGCAACCGAGTCCGTCGAGGCATAACACCACCTCCTCGAACTGCAAGGGAAACGGCGCTCCTAGGAGCGCCGTTTCCCTTTGCTCATCGACCAAAAACATCCGCAGCCCCCACAAGCCTCACACCCCAACCCTCCGTCATCCCGTACCGCAGCGCAGGGATCCGCTACCCCACCCCTTTGTCATCCCGTAGCGCAGCGCAGGGATCTGCTTTCCCACACAAGCCTCACACCCCAACCCCTTGTCATCCCGTAGCGCAGCGCAGGGATCTGCTTTCCCGCACCGCGCTCATCGACTCCTCAAAACAGCCCCCACATCCTAAAAACAGCCTCCAAACGGGAAGGGCAGGGCTTCAGCCCTGCCGCAATCACCACAAAATCCAAGCGGCTTTAGCCGCTGAGGTACGTCCGAGGAACCTAGAAGCAGCCACAAAAGAACGATCCACCCCTGCCGCCATTCCCGAGACATCCGCAGCCCACACAAGCCTCATACCCCACCAACCCCCTTGTCATCCCGTAGCGCAGCGCAGACATCCTCATACCCCACCAACCCCTTTGTCATCCCGCAGGGATCTGCTTTCTATCACCGCCGCACACGGCCAAGCCCCCTCAATACCGAAACCGCCACCGCACCTCCCCATAAATCTGCCGCGGATCGTTCTCATGAAACCCGCCAAACGTCAGGCTGTTATCCAACAACACCCGCCGGTTCGCCACATTACTGGCATTCACAGCCACGTTCAGCCTCTCCCCAAAATCCCGCGCAAACCGCAGATCGAACGTCGTATGCGAGGGCAGGTACGCATCGCTGTACGGTGACGGCGGATCAGGGTACCCATTCACGAACCCGGACCCGTAATACACATTCGTCGACGCGCTGACCCGCAGCGGCAGCACCAGATCCCCACCCACATTCAGCGTGTCCCGCTGATCATGGTCCAGCGGCGAGTACCCAGGCTCCACATCGCACTGCGGCGAGCTCACCGGCGCACAGATCAGCCCACCCGTCAGCGCGCCCCTCTGCTTCGCAATCTGGTTCGAGTACGCCAGGTGCACGTGCCCATGCAGCGGCAGCTCCGGCGACCGCAGCGTCATCTCCCACGCCTGCACCAACGCGCCGGCCACCGTCACCGGCAGATAGATACTCGACTCGCCCACATTGGCATGATCCAGAAAGTTCGACGCCTCCGTCTGAAACGTATCCGCATCCAGCACCCATCCCTTCCACGGAATCTGCACGCCAAACTGGTGTTCCTCATCGCGCTCGCCATGCAGCGGCGCAAAGCTCGTGTCGTTACTCTGCGCATAGCCGATCACCGGGCCGCTCACGGTCAGTAGCGGCGGCGGCTGATAGAAGTGCCCATAAAATGCCCGAAACACCCAGTTCAACCGCGGCACACGCACGGCGGCACCCACACGCGGGTACGTCGCCGTCTCGCGGATCCCCGCTCCACTGAACCAGCTCGCCCGCAGTCCCGCGGTCAACATCACGTACCGGTTCGGCTGGTAGTTGTCGGAGAGGTATTCCTCCACCAGCCCACCCGCAGCATGGCTCTTCTCGGCGAAGTCCCCGAAGCTCGCATCCGCGAACGCCGCCCCGAACAGGTCACTGTCATGCTGCCCCCAGCTATAGAAACCCGCCTCCAGGTGATTCCGCGCCACATCGCCACTCACACTCGCCTGCAGCCCCGCATAGTGGGAAGCCCTGTCCGCCGTCGTAGCCACGGGCACATCCTGCGCCGAAGGCTGGTAGTTCGCACTGTTGTAGTGGTAAAACGGCGACATCGCCATTACGGCCTTGGGCGAAAGGCTATGCGTCCACGTAAACGCCACCACACCATCCGTCTCAGCCTGCGCATCCCGCAGCCCGCTCGACGGATAAAGTTGGTTCTGGTAGCTAGCCGGATCGGGGTCATACGGGATCTGAAAGAAGTCCGTCCGCAACTGCGTCAGTAGGCGAAACTGGTTTGCCGCATCGCGATTGAACGTGAACGACCCAAAACCGCCATAGCCGTTCTCCGCATTATGGATCGCCTGTTCAATCGGCGCGGCCAGGCCATAGTCGCTGCGATTGCCGTTCACGCTCGCGTAGTACGCCCCACGCTGCGTGTGGTCGCCAAACGACAGCTGGTTATCCGTCGAAAGCGCACTCCCCGCCGCCACCCGCAGCTCGCCTTCCCTGCTCCGCTCAAAGCCACTTTTCGGGTTCACATCGAAGACCCCGTACGTGCGATCCCCAAGCTCCGCGCCATAGCTCCCACGATCCACCTGCAGGTACTGAATGTCCCGCGGATCAACCTGCGCGCCCACGTTCGACGCCACGTTGGTGTTGGGAATCTGCACGCCATCCAGCAACCAGCTCACCTGGTGCCCGCCCCGGATGTGCAGCATGTCATGCGTCATATAAGCGCCCGGCACATAGTCCGTGATCATCGCGAGTGAATTGCTCCGATCCGCCCCCGGCGTCCCGTCGATCTCATGCTGACTCAACGTCGTCGTCGGCGTGACGCTACTGCCCGCCGCCACCATCTCATCGCCCGTCACGTTTACGGTCTCACCCACCGCTGCCACCTGCAGCGCCACGTGCAGCACGGGCGAGCTGCCCGACGTCACCGTCACCGCCTCCGTCTGCGTGCGGAAACCCGGGTGACGCACCGTCAGTGTGTACGAGCCAAACGGCACAGCCAGAAAGTGCACACTGCCATTGGCATCCGTATCGCCGCGCATCGCAAACGCCGAGCCGAGCGCATGCAACTCCGCCCTCGCCCCCGTCAACGGCCGATGCTGCGGGTCATGCACCACCGCGGAAACATCCGCAAACAAACTCGCCTCGCCCCGCCGCACGAGGAGGCCCCACAGGCACAACAACACCCACACCCAACGGCACCGCAAACCACCAACGCGCCGCCCCTCGGGCGTACGACGCACATCACCACACATAGCTTCTCCACAAAGGACGGCCATCGCCCCGAAACACAGGCCCAGGCCATGCTGCCGTTCGCTCATCGCCGCCACCGCCAAACAGCAGACAGCAAAGACGCAAGACGCAAGACGCAGTCTTCAAACCAGGAAACTCCCCAAGCAAGCTCCGCCGCACCCGATAGCTTTCATAGAGAGCACGGCTTACAGCTTGCGGGGACGTCGTTTGGGAAGGGCGGGACTTCAGTCCCGCCGTAAATACCCTGCACACAGAGCGCCTTCAGGCGCTGAGGTACTCTTCTCGCTTGCTGAAGAACGCTTCCCTAGACAAGGACGAACATGCGCGGAGGCCCACGCGTCTGCCGAGCTCGTTCCCTCGCCACGCGCCACACGCACTCCGCAGCGCGCACCTGCACCATCACGCTCGCAGCATGCGCAAACCCCACAGCCGCCAAAGGCAGCCCGGGCGAATCGCGATGCGCCGCAACCACCGACGCCGGGCAGTACGGGCAAGTCTCAGCGGGCGTTCGCCACGCCTTCTCCTGCGTCCCCGCGACCGCTTCGGCACGTTCGCCCATCGTCATCGCGCAATGGTGCTGGCCGACCCGCCGGCAACACGCCGGCAGCCCCGCCTCCGCGCCTTGTCCCAGCGCGAGCGAGGACGACACGATCGGCAGGCCGAACACCGCCAGCAGCAGAATGGCCAGAAGTCTACGCAACACGGCTATTCAAACACCCGCCCGGGCAGGAAGCAACGCCCCTGTCACACCCGCTGTCCGGCGGAGATCCGTGGCCCTCCCTCAGCGCGGAAGCGGCGGTGTCGCCGCATCACCTTCCCGCGCGGGGGGCAGCGGTTCCACCCGCCGTGGCCTGGCGCCCTCCCGGGGACGCCGCGCCTTCGGCGGCGTCGCACTATCCTTCGTCAGCTCCGCAAGCGCAGCCGCCGCCTCGGCATCCGGCTGCACCTGGTGGCCCAGCTCCAGGTGCACCAGCGCCGCCTGCAACTCCGCTGCCTGGCGTATGTGCGTCAGCTGCGTTCGGCAGCCACCCACCGCGGCGTTGGAAAACTGGCTGTGGCAATACTCGTCCAGCGCCGGGCTGGGTAGCTTCGCCAGGCACTCCGAAACCGAAATCTGGGCGTCGATCGCCTCCCGGGCATCGCTCGGCCGCTTCAGGTTCAGCAGGGCATCCGACTCGTCCAGCTTGATGCCAGGGTAGCCCGGGTCCAGACGCGCAATCTCCCGCAACTCCGGAAGCGCCGCCTCATACAACTTCTGCTCCAACAGGCTATGCGCCCACAACGAGCGCTCCTCCAGCCCCGAACGCGTCACCCCACTCGCCGCCGGCGCCACGCACGACGACGTCCCCGATCCCGCGTACATCGGGTTTCCGGACGACCCGGCGAGACTCTGCGCATGCCGACGCTCCACCAGGGGCCGGCCAATATACATTCCCGCCCCCATCGCTGCCAGCGCCAGCCCAATCGCGGGAATAGCCCACCATGGCCCACGCGGCGCACGCTCCGCCGGCCGGGCGGCCGCCGACGGCGCCTGCCGCAACAGCGGTTCGGCAGCGGTCTCCTCCGCGGCCAGGCTCATCGCCCGGTACAGAACCTCATTACCCGCTGCGGGCCGTGACGGCGTCTCCGCCCGAGGGGCAGACAATCGCACGGGCTCCGGCGCGGGTCGTACCGTCTCAGCCAACACCGGGGCGGAAGGCAGAACCTCCGGGGCAGCCCCCTCTTCCGCAGCGGTCTCGTCAGAAAAGGACGTGTGCGCCTGCCGCAGTGCGGCATGCAGAAACGCAAGTACCTGGCGAACCGCCCCCTGGGTCTCCGGCGCGCTTCTCCCCTCCGGGCCACCGGCCGCAAAAACAACCAGCTCCAGGAGCTCCCCATGCCCCAGGTGCTCCCCTTCGCGGTACAAAAAAGACCGCACCATCGACTCCATCTCCTCAGGAAACGGCCCAGGCGCAGCAACAAGGCGCGCAAACACGATCAAATCCGCCGGCGTCCCAAAACGCACCTGCCGCGAGGTAAAAAACTCGCGCAGCTCCTCGATGTACTCGCGGTACCGCTCACCGACGCCCACCGGCCTCGTTTGCTCGACCATGACCCATCCCCCGGGTACGCGACTCGCGTCCCTGGCTCGCGCGCTGTACCCGTAGTTTCCGTTCTAGAAAGGGAGAGAGAACAAGAGGAAATGTGCTTCCTGGAAAGGCTTCTCGAACGAAAACATACCGCCGGGCCAGCCACGGCCCACACCCAGCCCAATAGCTCGACCGTACCACAGCAGGTTCGCACAACCTCACCGCCAGGAAAGCCACCCCCCAAAGCGCAGATCAACTGAAAACCCACAGTCCGCAGCACAGCGAAGAGTTCTCCCACGCCCGCCACTCCGTAACGCACCCCCTCTTGATTTGTCATTCCGTAGCGCAGCGAAGGAATCTGCTTTTTGCGCGCGCCATCCGCAGCACAGCCCCCTCCTCGCTTGTCATTCCGTAGCGCAGCGAAGGAATCTGCTTTTTGCGC
>CAZZXY010000167.1:0-6272 GCA_964658105.1 Verrucomicrobia bacterium Tous-C9LFEB | reverse complement strand
AATCAACCGAACGTGAACAACAATCATCAGCCCGGTGTCCCCAACCAGCTGAATCGTCCAGGCGAAGGCAACCGCCCAGGCGTGCCCAATCAACCGAACGTGAACAATAACCATCAGCCCGGTGCCCCCAACCAGCTGAACCGCCCAGGCGAAAGGAACCGTCCCGGCACTCCGAACGGACCCGTTCCAAACAATGCCAGGCCAGCGACCCCGAACCAGCCTGTCGTGAATGGGCGCCCGGGCGCTGTGAACAACCCCGGCGCGAGCACCCAGCCTGCATTCAACAACAATCGCCCGGGTACTCCCGTTCGCCCCGGGACGCCCACTCCGGCAGCACCAGCGAACCAGCCCGCGCCAAACAACAACCGCCCCGGTGGCTTCAACCGCCCCGAGACGCCCAATCAGCCTGCTCCCAATCGCGCTGGGACGCCCACACAACCGGCAGTCCAGCCGCGACCCAATGTTGAGGCGGCCCGCCCGCAACCTCAATCGCAGGTTCGTCCAAACGTCGAAGCGCAGCGGCCAGCCTTCAATCCGGCAACCCGCCCGGCGCCCACGGCTGTTCCACGCCCGGAACCTCAGGCAGCGCCACGCCCAGCACCCCAGCCTGCGCCACGTCCAGCGCCCCAGCCCGCAACCCGCCCGGCCGCTCCCGCGCCGGCGCCGCGTGTAGAAGCGCCCCGGCCAGGCGGCGGAAACGCACAGCCCCATCCAACCAGTGGCGGTGGCGGTCAGCCACATGGCGGCGGCGGCGCGGACCACCACCGCAGCTAGGACTCGACAGTCCCTGAATGGCAGAAAGGCGTGAGCTCATCCCTCGCGCCTTCTGCGTCTTGGCGATTTCATATGGCCAGGGCACTTCGTCTGAGCGTTCTGGACTCGATGCTCCCTCAAAGGTGGCATAAAGTTAACCGAAGTTCTTGCCGATAGTGGAGGTATGCGCCTCTCCCTCCTGTCCCCCAAGCCGAAAGGGAAACTACCGCTCCCCCCGATCCTCTGCGTTCCGTCGTCCTTCTGCCTGCGCTGTCCCATCGATGAACGCGAGTCCGTCTGCTTCTTCAAGCGGGAACGGCCCCTCCCGTCATAGACTCCCACCGCGGCCGTCGGCCTCGACCGCGCGCGCTCCTGCCTGCAGCAAGCGGCAGCCTGGGCACAACCGGGAGATCCTGAGAGCAGCAACAAACGTTGTTCCGGAAAAAGCGGTGGCACTACGGACGCAAACGCAGAACTCTGCGCTCAGTGCGTCATGGCTTCTCTTCGGCGGCCATGAAACACACGCAACCTCATCGGCAACGGCATCAACACGCTGCCACGGCATCCCGGGGACCTCGCCCGACGCCGTGACAACCCTGACTGACTCCAAGCGGTGTCGAAAATCCGGACTGACCCTGACGTGGAGGTAGCCGTTTAGCTCTCAAATTGGGGCAGGTGCTCCAGGTCGGTATCAGGCACAGGCTCCAGCGGTCCACCAGCCTTCACCCAGGCCTTCAGTCCACCGGCAATCACCTTGGTCTTGCAGTCTTCCTTCTCCAGCGCCTTGGCGACGCGAACGCTGGTCGCATCCCGCGCGCAGGAGCAGTACAGGTAGATGTCGCACTCCGGTGCCATAAACTCGCGCAGCGCGGCAACCTCTTCCCGCAGCCGATTGGGCTCGACGCGGATCGAGTTCTTGATGCGCTGCATGCCCGGATCGTAGTACCCGTGTGACCGCACATCCGCAATCACCACAATCCGGTCTCGCGGTCCCTCCTGGAGATGTGCGGCCAACTCCGCCGCCGCAACACGTTCCACATCCGTGAAGCGCGTATCCCGCACATAGCTCATCACCAGCCACAAGGCATACAGCAGGATCACTGCCGCCACCATCGCGGCGGTGATGTGCCCCAGCCGCTGCACTAGCGCAATCGTCTGCCGAAGAACCGGTGCCAGGACGAACCCCGTCAGCGACCAGGCCGACGTGTACAGCAACGCACCCAACGCATCCAGCCCCAGGAACCGGGCCGCGGGCATGTTCAGGCTGCCGGAAAGCGGCGCCGCCACCGTGCTGAGCCCGGGGATAAACTTTGCAAATATGAGCGTCTTGGGCCCGCGGCGATAAAACGAGTTCGCCGATCCGAAAATGCACGTCTCCGGGTTCAGGCTCACGCGGCAAAGCCCCGCCAGAAGCCACCATCCCGTAAGCCGCCCACCCGTGTACAGCAGCAGATCACCCGCAACCGCAGACAGCATCGCGCACAGGATCACGAACCCAAGGTTCAGCCCGGCTCCGTGCGCCGAGGCACCCGCCACCAGCAGTACCACCGAAGCTGGCATGGGAAGCCCGCATGCACCGACAAACAGGACTCCGGCGGTCACAGCATATGCATGGTGACCTACGGCGGCCAACAGATTCATGACAGTCCTTGGTCCCCGAAGCGGGCGGAGCCTTCCTTGATCGGTGTTCTACATGGGTTGGATGCGGAAACCTTCCCCTTTGTCTCGCCGGACGTGAACGCCCTCCCAAAACTCTTCTGGTTCTGCGGAGTTCCTCTCCGGGGACCGGTCCCTTCTCCGATCCCGCCTCAAAAATGCACCCGCGCGCCAAGCTCTACCGTTCTTTCGCGGCTCAACCCCGTTGTGGACGAGAGCGCCGTCCCAAAGGCCGGTGTCGCCAAACCCTCGGCCGCCACCGTCACCGCGTCCTGAAAGAGCAGCGGCGTCATGCCGCCCACACTTCCAGCCGTTCCAGGCAGAAACGCCCGCGTCTCCACACGGGACAGGCTCACCGTGTTCAGCAGGTTAAACGCATCGGCACGCAGCTCCAGCCGCCACTCACCCTCTTTGCCGCGCCGCAGCCCAATCTCCCGCGACGCCCGCAGATCCAGCTTGCTCCGCATCGGCAGGCGCAACGTGTTGCGTCCCACCGTGGGCAGGTAGGTCGCTCCTCCCGATCCGTTGATTGACTCATGCCCGCCCGCCAGCCGCGTCCCGCCGAAGATCACATAGCTGTACGGCGCCCCGCTCCCCGCCCGCCCGATCGCCGCCAGGCCCCACCCCGAGAACAACTGCCGCTTCCATTCCGCGCCCGACTCCCACGCGCTGCGGTAGCTCACGGCACCAGCCGCCTGCCAGGGCCGATCCAGGCTCGATCGCGCCTTGTCATAGCCGTTCGTGAACGGGTCAAACTGCCCATCCTGCCGCGGCGTAGCGCCCAGCAGCGGCCCGTAATCGATCGCCCGGGAAAACGTAAAGCTCCCCCGCGCTCCCCACCCATGCCACGGCCGCAGCACCGCCTCCGCCGTCCCGCTGTGGTACGTCGCATTCGCATTCGACTCGATTGCCGTCACCGGCCCAAACTTCGTCGTCCGCCGCGCCGTATACAGCGGCACCTGGAAACTCTGTCCCGTCCGCAATCCTCGCCAGCCATCCCCGCCCTGCACCACGTAGCTCACGCTCGCCGTGCTCGGCGCGATGTTCAGGTCCGTCGTCTCCGGCAGCTGCGTCGCCCAGGCGGTTGCATACTCCCCGCGCACCAGCACCCGCCGACCCACCTCACGCTCCAGCGCCAACGACGCCCGCTGCACCGCCGGCAACCGGAACCGCTCCGCAAACACCGTCACTGCCCCCGTCTGCGCCACGGCCGCCACTCCCACCGGCGCATACGGGAACGAGCACGGATAGCCAAAACCCTGGTTCGCCACCTGGGGGCAGTCTGTCTCCGCCGTCGGCGTAATGCGGATACTCGTCGTCGATCTCACCGTCCCCGTATCGGTCAGTGCTGCATTCAACGTCGCCCCCGGCAGCCGCCCAAAGAACATCCCGTACCCCGCCTGCATCGTGAACCACGCGCCGCGCCGTCCATGCGTCGCACCCGGCGACCAGCTCACCGCCACCCGCGGCCCCACATTGTTCCGGTCCTCCGGAAGGCTTGCCGTCGACCCAAACGCAGGCGACGACGCCGCCCCCGCCACCTGCAACGCCGCATCCAGCGCCGGATTTGGCGCCAGCGGAAACGGCAGCAGCTGGTACTCCCACCGCGCGCCCAGCGTCAGCCGCAGATCGGCCCGGAGCCGGATCGCATCCTCCGCAAAGCCCGCGATTTCGTGCGTGACAAACTCTGTCTCGGTATCCGCAAAGCTCTGCGCATAGCTCCGGAAGCAGAAATAATGCACCGCCGCGGTGGCACTTGGGCACGCTCCGTTCGGATACGCGTGCACGTTGTAGGTGTAGTCCGTCATCCAGTCCACCAGCCCGCCCGCATGCCCGTTCGTTGTCCCGCTGTCGTACAAAAACGAGCCCTCCAGGTTCGTCGCACCCAGCACGCGATCATCCAGCCGACTCCAGCTCCCGCCGACGCTCACCAGGTGCCGCCCAAAGCGCCACAGGCTCGTCTCCGCCACATCCACGCGTCGCTCATCCGGATATGCCACCCGCCCCAGGCTCGCCGGCGTCCCATAGCTGAAGCCCGTCGGCGCAATCGACACCTGCGGCGCATAGCCACCCGGCCCAACCGCCGGCACAGAAGCTGACCCGGCCCCCGGCGTCTCGGCCTCGACGTCTCTTGCCACCTGTCCGCGCAGCTCATTCGTCCATCGTGGCCCCAACACATGCACCCACCGCACGGCCCCGGCATCCAGCCCAATCGAGCTCGTCCCGACGCTGCCCACCGCACGGCTCACCACGCCATCCGCGTTCTGCCCCCCTCCTGTCGCGGGTGTGGCCGACCGCAGCCCCCGATAGCTCAGGCTCACGCGATCCGCGCGTGTCGGCGACACATCCACCCGCCCAAAACTCAGCCAATGCGATCCCCGCAGCCTCTCCGGCCCGGACAGCCCGCTCAGGTACCCCAGCGCCGCCGCAATCTCGCCCGGATGCACGCCCCGGTTCGCCAGCAGCGCGCGTTGCGTGCTCGACAGCTGGTAAAACCCGGCCGTCTCCGGGGACGAGAACAACGTCTGCAATCGCTCCCGCGCCTCCACGCTCCCAAACAGGCCAGCACGCCAACGTTCCCCCAGCCCCGGCAACCGCACCGGGACACCAGCCGCTCCGCCAAACTGCAGCTCCGAGTCCGCCGGCCGGACCAGCGCCTCATCCACCTTGCCGGCCGTGTAGCTCGTCACCAGCGCATACGGATTGGCCGCATCCCAGGCAGCTTCCCGGGCCTGAAAGAACCCATCACCATGCAGCCCCATACGCGACCGTGCATCCACCCCGCGCGAGCTCACGCTCTCCGTACTGCCCGCCGCGCCGCCTCCCTGCGCCGAGTACGTTGCGGCCCTCACCCGCAGCCGGCCCACCGCGCCCTGCGCAAAGCCTGAACCCGCCCGTGCTCCTCCACCCGCTACCTCACGCGGCCCCGACCGGAAACCCTGATCCGCCCGCATCCCATCGACGTTCTGGGGGTCCTCCACCACCGGCAGGCCATCGAAACGGAAAGCCGCCCCCGCCGCCGAGCCCGATGCGCGCTCTTCCCGCGCACTCGCCGTCTCCTCCCCCTCCCCCGGATCCTGCGCGCTCCCACCGCCCGCCAGCGTCGGATCCCGGGCCGCCGACGAGACCTCCGCCAGCGCCTCCCACGCGCGTTCGGGGATGGGCTTCAAATCCCACCCTGCCATCTTCGGCACCGGGGGCACACCCCTTCCCGAACCAGGCAATGCCGCACGGATCACAACGTCGTCCTCAGGTTCGGGGCCCGGCTCCTCTTCCGCCCGCAGGGTGACCCCGTGCGGCCCATCCTGCAGCCGAAGCTGCAGATCACGCACCTCGCCCGCCTCGGCCGCCACATGCAGCCGCCCCACCCACACGGGCATCAGCGGCAGCCGCACCGAAGCCACATACTCCCCCGGTGCTACGTTCAGAAATCCAAAAAGGCCGCCACGATCTGCAACCGCGACGACAGCTCCCCTCGTGTCCGCCGACACCAGCCGCACCGCAGCCCCGCCCAGCCTGCCTCCCTGTGCATCCCGGAGTTCCCCGCGAATCACGGCGCCCGTCGGGGTCTGCGCCACGCTCGGGCACACCCCGGCGCCTGACGCAAACAACAGTGCCAGCCACACCAGCCATCGCCCCAGCGCACCTGCGCCCAATCCGTGCTCCGCCCCGGGGAGATCAGCCGGGGCTCCTGACTACGCAACAGGAGAACGTGAATTCCAGGCCAGCACCGCACCCTCCCCGCAGCCTACAGCTGCCATCACCCACCCACCATCCCCGCTTAGCGTCACGCAACCCAAAGCAAGAAGGGCGGCAGCCAAAGCCACCACCGTGACGGCCAGTGTGCACCGCACCACCAGGAC
>CAZZXY010000166.1:0-6364 GCA_964658105.1 Verrucomicrobia bacterium Tous-C9LFEB | reverse complement strand
GCCTCCAGCTCAGCGACAAGGACCGCACCATCCGCGACCTGCTCAGCAAGCTCGAGGAGGCCAGCCGCAAAGCCCAGCAGGGCTCCCAACAGGCTCAGGGCGAAACCTTGGAGCTCGTCCTCGAAGAACACCTTCGCCGCAGGTTTCCTGACGACGAACTCCAGCCTGTCCCCAAAGGCGAGGCCGGTGGCGACACTGTGCAGATTGTCCGCGATCGCTCCGGCCGCGAGTGCGGTCGCATCCTGTGGGAGTTCAAGCGCACCAAAACCTGGTCCGCCGGCTGGCTTCCCAAGCTCCGCGGCGACCAGCGGAGCGCCCGCGCCGACCTCGCCGTCCTCGTCTCCCAGGCCATGCCGCCCGACGTGCAACACTTCAACGAGGTCGACGGCGTCTGGGTCAGCTCCCTCGCCTGCACCCTGCCCGTCGCCACGGCACTGCGTGCCTCGCTGCTACAACTCGGCGCCCAGCGCCGCAATGCGCAGGGCCAGCAAAGCAAAAGCGAGCTCGTCTACGCCTACCTCACCGGTCCCCACTTCCGCGGCCGCATCGAAGCCATCGCCGAACGCTGGACCGACATGCAGAAGGACCTCGCCGACGAGAAGAAAGCCACGCTCAAACGCTGGGCCAAGCGCGAAACTCAGCTCAACACCCTCATCGAATCCACGGCCGGCATCTACGGCGACCTCGGGGGCATCGCCGGCCGCGACCTGGCCGAAATCGAAGCCCTCAGCGACACCCTGCTGCTCACCAGCACCAGCTAACGGGCCCGCGCCAGCTCTCTCCTGGTCATCATCTCTTTCCCCATTACCAAGCGGGCATCTGCTTCGCCTTTCTATCTGTCATTCCCCGAACGGGGAACCTGCTTTCGCACGCGCCCTCCTACTTCACCACGCACTGCGGGGGATCACAGGCATTGGCGGGGCCGCCCACCATATGAAGCGTCGGTATGCGGTCCTTCGCAGGTACGAGCGGCGGGAACGGGGCGTGCGGCTCCGCCTGGTACCAATACGCTACCGAGTACCAGTTATCGGAGCGATGATTTGCGTGCCCGTGTTCCATGGTGGCGCGGAATGATTTCGTGAACGGGATGGGCGCTTCTGTGTGGAACCGGTACATGAGGTTGCGAGCTCCACTCCGCCATGCTTGCACTTGTGGCGCGCCATAGCGCTGGTAACTGAACGGAGAACCCGCCCCCCACGCCCCTCCGTAACCCCATGCGCCTAGGAAATAATCTTCTCCGCCGGTGCCGCGCCAGCTTGGCCTGTCTTCGCCGTCAATGAAGTACATCTCGTCGCCCTCACCCCACCAATCATCCTGGTTCTGCAAAACGCCCAGAGTGACCCCGACAAAGTGGCCGTGACCCATGGCCTCCAGGAACTTGTAGTTGTCTTGTCCCGTCACATTCTTAACAACGTTCACCGAGACATCGCCGTTTCCTTTCCACGAGTTGAACCGGCCGACGGTCGGCGACTGCTGACGGTATTGCGCATGGAAGTAGAGCGTGTCAGAGGGCAAGGGTCGATGCTGTTCCATGTACTCGACCGAGTAGTAGAAGTTTGGCGTTCGCTGAGACCCGTCGTTTGTAATCGTGACGCGTGCATGCTTTGCGAATGGCATGGGGAAGAAGCAGTTCAGAGCGCGCTCGTGGCCGACACTCAGATACTCCGATTGCCAATCTACGTAGTCGCCGGTCTCTAAGCCGAAGAAATCGCCTATGGGCGCTTCCACGCTCGGAGTCTGTTCACCGTCCCAATACATTCGAAGCACAATGTTCTTCAGATGGTTTGGGTCGGGGCTGTTGATTGTGAACCAGAGGTGCGACAAGGTGCCCGGGCCGTCAACATCGAGCAGCGTGATGGTAGCCAACGGCCCAAGCACAACGAAGTCGTCGTTCGTGCCACGCGGCTCACTGGAACTCACCTTATGCATCGTGTATTGCTGCTGTCGGGTCAAGTCGGGCGCTTGCTGCTGCGCGAGTAGAGCCTGTGCTGCGAGACAAAATGTCAAGAAAAGTGAAAACGCGGAACGACGCATGCATCGATTATGTATGCGAGAGGAACACCGCTCCGCAATCTCCTGCCGTCCAACGGGCGCTCTGCGCTACACCAACGACCACCGCACAGCCCAGGCCCCCAGCTCTTCCCCGGCACCAGCCTGTCCCTCCTGCCAAATCACCTCACCCGCAACAGGCGCAAAACCGCCCCGCGCCTCATGCCACAGGTTCGCATCCAGCCGCAGATGCTTGTCCCCCGCCAACTTCCACTCGATCGCCAGACCACCCGGCCCCACGACACGGTACGTCCCACAACGCGCCGAGAGGTGCTGCAACAACGGCACAATGCGCGTCAGCCGCACTCGCAATGACTCGCGGTAAAACAAGAACCACGCCGCGTGCTCCGGCTTCGCCAGTTCGTCCCACTGCAGCTGCGCCGAACGAAAAGTTGCTTCTGCCTGTGGGTTCGGCGCGTTCTTCAGATCTTCCTGTGACACGCCCGGCGTCTTCGCAATCTGCTCACACCGCCCCTTCCGCACAGCCTCGCCCAGATCCCCATGGAAGTCGCAGAAGTACGGAAACGGCGTGCTGGCCCCCCACTCCTCGCCCATGAACAACATCGGCGTCTGCGGCAACAACAGAGCCACCGTCACCAGCGCGCGCACCGTCTCTTCGGATAGGAGGCTGGTCACCCGCTCGCCAAAGATGCGGTTGCCCACCAGGTCATGGCTTTGCAGAAACGACACAAAGGCATTCGGCGGCACATGGCAGCCGGCCTCGTACTCTTCCTTGTGTTCCTGCGCGGCAATCACAAATCCCTCGCTCAAGGACTTGCCCAGACGATCTGTCTCGCCTCCGTCTCCTTTCCCGCCGTCGGCCTCCCGCTCATCCATCGCGCCCATGAAGCCCGCACCCAGCAGGTGGTCAATGTCATGGTTCCACTGCGCCGTATAACAGTCGCATTCCCCTCCGTCAGACCGCGTCAACATCTTCGCAATGTTGTTTTCGTTCTCCAGGATCAGGTGCACCTGCCGGTCTCCCGCAAACGCCTTCACCCGCGAGGAAAGCTCCGCCAGAATGTGCCGCGGCCCGTTGTCGATCATGGCGTGCGTCGCATCCAGCCGCAGACCGTCCATGCCGTACTCGTCGAGCCAGTACAACGCGTTCTCGATGACCAGTTCACGCACCTCCTTGCTGCGCTCCCCATCGAAGTTCAGCGCCTCGCCCCACGCCGTCTTGTGCTCCTTCGACAGGATCTCCGGAAAGTATTTCGGCAGGTAATTGCCCTCCGGACCGAAGTGGTTGTACACCACGTCCAGGATCACCATGATGCCTCGCGCATGTGCCGCGTTCACGAAGGTCTTCAGGTCCTCCGGCCGGCCATACGCGGAGTCCGGCGCATACATCAGCACCGAGTCGTAACCCCAGTTGCGCAAACCCGCAAAGTCACCCAGCGTCATCAACTCAATCGCCGTCACGCCAAGTTGCTCCAGGTGGTCCAACCGGTCCGCCGCGGCCTGCAACGTCCCTTGTGGGGTAAACGTGCCCACGTGCATTTCGTACAGCACCGCTTCGGCCCAGGGCCGTCCACGCCACTGAGCGTCATGCCACGTGTAAGCCCTCGGGTCGATTACTTCACTCGGTCCGGCGACATCTTCCGGCTGAAAGCGCGAGGCAGGATCCGGCACCGCGGTCCCATCGGGCAGCAGATACCGGTACCGCGTTCCCGCTCCGGCATCGCGCACCCGCAGCGCATGCCATCCCTGCCCATCCGCCTGCATCGCGGCTGGTTCCCGCCCAACAATGGCAACCTGCACCGACGTCGCCGCCGGCGCGAAGAGGCGAAAAAAAACACCGCCCTCCGGATCGATCTCCGATCCAAAGGGCAGTGGGTGATGTCTCGTTACAGCAACCTGCTCGTCCGTCACTTACGCGTCCTTCAGGGTCCACCGCACCGTCCAGGGGCCAAACGTCGTGCCCTGGATCTCCGGTCCCTGGTGCCATAAGACGCGTCCTTCGGTCGCCGGGAAATTGTCCTTCGCGCGATCACACAGATTCGCGTACAACCGCAGCTCTTTCCCGTTGTTCGTGGCCCAGCGAATCAACACCGCTCCCGGTCCAAGAACGTCGAACGCCCCCGCATTCCCCGTGATCGAGTTCAACATGGGCGCAATTTCCCGCTGCCGCACGGCAATCAGCTCGCGATGGCGACCCAGGCACTCCGCATGCTCAGGCTCGCCCATCTCCTCCCACTTCAGCTTGGCCGAAGCAAAGGTACTCATCGCCAGGGGATCCGGGATCGCATCACGCTTCTTCGGATCCTGGAACTCGGGGAAGTTCTTGAACTCATCCCTGCGCCCCTCCCGCACCTTGTCCGCCAGCTCTCCATGGAAGTCGCAGAAGTACGGAAACGGCGTCGACGCGCGCCACTCTTCGCCCATAAACATCATCGGCACCTGCGGCAGCAGCAGGTACACCGCCACCAGCGACTTCATCGCGTCATCCTTCGAGATGTCGTTGATACGCTCGCCAAACGCACGGTTCCCGATCTGGTCGTGGTTCTGAATGAACGACACAAATGCGGTCGGCGGCAGGTGCGCGCAGGACTCACCGCGGGCCTCGCCCGTGCAGACACTCGCCTGTCCCTGGAACGCAAAGCCTTCAGCCAGCGCTCGACCAAGCAACTCCGTATCGCCCTGGTAGTCCGCGTAATACCCCGCATCCTCATGCGTCGCTGCGGTGTGAAGCACATGGTGGATGTCATCATTCCATTGGGCCGTGAAGTGCTCCGGGCGGTTACCCTCGTCGCGCGTCAGCCGGAATGCCTCATTCTTCTCATTCTCCAGCACCAGGTGAACCGCATACGGCGTCTCCAGCGCCCGCACACGTTCTGCCAGCTCGGTCAGCAGATGCTTCGGACTCTCATCCATGATGGCGTGTACTGCATCCAGCCGCAGTCCATCCAGGTGGAACTCCTCGATCCAGTACAGCGCGTTATGAATCGCCAGCTCACGCACCACCTCGCTCTGCTTGTCGTCATAATTCACCGCCGCGCCCCAGTTCGTCTTGTGCCGTTCGGTCAGCAGGTTCGGGAAGTACTTGGGGATGTAGTTCCCCTCCGGACCGAAGTGGTTGTACACCACGTCCAGCAGCACCGCGATCCCCCGCGCATGTGCCGCCTCCACCAGCGCCTTCAGGTCTTCGGGCCGTCCATACGCGGCATCCGGTGCGTACCAGAGCACGCCGTCATACCCCCACCCGCGGTCGCCCGAGAAATCCCCCACCGGCATAATCTCCATCACCGTCACACCCAGATCCCTCAGGTGATCCAGCTTGCCGATCGCCGCACGAAACGTACCTTCGGGGGTAAACGTTCCGATATGCAGCTCATAAATCACCGCCTCATGCCAAGCGCGGCCCTTCCACGCACCGTCTCGCCACGTGTAGCTCCCGGGCGCAATCACCTCGCTCGGCCCGTTCACGTCCTCCGGCTGAAAGCGCGACACTGGGTCCGGCACATGCGTCCCATCCGGCAGCACAAACCGGTAGCGTGAGCCTACCCCGGCCTGCTCCGTGACGCACTCGTGCCATCCGCCGCCTAGCGGCCGCATCTCCGCCTGCCGTTCCTGCCCCTGGATCGCCAGGGCCACGCGTTCGGCCGC
Source organism: Verrucomicrobia bacterium Tous-C9LFEB (assembly GCA_964658105.1). Taxonomy (GTDB): domain Bacteria; phylum Acidobacteriota; class Terriglobia; order Terriglobales; family Acidobacteriaceae; genus Granulicella. The sequence continues at coordinate 709 of CAZZXY010000166.1, read as the reverse complement.
GGGTGCAAACAGCCGGAAGCGCACCCGTCCATCGGGCAGCACCTCCGCCCCGAACGGCATGCTATGGCTACGTCCGATGGCGTTCGTCGCTACATCATCCTGTGAAGCAAACAACGTCTTTTCCTCGGAGCGGGAGTTCATCACTGCGTGCGTTGACATAAACAACTCCGGAGACCTCAAAAGAGGGCCTCTCTTCATTCTGATCTGAGCTTGCGTGTGTTGGCGGACGGTCGTACCTTCGTCCGATGTCTCTGTTTTGATGCATCCGGGCAACTGTGGGCTGTGTTGCGGCCCTGCTTCCGTTACACACTCCTCAAATGCATGCCGCAAAATCCAGGCCTCTTCTTACAATTTCCTGCATCCTAGGCGTGTGGCGGGAAGCTCACCTTCCGCGCCCGAGGAGATACGGCATGGCCAACAATCAAGACCTTCCAGCAACCGACAGCGCAACCGTCCTGCACGATCTTGTGGGCAATGATGCCACCGCGGGCTTCGAGAACGACCCCAAGTTCATCGACAGCAACCCCGGCGACACAAGCTCCAGCGAGAACCTCCAGACACGCTCCGATCGTCGCGACATCCAGGCACAACCTGACCTGCACCTCAACGCCGCAGCCGATGCTGAGGACGAAGAGGATGAGGAAGATGTCGACGACGAAGACGATGATGAGGATGAGGACGAACTCGAAGACGACGATGAAGACGAAGA
>CAZZXY010000165.1:0-6635 GCA_964658105.1 Verrucomicrobia bacterium Tous-C9LFEB | reverse complement strand
GCAAAGAGCAAGGCAAGAGCAAGACAAAAGCAGGGGCGAAGTAGGCCCCAATCAAGAGCAGGCGCAGCTACGACTATGGAAGAACCCTGCATGTCTTCAGGACATACCCCAGTGGAAGAAGCCACTTCTTCGCGCGAATGGCCTGACGCGGTGCGTTGGACCCAAGTGGCTGCCGTGGCGTCGCGTGGGCTTCTTCTTCTGGCGCTCGTGGCACAGGTTCTTGTTGCCTGGAAGTTCTGGAATCTCACGTGGGATGACTCGGCCATCACGCTCGGGTTTTCGCGGACGCTTGCGATGACCGGGCGGATCGCGCCGACGCCCGGGTCGCCCGTGGTCGAGGGGTACTCGAGCACGCTCTGGATGCTGCTGATGGCGGGGGCGGCGAAGCTCATCGTGACGCCGGGAGGTCTGCTGGCCTTTGCCAAGGTATCGACGCTGGTCCTGAATCTTGCGAACCTCGCGCTGATCCGACGCTGGATCATGAGCTGGAGCAGCGAGCTTCTGGCCAACTTGGTGGCGGGCAGCGTCGGGTGCGAGCGGATGTTCTACGAGACGATCAACGGGATGGAGACGCCGCTGATCCTGCTGCTGGTGCTCGTAATGCTGCTCCTGTTTTCCCGGGAAGGATTCAAGGGCCGCCTAGGCTACCTGGTTGTGGGCTCACTGTTCGTGCTTGTGCGATGGGAGGCTGCGTGGCTCCTCATCCCTTTTCTGCTCATGGAGCGTGGACGCCGTGCACTTGTTCCTGCAGGCGTCTGGGGTTTCGTTTTCCTGGTGTCTAACGGCGCACGGTGGTTCTACTTCGGTTCGATCCTGCCAAACACGATCCTGGCCAAGAGCGGACCGCCTTACTCCGACCCGATGAGCCTGCACGAGCTGACCGTGCGGCTGGGGGAGCCGCTCTCCATGCTGAGCACCTGTCGCTTGACGATCGCGATCGGGCTGGTGCCCTGGCTGGCCGGGTGGCTGGTGACGGGGCGCCGCCTGCCGGTGAACGGAGGCTGGCGGGCTCTGGCCCAGACCTGGCAGCTGCAGTTTGCTGTGCTGTTCACGCTCTCATCCCTGGTGCTCACCTGGGTGATTGGGCCGAATACGGGTCCACCTTTCCGGAGCTTCTATTGTGGCTGGCCCTTTCTCTTTTGCCTGCTCCTCATGCCCGTTGCGCTTGCCCCGCGTGCGTGGTTGCTGGCCGCTGCGAGCCTGGCGGTTTGCCTTACGGTTTTAAAGCGCACCGGTCGCGCGATCCATGATCTGCGCCAGGCGGATGCGCCGCTCTATGACGCGCGCACGACGGTGGACACGGTACGCAGGATGGCCAGGGTGCTGGCCGATGTCCGGGCGGCGACGCACTACGGGACCGTGGTGTACGCCTCCCCGGACATGGGCGGGGTGATGCTGTTTGGCGAGAACGTGCAGGTTGTGGATCTCGGGCTTCTTTGCGACCCGGTCCTGTCGCGAGCCCGCTACGGCGCCATCGGCAGCTATGTGCTGGGGCAGCGCAGGCCCGATGTGATCGAAGTGCACGATGCGTGGACGACCTTCACGAACTTCAAGTCGTACCCGCAGTTTCGCCAGGGGTACCAGATGGTGCTGGTGGATGGGGAACGTGTTTTCCTGCGGAGGGAGTTGGTGGCACGGATCGATCCGTCCCGTTTGCGAGTCGTGGCGCTGCCCAGCACAGGCACCTTGCACACGGCGTTGCTGGACCAGGATGACGAGGCCGGAGCCGAGGCGGATGTGTCCTTGAATCAGGTGTTTGAGCGTTACCTGGTGCTGGATGGAGGGCTACGACCAGTTCAAGTCAGCGCGGGGAAAAGGGAGTGAGTGGACAGGTTTGAAGCCAGCCAAGTAGGGTACGCGAGCGTATGGTCCCCGACTACCGGTCATTCAGGAGACGAAGGTGAAGCGTCGAGGTGTTTGGATTTCGATTGCGTGTCTCCTCGCCTTTGCGAATCATGCTGGCGCGAAAGACAAGGGCAACCGCTTGCAGTTTGAGTTCGAGGGTCACCTACGAACGGTGTACTTCTATGCCCCGAGCGATTCCGGCGCGATGCCAGTCGTCGTCCTTCTTCATGGATCGAGGAGAGATGGCACGGAGATGCTGAATGCCTGGAAGGGTCTAGCGAGCTCTGAGCATTTCCTTCTGGTTGCGCCAGATTCCCTGAACACGGCGGAGTGGGACTCGAAGTACGATCCGCCAGGCTTTCTGCACGCTGCGGTCGATGGGGTCAAAGCCGTCCATGCGATCGATCCCGGGCGGGTATACCTCTTTGGACACTCCGGCGGTGCAGTGTATGCGCTTGCCCTGGCACTTATCGATTCCGAGTACTACGCAGCTGCCGGGGTGCATGCGGGCGCCTTGCCGGCCGGGAGCGACCACCTGTTCACGTACGCAGGGCGTGAGATTCCCATTGGACTTTGGGTCGGTGACCAGGACCCCTCTTTCCCCGTGGACCATGTTCGTGCAACGAAGGACCTCTTTGAAGCGCATGGCTTTCACGTGCAGCTGACGATTGTGCCAAAGCACGGGCATGACTACAGCGAGGCTTCCGACCGGGTCGATCGGCAAGCCTGGCAGTTCTTTGCACAGAGTCATCCAACGCCCGCGGCGGCGACACCCTAAACGGCATGCCTGCACGTTTTGTTGTGCCCTGATAGGGGCGTAGGTGCTTGCGCGATCCAGCCCTGAAGTGGGTGGTCTTACGCCGACAGGCGAAGCGTGGTTTTGCGTTGACTTCGTCGTGGCTGCGCGTAGCATTGGCCCACCTTCGAGCCCCGACGCGCTGTTTCCGTGTGGGTGCTCACCACGATGATCCCGGGCCTGCTGCTGACAGGGGTGCGTTCGTACCCGGCAAGGAGAGGCTTCCCATGCCCTTCATTTTGATACAGGTCACGATCTTCAACCACTCCGATTACCCGATCGTCTGGCTGGACGATGGACGTGATCATGGCGACTGGCAGGACCCCTGGTTCCCCTCGAACATCAAGAGTCTGAAGAAGGGGGAGAATGCCAGTTTTCGCATTGAGTCTGCTGGTGACATACCCATTCTGGGCTCGGTTGGAACAGGGGCGGAAGGCTGGGCTTTCTTCCTGGTGGACGTTCCCGCAGACCCGGGCGTCGGCGTCCGTGCCGAGTACTTCACCCTGCATTTCGATCGGCCCTTCATTGAGCTGAAGACCTTTGAACGAAGCATCGACTACCAGCTGCATGATCCGCGCGGGAACGGGAGCCGCCATCCCGGCGCGCAGATGGCGTATGCGGTAGACCTCGGGACCCACGACATGGCGAACGAGGACAACCTCGGGGAAATCCTGGGCGCGATCGGGGTAGATCTCGCCACCGCGGGACTGGGCATCCTTGTCGAAGCGCCCTTCCTGCTCGCCACAGACTCCTTTGCGAAGCATGTGCTCTGGATTGTGGACATTCGCAACGCCGGAGAGGGGCAGGCCTCGTTCCCGCTGAAGCTGCCGGACAAGGGCATCGTTTACGCGATTACCCAACGGACCGTGCAGCTGGGGCGCACGCTTGGCTCAGGCATCCGGGTCAGTGGAGGGGACCTGAACTGGTTCCGCCACGACGGCCGCCTGGACGGCACGTTTGTCTGGGGCGGACCGGAGAAGGTAGGCGTCCGGTGGGATAGCCTCCAGCAGGTGTTTTCGGGGGGTGATGGAATTCTTTACGGCATCACACCGCGTGTTGATGCCTCGCTGCCCCTCGTCGTACAGGAGGTGGGCCACGGTGGCTCGGTGGTGCCGGCCCATGGTGGCGATCTGCTCTGGTACAAGCACCTTGGCTGGGGGGACGGCACCTTTCAATGGGAAGGTCCCAAGGTGGTCGGGACGCGGTGGGATCAGCTGGTACATGTGTTCTCGGGCGGCGGGGGCATCCTGTACGGCATCGACAAAGACGGCGACCTGCTGTGGTACAGGCATCTTGGGCGCGAAGACGGAAGCTTCACCTGGGAAGGACCCAGGAAAGTGGGCGTGGGATGGGGTGGTCTGGAGCGGGTATTTGGCGGCGGCGACGGGATCATTTACGCCGTGACGGGCAACAACTTCCTTACACAGAAGATAGGGGAGGCTCGCAAGCCAGGGGGAAACCTGCTGTGGTTCCGCCATCTCGGGTGGCAGGACGGTACGTTCCGGTGGGAAGGCCCCAAGCAGGTTGGCAGTGGATGGGGCAACTTTGAGCAGCTCTTCAGCGATGAGGCGGGTGTGCTGTACGGCGTGACGCCCCATGTGGATGCACGGCCCGGGTTCACCTCCGCGACCGCAGAGGTGGGACCTGACGGTCACTCCACATCTGGTGGATTCGTACCGGCGAGCGGCGGGGATCTGCTCTGGTACAAGCACACGGGACGGGAACAGGGAACATGGGACTGGGAAGGGCCCAGGAAGGTTGGGGTTGGGTGGAGTGGACTGCGCCTGGCCTTCTCCGGAGGTGTGCTGCCGCCTTCCCAGTGATGGCCTGCCTGGCGCAAGGTACCGGGCTTACTCGGTCATGTTGCCTTGCGCCCGGATGAGGGCGTAGGTGCTCACGCGGATCCAGCCCTGGAAGGGGCGGTTTACGTCGGCGATGGCGAGCAGCGTGAGGGTTATGAGCGTGGTGCAGGAGAGGACCTGCACCATGTGAACCGGGCTCTTGTCCGAGCCGAAGAGCGAGGACGAGAACACCACGAGACAGGCGCCCACAATCAAGACAACCCAGAAGATCGCGGGGAGACGATAGGCCGTTTCAAGCAGACGGGTCCGGCGATGTTCGGTGAGACTGCTGAGCTCGGAAATAGCGTGATCTTCGGCGATCGCTTCGCCGGTTGAGGGTGCCCTGACAGAGAGCAGGGTCTTCCACATGGTCTGGTTTACGGCATGGCTCGCTTCGGGAATCTGGTTGGAGGCCATGGCCGGCCAGTCCTGGTTGAGGACGGCATCCACGTAGGCGCGGCACTCGCCCTGGAGCTGACTGCGTTGGGGCTGGGGAAGACCTTCGGCGAGACGATAGAGGTCTCTTACGGCGTTGGCTTCGAGGTCGACGTTCCGTTGCGCGTCTCCGTAGGATGTCCAGACGGTGAAGAGCATGAAGCCGAGGATGACCGCGTAGATGGTGCCGATGGTGCCGAGCTGCCAGCCGATCAGGTTGTTATGGACGCTGCGCTTTGCGCCTGGCCAGAGCCGATCCAGGATCATCATGAACAGGACTGCGACGGCGAGGGTGGCCAGGAAGACCAGCGTGTTCTGCAGCAGATCAAGCATGCGTTCCTGGTCCTTTCAGGTGCGCTGCTACGAGAGGCTTGAGTAGACCGCAGTCAGCGGTGTTTTCGCAACAGAAACAACGCGGAGAGGAAAAGGGTGCCGCCCGCACCGCCGAGAAGGAGGATGGCGTGGCGATAGGCAGCCTGGACCTGCGGGGGCGTGGCGCGGGTCGAGTCGAGGCACTGAGCGCAACCCTGGGCGTGGGCTGTGCCCAGTGCGGCCAGAAGCAGGACGCAGACAATCACGCAGCGCAGGGAGGCGCTGTGGCGGAGGCCGGCGGATACGGGGTTTCGTGCGAGAGTTGCCAGGCTTACCTCAGCGGCTGAAGCCGCTTGTCCACCGCGGGCTTTTCGGTGGGGCTGAAGCCCCACCCTTCCCGTTCTTTGTCTGGGGATGGAGATTGTGGGTTGGCTCAACGCAGCTACTGGGCGTATTCGAGGAGGGCGAAGAGGAAGATCCAGAGGACGCCCATGGTGTGCCAGTACCAGACAGTGGAGTCGACGACGACCTGGCGGGTAGCCATGACGCGGGAGCGGGCGAGGAGCCAGAGTGCCCAGACCACTGCGCCGATGCCGAGGAACAGGTGGGCGGCGTGGGTGAAGGTGATCAGGTAGAAGAAGTGGCTGGAGGGATTGGAACGGAAGTACACGTGCGACATGGCCAACTGCGTCCAGGCGATCCACTGGCCTACGAGGAAGACCAGGCCCAGGCCAAGGGTGGCGAGCAGCCAGGCGCCAGCGCGGCGGGAAGTGGGGCGGCCGAAGCCGAACCACTCGTCCATGACGTGGTGCTCGTTGAACATCGCACGACGGGCGACCTCGGCCGTGGCGGAGCTCAGGATCAGGACGGCGGTGTTGAGCCAGAGGATTGAGGGGACGGCGGTCGGGAGCCACTCGTTGATATAGCGGTCGTAGGCGTCGAAGTGGCCGGTGGCCTTGGTGACGAAGAAGACACTGACCAGGGCAACGAAAAACATGAGGTCGCCGCCAAGGGCGAAGAAGAGACCGACACGGGCCTGGGCGAGGCGCTCGCGGGGGCCGCGGCGGCCCTGCGGGCGGTCGCTCCAGTTGTCGCCATCACCGTTGCCGCCGGTGCGCTTGTCTGTGGGGGGACGGCGGCCGTTGCCATTGTCGTTTTCACCGGTGTTGTTGCCATTCCGGCGATCGATCTCGGGAGGTGTGAGGATCGTGGGCATGTGGCCTTTTGGACAAGGGGGAGTAACCGCTGTTGTTCAGCTTACTCCGGTTCGTGAAGCAGGTGTAAAGGGGTTACGCCGCGTGGCGCACTGTTTCTGTACCGAGATGCGTCAGGCCAAAGTGGGGTGGGGTGGCTCTTTGGAGAAGCAGATCCCTTCGCTTCGCTACGGGATGACAAAGGGGGAGGGG
>CAZZXY010000164.1:0-6635 GCA_964658105.1 Verrucomicrobia bacterium Tous-C9LFEB | reverse complement strand
TGCTCATCTTCGCCGTGCTGGGGCCCGGGTTCATCACGGCCAATGTGGACAACGATGCCGGTGGCATCTACACCTACGCCACTGCGGGTGCGCAGTTCGGCTATGGCCTGCTGTGGACGATGATCCCCATGGCCATCCTGCTGACCTTCGCGCAGGAGATCTCCGCCCGCATGGGCGTGACTACCGGCAAAGGCCTCAGCGAACTGATCCGCGAAGAGTTCGGCCTGCGGACGACGGCGCTTCTGATGGTCGGCCTGGTCATCTGCAACTTCGGGGATGTGGTCAGTGAGTTCGCCGGTGTCGCCAGCAGCACCCAGCTGTTCGGCCTCAGCAGGTACATCACCGTGCCCGCCGCCGCCGCACTGGTGTGGAGCCTTGTGGTGTTCGGCGACTACAAGAAGCTGGAGAAGATCTTTGTCGTTCTGTCCTTCCTGTACGTGGCCTACATCATCACGGCCGCCCTGGCCCATCCGAACTGGAGCTTCGCGTTGCGGGAGACGCTCCGGCCGCCCAGGATGACGGATCTGCGCACCACGAGCTATCTCTTCCTGTCCGTGGGCATGATCGGTGCCACCGTGGCCCCTTGGCAGCAGTTCTATCTGCAGGCATCGGTCGTGGACAAGGGCACAGGCAAAGACGGTCTGCGGTACGCACAGGCTGACGCCGTCGTCGGCTCCGTATTCTCCGTGGTGGTGGCGGCCTTCATCGTGATTGCTTGCGCGGCGACTCTTTTCGCCAGTGGCCACCATACGATCAACGATGCTGCCGACGCAGCCGCGTCCTTGCGCCCTCTGGGCGGCGACTACGCCTACCTATTGTTCGCCTTCGGCTTGCTGAATGCGTCGCTCTTTGCCGCATCGATCCTGCCGCTTTCGACGGCCTACACAGTGTGCGAGGCCTTGGGCTTTGAGTCAGGGCTGACCAAGAAGTTTCGCGAAGCCCCCGTCTTCTACTGGCTCTACACGGGCCTCATCGTTGCCGGCGCGACGATCATCCTCATGCCCAAAGTGCCGTTGGTGAAGCTCGCCGTGCTTTCGCAGGTGTTGAACGGGATCCTGCTGCCGGTCGTGCTCGTGTTCATGCTGATTCTGGTGAACCGCTCCAGCTTAATGGGTCGCCTTGTAAACAAGCGGTTCTACAACGTCGTGGCCTGGGGCCTGACGGGTCTCACCATCGTGCTGGTCACGGTGTGGCTCTACGGAGTGCTGACCGGGAAGGCATAATCCCTCCACCCGACACGAACCGTTACGAGTGGCGGACTAAAGGTATTTGCCGTCTGCCAGGTCGCGGATCAAGGTCAGATCGGCGGCCAGAAAGTCGAAATCGGGGAGGCTGGTCAGCGTGGTCCAGCGCATGTCCTGAAAGATCCGGTTTTTCAGCGCACCATCGAAGCTGTCTACCCGAAAGAACTGAATCTCGATCAGCGAACCATTGCGGTAGTTGTGGCGCACCGTGGTGAGCCGCTGCCCGACGGTGGCCTCGATGCCGAGTTCTTCGTTCAGCTCGCGTGCAAGGGCAGCCTCTGCCGTCTCGCCATTCTCGACCTTGCCTCCGGGAAACTCCCATTTCGATCCCATGGGCTGATCCGGACGGCGTTGGCACACCAGCACCTCGCGGCCGCCTTCGGCTTCGCGCAGGATCAGGGCCGCCACTACATGGCGCACGGGCCTGTTTGCTGTCCGTGGGCTGCCGTTCAGTTTGCGGATGGGACCGTTCACCTCCCTTGCAGTGTAAGCCGTTTAGGGTAAGTGGTGCTGCAAATGCCTTGGCCCACGCGCAAGCCTTCGTGAACCTGGCAAATGAGTCATGCCTGTGGGCAAGCCAGGCGGTACCTGTGACGCTCAGAGCCGGGGCAGCCAGCCTCCTGGCCTTCTCCCACTCTGCTGGTCGCAAGCAGCCCGCTACTCGTGCTTGTCTGTAGGGGCCAGAGCTTGCCGCAGCGGGTGATACACCGGCCAGCCTTCGCGCGCACTGCGTTCCGCCAGGGCCGGGGTGGGATTGATCGGGAAAGCCGCGCGCGCGATAGCCAGCATGGCGGCATCGTGAACGGAGTTGCCGAAGACGGCATCGGGAGCGAGCACCCCGGCGTTTCGAAGCGCACTGACCTTGCCTTCATCTGTAGGGACATCGAGAATGCGGTCGGTAATGATGCCGTTCTCGACAGCAACGCGGGCGGCCAGGACGCGGTCCGGCGGTATGTTGAACCGGCGGACGCCCTCCTCGATCACCCAGTCGTTCGTGGAGCTGACGGCCCAGATCTCGGTTCCGCGCCTCTGCAGCGTTGCCACCAGATCACGCAACTCCGGGAAGATGTTGGGCTCGATCTGGTTGCGAAAAAAGCTGGCAGCCGACTCGCGGAGCTCGGTTTCCTCAATACCGGCGTACACCTGGACCATCTGGCCGCAGATGTCGAACTCGGAAACGGTGCCGCGCCTGTAGCCGTCATACCGTTCATTCAGCCAGGCGATCCGCTCGGGGGCGAGCAGGCCGGTGTCGATCGTCCACGTCATAAAGGACGAACCGGCATCGCCCGACCAGAGTGTGCCGTCGCAGTCGAACACGGCCACTTTGGGAGCAAGAGCATCGACGCGCGCGAAGAGTTCCTGGGCGTTGAGAAGATCGGGTGCAGCAATGGACAACGGGGGCTCCGTGAGGCGGCCTGGTGCCGCTGCTGTCAGTAGAACAGGGGCGCTGGTGAGTGCGCCAGTCGGCGCGGGGTCGCGACTTTGCTAGTCTCCGAGAAGCTGTGTGGAGGAAGGCGTCATGGAAGGCAAGACCCCGGAGCTGTTTGTGGTCATGGGTGTAAGCGGGTCAGGGAAGACGACCATCGGCACACTGCTGGCAAAACGCCTTGGCGGCATCTTCGCGGATGCGGACGACTACCACTCGCCGGAGAACAAGGCCAAGATGGCCGGCGGAACGCCCCTGACCGATGAGGATCGGGCGCCCTGGCTGGCCACGCTCAACCGGCTCCTGCAGGGGTGGGGGGAAAAGGGTGTCAGGGGCGTCCTGGCATGCTCGGCGCTGAAAGAAAGCTACAGGGAGACGCTGGGCGCAGGGTTGGCCCTAGGCGAGCTCGCCTATGTGTGGCTGGATGGATCGCCAGCCATGATTGCCGCCCGTCTGGAGGCGCGCAAAGGAACGTTCATGAACCCCGCATTGCTAGGAAGCCAGATCGCAACCTTGGAGACACCAAAGGACGCCCTGCGCGTAGTAAACGACAAAGCGCCGGACGCTGTGGTGAATGAAATCGTCGAAAAGCTGTTAGCGGAGACACCATGCCGTTGATTCGCGCCTGCACCCGTTGTGGAACCAAGAACCGGGTACCCGCCGCTCACCTGGCCGACACGGGGCGGTGCGGGGCTTGCAAAGCAAGCCTTGACCCGGTGAGCGAGCCCCTGTTGGCGGACACGATCCTGTTCGATGAGGTGTTGATGGGCGCCCGTGTGCCTGTCCTGGTGGACTTCTGGGCGGCCTGGTGTGGCCCCTGCCGGACCGTAGCGCCGGAGGTGGCGCGGACAGCGGCCACCCTGGCGGGACAGGCCATCGTCCTGAAGGTCGATACGGAAGGGCAGCCGCAACTGTCGGCCCGGTACAGCATCCGGAGTATCCCCATGCTGATGGTCTTTGCGAAGGGCAAGCTGCTACAGCAGCAGGCCGGCGCGGTAGGGCACGAGCAGATGATTGCCTGGCTGCGGGCCGCGGCTGCGTCCTGAGGCTAGCTCGCCTGTTTTGCCATCGCGCCGGTGCCATGGTCGGCGCCGCAGGTGCCGCTGGCCACCCAGCTGGTGATCGTTAACGTGGACGCGTCCGGGGAGAAGGTGCCCGTTGACGTCACGCTGTTGTCCGCAGTGGCGTAGGTGAAGGTAAAGGTGCCGCCGGTGACCTGGGTGCTGGAGATCGGCACGGAAGTCGGGAAGCAGGGATTGTTGGGCAGGGTCGCTGTGCCTGAAAGGGTGAAGTTGCCGTCCCCATCGGAGCTGGGCGACTGCGACAGGGCAGCGCTGATGGTGACCACCTGGCCGTCCGGATCAGAGAAGGTGCCACTGTAATTGCCGTCGATGGCCTGAAAGGCCTGCGCGGTCGCCTGCACCTTTGAGGGTAGGGCGCAGGATCCGCCGGCGACACTGTAGCTGGCCGATGTGAGCGACTTGCCGTCCTCCGCGAGGGTGCCGGTGACCGTCAGCGTGCCGCCCGCCACGGGGCCGGTGAGCGTTACGGCGTTTTTCGCGTCCGTCGTCCCTGAGAGCTCAAAGCTGGTCTTGGGCGAAACGCAGGAGCCTGCCGCCTGTGCGTGCACGATCCCGGTGATCTTTCCGGCCTGGGTGGTGAACTCGCCGGAGAGAAGCGGCAGCTGCGCGGCTGCGCTGGCGGTAGATCCGATCTGCCAGTTGCCCTTGGCCATGGCCGCTGTCGGAGTGGCGCCGACCGTGCCGTCGTCAGAGCAGCCCGCAAGCAACAGAGCAGGAAGCGATAGGCTGGCGCAAACGGAGGCGCGAAGAAGGGGCTGACGCAGGGACATGGAAACTCCGGCCATGGAAATCGCGAAGAGATCTCCGGGACGATCCCAGTATGGCGGGGCTGTGCGCGTTCGTACCATTACCTGAAAGCGTTACCTGACGGGGCACGTTGTGATGGCGCTGCGCGTTGGCCGGGGGTTAGCGCTGCGCGTTGGCTGGGCTGCGTTTCGACTTCTCCGCGCGCCTCGGGGTCTCGACGCGCAACCCCGGCACCGCGAAGCGCCAGTCCCAGCTGCGACGAAGCTTTCCCTCTCCGCCACGCGCAGCGCAACCAACCAGCCACCGCGCAGCGCCAACTTCAGCCATCACGCACCGCCAACCTTAGCCACCGCGCAACACTCTGCAACTCCCGGTGAACCACAGCATCATATTGGTTGACAGTAACTCACTCACATGCGAAAGTGAGAGGGTCACAGGATTCGCGACGAGGTTTCGCGAGGGTTTCAGACGGAGGAGTAGGGACAATGGCAAAAATTATCGGCATCGATCTCGGCACGACGAACAGCTGCGTAGCCGTGATGGAGGGTGGCGAGCCTAAGGTGATCGCGAACGAAGAGGGCGGTCGTACGACCCCGTCGATTGTGGCATTCACGAAGAACGGTGAGCGGCTGGTCGGCCAGGTGGCCAAGCGCCAGGCAATTACCAACCCGGAAAACACGATCTACTCGATCAAGCGCTTCATGGGCCGTCGCTTCAATGAAGTGAATGACGAGATGAAGATGGTGCCCTACAAGGTCATTCAGCAGGGCGATCACATCGACGTCGTGGCGCAGGGCAAGGACTACACGCCGGCGCAGGTTTCGGCGATGATCCTGCAGAAGCTCAAGAAGGCCGCCGAAGACTACCTTGGCACGAGCGTGACCGAGGCCGTCATCACGGTTCCGGCATACTTCAACGACGCGCAGCGTCAGGCGACCAAGGATGCCGGCAAAATTGCTGGCCTGGACGTCAAGCGCATCGTGAACGAGCCGACGGCGGCAGCGCTGGCCTACGGTCTCGACAAGAAAAAGGACGAGACGATCGCGGTCTATGACTTCGGTGGCGGTACGTTCGACGTATCCATCCTTGAAGTAGGCGACGGCGTCATCGAAGTGAAGTCGACCAATGGCGACACCCACCTCGGCGGCGACAATCTGGACCAGCGCATCGTGGAGTGGCTGATCTCGGAGTTCAAGAACGAGTCGGGTCTCGACCTGACCTCGAAGGGCAACGAAATGGCGCTGCAGCGGTTGAAGGATGCCGCCGAGCGCGCCAAGATTGAGCTCTCGACCGCACAGGAAACGGAGATCAACCTGCCGTTCATCACGGCGGATGCCTCCGGTCCCAAGCACCTGGTGCGTACGTTGTCTCGCGCCAAGCTGGAGAGCCTGGTCGACGATCTGCTGCAGAAGTCGGTCGGCCCCTGCAAGCAGGCCATGAAGGATGCGGGCATTGACGCGAGCAAGATCGACGAGGTGGTTCTCGTCGGTGGCCAGACGCGTATGCCGAAGATCCAGCAACTGGTGAAGGATCTGTTCGGCAAAGAGCCGCACAAGGGCGTCAACCCGGATGAGGTCGTCGCGATCGGTGCGGCGGTGCAGGCGGGCGTACTCTCGGGCGATGTCAAGGATCTGTTGCTGCTCGACGTAACCCCGTTGACGCTGGCGATTGAAACGATGGGCAGTGTGGCAACCGCGATGATTCCGCGCAACACCACCATCCCGACGAAGAAGACGGAGACGTTCTCTACGGCGGCCGACAACCAGACCGAGGTTGAAATTCACGTTCTGCAGGGCGAGCGGCCCATGGCCAGCCAGAACCGCACGCTGGGCAAATTCAAGCTGGGTGGGATTCCTCCCGCGCAGCGCGGCATGCCGCAGATCGAGGTCACCTTCGACATCGACGCGAACGGCATCCTGAACGTGACCGCCAAGGACAACGCCACGGGCAAGGACCAGAAAATCACCATCACGAGTTCTTCAGGTCTGAGCAAGGAAGAGGTCGAGCGCATGGCCAAGGAGGCCGAGGCGCACGCGGCGGAGGACAAGGAAGCCAAGGAGAAGATCGAGGCACGCAACGGCCTTGACTCCATGGTCTACAACGTCGAGAAGATGCTGAAGGACGGCGGCGACAAGG
>CAZZXY010000163.1:0-6648 GCA_964658105.1 Verrucomicrobia bacterium Tous-C9LFEB | reverse complement strand
CTGTGCTGCGGAATGACAAACCGAGACATCGGATTCCTCCGCTGCACTGCGGAATGACAGGCCAAAACAGCAGATTCCTCCGCTGCGCTGCGGAATGACAAACCAAAATAGGAGGGCCCTCAACTGAGCTTCGGGAGGGCGATCTATCGGTAGTTGTTACCGCTGAACTAGGCTGGTTGTTGCCGCTGAACTACGCTGGTTGTTGGCGCGTAAGGATGCTGGTCTTTGCCGCTTAGGGGTTGCTAGTTGTTACCGCTCAAAGGGCGTATTGCTCCCTATAAACCTGATTGTCCCTTAAGCCAACTCCGACGGCTCTAGAAGTGGCTGGGCGTGCCTGGACGAAGCTTTTTTGTCTGTACCGCTACGGCAACACCGGTCAGGACCAGGAGCAGACTGCCTGGCTCCGGGACGGGACTGGGTATCGGGACGCTTTCCACGGGTGTGATTGCCGTGGGGACGTCGATCAGCGGCGGAACAGCCTCGGCCACCTGCGTGACGGCGGGAAGCGGCAGATCGGGCGGACCGGCTTCCGGGAACTCCACCATTAAAGGCTGCGGGAGAAGGGGGACGCTGGGCGCCTTGGGGGCGAGTCCTGGGGACTCGAGGTCACCACAATCAATCTGAAACCTGCGCAGGGCCTCAAGGGGACCCATGGGACGACGAGCGGGGTGCCTGTGTACGGGCTCCGCCGGACGAACCAACGCGGTCAGGCGGTACTTTGCCGCACGGAGTCGCTTTGCGGCCCGACGCTGCAGAATGCCCTGTTTGTATTCGGCGATCCAGCGGCTGCAGTCGGATGCGTACAGTACAGGTGCAACGCAGCTCAGTGCGGAGAACAGAACGATCGCGCCGACGATACCGCGAGTTGTTCTCTTCCGAGTGGACCTGCGCCTACGGACCCGTTGCGGCATGTTTCGTCCCCTTGCTGGCGAAATATACCCCAGTTTAGGACATAAAGCCTTCCAGAACTGAGACATCCGTTGTGACTGCATACAACTTTAGCGTAGTTGGGACGGAGTCTCTGCATCTTTTCGTAATAATTTTACGATTACCTTTGTGCGCGACAGTCACACTGCAGGTCAGAAGTTGAAGGCCAAACCACCCTGGATGCCCCGTGGCACCTGAGCCAGAAAGAAGGTCTGCCCGTCAGGGCCGACAACCGGCTCATAACCTTGAGAAAGCAGGTTTGTGGCTTCCGCGACAGCATTCAAGCCCTTCAGTCTGCGACCGGCCCAGAGCTTCTGCTGGAAATGCACGCCAAGATAGGCGTCCTCAGGGTTGGCATCGTAGCGATCGACCTGGGTGAGCGAGCGCACGGGCTGCCATCGGTAGCCGATGTCGACGCGGGTCCCCGAACGCCTGGCATGCACCTGCAGCTTCCCGCTGAGGGCCGCGGCCGTATGTGGGTGAAGCTGCCCGGCGAGGTCGCTGAGCTGGAGGAAGGGATCGTCCGCTTCGAGCGCCGCCCCTACTTCACCTTCGACACAGGCCGAAAGCATTGGGGTCAGTTTTTCCGTCCAGGCAATCCGGACCCCCGAGCTCGTTTCGCCTTTGCTGGCGAGTCGGAGGGTGTCGGTTGTGGGATCGTAGATGGCCGGCAGCCCGAGAAGGTCGTGCTGCGACATGAGGCCTCCGCCGCCAAGCTGGTCCGTGGGATTGCTGTCGCGGTAGACGGCAAAGGTGAGGCTGCGCCGCTCGTCGGTTCGCGTGAGAGCGATTTCCTGGTGCAGCCCTTTGAGGATGAGCGGCGCGCCGGCTGCATCCACCAGGGCTTCTTCGGGCAGGGATACCTGGTCGAGGTCTTCAGAGCTTTGCAGGGCGCGGTCGGTCGCGAGACGATACTCGATCGTGATCTCAGAGGACGGCCGGAAGGCGACGCGAATGTAGGGCGCAGCGTTGAAGCGGGTGCCCAGCAGGTGCTCCGCGGTGAACAGCGTCCCCGCATCAACCATCACAGCGTCACCGATGGCGATCTTCTCGGTGGTCGCGGTATGAAGGACCTGCAGCCCCGACGACGACCCTGTCTGTAGCTCGGGGTGGGATGCGAAGCTGACGAACAGCCGCGTGCCTCCGCCCCAGGCCCGCTCGTGTTCGAGACCGGCGCCGAGCACGACGGAGGTGCCGGCACCCGAGGCGTTGTTGCCCAGATCCGCCTTCAGGATGGAGGCATCCCCGTCGGCGACGGACCTGCCGATGGTGACAACCTGGCGGTTGCCACCTTCACCAAAGCTGCCGTCGCCGGAGATGAAAGCGATCTGTCCGCCTGCAACGGAGCTCCGCGCGTGGTCAGCGCTGGAAGAAGTGCCGGAGGCGGAGGGATCGGACGGCGCACCGGCAAGGCGCAGCAGCGGCCTGTTTGCCGTGGAGCGGAGGGTCCAGCGCCAGTCGTCGTTGGGCTCGGCGGATGTCCGTTTTTCCGCTGGAAGCCAGGCACCGGCCTCGAAGATGGCGGTCATGGTGAGATCGGCAACGGTCCGCCCGCCACCCTTCAGGTGCAGGTTGCCACGGAGAACGGGGAGCAGGAAAGCGGCGGAGGCTCGCAGCTGGTAGTTTCCGGGGAGCACGGCGTTGAGGAGATAGCGGCCGTGCTCGTCAGTAAAGGCGCGCGCCAGGATGGTGGCGTCCGGCGCAAGGAGCTCGACGAGCGCGCCCAGCTGGGGGGTGCCGTGGGCGTCGCGCACGACGCCGCTGACGGCGGCATCGGAAGCGGCCCATGCCGTGCCGGGCGCTGCGCCGAGCAGGAGCATGCAAAAAGCAAGGGTTGGCACTACAGGCTTCACCGCGCTAAACACCCTCTCGCGCGTCGGAGGCTCTCCAAAGTTGGTGCACTTCAGCCTAATCATCGGTCACCCAGCGTGTGCTGTCCTGCTCGGCAAGCGGATGCATCGAGGCTATACCAAATCGCCGTTTACTGCTCCACGATGAACGGCGCGGTCTCCGCCACGGTCTGCTTGGATACACCATCGTTGACCTTGATCATGACCTGGTAGCGGCCAGGCTCGAGGCTGCCGAGGGGCATGGTTTTTTCCAGCGTGAGTTGGTCGGCGTTGGGGTTGAGCTTCGCGGCGCTTTCCTGCGTATCCAGGATGTGTTTGTTTGTGGCCAGGTCAAGAACCTGGTACTCGATGGTGGCATCGTTGCGCTTGTTTTCGGCGATGCCGAGGTTATAGACCTGCATCCAGAAATTGAGGTTCTGCGCGCGGTGGAAGACCACCGGCGTCGTGATGGTGGTAGGAACGCGGGGAACGACCTTGGTGTTGCCGATGACGAAGTTCCCTGTTCCTACATCCTTGGACGGCACGCGCTCCATTTTGTCTGCGAGGATCAGCGAGGAATGTCCGAGGCGATCGTCGTCGAATTTGGGCACATCCACGCTGCGCCGCCATGTGCCGATGTGGTCCGGGTTGTTGACGTCCTTAATGGCGATTTCGAGCTTGTAGCGGCCGGGGGCCAGGGCCAGGGCCTTCCAGTAAACGGAGTTGTTGCCCTTGGTGCGGTCCAGGAGGTCTGAGGGCGTTTCAATCTTGACGGTGTCCTCAAACGTCTGCACCACGTGGTGGTTGATGTTGCTGACGCGGGCAAGGATATTGACGACCCCGGTGGCATCGCCGTCCTTGGTCTTATAGGTCACGTCGCCGTTGTGGACCTGAAGGGTCACGGGCACCAGCACGGTGTCGTTGGTGAGCTTCACGTAGTCGGTACGGACGTCGAACAGGAAGGGGGGGCCGCTCAGCACCTTGCCGGAGGTCAGGAACTGATCCAGATCGGCGAACTTGACCTGGGGTGGTGCCATCAGCTTTGCAAAGGTGTCCAGGCGATCAAACTGCTTGCTGTTCTGGGAAGCCGACATCGGGCCGGGACCCAACTGCTCGAGTCCACCGTTGAAACGGTCGGCCTGTTTGGCCTGCCCCATCTGCTCGTACAGGGTCTGACCTGCGCCGGGCGTGTGCTTCAGGGCGTCCTTTTCGGAGCGGTCGATGGTGGCGTGGTAGTCCCCGCACATGCAGCTATCGACGAATTCAAGATCGATGTTGTCGCCTACGCCGGCGATATAGCGGTAGTGCCAGACCTCGAAGGGAAAGGTTGAGGTATTGCCGCCGCCCTCTTCCATGGGCCGTTCATAGGAGCCGCCGGAGGGATGGGAATCGATGCTGTCCGGCTTGCCAAAGGCGATGTAGATATGACCGCGATCGGTCATCCAGCCGGGTTTGCCGGCGGCGAAATGCTCATTGGCGTAAGCGATGCGCGAGTAGTGCTCGTCGCGGAACTCGTTTTCAGGGCTGTCCGGGTTGGGGTTGCGCCGCTGCCAGAACATCTCGATGAACTGCTGGCGCTCTTCCTCGTTGGACAGGTTCTTAAAAGCTTTGGCTTCTTCGTCCGTGATGATCCAGCGAACGTCCTCGTTCAGCCACTTTTTATCTTCCGGGCTCAGCTCGTTGCGAACCGCTTTCCGGCGTTGGACCTCTTCGTGATCGCTCAGGCGGCGTTTCAGGGGATCGGGGCGTTCTTCCACGGGAGAGCCCTTGGTCACCGTGCCGTTGTCGGGCGATGGGGCTCCCTGGGCGTGAAGCCCCGAAGCGGCAAAGCCGAGCGAGCAAACGGCAAGCGAAAGAGCGAACAAGGGACGAAGACGCATGGGGCCGAACTCCTGACGAAGGACAGCACGAGTATACGTCCCACAAAGCACAACCTCAAAGTTTTGTAGCGCGTCTTAGGCGCGCTCCCTTGGTATGCTGTGGGCACACCTCCGTGGTTCCCAACCTTTTCTGGAACCGACAGAACCGTCGCTGCGTACCACCCACTATCGCTTACCCTGCTGAAAAGACCTGCACGCCAAGCCTATGAGCAAAAAGAAAGCCATCCTGATCGTTTTAGGCGTCCTGCTGATCGCGGGCGTCGTGTTCGGCACCGTCTGGCAGAGCCGTGGCAAGGCTACGCCGGTGACCACAGCCAAGGTCGCACACGGGGACTTAACCGCGACCGTCAGCGGCACCGGCCAGATCAAGCCGAAGACCTACGTGAATGTGGGAGCAACCTCCTTCGGTCGGATCACCCACCTTTATGTAAAAGAGGGCGATCAGATCAAGCGCGGCACGGTGCTCGCGACGATTGAGAACGTGCAGCCGACGGCCACGGTGGCTGCGCAACAGGCAACGATTGCGAGCAGCCGCACGGATGTGAACTCCTACCAGGCAGCGGAGAAGACGGCCGAGGCCAACGTGGATCAGGCCAAGGCGGATCTGGAGCAGAAGCAGCTTGATTACGGACGCGCACAGCAGCTGTTCAGTGCCAAGCTGATTGCCCGCCAGGATTACGACAGCAAAAAGGCGGCTTATGACATGTCGGTCGCCACGCTGGCACAGCGCCAGGCCGCGCTGGCCCAGTCACTGGCGCAGACCCAGTCTGCCCGTGCGCACGTGAACCAGGCTGTTGCCACGCAACGATCCAATTTCGATTCACTGGACAAAACCGTCAGCCGCGCGCCCTTCGATGGGCTTGTCACCAACGTGCCCGTGCGTGAGGGGGAGACGGTGGTGGTTGGCATCCAGAATGCCGAAGGCTCCACCTTGATGACGCTTGCGGACATGAGTGTGATCACCGCCGAGGTCAAGGTCGACGAGACGGACATTGTGAACCTGAAGCTGGGCCAGACTGCGGATGTCAGTGTGGACGCCTTTCCGGGACGGGTCTACAAGGGCCATGTCACGGAGGTGGGCGATCAGGCCCTGCTCCGGACGACCGGTGTGGCGACCTCGCAGTCCACGACCGGCACCGAGGAAGCAAAGGACTTCAAGGTTGTTGTCACGCTCGATCAGGGCTACGCCGAGCTGCGGCCCGGTCTGTCGGTGAATGCCAAGATCACGACGGCCCAGAAGAACAATGTTCTTTCCGTGCCGATCCAGGCGTTAGTCGAGCGGGATCCGGCGATCGAAGCGCAGCTGTTCAAGAACCACGGAACCACTCCCAATGGGTCAGTCTCCGCAGCCGCTCGTCCGCAGACCACGGAAGGCGTGTACCTGCTGGTGCATGACGGCAAGAAGCTGCGCGTGCGCTTCACGCCGGTGACCACCGGGATCTCGGGAGCCACCGATGTGGAGGTTGTCAGCGGACTCAAGGACGGCGACGAGATTGCCACAGGAAGATTCAAGGTCCTGCGGACGCTGAAGAGTGGAGAGGCCGTCAAGCACGACACCGCCGCCGCCACCCCCGCTGCGGACAGCTCAAGCTAAGCTAGGCAAGAAGACGCGTGCATGGCTGTCCGTTTCCAGGACGGCCCTTCTCAGGAGAACGCATGGCCGCAACGACCGCCCCCTTTACCGAGCTGTCTCCCCATCAGAGAGTCGGCAAGAACGCCGATGGTCCGCACCCGGGTGACGTGATTGTTACGGACAACATCTGGAAGACCTACGAGATGGGCGATCAGCAGGTGCACGCCCTCCGTGGGGTCGATATTCGCATTCGCCATAACGAGTACGTCGCGATCATGGGGCCCTCCGGTTCGGGCAAATCGACGCTGATGAACCTGATCGGCTGCCTGGATTCCCCCACCTATGGGCAGTACTGGCTGAATCAGCATGACGTGTCGCAGCTGAATGATGACGAGCTTGCCCGGATTCGCAACAAGGAGATCGGGTTCGTCTTTCAGAC
>CAZZXY010000162.1:0-6712 GCA_964658105.1 Verrucomicrobia bacterium Tous-C9LFEB | reverse complement strand
TCTAGGATATGGGGGTGGGGTTCCCTGGTTGGGTCAGTTTGAGGTGTGAGGCCTGGGGCGTGAACGGGGTCGGCGCGCGGTTTGCATCGAAGCACTGCGGGGTGCGATGCACGGATTTTCTGAAAACCAGTTGCTGGGTGCGTTTCTGGCTATTGCTGTCGTGTTGCTTGTCACGCGAGGTATGGCGGAGTTGTGCCGCAAGCTGGGACAGCCGGAGGTGCTTGGGGAGCTGCTGGGCGGCTTTCTGATTGGGCCTTCTGTGCTGGGCGCGTTGTTTCCGGGCGCGTTTCATGAGTTGTTTCAGAACCATGCCGTGGCGTTGGCGCTGCAGCTGCTGTCGTGGATCGGGGCGATTCTGCTGCTGATGATCGCCGGGATGGAGGCGGACCTCGCGATCCTGCGGCAGAAAGTGGTGCCGGGGCTGCTGGCCGCCGCTGGATCGATCGGGGCGTCCGTGGGCATAGGGACGCTGCTGGGGATCAAAGCGTTCGGTGTGGAGCCTACCAGCGCGTTCTTTCTGGGGCTGGTGCTGTCGGTGACCGCGGTCAGCGTGGTGGCCAAGCTGCTGATTGAACGGGAGGCGTTGCGGCGCGATTATGCGCAGGTGATGTTGGCTGCCGGGATTGCGGGCGAGGTGGTGGTGTGGCCGCTGATCTCGATTGTGTCCTCGGTGCAGCACAAGGCGAATGCGGTGACAGCAGGTTTCAAGGCGAGTGCCCTGGCCATTGTCTTCTTTGCCTTCATGTTTACGCTGGGACGGCGCTTTACGTACTGGGCCATGCGGCGGGTGGCGGATGCGACAGGGATTCCCAATGGCGAACTGTCGCTGGTGCTGGTGCTGCTGTGCGTTTCCGCGGCGATCACGACGGCACTCGGGCTGCATCCGCTGCTGGGGGCGTTTGTGTTCGGCGTGCTGCTGGGCAAGGCACCGCGCGCGACCGTGGCCCTGAAGGAGCGCATCCAGGCGATCACCATCGCATGTTTTGCGCCGGTGTTTTTTGGGCTGGCGGGCATGCGGGTGAACCTGTTTAACCTGCGGGGCGCGCAGTCGATCAAGGCCATCGTGATCCTGCTGATTGTTGCCGGGCTGGCGAAGATCCTGTTCGGCTTCCTGGGAGCACTGGCGGGCAAGCTGCCGGTCTGGGAGGCGGCGACGGTGGGCGTGGGGCTGAATCTGAAGGGCGGCACGGATGTGGTGGTCGCCATTGTGGGGACGGAGCTGCTGCTGCTGTCGTCAGACCTGTACACGACGTATGCGGTGGTGGCGATCCTGACCGTGGTGGGCACGCCGCCGCTGATGAACTGGATGGCAAGCAAGACGACGCCGGGTGAGGCCGAGTTGAAGCGGCTGAATCGCGAAGAGGCGCGCAAGCTGGCCTACCTGGCAGACCGTGAACGCGTGCTGCTGCCGCTGTTGCCGGCGTTCCTGCCTGCACTTTCGGCGCGGCTGATTTCGGCGATCGCCACGACGAAACATGCCGAGCATGAGCTCTTTGACGTGACGGAGCTGACATTTGGGGAGGACCTTTCGCTGACGCGTTCAGCTACCTCGGATGACGTGGTGCAGGCGGCCAGCATGCTGTCGCACACCGCGGACTTTGAGCATGTGGGCCTGGAACGGGTGGTGGCGCCGGAAGGAGACGTCTTTGCGTCGCTGCAGAAGGCGGCGGAAGGAGAGCAGCTGGTCGCGATCGGCACGACCACGATGACGGGCGATATTGCCGTGAGCTTTGGGGAGGCGCAGGACCGCGTGCTGCGCGAGATCAACACGGACATCCTGCTGACGGTGTCTGCGACGCCGGATCTGCCGGAGATACGGCGCGTGCTGGTGCCGATCAACGGCCTGAACCATGCGTTTGCGGCTGCGGATGTGGCGGCGTATATCGCCAAGGGGACCGGCGCGGAGGTGGTGCTGCTGACCGTGATGGCGCCGCGCCTGGGACCGCTGTTCTGGCGAGAACGGAAGCATCGCGACCTGCTGCAGGCTGGCTATACGATCACGCGGGAGGCGTCGGCGCGCATCGGCCGCCTGGGTGTGCGGATTGCCGAGCGGGTGGTGCTGGCGCCGACTCCGGCGGAGGCGATCATGGCTGAGCTGGAGAGCGGTTCGTACGACCTGCTGGTGCTGGGAGGCGTGATGCGGTCGAGCGAACAGGGGATCTCGCTTGGGCGGACGACGGAGCACCTGCTGCATGCCGCGGGGATTCCGCGCGCGCTGCTGATTTCCCGGACGGTGGATTCGGCTACGGCTTAGGGTTTGTGTGGCAGGGGCGGCAAAAAGCAGATTCCCTTCGGGAATGGCAAAGAAATAACGCGGATTCCCTTCGGGAATGACAAACAAAGAACGTAGATCCCTTCGGGAAGGACAAAGAAGAAAGGGCGCGGCTTTGGCCGCGCCCTTTTAGCTGGAGGTGTTGTTAGAGCTCTTTGACGCCGTCTACGAAGGCCTTCAGCTTGCGGCTGCGGCTGGGGTGGCGGAGTTTGCGGAGGGCCTTGGCTTCGATCTGGCGGATGCGCTCGCGCGTGACCTGGAAGCTCTGGCCGACCTCTTCCAGGGTGTGCTCGGAGCCGTCTTCGAGGCCGAAGCGCATCTTGATCACACGCTCTTCGCGGGGGGTCAGGGTGCGGAGGACCTGCGAGGTGTACTCCTTGAGGTTGACCGAGATGACCGCGTCGGACGGTGAGACGGCCATGCGGTCCTCGATGAAGTCGCCGAGATGGGAATCTTCCTCTTCGCCGATGGGGGTTTCGAGGGAGATGGGCTCCTGGGCGATCTTGAGGACCTTGCGGACCTTGGCGACCGGGATATCCATGCGTTTGGCGATCTCTTCCGAGCTGGCCTCGCGCCCAAGCTCCTGCACCAGCTGGCGGCTGGTGCGGATGAGCTTGTTGATGGTCTCGATCATGTGCACCGGGATGCGGATCGTGCGGGCCTGGTCCGCGATGGCGCGGGTGATGGCCTGCCGAATCCACCAGGTGGCGTAGGTGGAGAATTTGTAGCCGCGGCGGTACTCGAATTTGTCGACGGCCTTCATGAGGCCGATGTTGCCCTCCTGGATGAGGTCCAGGAACTGCAGGCCACGGTTCGTGTACTTCTTGGCGATGGAGACGACGAGGCGGAGGTTGGCCTCGATGAGCTCCCGCTTTGCGCGCTCGGCGTCCATGTCGCCCTGGACCATCTCGCGCTGGGTGCGGCGGAGGGAGTCCATGGGGATGCCGATTTCGTGCTCCATGCGGTCGAGGTCGGCGCGGCAGTTTTTCTGCTGACGCCGGTACTCCTTGCGGAGCTCCTCGGAGCGCGAGGCCTCGAACTTGGCATCGAGCGAACGAATTTGACGCTCCAGCGTGCGCATGGAGTCGACGGTCTTGTTGACCTTGTCGAGCAGCCGCTTCTTCTCGGCATTGGTGTACTTCAGCTCGCGAACGATGCGGGTGACATAGACCTGCTCGCGGCCGGCCATCCAGCGGGAGTGACGCTCGTCCTTGGCCTTGGCCTTGGCGTCCTTGCCCTGCGGATCGGCGACTTTAGCCTGGAACTCGGCGGCCTTGGCCTGGTGCTTGACGAGTTCGTCGACACGCTTGACGGTCTTTTTGACGCGCGCCTGCACGATTTCTTCGGTCAGCTCCTCCTCATCGAAGGTGACGACCTCCTTGATGTTGCGGACGCCACGCTTGAGGTCCTCGCCGAGGGCCGTGATCTCGCGAATCACGATGGGCGAACGCGAGATCGCCTTCATCACGCGGAGCTGGCCGCGCTCGATGCGCTTGGCGATTTCGACTTCGCCCTCGCGGGTGAGCAGGGGGACGGTGCCCATCTCGCGCAGGTACATGCGGACGGGGTCGTTGGTCTTTTCGAGGGTGCCGGGGGAGAGGTCGAGCTCGACGTCGGAGTCTTCGCCCGCGCCGCCTTCGCTTTCGTCATCGCGATCACGATCTTCGCGGTCTTCGCCGCCCCGACCACGTCCGCGACGCCCCTCACCGGAGAGCACATCGATGCCCTGGGTGTTGATGGTGGTGAGCAGGTCGTCCAGATCGTCCGGCGAGGTAATGTCCCCGGGGAGCAGATCGTTGACCTCACCATAGGTGAGATAGCCCTTTTCCTTGCCCGTTTCGATCAAACGGTCTACGTCTTCTTCGTACTTATCAATCTCTTCAGCCACGTTCCGTGTCCTCACTGGCATCCCGCGTGAAAGACGCGGGAAAAAAAGTCATATGAAGGCTGGCGCTGGGTAGATATCTGGCGCAGCTCTTCCGGGGTTGTCGCGGGGGCGCTGAGGAAAAGGTGCGGAACGAAGGCCGCGTGCGCAGGCGGAAACCCTTTGAAACACCGTCTATCCGGCTGATTAGGTCCGTCGAGGTTTCAAGAGCTTCGGCACTCAAAGGCGCGAATCTCCAGCGCTACAAAGTCTACCATGTGTATAGACGCGCGGTGACCGGCAAAAGATGCGAGGAAGCCGGGCTTTGTTGCCTGATGACGACGTCCCCCGGGCAGGTTTGACCTCCCAGCAGGCCCCCCTGAAGATTGTGGGAAAGTTTAGGGAAGGGACGAGTCTCAAGACCCGTCCCTTCTCTTACCCAGTTGCCTCGAGTGCGCGGATGTAGTCCACGGCTGCCTCGCTGAAGCCGTCGAGATGATGCCAGCCGCGTCCGTAGCCGACGCCATGCTGCGCGCTGGCTACGTTGATCAGGTAAGCCCTGCCCCCAACGCCGGCGGGCGCGCCCACATGGTCGTGGCTCTGCTCGTCGGTGAGGACAACCACGCGGTCGAAACCGCCCGGTTCGGCCTGCCGCACCGTCTCCAGCGCACGCCCGAGGTAGGTACCCCCGTGCGACTGGCTGCGGTCCAGCGCGTCCCGCAGCGCAAAACCGCGGCGCGACGCGATAAAGACCGCGGTATTCGAGAAGGTGTAGACACTCACCTTTTCCGCGATCTCACGCAGCAGAATGGCAAGCCCGTAGGCCGCGTCGGTCCGCAGCATCTCGGACTTCCGCGATAACGGGGCGACCATGGACCCGGAGACGTCGACCAGCAGCACGGTGCGACCGGGGAGACGCTCCGCCCCGGTCAGCGAACGCAGCATGGCGCGCTCCAGCAGCTCCTCCCACTGCGGCGCGTGACGGGCCGCCGCGAGGAAACGGAAGGGCAGGACCCGGGCCGTGCTCATGCGCTCGAGTGCCTGTTCAACGAGGCCCTCCCCCACACCGGCCTCCCGCAGGTTGCGGAGGTTGCGCAGAAGTGCCAGGGCGCCGAGACGATTGCCCGTCAGCAGACGCTCCCAGACCTCCCGCTTGTTGACGCCCTCCTTGCCGGCAGCTGAGAGGGCGACCTCCCAGGTGTCGGGTGTGGCGAGCTTCCCTGAGGCGAGACGCTTCCAGAGGTCTTCCTGCGCAGCGTTCAAGGGCCTGGCGTGGCAGAGGAACAGCACGTCCCGGAGACGTACGGCGCCCCGGCGATCGTACTTGGCGAGAGCGTATTCGTCGAAGCGCGGAAAAGCAGCGGCGAGGCCCTTCTTCACCCCTGCCGACAGCGGCGAGCGTCCCGGCATGTCGTTTGTGGCCCAGTAGAGGGCGACGAACTCCGCCAGCTCATCCGCGCGCTGAAGGACGCGCGGCAGGGTCGCAGCCACCAGGCCGCGGTGGGAGGCGTGGCGCGCCATTTCGCGAACGAGCAGGAGCGGCGCGTGACGCAGCTTCATCGCAGAGCGTGCCTCTACCGCCAGGGCAGCGACGGCTTCGGCGGCGACCTGCGGGACGAGGGTACGGATGCGCGCGGCGATGCTTACGCCGGACTCATAGAATTCGCTCTCCCACAGCATGCAGGCCAGCACGGAGCGCCGCAGAGACTGCTCGGGGGTGAGCGCGACGGCGAGGCCGCCCTCGTGGGTGCGGGGACGGTCGTAGCCCTGAAGGGGACTTGCGACGGTGAGGTTCAAGGTGTTGAGCTTCATGGCGTACCTCCTTTCACGGGTACGTAGGGGGTTGACGGTGCGCTGGGTGGAGCTCGCCGGGGAATGGCGGACGACAGGTGGTGCTGCTTTGTTGCGCTGAGCCAAGGCGGACACACGCCTGCGTTCGCCTGCAGGACTTGAACCTGCGACCTCCGCGTGCCAGTCGCGCGCGGCGCTCTACCCGAAGTACCTGTCCTCCTCGCCACCGGCGGGCGATATGAAGCTATTCGTCGTCGTCTTCGTCCGGCACGGGACGCGTGAGCGTAGGTGCGTGGACGAAGCCGGATCCGGTTTTAAAGCCGACCGGCTTGAGGGGCGACGGGGTGACGTCAATCGCGAGTTCGCGCATTTGCCGCCACGAGGGCCTGTTCTTGTCGTAGTAGCCGGAGCACTCGTGGATGACGAACGGAACGACGATGGTGGGTTGCACGCGGTCACACATCGTCAGCCGCTCGGACTCGCGATAGCCCGACATGATGTGCGCGTTGCTGCAGGTGCGGCAGAGCGACGCCGAACCGACCGGCGTGCCGCCTTTAATGACTGTGTTGCCCATGGACACACGCGTGCTTTCTACCGGGGTGAGCCGGAGGTTGGGGTTGGCGAGATAAGGCAAGGCTGGAGACTGAGCCAGATCGTTTCGGCTCGTTCCTTGATTGCCTTCGTGGTGATGTGGCCTGCCTTGGCAGACAGCAGATTCCTCCGCTGCGCTACGGAAGGACAAGGAGGAAGTGCAGTGGATGGACAGCGGTTGCGGACAGCGTTGG
>CAZZXY010000161.1:0-6795 GCA_964658105.1 Verrucomicrobia bacterium Tous-C9LFEB | reverse complement strand
ACCCCCGACTTGTCATCCCGCAGCGCAGCGGAGGGATCTGCTTTCGCCCCCGCCAAACTCCGCGCAGGCGCCACAACCCCAGCCCACCACACCCACACCAGCAGCGCCTTCCCCCGCCTCACCTACGACGAGGCTCACGCCATGCTGGACGAGGCATTCAAGGCCGGCAAGATTGAGCACCCGCACACCTATGGCGACGACTTCGGCTCACCCGACGAGACCTACATCGCCAACCAGTTCTCGAAGCCCGTCATGATTCATCGTTACCCCGCCGCGGTCAAAGCCTTCTACATGCAGCCCGACCCGAAGGACCCCACCAAGGCCCTGTGCGTCGATGTGCTCGCTCCCGAAGGCTACGGCGAGATCATTGGCGGCTCGCAGCGCGTAGACGATTACGACCTTCTGAAGTCCCGCATCGAGGCTCACAACCTCCCGCTCGCCGCCTTCCAGTGGTACCTGGATCTCCGCAAATACGGCTCCGTCCCGCACTCCGGCTTCGGGATGGGTATAGAACGATGCGTAGCCTGGATCTGCGGCCTGGACCACGTCCGCGAAACCATCCCGTTCCCCCGGACCCTCAACCGCATCTATCCGTAGTTCTCCCTCGGCGCAGGTCTCTATCCGAGGGAGACTTGCGCCGTGCACCCGCTGACGCCGAAACTTCATGCCCTGGTACGAGCTCAACGCCGCTGACGACCCCAAGCTCAACGAGCTCGCCTCCCGCTACCATCTCCATCCACTTCATCTCGAGGACGCCCGCGCGTCCGATGAGCGCGTCAAAGTCGACCAGACCGCGGCCGATTACCTCTTCGCTGTCCTGAAGCCGGTTCGGCTCGCACCCTTGGCGTCGGGGGTCCCGGGCACTCTGGCGTCCACCGGCGTCGGAAACATCAGCTTTTCCACGATCGATATCTTTGCCGGCAAGCACAACGGCGAGTCCTTCTTCATCACCGTCGCTGACCCTACCTGCCCCACCAGCGCCGAAGCGCTCGCCCGCGCTCGCCGCGATCTGCAAGCCAACCCCGATGCCAGTCCTGCACGCCTGCTCTACCTCATCCTCGACACGATCGTTGACCTGTACTTCCCCGCGATCGACCACTACGACGATGCGATCGACGATCTCGAAGACCGCGTCGTCGCCAGCCCTGATCCCGACACCCTGCAACGCGTCTTCGCCCTCAAGCGCGAACTCATTGAGCTACGCCGCATTCTCGTTGCGACCCGTGACGCCACGCTCCACCTCCAGCGCGACCCACAGTCCCTCATCGACGCCGAGCACCAGCCCTTCGTTCGCGACATCTACGACCACCTCGTCCGCCTTCTCGACGCTGTAGAAACGCAGCGCGACCTCGTGAATAACGCCCTGGATATCTACCTCAGTTCGGTTGCAAACCGCACCAACGAAGTGATGAAGGTGCTTACCATTCTCGGCACCGCGATTACCCCTGCCATCGCCATCAGCGGCATCTACGGCATGAACCTCAAAGGCCTTCCCTGGGAAGACAATCCCCACGGCGCTGCCTATATCGCCCTCCTCATCCTTGTGACGACAGCTGCTCTCCTCTACTGGCTGAAACGTCGCCGATGGTTGTAGCTCCTCCGAGTTAGTCACCTCTACGTTGCCTCCGTTCTTGCTTCTTGCCTGTGTCCTTTCCTGGACGGGATCCGCGGATCTGCGCCCTTCCACAAAAGCAGGATGGGGAAGACGGCTCTCTGCTCCGAGCATCATGCCTCCCTTATGACTTTGGGGCTCCACTGGCGTAGCGAAGTGAGCTTCGCACCAGAAAGGCAGTCATGCCCCGCCAGAAAGCCCCCCACTCCTTTCCTCAATTTCTCACCGGACTGCCTGAGCCTTCAGGGCCACACAACGGCGTGCTGGGAGATTTCCGGGCCCTGCCCATGTTGTTGCTGATTGGTTCCTCCTGCCTGGCAGCTTCCGCGCAATCCACCTTTGCCGGCGTTCGCGGCACCGTTGCGGATCCGACCGGAGCAGCCGTTCCCGGATCAACCATCACCTTGCACAGTGTGGATGAGAATACGGACCGGGTGGTTACGGCAGACATCGATGGAGCCTTTGTCTTTTCGAACATCAAGCCCGGGCACTTCGTCCTCCACGCCACGGGCCAGGGCTTTTCTCCCACAGACCTGAGTGGCATCGTTCTGGAAGCGCGCCAGGATCTTCGGCTGCCAGTGGTGTTGAGTGTGGCCGCACAAACCACCACCGTAGAGGTGGACGCGGCCGCTGATGTGATTAATACGGAAAGCGCCACCATCGGCGACTCCAAGAACAACGTACAGATCACGCAATTGCCGCTGAACAACCGAGCGGTCACCACCAGTCCGCTTGGAGCGCTGTCTCTTTCGCCGAATGTGCAGCAGGACAGCCAGGGCAATCTCTCGCTGGATGGCGCCAGCGCTTCGCAGGTGAACTTCTCCGTGGATGGCATTTCGACCGCAAACGTCCGCCAGAACGGTCCACTGAACGACGCTTATCCGTCGCAGGAGGGCATCTCTGCCGTGAAGGTCACGGCTTTCAACAACAGTGCAGAGTTCTCCCAGGTGGGCGATGTCACTTTTGTCACCAAGGGTGGAAGCAACAAGTATCACGGGAGCCTGTTCGAGTACTTCCAGAATGATCTGTTCAACGCGAGCCCGTACGGGTTCAGCAGCAAGGCTCCGCTGAACTACAACACCTTCGGCGGATCCGTCTCCGGCCCCGTCTCAATCCCCCACATCTATCGCGGCAGGGATCGCACCTTCTTCTTCGCCGACTACGAGGGCAATCGCCGCACCTTCTCGGCGTCCGAACAGTATGTTGTGCCATCCGGCAGCGACAGATCCGGCAATCTTACCGACATCGGTGGGCCCGCCAACGTGCCCTTCAGCATCAACCCAACGGCCTCGGCCCTGCTAAACACCTACTACCCGCTGCCCAACATACCGGGTGCGAGCGGTGTCGGGGTGCCCAACTATCAGACCTTTGTCGCGACACCAGCCGCTACGGACGGCGCGGACCTCCGCATCGACCAGAGCATTGGATCGAAGCAGTCAATCTACGCCCGCTTCAGCCGCAAGAATGTCTCCCAGCAGGTCGTGAACTCTCTGTTACCCAACGATGTGGCTAGTGTGCACAATCGCAGTCTTCTGGTGTCTTACAACTACACCTTCACCCCACGGTTGCTGAACGAATTTCGCTTCGGTCTGACGAATGCGACCACGGGCGTAAACTTTCCGCTCTCCGGTGCTGCATCGCTGCAGGAACTTGATCTGCAGAACGTCAACATCAGCCAGCATCCGCTTACCCATGCGTTCCCGACCTTCAACTTCAACGCAGGTACAGGCTTCCAAACCATTGGCCGCGATAAAGCGGGCATAACGCAATCGAAGACCTACGAGTTCACCGACAACCTCACCTACACACTCGGTAAACATACGTTCAAGGGGGGCGCGGACATCCGGCGGGTTCGGTACTTCGATCTCGAGAGTTTTGCGCCAGCCTTCGCTTCCGACGACTTCGGCAGTTTCACCTTTACCCAGAACTTCGCCACCGGGAACTCCTTTGAAGACTTTCTCAAAGGCGCACCCAACACGTTGTACTTCGCAGTTTCGAGCCCGGATGTGGGTGGAGCCGCCCTGCAGAGCAGCTTCTTCCTGCAAGATGAGTGGCAGTTGACGAACAAGCTCACCCTGAGCTACGGACTGCGCTATCAACTGCTGCCGCCGTTCATTGAAGATGGCGGAAACCTGGCGAACTTTGACCAGAAATCCAACGCGATCGTGGTGCCCGACAACCTGGCTCCATATCTCGCACAGCAGAAACTCCAGTCTTCCAATCTGGGATTTCAGAAGTCCTTCAACGCTTGCGGACTGAATCCCGCTAACGGGATGCTGCCCTGCACCCGGTACCTCACAGCCACAGAGGATGGGCGCCCTCAAGGGCTGCGGCAAACCTACAAGGGGAATGTGCAGCCGCGGATTTCCTTTGCCTATCGTCCGTTCAGTGACGGAAGAACCGTTGTTCGCGGCGGCTTCGGGGTCTTTACAATCACCAATCTCGGTCCGCTCTCATTCAACAACAGCGGCAATCCAACGTCGGCACTTCATGCCTACAACAACAGCCTCACTGTGACGGGACAACCGCTCATCCAGTTTCCAAATACAGCACCGCCCTCAAGCGGTGTGCAGTATGGTGGCGGCAGTCTTGATCAGGGCGTCGACCCCAAGTACCGCGACCCACAAGCCAACCAGTACAGCCTTACCGTGGAGCGTGAGCTCACCTCGAATACCTCGTTGCGCACGAGCTTCGTCGGCATGTACACATACCGCCTCAGCACGACGGAGGATCTGAACCAGATCCCGGCAAGCACGATCGCCTACAACAGCGTTGCCGCGGGCACCGCCGGCATTGATTTTGGCACCGGGCCGTATGTCGATCGCAGGGCTCCCTACGCGAACTGGAGCGAACTCTACTCCACCTTGAATCACGGTGAGGCGAACTACAACGCACTTCAGGTAGAGGCGACGCATCGCATGGTCCACGGCCTGTATTACGACGCGAACTATACCTTCGCCAAGAACCTCGCTGACAACCAGGGAGACAATCCGAGCTCCTTTGCCAGTGAGGTTGCATACGGCTTTCCCCTTGCTGACCGCTTCAACACGCGCAGTGCCTATGGCAATGTGGAAGGCACGCGCCGCAACCGCTTCCTGTTAACAGGCATTGTGCAGTCCCCCTTTGGACAGGGCCGCAAGTACCTCAACAAGAGCAACTGGGTGAGCGCCGTGGTAGGCGGCTGGGATCTCAACACTGTGATGTTGCTTGAAAGCGGTCCATGGCTCACGCCCAGCATCAGTCCGGCTCTGGACCAATCCAATACCAACCTGCAGGCACGTGGCGGTTTTGCTCGTCCGGATCAGGTCTCGACGAACTTCGCTGTCGGCCGCTCCAGGAATGCTTACTTCAATGTCAACGCGTTTCAGCCGACTCCGGCCGGGGCGGGGCGGTTCGGCAACGCGTCCGTGGGCGTTCTGGAAGGTCCAGGAACCAGGACCGTCGCACTCGGTGTCGCGAAGAACTTCCGGATCACCGAAAGCTCTCACATTCGCTTCGAGAGCACGTTCACCAACGTTTTCAATCACACCAATTTCGCGCCTCCGTCTACCCAGGTCATCGTGGATGGAAGCGGCAACGTGGTGACGACAAACAGCGGCTTTGGGGTGCTCACTGCAGCCACGACCGCAGAGGGCGCGGGAAACCGGACAGGGCAGTTCGCCTTGCGATTCGACTTCTAGCGCAAACCACGCAGCAAGAGACGGGGCTCAACGACTTGTCTCCCGACTTCCCGGTCGCAATCAGTAGGGGATGTCTTCCGGCATCTCCAGAAAGGCACGATGGCAACGCACGTGAACAATCCAGTTCGCAAATCCCCAGCCAAAGCCGAAAGCAGCGTATCGGACCTCTACAAGGAACTCCGTTCAGCCGAGGAGGAAGAGCAATCGCTGTTGCTGCATATCCGGCGCATCCACGATGAGAAGGGTCTGCTGCTCCTGCGACGTCTCAGGGCGAGGCTCGCCGTCCTCCGGGAACGTGCACAAAGGGAACTCTGAAGTCGTAACCCCGCACCCTGGTCGGCGGTTCGTGCGTAAGCAGATCCTTGTGGATCCAGCTTGCCTGGACCATCTCCTTCACGGGCCATGATGCTCCCTTGTGCGGAGATTACCTGTCGCAAGTGACAGTTGCCGTGTCACCTCCTTCGCTCTACGTTCGGAGCGGAGGATGTCAGTCCCGCCTTTCGGAAGCGGCCGACCCAGAACCTGAATGCCTGCCAGCTTGGCCTCGTAAGGAGTAGGCCCCGTCACCCCGTGGTGAAGGAGCAAGGCAATCCTCCCGAAGCTGGAGCCCAGTCAGCACAAGGAAACTACCAGACGCCTACCTCTGACGATCCTGGTCGAAACGCGCCAATTGTGTGTGTGCTCGGCCGTTGGCCGCAGACCGTGCACGGCAGACTTGCACCAGAGTTAACCCAATCCAGTAGTGCCATCACGTGTACAAGGTGACGAATATGAAAATGAAAGCTGCATTCTCCGGGCTGTTGCTGGCAGGGTTACTCTCTGCAGCATCGACCATCGCCGTTGGCCAGACCGTTTCGGTGAACTACAACCATGGCCAGAACTTTACGCCGATCCACACCTATGCCTGGGCTTCAAACAATGCCAATCAGATCAAGAACTCGATCCTTGCGCAGACAGCCAAGCAGGACATCGATACCGCACTTCAGTCGAAGGGACTGCAACTGGTCACGGAAGGGCAAACCCCTGATGTAATCGTGCTGGCGAGTGGTGGCCTGAAAGAGCAAACGTCGTATACGGCTTCGGGTATGCGTGGCTTCGGTGGCGGCATGGGTACCATCACACCGCAGCAGAACGTGATCGGGACGCTCATTGTTGATTTCTACATGGGCAAGGACCAGACCTTGATCTGGCGCGGAGTCGCTCAGAATACGCTTGGAAACAATGGCGAGAAGAACCAGCAGATGGTCGGAAAAGCTGTCGTCAAGATGTTCAAACAGTGGCCTAGCTAGTCTGCCAAGGGCTCGCCCTGGACCTGACGAAGTTCTGCCTGGAGTAAGCGCTCGCATGATTGGCCATCGAACTGGCCTGTCATGCGAGCGCTTTCGTTTGGGGCCTGGCCACGAGAGAAGACCACAGGACCCGCCTCTGCGCTTCGCGGAAGGCCAGTGGATCGGCCGGGCACGCTGTACGCCGCGGCCCTAAATTGCTCAGAGCTCCTTCCTG
>CAZZXY010000160.1:0-6917 GCA_964658105.1 Verrucomicrobia bacterium Tous-C9LFEB | reverse complement strand
GGCTGCGGATGGCGCTTTGCAGCAGGTTCCCCGTTCGGGGCATGACAGAGAAGAAGAATGCGGAGATTGAGATTGGGGGAGAGGATGCGATTGATTGGACGAGGGTGGGTGCTGGTGGGGCTGTTGATGGCGGCTGCGCTTGCCGCGCCAGCACATGGGCAGGTACAGCTGACGACGGTGGCGGATACGCTGTATAGCGCGAGCGGAGCGCCGGCCGGGGGCAGTGTGGTTGTGAGCTGGAGTGCGTTTACAACGGCTGCGGGGTACGCGGTTGCAGCCGGGACGACGTCGGCGACGCTGGGGAGCCAAGGCAGCCTTTCGATCGCGCTGGTGCCCAATGCGGGGGCTACACCGACCGGGTCGTATTACACGGCGGTATTTCACCTGAGCGACGGGACGACGAGCCGGGCGTACTGGGTGGTGCCTGCGGGAGGTGGGCCGGTGAAGCTTGCGGCAATTGCGAACCAGGTGCTGCCCACCAGCGTGGCGATGCAGACGGTGAGCAAGGCCTATGTGGACCAGGCGATCACAGCGGCCGTGGCGACGGGCGTTGCCCCCGGGGCAAGCAGTGCCACGGTGGCTTATGTGCAGAAGACCGGCGACTCGATGACGGGGCCGCTTGTGCTGCCGGGGGATCCGGTGAGTGCGCTGCAGGCTGCGGACAAGCACTATGTCGATGCGAACATCGCGGCGCTGGGGGGTGGGGCGGCAACGAAGGTGAGCACTCTGCCTACGGCGAGCCAGAGTGTGGCGCAGCCGGCCGGAACGCAGCTGGAGGTGAACGCCCTGAACGGCGTGCTGGATGCGACGGGGTACCTGAGCGGCAATGGAAGCAACGGGATCGGCAATGCGCTGACGAGTGGGAACTGCGCGAGCGGATGCGACCTGTCGGTGAGCCAGAACTACGCGGGTACCGACAACATGCCGCTGAGCGGCCAACCCGGCAGCACACATATCACCGATCATCGGGGAGGAGCGAGGTTCGAGTTGTTTCAGGATCCGTTGCCGTGGATGAGTACATCGGCGATTGGCAGCTCAATAACGCAGGTGAGCACGCGGACGGCGCAGCAGATGTTTGCGCTGAAGCCGAGCACCGGCCTGAACAGTGTGGTGATGAACCTTACCCAGAACGCGATGACGGGGGGATCGAACCAGTTTCCGCAGGAGGTAGAGGCGGTTCCGTACAGCAAGAGCAACTACGGGATTCTGGGGATGGTGGGCAACTACTACACGCAGGGTCAGCATGTGCAGATGGGCTCCGAGGTGAACTGCTACGCGGTGGGCGATTGCCTGGCGGGCGGTCAGTTTGTGCGGAGCTCCGGCGGGTACCGGGATGAGGCGGATGAAGGGGCACACCCGTTTGATCTGCAGCTGGCCGAGGATTCGCGCGTGTTCCAGGGTACGTGTGTCACCGGTTGCACGACGGGGTCGACGAACGTGGTGGTGAACCCTACGGTCAACGGCGGGACCCAGGGTGATGGGCGCTTCCTGATGGACAAGAACCCGAGCAAGGTGATCGCGACGGGAACGATCACGGGGACTGCCGGGGATGCCCTGCCGATTGTGACGTTCAGCGGGACGAACTTTCCCGTGAGCACGCAGATGCAGACCGCGGTCGCGGCGACGTCCCAGGCGGGCAACCTGGCACCGGGAACGGTGACACTAGCCATGGCGACAAGTGGGTTGGCGAGCGGCTACGCCTCGAGCACGGCGGCGTTCCCTGCGACGAGCGGCGTTGCGTGTGTCGCAGACCAGGGAGCGTTTCCGAACTTTGAGACGGCAAAGTACAGCGTTGTGGATGCGAGCCACCTTCGCCTAACACTGAACAAGGTGCACAAGAGCGGGGCGGTAGTCGCAGTGGGTGGTCTGTGCGGCTATGGGCTGGAACAGACGGTGGACACACAGGTGCTTGGGTCGTCAGCGGTGCGGCAGATCTTTCCTGTGGTGGGATCGCCGACTGCGGGGGAGATTTATTATGCGCCGTCGTTGACACCGATTGCCGGTGTCAGTGGAGGCGCGAGCACAAGTGGTTTTCTGACGGTGGCGGCCGGGGTGACGGGCGCGAGCCGCAGCGGAAACGTAGTGACACTGAGCCTGAATCAGAACCTGCCCTATGACGTGAATGGCCTGAGCCTGACGATCAGCGGGATGGCGGATGCGAGCTATAACGGGACGTTCCAGGTGAGCACGCTGAGTGCCTCCACGCTGGCATATACCGCAAACGGAGCGGACGGGAGCAGTGCGGGCGGCACGATCAGCTTTTCAAACGGAGGGTATGCCCTGTACCCGATGGCGGAGGTGCTGAATGTCTACAACCCGGGGACGGCGAGTGTGGATGGCACGTTTACTTTAGCTGCAAATACGGTGGCCTGGGCAGCGGGCGACCCGGTGGAGGAGCCGCACTACTTTCAGCAGTCGACGTACCCGGATATGGAGTACATCACGCAGTATGTTCCGCGCCCGCTCAGCTTTGCGCAATCGGGCAAGTTCTTTCAGGGCATGATGGGACCGGGCTCGCGTGGATGGGCAGTGACGAACGCGGTGCCTGCGAATAATTACGTTGGCGCTGGCGGAACGCACCGGGTGCCGTCTTCGGCGTTTCTGGCGGCGGGTCCGTGGGAGAACGCGGTGGAGGTCGATGCAGGAACGGAGACGGTGTTGTGGGTGCACTGTAACCTGCACAGCTGCAGCCGCTGGGACTCCGGGTATGCGCTGTTTGCGTTGGATCGCAACGGTGGGGGGCGAGATTTTCTGAACTATTCACCCCAGAACAGCACGGTTTCGTGGCTGTTGAATGGGGCTGTTTACTCGTTCTCGCCGACGGCGTTTACAGCGGGCAACATCGTGGCTTCTTCGCTGCAAACGGGTGCGAACGGCAATGCGCAGATTGCCTCAGGCGGCAGCGCGGGGTACAGCAACTTCACGCTGAATGGAAACAACACGGACGGAGCGCGGCTGGGCTTTATTGGCGGTGGCACGGGGGATCCGAATCTGTACTTGGATGTCCCGCAGGGCGGACGCTTTGTTTTTCGAGAGGGTGATGGATCGCATGCGAGCCTGCTGGGTGCAGGCGGCTTTGTGACAGTCAGCGTGACGGCGCCGGAGCTTGCGTCCGGTGTCGCAGGCAACAGTGACCTGGTGGGTACGCTGCAGGTGGCTGGTGGCAGCACAACGTCAACCGGTTACGGCTTTGCGGGTGCGTATGGGACGGCCCCGGTGTGCATGGTGCAGCCGCAGAACGCAACGCCTGCCGCTGTGCAGGCGCTGGGTGGCTATGCCGCGCAGGTGACGGCGAACACGCTGAGCGTCAGTGTGGGCGCTGCGCCGGGTGGCACGGTGACGTTTGGTTATACGTGCGTCGCGCGGAACTGAGCTGAACCGATGTGACCTGCGGGCGCTGAGCGAAGACTCGGCGCCCGCGCTGTTTTGCGGTGCGTTGTGCTGACATTGGGCTTCGCGTGAGCCTTGAAGGACGGGCTGTGAGTAGGAGTGAAGAAACGTTTGCATCGCTTTTCGAGCTTGGGAAATACCTGGACAGGCCGGACAAGAGCATCGAGCTTGCGAAGAAGCTGTTGCGGATCCGGGACAGGGGTGGCCGGGTGCGGCCGCTGGTTGCCAACCGGGCGCAGGGGAGCTTTGAGGAGAACCGAGGGCGCCAGAACATTGTGCTGAAGGCGCGGCAGATGGGGATCACGACCTGGGTGGCGGGCCGGTTCTTTCTGCGCACGGCGTTGCATCCGGGCGCGACCACGCTGCTGGTGGCGCACAACCGCGAGGCAGCGGAGAACCTGTTCGGGATTGTGCGGCGGATGTGGGAGTCGCTGCCGGAGGATGTGCGCGAAGGTGAGTTGCGGCTGAGCCGGTCGAATGCGGGTGAGATCGTGTTTGCGGCAACGCGGAGCGAGTTCCGGGTGGCCAGTGCGGCGGATGCGAATGCCGGCCGGGGGCTGAGCGTGCAGAACCTGCACTGCAGTGAGGTGAGTCGATGGCCTGGAGACGCAGGAGCGACGCTGGCCGGCCTGCGGGCGGCCCTGGCACCCGAGGGAGAGCTGGTGTTGGAGAGTACGCCTACAGGAGCCTATGGCGCGTTCTATGAGGCGTGGCACGGTGCGGCTGCGCCTTTGGAGCTTGGCAGTCAGGGTAGCTGCGGCGGAACGGAGGAGGGGCTGGTCCGGCACTTCATGCCGTGGTGGATGGAGCCGACGTATGTGGGGTCGAACGTCCCGCTGGAGGCGATGACGGCTGAAGAGCGGACCCTTACGGAACGGCATGGGTTGAGCCCTGCGCAGGTGGGGTTTCGTCGTGGGCTGGAGAGGAGCTACGGCGGGCTGCGTACGCAGGAGTTCGCCGAGGAGGCAGAGACGTGCTTCCGGGCGACGGGCTCGTGCTGCTTTGAGCTGGAAGTGATCGAACGCCGGTTGACGGAGGTGGGTGAACCTACGGGACGACAGAGGAACGGGGCACTGCTGGAGTGGCTGCCCTGCGTTCCAGGACGACGTTACCTCCTTGCGGTGGATACGGCCGGGGGTGGAGCGGAAGGGGATTTTGCGGCGGTGCAGGTGATCGATCTGCTGACGGGCATGCAGTGCGCGGAGGTGCAGGAGAGGCTGCGACCCGCGGCTTTGGCGGCGCTGTGCGTGGACCTTGCCAAGGCGTATGGGGATGCGTTGGTAGCCGTGGAGCGCAACAACCATGGCGCGGCCGTGCTGGCGTTGCTGGAGATGGTGCCAGGGCTGCGGATCTACCGGCAGAACGGGCAGGCGGGATGGCTGACCTCCGCGGCGAGCAAGCCGGAGATGGTGGCGCGCCTGGGGACGCTGCTGGGGCAGACACCGGAGCGCTTCTTCAGCCGGAGATTGCTGGGGGAGTGCCGGACGTTTGTGTCGGATGAGCATGGACGGGCCGGCGCGGTGGCCGGTGCGCACGATGACCTGGTCATGGCGATGGCTGTGGGGCAGGCGGTGCGTGCTGAAGAGCTTGGGAGGGTGGGTTCTAGGTTTTAAGTTCTTAGTTCTTAGTTCTTTTGGTGGCCTTGGTGGGTTGTTTTTGGCGGGACTTTCCGTGTGTCAAGGGGTGGGTGGGCGTGGGTGGGCTGGAATTCAGTGATTTCGGGCGGAAATGAGTGAAGTCGATGCGTGTTGACGGTTGCGTGTATTTACGGGTGACTTTGGTAGGGTAGTGAGTAGGAGAAAAGGTTGGCGGTTCTGGCGGTACAGGCGATACGGCGCATGCGCGGCGGGGCGCAAAGTCAGTTGATGCTGGGAGCCGACGGGGCGCTCTGGGTGGTGAAGTTTCGGAACAATCCGCAAGGTGAGCGGGTGCTGGCAAATGAGTTGCTGGCGACGCGGATTGCTGAGGCGGTGGGGCTTGCGGTACCAAAGAGCGATGTGGTGGAAGTAAGCGAGTGGCTGGCGCTGAACAGCCCGGAGATGCAGCTGGATCTTGGGCGTGGCGTGCGGGCACGATGTGAGGCGGGGTTGCAGTTTGGCAGCCGCTTTGTCGGCGGCCTGATGCCGGGGCAGGTGGTGGACTACCTGCCCGAGACGCAGTTGCAAGAGGTGCGAAACCTCGGCGAGTTTGCAGGGATGCTGGCCGTGGACAAGTGGACGGGCAACTGCAACGGGCGGCAGGCTGTGTTTGAGCGCAAGGCGCGCGAGCGGAAGTACCGGGCGACGTTTATCGATCAGGGCTTCTGCTTCAATGCGGGAGACTGGAGCTTTCCGGATGCGCCGCTGCGGGGTGTGTTCCCGCGGAACCTGGTGTATGCCAATGTCACGGGCTGGGAAAGCTTTGAGCCCTGGCTGAGCCGGATCGAGGCGTTTCGGGGAGAGACGCTGGGGACCATCGCGGAGGAGGTGCCGCCGGGGTGGTACGGTGGCGACCCGGGGGCGCTGGAGAGGCTGTTGCAAGAGCTGCTGGCGAGGCGGGGCAAGGTTCGCGAGCTGATTGCGGAGTTTCGCGATTCCGGACGGGAGCCATTCCCAAAATGGAACGCGCGGAAGAACATGGTTGTGACACGCTCGTTGGAAACGATGCAGGATGCGTCCAAACTGGTGATGTAGGGGTGGTGGCGGATGGATCGAGTGCAGTGTGAGTTTGCGCTGATCCGGTATGTGCCGGACCCGGTGAAGGGCGAGTTCACGAATATCGGGGTTGTGCTGCGCGATGCGGGTGCGGCTACGGTGCGGTTTACGCGTGACTGGCGCCGGGTGCGGTGCCTCGATCCAGAGGCCGATACGGAGATGCTGGAGTCGCTGGAAGGCGAGATTGCACAGAGGCTGTTGTTAGGCGTGCAGGAGAAGGTGAATGCGAAGCCGGTGCTGGAGATGCTTCAGGACTCGTTGAGCAACAGCGTGCAGATTACCGCGATGCAGGGAACGCTGGCGGAGAGTCTGCCGGCCGAGATGGAGCTGTTGCTGCGGATGTATGTGGAGCCGTTGCAGGGGGCGGGCAAGGCGCGCAAAGCAAGTGGACGGACGGCGATTGCCAACCGTATGCGTGATGCGTTTTCGCGGGCCGGCGTGTGGGACCTAATGCGCAAGCGCGTGGCAGCGAGCGAGTACACGCGGATGGGCGATCCGCTGAAGCTGGATTGCGGGTACAGGAACGGCGGCGTGCGGCTGTTTCATGCGGTGTCGCTGGAGAATGATGCGGAGTTGGCGAAAGGCCTGGCGTACTCCATCAGCGGGCTGCGCGAGGGCGTGACGCGGGTGGAGGGGTTGGAGCTGGAGCTGACCGCGATTGTGGAGCCCGTGTCGACGGTGAGCGACGGCGAGCAGTACGAGTTTGGTGTGGGTGTGATGGAGCGTGCGGGACTGCGGGTGTTGACGGTTGCCGATCTTGGCAGGGTGGCTGAGGCGGCGCGGCGGGATTTGCGGGTTTAGATGAGTTGTAGGTTGTAAGTTCTTAGTTCTTAG
>CAZZXY010000159.1:0-7003 GCA_964658105.1 Verrucomicrobia bacterium Tous-C9LFEB | reverse complement strand
CTGCCCCCTCGGTTTGTCATCCCGTAGGGATCTGCTTTTTTCCTTTGCCTTTCTGCTTGTCATCCCGTAGGGATCTGCTTTTTGCCTCTGCCCCCTCGGTTTGTCATCCCGTAGGGATCTGCTTTTTGCCTTTGCCTTCCTGCTTGTCCTCCCGAACGGGGACCCCCAATCACCCCCTACGTCGTCACAGGGCCATGCTCCAGATACCCCTGCGACGGCACCCCGAACGCATCCGCCACGCGATTAAAGAACGCAAACATCGCCGTGATGTACACCGCCTCGGCAATCTGCGGTTCCGTCCATCCATGATCGCGAAGCACCTGCACAT
This sequence comes from Verrucomicrobia bacterium Tous-C9LFEB, assembly GCA_964658105.1. GTDB lineage: Bacteria > Acidobacteriota > Terriglobia > Terriglobales > Acidobacteriaceae > Granulicella. The sequence goes on along the minus strand of CAZZXY010000159.1, from coordinate 6,675 downwards.
CAGCGGGCGTGGTCCGGTAGGCCGCCTCGGTCACCTTGCCCACATACTCCAGCAGCACCTTGTCCGCGGCATTTAAGCCGGCAGCCTCCAGATTGCCATCCGCAATCGCTTGCACTGTCTCTTCTCCGGCTCCCTGAACACGCAGGAAGTAAGCATGCGAGTCCAGTCAATACGGACACCGGTTCAGCCACGACACCCAGCTCGCAATGGCCTCCTTTGTCCGCCGATCCAGATGCCCCTCGGAGAAGTGGACCGTGTTGCTGAACTTCATCACATCGCGCAGAAAGTCCGGCCGATGGCTGAAGCACTTCAGAATGCCCGGCATGCGCTCCCGCCCGGAGTGCGCACGCCACTCGTCGTAGGCAGCCGCAACATCACCCGTTGCGTCCGCATCTTCAACCACTCGGATCTTTGGTTCTGGAATAGGAAGATTCATGGCTCTCGGATCGAACGAATCCTAGCACCCAGGCCGCGCCGGAGAAATCCACCAAAGGGTTGATTCCTCCAACGCAACGGCTCATGGGGCGACCCGCCGCTACAGCGTGCCTCGATAGCGCCGGAACTGCACGGCTGCTGCAAAGAAACACGCGGCTGCGAGCAGTCCCAGCCACAACGCGGGCGTATTCAGGCCGGCGGTGGCTGGCGACGCGGAGTTCGGCAAAACGCTGCCATGGGCAAGACGGTCTTTCAGGGCCGTCCCAAAGTACGAAGAGTGAAAGACGATGCTCTCAAGAGCAACCAGAGCCAACGGCGGAAGCAACGCAAACAGCAGGGGAGCGCGGTTGGCCCACGCGGAGACAAGCAGAAGCCACGCGTAGAAAGGCGCATACCAGATCGCCGCCGTCATCAGGAAATGCCCAAACGTCCAAAGCCACAGGTGTGGAAGCGCGATCATTGACCACAGTGGCGCCACCGGCTCACCCAGCCGCAGCAGGGCCACGCTGCTGGCCAGTGCCATGGCAAGATGCGTCACCACCGTGACACCGAAGGCGATGAGGGGAAGCACAAGCAATGGAATACTCGCCTTCGCCAGCACGGCGATCAGGTCAGAAACGGGAAGCGACTTCCAGAACAGAATGCTGCGATCGCGACGCTCGGCATACAGCGCATCGATCGAGTAGAAGACACTCACCAGCAAGGTTGTCGCCATCAGCAGTCCCGCGACAAGGTGGTACGGCGCATCCGCACTGAAGCCACGGTGTCCTTCCGTCGGCGAGCCGAAGTAGACCATGTTCCGCACCCCGAAAGGCCCAAAGAAGAAGCCGAGCAACACCAGCACGGCAACGCTCGCTGGCGCCAGGTAGAGCGACTGGTTGTCCCAGATCTCGCGACGTACCGACCACGCAAACAACCGCAAGGGCGAAAGGGGCGACGACGCCGTGACCCCGGCCCGCACGGGGGAGTCCTGAAGGATGTTGGCCTGTGTGCTCATCGTGTGGCTCCTTGCGTCTGGACGACGGGTGTACTCATGGTGGCGACGAAAAGGTCCGCAAGGCTGGGCGTGCGCGTGTCCCCCATGCTTGCGAGCTCCTGGCGATCCGCGTTCGCAAACAGCAGCACACTGCGGCCAAGCGACTGCCGCTCATACACAGGGCCGAGCGCACGCGCTGCCGCCAGTTGGTCGGGATGAACACTCAGCTCGGTGTAGCGATTCTCGAGATCGTCCATGCTGGAAGAGAGGACGAGCCGGCCATCACGGATGAACACCACATGCGTCAGAACGTTCTCAATCTCCTCCACCTGGTGGGTCGTCACGATGATGGTGCGCGTGCCGTCGAAGTAGTCATTCAGCAATGAATCGTAGAACTGCTTCCGGTACAGAAGGTCCAGCCCCAGCGTCGGTTCGTCCAGCACCAGCAGCCGGGCGTCGATGGCCATAATCAGCGCCAGGTGCAGCTGCGTGACCATGCCCTTGGAGAGCTCGCGGATCTTGCTCTTCGCCTTGATATTGGTGCGCGCAAGAAACGCCTCGGCCTTCCCGCGACTGAACCGCGGGTGAACGCCGGCCATGTAGTCGAGTGCCTGGGAGACACGCAGCCAACGCGGCAACACGGCCACATCGGCAATGAACGCCACGTCCAGCATCAGGTCGTCCCGCTGCGTCCAGGGGTTGCGCCCAAGCACATTTAGACTGCCGTCGTAGGACGTGAGGCCGAGTATCGCGTTCAGTAGCGTGGTCTTTCCGGCCCCATTCGGACCGATCAGGCCCAGAACGCGGCCCTCCTCGATGTGGAGGTCAACGCCGTCCACAGCAACCCGTGAGCCGTACGTCTTGCGCAGGCCATTTGCTTCGATACAGGTCATGTCAGTCCCCCTTCCCGACGCTCTGCTGTTTGTCCCGCGAGGCGGCCGCCAGCAGGTCCTCGGGCGACAGGCCCAGGCGCACGATGGTGGCGTGAATCCGCGGCCACTCCTCGGTTAAGAACTTGTCGCGCTCGCCCTGCAACAGCGCGGTCCGTGCGTCCGTGCGGACAAACATCCCAAGGCCACGGCGCTTCTCCACCAGCTGCTCATCCACAAGCCCCTGGTAGCTCTTCAGGACGGTGAGCGGATTCACCCGGTACTCGGCCGCAACATTGCGGACGGAGGGCAGCGGGTCGCCCTCCTTCAACAGACCGTCAAGGATCATCGCCGCCACCCGGTCACGGAGCTGGCGGTAGATGGGCTGGTTCTCGTTCCACTCATGATTCATCCTGTTCCCCGATGGCTGGGCGGCGCTGAACACTGCGCGCAGCCACGCTCTATGGTGTTTTACATTAGTACAACACTACCCATGCAGTCAAGCAGTATTGCTGCACTCGCAATGCACCCCCGGTAGATGTTTCCGAGCGCTCCGCCGCCCCATCCGTCTTTCCCTGTAGAAGGACATCGTGTTCGAGGACCTCGCTCTGCCACTGCCGCGCTCCACCGCCACCACGGCAACCGCGGCGGACCTCCCCGCGCTCGTGAATACCTACGCCGCCACCCTCTTCCGCGTCGCGCACGCCGTCCTCCGCAACCGCGCCGAAGCCGAAGACACCGTGCAGGACACCTTTCTTCGCGTCCTCCAGCACCAGCAAAAACTCCCGGCCGTCCGCGACCTCCGCCCCTGGCTCATCCGGGTCACCTGGAACCTCGCCCTCGACCGCCGCCGCCGCATCAAGCCCGACCAGGCCGACGACGGCTTCCTCCAGACCCTCATCGCCCCCCAAACCCCGACCGACCAGGCCCTCGACCACGCCGAACAAAGCCGACGAGTCCTCCGGGCTATCGACCACCTGCCCAAACCCGAGCGCCAGGCCCTCCTCCTCTCGGCCATCGAAGAACTCTCCACCGCTGAGATCGCCACCATCATGGGCAAATCCGACTCCGCGGTACGCGCCCTCATCCACCGAGCCCGCACCCACCTACGCGAACGCCTCGGGAAAGGAGACAAACGATGACACCTTCATCACGGAACTACTTCGACGCAGAGATTGACTCCGTCTTGCATGCCCTGGGCACCGTCGAGGCCACCCCTAACCTAAACGAACGCCTGGTGGCGCAACTCACCATGCAAGCCGAAGCCCCAGTCTCGACGGGGAACACCTGGTGGCGCTCCTTCTTTCCGATCCGGCCCGCCGCTGCTCTCTCCGCTACCGCTCTGCTTATCGCGTCGTTGTTGGGTCTCATGCACTTTCTCCCACACGCGCTTCTGGTCCCGCACGGGGACGCCCACATCACCGGTGCACCACAGGTTCCCTCATCCCTCGCGAGCTCGCAGCGCACGCCTGGACAAAGCCCGCAGACGGCCAGCCTCTCTGAGGTCAACGGTTCCTCACCCTTCCGGACCCAAAGCCGCATCACACAACAGCATCTCCAGGCAGCGAACCAACCCGCATCGCAGGCCGATACGCCTAGGCTCTTCCTGCAGCTTGTCGCCAGCCCTCAGGCGTCACGGGAAGACCTTCCGGCAACGCAGGCTGCCCTGGACGCTCAGGCGTTCGAGGATCTCCACGCACCCAGCCTGTCTGCTCCTCAGGTATCAACCACAGGGCAGGAGCGGCTCGTCCGCCTCATGCTGCGCAAGGGCGAAAGGCATGATCTCGCCCAACTCGAGCCAGCCGAGCGCGCTGCTTTTTCAAAGCAGCAAACCCGCGAGTTCAACACCTTCTTCAATCCGCCACGGCCGCCGTTGGTCACTGCCCTTGCCAACCGTGTCTATGCGCCGGGGGCCATCTCGCTCGCAGAAGTACGCGAGATCGAAGCCGGGCAGCGCACCGCGGCACAACCCTCCACACCAGCCCCCATATCCTCAGGAGATTTGAAGTGAACTTTCTTACTCGCAACCGTGGCGGATACCTGTCAGCCGCACTCCTTGTCCTCGCGCTGTCGGCGAATACCGTGACAGCTCAGGAACGCCCCGACACCAACCTGCCGACCAGGGTCTTTCACCTCGCCAACGCGGGTTCCCGCGAGGAAGCCAATGACGTCGTCGTCGCCCTCCGCAACGTGATCAACCCAACGGACAAGATCTTCCTGCTGCAGTCCACCAATGATGTGATTGTCTCGGCGTCCGCAGAGGAATTGGCAAAGATCGGGGGACTCATCTCCGAACTCGATAAGCCAAAACATACCTATCGCATCACCTATACTCTGGCCGAATCAGACGCAGGCAAGCGCGTCGGGATACACCACCTATCCGTGGTCGTCCTGCTTGGCCAGCGCGTCACGCTCAAGCAGGGTGACAAAATCCCGGTCGTCACGGGCAGCTACAGCACAGAAAAAGCCGCTCAGGAAAATCAGTTCACCTACATCGACATCGGCACAAACATCGACACCACCCTCGATCAGTTCGCCAACGGCCTTCGCCTCCGTTCCAAAGTCGAACAGTCCGCCGTCGCTCAGGAACACCAATCCGGGATGCTCGCTGACGAACCCATCGTCCGCCAGTCCGTCCTCGAAGGCACCTCCGTCATCACTCCCGGCAAGCCAACAAATCTGGGTGGCATCGACATCGTCGGCAGCACCCGCCACATCGACATAGAAGTCGTCGCCGAACAGATCTCCTGAAGTGACGAGGCAGGTCTGCTATTCCTGCCTTCTCTTCCTTGTCATTCCCGAAGGGGACCCGCGTTAGCTTCTGCCTTTCTTGCTTGTCATTCTCCGCACGGAGAACTCCCCTTCTTTGTCATTCCCGAAGGGAATCCGCGTTCGCTTCTGCTTCTCCTGCGTCATCCCGCATACAGGAAACCCACTGCACCCACCCCCAAAGCGAAGGGGCACGGCTTCAGCCGTGCCATCTTGCAAAGCCGCAAAGGGGCTTTAGCCCCTGAGGTGAGCCTGCGGACACCCGCTACAACTTCCGTCCTTGACACTCGCGATATGCTCCTTAAACACAAACGACCTCGGCCTCAGGGCCGAGGTCGTTTTCGCTCCATGCACACATCCCGCACTCCATCCAAAGCTAACTCCAATCCGCTGAAGATCATGCACAAAACAGGGGGGAGGGGGACAGGCCAGGCCGTATCCTAAAGCCAGCCATGCCAGACACCCAGCGCCACGCCGTCCTCCTCCTCGCCCACGGCACGCCGGACCGCCTCGGCGAAATGGCCCTCTACCTCGATAAGGTCACAGGCGGCCGTCCCATGCCCGCCCACGTCGTCGAAGAGCTCCAGCACCGCTACGCCGAGATTGGCCTGCGCGAAGACCCGCTCCCCGAGGGCCCACCGCTCACCCGCTGGACGCTTCTGCAGGGCCGCCTGCTCGCCGACGCCCTGCAAGAACCGGTCTACGTCGGCATGCGCAACTGGCATCCCTATATCGCCGACGTCGTCGCGCGCATGAAGGCCGACGGCATCACGCATGCGAAGGTCCTCTGCCTCGCCCCGCAGAACAGCCGCACCTCCACCGGTCTCTACCGCCGCGCCCTCGACGCCGCGCTGCGCGACACCCCAGGCGACCCCTTCACCTACGAGTTCATCGCCGGCTGGGCCGACGAACCCCTCCTCGTCGACGCCTTCGCCGACCGCCTCTGGCCCGCCTGGGCCGAAGCCTGCGCCAGGGCAGGACGCCGCGTCCCGGTCCTCTTCACCGCGCACTCGGTCCCCTGCCGCACCATCCGCCCCGCCACCCCCGAGGAAGCCGCCCGCGGCGCCGGCGCCCGCCCCGGCGCGCCCGTCCCCGCCGAAGGCATCCAGAACTACGGTGTAGCCGCGGAAGGGGACCCCTACCCGATCGAGTGCAAGGGCACCGCCGCCGCCATCGCCAAGCGCCTCGCCCCCGTTGGCATGACCGAAGCCGACTGGGTCTTCGCCTTCCAGAGCCAGGGCATCGCCGGCGCCCCCTGGCTAGGCCCCGCCGTCGAGGACACCTTCAAAGCGCTCGCCGCCGCCGGCCACACCGCCGTCGTCATGCAGCCCGTCGGCTTCCTCTGCGACCACGTTGAAATCCTCTACGACATCGACATCGACTTCCGCGACTTCGGCCGCGAACACAGCCTCGAAGTAACCCGCGCCGCCAGCCTCAACGACTCCCCCATCCTCATCCGCGGTATCCAGCACGTCCTCGCCACCCGCACCGGCACCGACGAGCCCACCCCCACGAGCACAGCCGCTCCCTGGGCCACACCCGCCGAAGTCCGCACCACCCCCCTCCTCGAACCCGCCACCGCAGAACTCACCTCGGCATGACGCCCCCGGCCCCCCGCATGACGCC
>CAZZXY010000158.1:0-7168 GCA_964658105.1 Verrucomicrobia bacterium Tous-C9LFEB | reverse complement strand
AAATACTCGCCGGCGTGGGTTGTGGGACCTTCGAAGTAGTCCAGCGACGCAAGCAGAACGGCGAGAACGATCGCGGCAATCAGAAGGTGAAAGAAGACCGAGAACTCGTCCACGGAGATGGTCCGGTAGAACGCGGTGAGCGGGGCGCCACCTTCGGCATCGATCCAGCTGTGCTGGTACCAGGCTGCTCCGCCGGCGGCCAGCGTGCCGAGAATAGCAAGCCAGCCAAGGCCCTTGCGGGAGGTGTTCAGGGGGAGGACGGGCTCAGTCACCATGACGAGGACGCCGGTGACGGTGAGGATGATCTCGGGGAGAAGAGCGAGCAGATTCGCGGGCATTAGTAGCGGGCCCCTTTATTGACCGCAGGAGCGGGTTTGCCTTGTGCGGCGGCAGCGAGCGCTGGGTCAAGAAAGCCGCCGGGAGGTGCCTGCGCGGCCCGGCCGTAGCTTTCGGTTTCGAGATGACGGACGTGATTGCCATCGAAGCGATCCGGCTTGTCGGCGGTCAGCGTGCCGTAGCCGTCGATAGAACGCATCCAGTAGGGCGAAAAGAGCCCCATGCAGAGAAACAGTGCCACAAAGGGCCAGAGCGTGAGGTGTTCGCGGACATTGAGATCGTAGCCGGGAACCTCCTCGGAGCGGAGCCCGAGGTCACCGTAGAAGACACGCTGGATCATCGAGAGCGCGTAGCCAGCGGAGAAAATCACCCCGGTAGTGGCAACGACCGACCAGACGACGTGGTGCGCAATCGCCGAGGCGAAGGTGCCGGAGAGGATCAGGAACTCCGAGACGAAGCCGTTGAGCATGGGCAGGCCAACAGCTGCGAGCGAGGTGATGACGAACATGGTCACCATCCAGGCGTGCTTGGTGGCCAGACCGCCGTAGTCGCGCATGTCGTAGGTGCCGTAGCGCTCGTAGAGCAGGCCCATGAGGGCGAACAGGGCGGCACCGATGAGCGACTCATTGAGAATCTGGAACACGCCCCCGTCGAGGCCCGCGACGGTGAAGCTGTACATGCCCAGAACGATGAACGACACGTGGCTGAGCAGGGAAAAGGCACCGAGCTTCTTGAGGTCGTTCTGGACGAGCGCCATGAGTGCGCCATAGACGATGCCGATGGCACCGAGCGCGATCATGAGCGGGGCGATGTGGCGGGACTGCTCGGGGAAGATGCCGAAGCTGAAGCGCAGGATGGAGTACAAGCCGAGCTTGCCGGCGAGCACCATGACGACCGCGGTGGGCGCTTCCTGGACGGCTTCGGTGAGCCAGCCGTGGAGCGGAAAGATGGGGGCCTTGACGCCAAACGCGACGAGGAATGCCAGTGAGCAGAACCAGAGGGCGCCGGCGTTGGGCGAGATCTTGTGCGTGATGGCCAGGGTCTGCAGCACGGCGAAGTCAAAGGTGCCGGTGCGGGCGTAGAGCCAGATGAAGGCTACCAGCAGGATCGCGGAGGGAATAAAGGCGTAGAGAAAGAACTTGAGCGCGGCGCGGCGGCGGTTCTCGGTGCGGCCAAAGGTGGCGATCAGGACGGTGAGCGGAACGAGCGAGAGCTCCCAGAAGCCGTAGTAGAGAAACAGGTCGAGCGACGTGAAGATGCCGATCATGGCGACCTGTTGCAGCAGAAACAGGGTGAAAAAGAGTTTGGCGCGAGTGTTGATGACGTTCCAGCTGACCAGGACGCCGATCGGGGCGAGGAAGCCGGTCAGGACGATGAGCCACATGGAGAGGCCGTCGACGCCAAGGTGGTAGTGGATGTTCGGGTTGCGAATCCAGGAGACGTTCTGTTCGAACTGGAAGCCGGGGGCACCGTAAAGAAAGTGTGCCGGGAGGTGGAGCGTCATCACGAAGGTGAGCAGCGTAATGACGAGGGCGGCGATGTGATGCGTCTTGCTGTTTTCGCGCTCGGGCAGGAGGGCAAGGATTACCACGCCGACGAGCGGGGTGAGCAGGAGCAGCGTGAGAATGATGTGGTTCAGGTCCATTGCGATCTCGTGGCGCTCCCAAACGCAGGTTCCCTTCGGGAATGACAGAAAAGGGGAAAGTGATGGCTCATCGGACGACCGGGTGAACACCAAAGAGGATCACGGCGATGATCACGGCAGCACCAAAGGCGAGCCAGCCGGCGTAGGAGCGAATGTTGCCTGACTGCATGCGGCGGGTAAGCCAGCCGAGGCCCTGGGTGCCCGCGGCCAATCCAGCGCCGGAGCCCTGGACAACGGCGCCTTCGATGAGGCCGCCGAAGATCGCGCGGGTGAACATGAGCAGCGGCATGACGATGCCGAGGCCGTAGGCTTCATCGACCCAGTACTTATGGTCGAGCAGGTTGTAGACCGGCTTGGCAGAGGCGGCGAGCCGGGAAGCGGTGCCGGGCCTGCGCACGTACCAGAGATAGGCGACCGCGAGACCGAGCAGGGCGACAACGACGGAGACGACGGCGAGGCCGAGTTCCGTACCGTGCGAAACCTGGTCGGCATTGACGGCGTTTTCGAGGTGCGTGCTGGCGGCGAAGACGGGGTCGAGGAAGTGCTCGATCTCGTTGTGACCGCCAAGTGCCATGGGTACGCCGACCCAGCCCCCGATGATGCTGAGGACGGCCAGAATGGCGAGCGGAATGGTCATGATGGCCGGCGATTCATGGACACCATGCGCGTGGGCTGCCTGGCCGGCATCGTGCTCGGCGGCATTGGCCTCGTCATGGGTGCCGTGGGTGGCCGAAGCGTTGGGCAGGGTGTGTGTGCTGTGGCCTGCGGCCAGGGCGTGCTCGTCGAAGCGTTCGGTGCCCCAGAAGGTCTTGAACCAGAGGCGGAACATGTAGAAGCTGGTCAGGCCGGCGGTGACGAGGCCCACGAACCAGAGGAGCTTGCCGAGTGGGTTGGGCGAGGTGAAGGCGCGGTAGAGGATCTCGTCCTTGGAGAAGAAGCCTGCCAGCGGCGGGATGCCCGCAATGGCGACAACGCCGGCGGTCATGGTCCAGTAGGTGACGGGGATACGCTTGCGGAGGCCGCCCATGACGCGCATGTCCTGTTCGCCGGAGAGGGCGTGGATGACGGAGCCGGCGGCAAGGAAGAGCAGCGCCTTGAAGAAGGCGTGCGTCATGAGATGGAAGATGCCGGCGGAATACGCGGCCACACCGCAGCCGAGGAACATGTAGCCGAGCTGCGAGATGGTGGAGTAGGCGAGGACGCGCTTAATGTCGTGCTGCACGCAGCCGATGGTGGCCGCGAAGAGAGCGGTGAGCGCGCCGATAATCGCGACGACGCCAAGGGCATAGGGCGAGCGATCGAACAGCACGTGGCAGCGAGCCACGAGGTAGACGCCGGCCGTAACCATCGTCGCGGCGTGAATGAGGGCCGAGACGGGCGTGGGGCCTTCCATGGCGTCGGGAAGCCAGACATAGAGCGGAATCTGTGCGGATTTGCCGGTCGCGCCGAGGACGAGCAGGAGGCAGATGGCGGTGAGGAAGCCGCCGGTCACGGCCGGGGGCAGGGCATTGACGTGCGCAAAGACTGTGGCGAAGTCGAGCGAGCCGAAGTGCGCGATGAGGAGAAACATCGCCAGCAGAAAGCCGAAGTCGCCGATGCGGTTGACGATGAAGGCCTTCTTGCCGGCGTTGGCAGCGGAGTCACGCTTGAAATAGAAGCCGATCAGCAGGTACGAGGCGAGACCGACGCCCTCCCAGCCCACGAAGAGCAGGAGGAAGCTGGACGACAGCACAAGGACCAGCATGAAGAACATGAACAGGTTGAGGTAGGCGAAGAAGCGCCAGTAGCCGTCCTCATGCGCCATGTAGCCAACAGAGTAGATGTGGATCAGGAAGCCGACGCCGGTGACGACACCGAGCATGATGAGCGTCAGGTGGTCGACGGCGAAGCTGAAATTGACCTGAAAGCCGGAGACGGCAATCCACGGGCGGCTGGTCACCGTGAACCCGAGCGGGGCGCCGGCGGAGAGCATGAAAGACCAGAGGCGGGCGACGATCAACGCCGGGAGCAGCGTGAAAAGCAGGGCGATGGCCGAGACACCGGCGCGCGGGAGGCGGCGACCGAGGGTGCCGTTCAGGGCAAAGCCTGCAAAGGGAAGCGCGGGGATGAGCCAGAGGAGCTGTGGGTTCATGCGGTTTCGGGGCTCGATTCTGAGGGCGTCATCGGCATTGTTCTAGAAGCAGATTCCCTTCGGGAATGACAACAAAAAAGCAAAGGTCGAGCTAGTTCTTCATCAGGTTGATCTGATCGACGTTGAGGGTCTGACGGGCACGGAAGAGAGAGATGATGATGGCAAGTCCGACCGCGGCTTCAGCGGCGGCGACCACCATGACAAAGAAAACGAAGATCTGGCCGTTCACCTGGTGCCACATGTGCGCAAACGCGACAAACGTCAGGTTGACGGCGTTGAGCATGAGCTCAATGGACATGAAGATGGTGATGACGCTGCGCCGGATGAGAAAGGACGCGATGCCGATCGAGAACAGGACCGCCGCGAGAATGAGGTAGTACGCAATCGGCACCATGCGGTTACAGCTCCTTCCGGGCGAGCACCACGGCGCCAAGGATGGCGACGAGGATCAGGATGGAGGTGACCTCGAAGGGGAGCAGGAGCGACGTGAAGAGGACGTGCGAGATCTCGGTGATGTTGTTGACCGCGCCGGCTACGTCCGTGCTCAGGTGGGCGGTGCCCAGCGCCTTGCGTTCGGAGAGGAAGACGAAGGCGAGCAGGCAAAGGATCGCCGCGGCCCCTGGAAAGCCCGCGATGGCGGCGACTTTGGACGCCTTGGAGCGGTCTTCTTCGCCGGCATTCAGCAGCATGATGACGAAGACGAAGAGCACCATGATGGCGCCGGAGTAGACGATGACCTGGGCGGCGGCGAGAAACTCGGCGCCCAGCGAAAAGTACAGCACGGCAAGCGACATCATGACCACCACCAGCGACAACGCCGAGTTGATGGGATGACGTTGCAGCAGCAGGTTCAGCGCCGCGATCACCGCGATCAAACCGAAGAGGATGAAGAGAAAAAGTTCCATCGTGGCGTGTGTATCCGGTGAATCCGTCTAGAAGCGCAGGTGAGGCGATGTTCTGTTCAGTGCGATCTCATTGTAAAACGTTTGCCGGTACCTGCTACCTGCGGAACGAAGAAAGCAGATCCCTGCAGGAAGCGCAGGAGAAAGCAACGCCTCCCTTAGCTGCGGAAGGCAAGCACCAGGGACGTGGCAAGGATGTTGAGCATGGCGACCGGCAACAGGAACTTCCAGCCAAAGCCCATCAGCTGGTCGTAGCGGAAGCGGGGCAGCGTCGCGCGAACCCAGATGTAAAGCAGGATAAACGCGAAGACCTTGAACACGAACCAGGCGATGGAAAACAGAATCGAGAGAACCGGGCCATTCAGAAAGCCATCGAAGAGGTGGCCAAACGGAGAGGTGGCGCCGCCAAAGAAGAGCAGGGTGGCCACACAGGCCACGGTGATCATGTTGGCGTACTCGGCCATGAAGAACATGGCGAACTTCATGGAGCTGTACTCGGTGTGGTAGCCGGCGACGAGCTCGGATTCGGCCTCGGGGAGGTCAAAGGGCGAGCGATTCGTCTCGGCGTAGGCGGCCATCAGGTAGATAAAGAAGCCGATGATCTGAAACCCGCCGGCCAGCACCCAGACGGTGCCATTCGCGGTGTGCTCACGCGCGGGCCCACCGAAGATGTTCCAGCTCAGCGCGCCATGAGCCGACTGGGTGGCAACGATGTCGCGGAGGCGCAGCGAGCCGGAGCGAAGCACGACGCCCACCAGCGAAAGCCCGAGCGCGAGTTCATAGCTGATCACCTGGGCAGTGGCGCGGAGCGAGCCGAAGAGAGAGAACTTGTTGTTGGAGCTCCAGCCTGACAGCGCGATGCCATAGACGCCGATGGACGTGATGCCGAGGATGACCAGGAGGCCGATATTGAGATCGGCGATCTGCGTGAGGCTGACGCCGCGGTAGGAGACCGGTGCGCCAAAAGGAACGACCGAGATCGAGACGAGCGCACAGCCCAGCGCGATCACGGGCGCGAGGATGAACAGGGGCCGCGCCACGGCGAGGGGCATCATGTCTTCCTTCAGGAAGAGCTTGATGCCGTCCGCCAGAGGCTGCAGCAGGCCGAACGGCCCGGTACGGGAAGGCCCCCAGCGGTTCTGCATGCGGCCCAGGACCTTACGCTCCAGCAGCACCGTGTACGCAACGGCGGTGAGCGTGATCACGAGGACCACGGCGATCTTTAGAAGGCTGAGGAGGATAAAGACTTGGAAGTCGGAAAGGTGGCTCATCGGGTATCAGTGATGCAGGGTCTATGGTACCCGGTTCTGCGTGCTTCATCCTGAGCATGCACGCAATCGCGCCAGATAACGTCAGGACGGACTTCCGAGGCATGCAACTCCTACCAGGGAACAATCCCTTTGCGATCAGAGAAGGTGCCTGTCGGGCCGTCATCGGACAGAAGTGCCAGGCGAACAGTTTCTTCGGCGCCTTCGGCGATGGTCTGCGGGCCACTGTGGTGGTTCAGGTCGGTAGCGGTGTAGCCGGGGTCCGCGGCGTTGACCTTGATGGCGGTGTCGCGGAGCTCGTAGGCCAGGTGGACGGTGAGCATGTTCAGCGCGGCCTTCGACGCGTTGTAGGCGAGCGGTTTGGCAAAGGCGTATTCCCAGTGCGGGTCGGCATTCTGGGTGAGGGAGCCGAGGCCGCTGGAGACGTTGACGATGCGGGCGGCGGTCGCTTTGCGGAGGAGCGGGAGCATGGCCTGGGTGACGGCAAGGGAGCCGAGGAAGTTGGTGCGGAAGGTGCGCTCTACGGCGTCGAGGGCGACGGTGGAGGGTGGGCCGTCAGAGGCGTCCGCGATTCCGGCGTTGTTCACGAGCACATCCAGGTGACCGTAGTCTTTCCCGATTGCCGTGGCAGCGGCTGCGATGGTGGCGGCATCGTCCAGGTCGATCTGGAGGAAACGGACCTCCAGGCCTTCGCCTTTCAGCTTGTCGGCGGCCCCCTGCCCGAGTGCGGGGTTACGGGCGCCAATGAGAACGAGGTGACCGGCCGCGGCGATTTTGCGAGCGACTTCGAAGCCGATGCCTTTGTTGGCTCCGGTGACCAGGGCAATCTTTTGCTTTGGGGTGGACATGGGAGTTTGATCGCGCGCGTGGCAAGAAGAAACAAAAT
>CAZZXY010000157.1:0-7194 GCA_964658105.1 Verrucomicrobia bacterium Tous-C9LFEB | reverse complement strand
CCGTCAACGAATACCGCCAGGCCGTGCAGACCAACGACAACACGCAGGGCGCCGTCAACCAGGCGCGGGTCTATCTGCAAAAACCCTACCAGCGCGAAGAAATCACCCAGTAGTATCGGCCGTACGGGCGCGAGCGCTCCGCGCAGAGATTCTCTCTCGCTTGTCTAGGCTTTTCTTTTCTCTTTAGGGGTGTGCAGAGGGAATATTTCTCTTTTCATAAGAAGGGCAGCGAGATCATGAAGCAGACAGATTGCTGATCTCAGCCGAAGAACTTCTCTGCAGAAGCTGATTTCCTCTTCCCGATCACGCTCAATGAGTGCATTGGCGATTTCGCACCAACCAAGGATCGTCACCAAGCAAAAGCGATTTTCTCAGAGCTGACCCGCACCAGCTCAGCGGTACAAGAATCAGGTTGCGTGACAGCAGCCTCCAATAAGTAGGGCTCTCTTCCGCCCGTCACGAAAGCCGGCTAATAAGATTGAGGACTATGGTCGCCTGCCGCTTCCGTACCGCGTTGAACAATCTTTCTGAACGTCTCGCGCAGTTCTTCGGGGCTGCGCACGACTATGCGTCGGTTTAGTGTGAGCAGCATGGCAGCAAACATCTTGAGATCGTCTCGCCCACATCGTAAGCGCACACCATCTTCTTCCGGCTCCAGGCTCACGCGCCACAGCGCGAAACTCTGTCGAGCTTCCTCAACGGACATCGCCACCCAAATGTCGACTTGATAGCGAGACTGTACGAAGGGCATGTTTTCAGCCATGTAGCTTCGCGCGTCGAAGCCTGGTGGACGCACAAACGTCTTGCTTCCGGTGCGGAGATCAGCCATGCGATCAAGGCGGAATGTTCTGGTGGCTTTCCGCATGAGGCAGCGGCCGATAAGATACCAGCGATCGTCGATGTGCAATACAGCATATGGCTCCACGTCGCGCTGCGAGATCTCTTTGGCGTGCGATTCGTAGCTGAAGCGGACGCGCTTACCGGCACGGATAGCCGTGGCAGCAGTGATCAGACAGGATAGCGATGTGGGAACCGTCCACATGCTCGGCTCGAGCGCGACTGTATCTTCGACGACCCGTATGCTTTCGCGCAACGTGTCGGGAAGCACACGGTCAAGCTTGGCAAGCGCACCCTGCGTAGCAGGTGCGAACGCTTCCAGTCCGATCTGACGCAATGCGCGCAGGCCAAGCGCCAGCGCGAAAGCCTCTTCATTGGTAAGCAGCAGCGGAGGTAATCGGAAGCCCGGCCGCAAACGATAAGCTCCACCCACTCCTGGTGTTGAGTCAATGGGAATGCTGAGGTCCTTGAGCCGAACGATATAGCGCTGCACGGTGCGCAGGTCTACCTCAAGTCTGCCCGCCAGCTCCGCCCCAGAGACGCTCTCGCGCGCTTGAAGAATCTCAAGCACTGTGAGTACACGCATGACAGGATCTTGCATAAGAGAAGTATTACTCGAATTTGCGACATATACTGTCGGCAATTGCTAGTAATTTGGTCTTCGTGCCCATCGAGGGCCCGAGGTGCATTATGGCTAACGAATCGAAACCAACCGTCCTTACACCCGCTGAGTTGCTGACCCATTGGCAAGGGCATCGGGCGCTCACACGCAAAATGCTCGAGGCTTTTCCTGACGACAAGCTCTTCAGCTACAGTCTCGGCGGCATGCGTAGCTTCGGCGAGCTCGGCAACGAGTTTCTCGGCATGGCACTGCCCACCGTGCGTGGCATCACAACCGGCGCATGGGAGAAGTATGAGCTTGCCAAGCCGACAACCAAGCAGGAACTACTGACCGAGTGGGATAAGCAAACCGCCGCGCTCAACTCCGAGTTCCCGGGAATTCCGCCAGAGCGTTTCAGTGAACGCATGAAGGCTTTTGGCCAGTGGGAGATGCTGGGCTTCCAACTCTTGCTCTATGTCATCGAGAACGAAGTGCACCATCGCGGACAAGGATATGTCTACCTGCGTTCTCTCGGGATCGAACCGCCGGCTTTCTACGACCGCGCGATGTAGTGCCGCTCCGACGCGTGTCGGGAACATCAATCCCGGCACGCGACCTGGGCTCGGGCAGCTCAGCTCGAGGTGTGAGTCGCTTGTGACTAGGTGCCGGCTCGCAGCAACCTCTATGGTGCTTCGCCTCGTTACAACCTGAGCGGATCTTCCTATTCGATTGCGCTGAACGTGCCAACCCAAATCCGGAAACGGGGGCGTGTTTGCAGGTGTTCGATCTGGGCTCAGGCATCTGTGGTCGAGTCTTCCATAGCGCCTCGACTGATGCTTGCAGGCCGATGCACTCATTGAGTCTGGGTTGGTTCTGATAAACGCCGTTCTGTTGAGCAATGTCCGCCGGCTCCCGCAAAGTCGGGTTTTCGGTAAGTTGTCGCCATCTAAGCCAGCAATGATCGAAAAGGAGAGCTACCCCTCTCCCCATCACCCCGCCGAAACCTCCACCAGATAATCCCCAAGCCCCTCAAGAATCGCCCCCTGCTCCTCCACCCTCCACTGCATCCGGATGTGCCACTCACTCTCCCCATCCAGCGACACAAAAAGCGAAAGCCCATCCTCATAAGGAAGAAAATTGCACCCGAGATACGTCCACGTTTCTCCAACGACGTGCAGGTCCTTGTCAAAATCCTGAAACGCATGTGTGACCCGATAGCGATGACCAGGAATCAGCATCCCCTGTGGTCGCGCAACGTTGGGTCTCATCCAGTGCCCAAGCGAATAAGGCCCTATCAATCAACCACCCGACGCGAACCAGCCGCAAGCCCCCGCGACTGCGCCCGCGGCACTTCCCCCTCCGCCAGCGCCCGAAACGCCCGGTACATAAACGACCCCAGGTACCACCCATCCATGTACTTGTATGGCGTCTCCCCGGTCGTATAGTGCCCGCAGGGCAGCACCTTCGACGTGAAATCCAGCTCGTACTTCGTGAAGTACTCGACCACTTCCCGCGAATACTGCGGCAGGAAGCTCAGGTCATAGCTCGCATGCACCAGCAGCACCTTCTTCGGTGCGGCCGCAAACTTCTCCATATAAGAGATTGGGCTCACCGCCGCCCACAACCGGTTCAGCCGGTCCTGGGTCAGGATCGGGTCAAACGCCGCCCGGATATGTCGCGTGCTCTGCCCCGTCCACACTACGTCGCCGAACTGCATGGAGGCGTGGTTGAACGCACACACCTGCAGCCGGGGATCATGCGCCGTCGCATTGAACGCGTAGCACGAGCCGAGGCTCGTCCCCAGCACGCCAAACTGTTCATATCCTCGGTTTCCAGCCAGTCAATGCAGCTCCGGATGTCGACCACGGCCTGCCGGCACGCCGAGATGGTCCGCCCCAGGTTCGCGCTCACGGCGTAATCCGACCTTTCCAGTTCCGCCGGCCGCCGGATGTCGT
Organism: Verrucomicrobia bacterium Tous-C9LFEB; assembly: GCA_964658105.1. Lineage (GTDB taxonomy): Bacteria > Acidobacteriota > Terriglobia > Terriglobales > Acidobacteriaceae > Granulicella. The sequence continues at coordinate 3,801 of CAZZXY010000157.1, read as the reverse complement.
GATACGGCTTCGACAAGCGCAGCGCCGACACACCGAAGCGGTTGAACAATTGGCACAGTGCATTGTGGCTGAAGGCGTCCGCGTTCCATTGCGGCATCACGATGATCGCCTGCTTGGGCTTGCCGGTCACCTCATCGTCATAAGAGCGCTTGGCAGGATACCAGCGTGCATTCACCTGGTCGTTTTCGGGATAAGGCGTCCGCTCGGGCGAAGTAAAACGTAAATACTGTGCCTTCGAGATCTTCCCCGCCAGCGCGTCCGCCTTCCATTTAGCCGCCTGCGCCAGCGTCTCCGGCCGTACGTTGGTCGGGAACAGCTCCGGATGCCGTTCCTCCAGCCGGAAGTCGGTCGGCGTCTCATAGCCGAAGAACTCATCGCTACGGCGAATCACCTCCTGGTTCCAAGCCGCCAGCCGCTCTTCGGAATCATCATCGGCAGCCACCACCCCGGGTGCCCTCGATCTCTCCATCACAACAGAATCCGGTGCCCCATCTCCGACGCGCGCTTTTCGCGGCGAGGTGGGGAATGGCGAAGCCACCCGTTCTCTCTCACCAGCCACCACCCCGGGTGTCCCATGTCTCGCTTCTGAGACGTGGGTGTCCATTCCACCCAAATCCCGGCCACCAAGAATCTCGGTTCCCACCCCGGACCCCGCCAGCCAGTCAAACCCCCACTCCAGCGGACGCACAATCCGGTTCTCATCCCGCGTCGTCAACGCCGTTTCCCAGGCGTACATCCGCCGCGCATACCATTCAGCCAACATCTTCCTACTCTAACAACGCGGTGGCTGCGCCCCACCAGGGCGCAGCCGCCACAACGCCATCGGCCCCCCGGGGCGAGTCTTCGCGGAAACGCTCAGCTCCCTTGTCTCCTGTCCAGAATCCCAATCCCCCCAACGACGGAACCCGCGCGCACTCTGATCAGATCGTGGAGCGCGCCCTGTCCTCCTGAGCCAGGCGAAGGATCTGCTGTGGCGCTTCGTTGCCATTCCCCGATCTCTCAAGGCCATCGGTACTACTGAACTTTCGTCTGGTCTGGTGCCGGCAGGCCCACCCGCTTTCTCAGCGCGCTGAAGCGTGGATCGTCGTGAAGGCGGTCTATTCTGAGTGGTGGTCGGGTGCTGCGGGTCATCGCTTAGCTGACAGCCTTCTTTACCAGGTCAGCGATTACTTTTTCCCCCTTTGCGTCGAGCTTCGTCAGCGCAAAGGCCGTCGACCACATGGCACCATCGTCCAGTATTGCCTTGTCACTGAAGCCGAACGTCGCATATCTCGTCTTGAATTTATGTGAGCCTTCGCAGAAACATACGACGTTGGCGCCTTTGGCGTAGGCAGGCATCCCGTACCAGGTCCGAGGCGAGCATGGGTGCAACTTGTTTGATCAGCGCATGAAGACGTTCAGCGATCATACGATCGGCGTCAGGCATCTCGGCGATCTTCGCGAGCACCTCTGCTTCGGCTTTGATCGCGTTTGCGCTCGCGCGCTGCTCATCTTTCATTCGTTTGCTCGCTCGTTCATCGCGCGACCCTCTTCATTCGTGAAGCCGGACTGTCGGGGCGGGCGTTGAACTGTCTCTCCGCGAGTTTTCGTTTTCATCAATCACCTCCGATGGCGCTCAGGAACTAAATGCTCAAACGTGCGACGCCGCATAGCCAGGCGATCCGCTTTCGAGTACGAACTATCGCGCCACTCGTGGGAGCCGAATAGGTTGACTGGCGGCCGCTTGCGTTCTCACCTTTGGAAACAGACCAATGCACGTTTCCCACGCTGAACAGCCTCGAGATGTGACTCGGCGATTATGCATCGATTCAGCAGCTGCAACTTCCGAGAACCGCGTTTATCAATAGTAATGATGCGGGCCTTTCGTAACTTGCTGATTCAGAAATCCCATCCCGCCTTGAACTTGTTGAAAAGCGCCACAAACGGAAGAGCCCATCCAGGTAAAATAAGACGGTCGTCAGCTCCCGGAGGATTGATGCGAATAAAGCAGACTGTGGCAGGAGTGTTATGGTCTTGCGTGTGCCTCAGCGGGTGGACGCAGACGACAAAGCGAGCCGCGGATGTGGAGGAGACGCGCGTCAGGATGACCGCGTTGCGTGATGCGTTTGTGCAGTCGGTAAACAATGCCGGATTTCCCTGCCCCATTGCAGTGCCTCCTATAGTGGTGGAGGACGTGCCTTCGTTTGGAAGCTACGATCCCGAGACAAACACTCTGCGAACCTCCGCGTGGAGCTTGCTGAAACCAGAAGAAAGTCAGATGTTCTTCCACTTCATGGGGCCGAATGCGACGGAGACCATGGCGAAGAAGGAGTTTGAGGATGGGGTGCATCACTGGGTGATCGTGCATGAGTTGGGACATTGGTTTCAAGCGTGCCGGGGGATTACCGAAAAGACGGCCAAGCCGTACGCGATTGAGTTTGGGGCGGACCGCATTGCAGCGGCGTACTGGAACGAACACAATCCTGAAGTGATTGCGCATCAGCGACCAGTGTTTGAGTCGATCCTGCACAATTTTCCAAACCCGGTGCCTGAGGGTGCGAGCGTGGAGCCATTCTTCAATGATCACTATCAGGAGCTTGGGCCAACGCCGGGATATCTTTGGTTTCAGTCACGGATGTGCCTGACGGCATTTGATGAGAAGCCAGCGCTGAGCTTCAAAAAGGTGTTAGCAGAGACGAAGTAGCTCTTCTGCGACTCGTCTATTCAATGCTCGCAGCGACACGGTTTTCGGCGACCACAATTAGCACCGATTATGTATGGTCCGCCGCAGGACTGCAAGGGAGAAGCTACGTGCGATAGACAAGTCTGCGGCAATGTATCCGGCCTTTGAGTGGAGATCGTCTCTCCTGGCCACGATGAGTTCCGCTGCGTGCCTGTCCTTATAAGTCGGTCGGTCGTGGAAGACCAATATCGGTATCAGGTTGAAGGCGCGCCGTTGTGACTGTTCTTTCGTCGTTGCTGTTCCTGTCCAGACTTCGGTGGGTAAATTCAAATCCGTGAATGTGGTGGCTGTACTGGCGCTTCTATTTCACGCTGCTGAGATGATCGGTGAGGGTCGGTAGTCTTGTCCGCTCGACAGCACGGCCCATGCGATGCGTGCCAGCTTATTCGCCATGGCGACTACGACGACGTTCTTGGGTGCTCTGGCATCGAGTCGATCCAGCCAGGCTCCGATGGCCGCTCGATCTCGCTTGATGCGCAACACGGCAGCTCGTGCGCCATGAATCAGCACCTTGCGCAGATAGATGTTCCCCCGCTTGCTGATGCCGAGCAGCTTCGCCTTGCCGCCGGTCGAATACTGACGCGGAACAAGGCCCAGCCATGCGGCACTGACTGAAGACACCATCGGCTGCGTTTTACCAACTCCGAGCAGGAGATAGCGCAGACCGATAGTGTGCCAAGTGAAGGGCATGATCATCGAGAGCAGCGACACGACGCACATGCCGGCGGTGATGTGCAGAAATCGTGGGCTCCGTGTAGCGAGCCAGAGGCCGATGAAGTGGAGGCCGACGATGCACCCGACGGCCGAGTAGACCTGCTGCTGTGCGCCGAATCGCGGCAGCAAGAGTGCCGCCGCATACATGCCGAAGAGCTCGGCGGCGACCGCAATTAGGTAAGTTGACGTTTTGAAAAGCGGTCTTGCGGCGGCTGTGGACGGTTCGCGTTTCCAGAGCCTCAAAAAGAAGATGAGGGCGATGACCACGGCGAGTGCGCAGCCGGTGCGATTATAGGGACGCGGCAGAGCGAAGGCTCCGAACAGCGCCCAAAATGCGCCGAAGAACCAGCCGATGAGCCTTGAAA
>CAZZXY010000156.1:0-7344 GCA_964658105.1 Verrucomicrobia bacterium Tous-C9LFEB | reverse complement strand
GTGGGAGCGGAGGGTACGGCCGGCGCTTCCGGCGCTGTGGGTGCCTGGGGGGCTTGTGGAACTTGCGGTGCCTGTGGAACTTGCGGGGCCAGCATGAGGTTCAGGCTCTTGCCCAGGCCGTTCAGTTGCTCCTCTTGCTCCGGGGAGAACTCGAGTTTGAGGTTGTCCATGTCTTTCAGGAGAAGGTGCATGTCCATGGGTGTGTCGAGGTGAAGCTGGGCCAGTTGCTGTGTCAGCTCGGGCATCTCCGCCCTGAGTTCGGCGGTGGAGGCGAGGATCTCGGCCTGGATCTGCGGGCCGAGGGAGGCCATGGAGAAATTAAGCGGGAGATCGTCAAGCATGCTCATGCCGGGCATGCCGCCGTTGATGATGCTGCCGCCCTGGCCGTTGGCCTTTCGGATGGTGTGAATAAAGGTCAGCTCTTTGGGTTCCACGGTGATGATGGCCTGCTCGATCATGTCGGGGGCACGGCGGCGGCTGCAGATGTCGGTGGATTCACCGGATTTGAGATCGCGGCTGTGTACAGAGCAGTGCCAGTCCCCGGTTTCGAGCTTGCGGCGGAACTCGTCCACATCGGCCGGGTTGTACATGCCGGGCTTGTCGTACTCGTAGTGGTGGACGACGTTGAGCAGTGTGCGGTGGGCACGATTGGAGTCAGGGCCATCGACGAGGTTGAGGGCGTCCGGATCCATGTTGACCTCGTTGGCTTCGGATGCATTTTTGGCGAACTTTTCCGTACCGGCAAAGAGATCGTCCTTGAGCGCGGGGGTGTTGTTCTGCGGGGGCTCGGGCGCGCCGGGCTCCAGCTGGGCCGCGCCCATGCGGTGCATGGCGATGCGCGTTGCGGCGGCCGCAAGCACGGGCTGCTGCGCGCGAACGGCCCCGGAGCCGCAGAGTGCCAGGGCAATACCCCCGGTGGTGCAAAGCAGGTTGCGCATGTCTGAGAATGTCGATGTGTTCTTCATGGTCCCTTTCCCTTCCCGTTTCGTCCGGTCCTGCTTTGTCTTGCTTGCGTGCCGAAGTTTTGTTTTTAGTCCAAGGTCAGCGGGACACCGGCGCGCTGGAGTTGTTCGCGTGCCTGTGCCAATGCATGCACCGTGATGCGCTCGGTGGTTTGAAACTGCTGCGTCGCCTGGACGATGCGCTGCTGCTGTTCGCGCACATGCCGCCATGCCATGCCGCCTTCAAAGACGCCGGCGATCAGGGCGGCAGCGACGGCACCCGTGATCCAGAGGCGGCTTTGCGGCCAGTGGAGCAGCTTGCCACTCTGCGGATGCGTGGTGTTCGCGACGGGTGCCGGGCGATCGCCGGCGAGCGCCCTGGCCATCACGCGTTCGGCAAAGCCCCCCGGGGCAAGCTCCGGCCCGAGCGCGAGGCGGAGGGCGGCCTCAAGCTGCGGGTCGTCGACCTCAGCGGCAGAGGGTTCCCGCGACTCGTCTGGAGGAAAGGGGCGGGTTGCCGCGCCGGCATCTCCTTCGAATTCGTTTTGTTCCGGCCCGTTATTCACGTACGTACTCCTTCATAGTGACAACCGCTTTTTGCCGAAGCAGCTTGAGGCCGCGTTGCAGATTGCTCTTCACGGTCGGCAGCGGCTGGCCCAGCATGCGGCCAATCTCTTCCGGTGTCATATCTTCTCCGTAGCGGAGGACCACAGCTACCCGCATGGCATCCGGCAGGGTGCCGACCATGCTTTCCAGGCGTTGGACCACGCCATGGTTCAGCGCCGGGGCCCATTCCCCTTCCGCACCGTGCTGCTCTTCCAGCCACTCTTCCGCGCCGCTCTCCGGCTGGCGGGACCGGCGTCGCAGGGCGTCGGTGGCCCGGTGGACCGCAACGCGTCGCAACCAGAAACGGGTGTGATCGGCGCTCTGCATTTTTTCTCCTGAACGATAGAGCTCCAGGAAAACATCCTGGGCGATCTCCTCGGCGATGCCGCGATCGCGAGAGATGCGCAGCGCAATGGAGAAGACCATGCGCTGGTGTTCCTCGATAAGTCGTCGAAACTCGCCCGGATCCATCGTCATCACTCTTCACTCGCCTATACGCCGGGGCCAGTGGCCCTGGATGCAAAAAAGTTCGGCATGCGCGCCGGGCCCTGCCCCTGGGACGAACCGGGACCAGTTTCCCTGTTGATGGAGGCGAACTTTTGGGAGATCCGTGTGGAAAGAGCCCGAGGTGGCCTGTCCTGTGCCCGGCCGCCCGCGTCTATCGTGTCATGCGCCTCACCCTGCCTGCCCTGCTTGTCTTTGCGGTTTTTGCCCCGGGGCTTCGTGCCCAGACACCGGCCCCGCTGCCCCAACACCCGACCAGTACGCCGTACACGGGCGATCTGACCATCTTTGAGGAGCCTAACCGCGACAAGCTGCTGCAGACCGATCGCGTGATGGATGCGCTGCGCCTGAAGCCGGGGTCCACCGTGGCCGACATCGGGGCCGGAGGTGGGTGGTTTTCCGTGCGGGCGGCGCGGCGTGTCGGTGTGACTGGCCATGTGCTTGCCGAGGACATCAATCCCCATGCGATCGACACGATTCGCGAGCGGGCGCAGCGCGAACACCTGCCGCAGATTACCCCGGTGCTGGGGACGCCCGACGACCCGAAGCTGCCGCCGGACTCGCTGGATGCGACGGTGATGCTGCGGGTGTACCACGAGGTGGCGCACCCGGCGGTGATGCTCGACGCCGTGGGCAAGGCGCTGAAAGCGGGAGGCCGATTTGGCGTGATCGATCACCCTGGCAACGGCGCGGACCATGGCATTGATGCTGACGTGGTGCGCCGTGAGGTGGAGCGTGCCGGCTTCCACTACGTGGGGCTGTACGACTTCACGAAGGGTGATCAGAACGACTACATGATTGTGTTCGAGAAGCTCGTGGTGGGGATGCCTGTCGAGCGCTGACCCGGTCTGATCTACTGCACGGTCAGGGAGAGCTGCACGGTGTGGGTTACGCCGTCGCAGGAAGCTGTGATGGTGAGGGGGTAGGTGCCGGGGCTGGTTGGCTGGGTCGACCCTCCTGTGCCCGTGCCGCCGCCTGTGCCGCCGATGGGGATCAGGCGGGTGGAGCCGCAGCCGGAGACGAGGGTGAGCACCAGCAGGAGGGCCATTCCGTGCAGGCTGTAGCGGCTGAGACGATGGCGGCGACGCGTGCCGAGGAAAGCGACCGGGAGGGCCAGGAAGCAGAGCAGGACGCGGGCGGGTCGGTTTTGTGAGTCCATTGGCCCTGGGTGGTTCAGGGCGGAGAGGCCGGTCTGCAGCGTGACTGAAACCGGGACGGTGCCCCCGAGCTGGGCCGAGGATGGATTGACGGTGCAGATCGTGTTGGCGGGTGCACCGGTGCAGGTGAGCGCGACGGCGCCGCTGAGACCGCTGACGGAGGTGAGCTGCAGCGGGAAGGTGGCGATGCTGCCGCTGGTCACGGTCTCGGAGGTGGGGCCGTCGGCGGCGAGGGCGAAATCGATCCCGGTACCGCCCAGCGAGACCGTCTGCTTGCCCCCGATGGCGCTGTCCGTGAGGACGAGGCTGCCTGTGAGCTCGCCCGGCTTTGTTGGGGCGAAGAAGAGATTGATCGTGCAGGCTGCGCTGGGTTGAAGGGAGGCGCCGCAGGTGGTTGAGGCGGTCTTGAAATCGCCGGTCAGGGTGGTGGAGGTGATGAGCAGGGGCACGCCGCCGTTGTTTGTCAGCACCAGGGCGGCGTTTGCGGAATTAAGGCCGACGCCGACCGCACCGAAGCTGACGATCGAGGGGCTGAGCGAAATGCCGGCCGGGGCGACGCCCGCTCCGGAGAGCGTGACGGTCTGGGTACGGAACTGGTCTGTGACCTGGAGCTGACCGGTGCGTGTGCCGACTGCTGTTGGGACAAAGGCGACGTTCACGGCGCAGGTGCTGTGTGCGGCCAGCGTGGTGCCGCAGCTGTTGGTGGCGGTGAAGTCGCCCTGGGTGACCGCCGCGGTAATCAGGGTGAGGGCCACGTCGCCGGCGTTGGTGAGCGTGACCTGCTGCGTAGAGCTGACGATGCCTGTTGGCTGCTGCGCGAAGGTGAGAGCCGTGGGAGCGAGCGTGTCGGTGGCGGGACTTTGGCCGGTGCCGATGAGTTGGGCGGTCTGGGTTCCCGCGCTGTCAGTCACGGTGAGGACACCCGTGCGCGAGCCGCTGGCCGTTGGGGTGAAGGTGACGACGATCGAGCAGCCGGTTTGCGATGGCAGCGAGGTCCCGCAGGTGTTCGCGGCGATCGCGAAGTCGCCGGTGATTGCCATAGTTTGCAGGGTGGCGGGATTGCCGCCGGTGTTCGAGATCGTGACGATTTGCGAGGCTGCTGTCTGATGTACCAGCGTGGCGGGGAAGGTGACCTGCAGGGGCGTGAGCACCACGGCTGGCGGGGCGCTGCCTGTTCCTGAAAGCGACACGGTGACCTGGCCGCCGGGCATATTGCCGTAGACGGTGAGCAGGCCGGAGCGGCCGCCGGTGGCCGTGGGCGCGAAACGGACGGAGACGATGCAGTTGGCGCCAACGGGGAGGCTTTGACCGGTGCAGGTGTCGGTTTCGGCGAAGTCGCCGGCAACGACCACGGAGGTGATCCTGACAGGGGCATTGCCGAAGCTGAGTAACGTGACCGCGAGGGCGTCGCTCTGGGTCTGCACGGGCTGGGCGAGAAAGCCGAGCGAGGCGGGTGAGGCGCTGAGCTGCGGCTGGACGGAACTGTGGGCGGTAAGGAGCGGGGTCTCCCAAAGGCCACGGCCGTAGGTGCCGGCACGGAGCATGCCGACACGGCCGTCGCCCGTGGGCAGTTGCGCGCCGGCCTGGAGTTGGGTAACCGGGGCATTCGGAAGAGCGCTGCCGAGCAGCGTCCAGCAGTCCTGACTGACGCAGGTGGCAATCGCCTGGGTGGCGTAAACGCCGGTATCGGTGGCGACGTAGACCGTGTTGGCGTCGTTTGGATCGACGACGAGGGCGTTGACGGGGGCCTCGGGCAGGTTGGCGTCCAGGCGGTTCCAGTGCGCGCCGAAATCGGCCGAGCGATAGACGTGGGGGCCGGTGCCGAAGCCCATGATCGTGGCGTAAACCGTGGCGCCGGTGCTGTCGTGCGGGTCGACGACCACGGAGGAGATGTCGAAGCCGGAGGCGTTGAAGGCGACCGTGTCATTTTGGACGGGGCTGCCGGTGATGTCGGTCCAGGAACGACCGGGGTTGGCGGTGTCGCCGGCTTTCGTGACAAAGACATGGCCGGGCAGGGTGCCGCCGCCGTCCAGGGCGCCGGCCATGCCCGCGTAGAGGACCTCCGAGCCGAGGTTAGGGGTAGCTCCCGTGGTGGCGACAGGGCCGCCCGCCCCCAGCGAGCGGACCAGGGCGCTCGCGAGAGTGCAGGGGGTACCCGCGTTATCGAGTGCGGGGCTGAGCGCGTCCAGCGAGTTCCAGGCGGTGCCGCTCGCGGCCGGACCGCGCCACACCCTGCAGGTCCCGGTGAGCAGGCTGGCCGGTGCCTGCGGATCGAGCAGCATGGGGGCGGCGAGGAGCGCGGCGTCGTAGCCGGTTTGGATGGCGCCGATGTCGGCGGAGCCTGCGAAGTCCGCGGCAGTGCAGGCGGAGCCCAGGGTGCAGGATTTGAGGTTGACCCCGGCACCGATCGAGACGTACCAGTTGGCTGGCGAGACCGGGTCGATGAGGGGGATGCCACCCTCGCCGCCGGAGAGCTGCGGCCATGCGGCGGCGCCGGTGCCCGCTGTGCTGGCAGCGGAGCCGAGGGTCCCGAGACCGGCGATCAGGGTGCCCGTCTGGCTGGGATCCTGCGCGAAGCCGATGATCTCGCCGAGTGAGCCGCCGGAACCGATGGCGGGATTGAGGTTTTGGAAGTGGGCCGCGTCGGTTGCCGCACAGGCTGGGCCTGTTTCCGCGACACCGTCGGCCGAGCGCCAGAGGCCGCCGTCGTTGGCGATAAAGATCAGCGGGCCGCCAGAGGCCGAGACCGATGCGGCGAGCGCGTGCTGGGCGGGGGCGACCCCGGCGTTGGCATTGCAGCCGTTCCCGGCATTGGTGGTGTTGCGGAAGGTGCAGGCGCCCGAACCCGCGGCGATGGCGCAGCGGTACAGGTCGACGGCGCCGGCAAAGAGAAGGGTGCCGCCCGGGGAAGGGACGGCGGCGAGCGTGAGGTTGTAGCTGCCCTGCGGGATCTGCGTGGAGCTGTTCGCGGCGCCCTGCCCTGCCTCCAGTGCGCCGGCGTCCACGCGGTTGGCGAAGGTTGGTGCCGCGGTGCTGCACCGTCCGTTGCTCCCGGCGTTGCAGAGGTCCTGCCAGATGCCCACGTCATTGCCGCTGGCGTCGATCGTAAAGGCGTACATGTCGCCCGTTGCCGGCTGAACGGCGAGTGTTCCGCGCAGCAGAGGACAGTTCGTGCTGCCGGCGCCGGCCGAAGCGGGGCAGTTTGCGCCAGTGAGCCCAGATCCCGGTTGGTGGGTGAGCCGCGTCCAGTTCGCGCCGTCCGGTGAGCTGAAATAGCCGTGAAAGGCGACCGCGGCGAAGAACATGCCCCGTTGCGCGTTCCAGACGACCGAGGTGGCAGGAGCGCCGGTACGGATGGTGCCGAGGACGGAAGGCGCCTGGATGGTTTGCGCGACGTCCCGGACAACTGCCATTTGCCAAGTCAGGCCGGCGTCGACCGAAACGTACAGGCCGGGCGTGGCCCCCCTGACGCCTACGGTGGTGCCCTCCGCCGAGGAGGTCATGGCAGCGACGACCAGGGAGGGCGTGGAGGTGCTCCAGGCGAGGCCGGCGGTGGCCATCCCGGTCAGCGAGTGGTGCCCGTTGACGCCGTCGTCGGATTGGGTGGCGAGGGTCCATGTCTGGCCTCCGTCGGTCGATCGGAGGATGCCCTCGCCGTAGTACGAGTCCGTGGCTTCGTTCGGGTCGCCTGTACCGGCCAGCACCACTGGATTGGCGGAGGGTTGAACGGCTACGGCGCCGATCGACAAGGAGGGGAGGACTGCCGTGCCGGCGTTCGCCGCGAACACAGGCAACGTATCGGTCAGAGGCCGAAAGGTGACCGCGGACAGGGGACCGGCGGCGTCGGTGCTCTTCCAAACGCCGCCGCCGGTGGTGCCGAGCCAGACGGTGTTGCCGGTTGTGTCGTTTGGATCGAGCGCTACCGAGGTCACACGGCCAGTGACAGGGCCGTAGAGGCTGGAGGTGACGGTCGCGGGCCCTAATGGCGTCCACGCTGCCGCTACGTCCGCAATGCCGGTTGCCCGGGGCTTTACGCCAGGAATTCGGGCCGCGGCGATTGCCCTGCGGGTAGCGGCCAGCGTGTCTGGATTTTTGACTGAAACAGGCTCGGTGGCTAGCCGGCCGGCGAGAAAACG
>CAZZXY010000155.1:0-7402 GCA_964658105.1 Verrucomicrobia bacterium Tous-C9LFEB | reverse complement strand
CGGGAGCACGGGTACCACAGGCACGACCGGCATCACGGGCAGTACCGGCACCACGGGCACCACAGGCGCTTACGCCGGCCCGGCCATTCAAGGCACGGTACTCGCCGGCAGGACCCCTGTGGCAAACGCTCAGGTGCAGATCTTCGCGGCGGGCACCGCCGGCAATGGATCCACGCCCACTCCCCTTTTGCCCGCGGCTGTTACGACCGACACGGCCGGTGCATTTGCCGTACCCGCAGGTTCCTACAGCTGCCCGTCTGCGTCCTCGACCGTGTACCTGGTCAGTACGTCGGGACAGACCGGAACACAGGCCGCCAATCCGGCAATTGTGTTCACCACCGTGTTGGGGGCCTGCAACGGATTTGGCGGAGGTGCCAGCGTCCTACTCGACGAGGTGACCACCGTGGCTACGGCCTTTGCACTGCGGCCCTTTCTGGCAGGCGGGGCCCAGCTCGGCTCGTCCGCGACGAACACCGCGGGGCTGAACCTGGCGGCTACGGCTGTAACGAGCCTGGTCGATGTGTCGTCGGGACTGGCCCCAGGGCCAGGGCTGCCGGCAAATGGAACGGCTCCCGTCGGGAAACTCAACTCGCTCGCCAACCTGCTGCATGCCTGCGCCGTGTCGACGGGCCCGTCGAGTCCCGGGTGCGCCGGCCTCTTCGCCCAGACAACCGGAACTGGATCCGCGCCAGCCAATACGCTCGATGCGGCACTGGCCATCGCCAACCAGCCGGCAAACAACGTGGCAGCCCTCTTCAAGCTGTCACAGCCAGGCGCCGCCTTCTCCCCCTCCCTGAACGCGGCTCCAGGTGACTGGACGCTGGCCATGGCCTATACCGGTGGCGGTATGAACGGGCCCACCTCTGTCTCGATCGACAGCGTGGGCAGGGTCTGGGTGGCCAACTATTTCAACGTGGCGAGCCTGTTCAGCAACGCCGGGCTGCCGCTTCTCTCCAGCGGGATCACAGGGTACGGTCTGCGCGAGTCGTACGGCGGCGCGGTGGACGCGCAGGACCGCATGTGGGTAGCCGACGAAGAGAGTGTTGACAACTCGGTCAATGGCGGCATCGGTTCCCTGACCGTGTTGAACGCGAGCGGGCCGGCCCTCCCAGGCGACTCGCTGTTCTCCTCCGGGGGACTGAACTTCCCCGTGTCGGTCGCCTTTGATCGCAACGGGACCGCATGGGTCGTGAACTACGGCGACTCGCACATCACGGTTCTGGACAGTGCGGGGGCCCCGCAATCGGGTGCCAGTGGCTTCGCCTCCGACCAGTTTGCCTTCCCGGTCGCCGTCGCCCTGGACTCAAAAGGCCGGGGCTGGGTGGTGAACCAGAGCGCCAGCACCGTAACGCGTGTGGCGGCCGATGGCTCCGCGTTCACCAGCTTCACGATAGGGGACGCACCGTCAGCCGTGGCCGTGGACGCCGCCGATAATGTCTGGACAGCCAACTACTACGGCGACAGCCTTGGGCTAATCTCGTCCGGCGGCCAGGTGCTCTCGAACGGCGGCTTCGTGGGTGGCGGGCTGAGCCATCCCACGGGCATCGCCGTCGACGGCGCGGGAACCGCCTGGGTGGCCAACTACCGCGCACCCGGGATCTCAGCCTTCAGCGGAGCCGCGGCTGCAAGCCCTGGGACGGCCCTGTCACCGCCCGGGGGCTTCGGTGCGGACCTGGGCATGCTGGAGACATTCGGGGTGGCTGCAGATGCTGCAGGGAACCTCTGGTTCACCAGCTATGGTGACAACCGGCTGATCGAATTTCTGGGGGCGGCGACCCCCGTGAAGACGCCACTGTTGGGTGGTGTGCGTGTGCCTTAAGGCTGTCTAAAGCTACTCGAGTGCAACATTGACATCGCGGAGAAGATTGCGCACGTACGAGCGCCGGTTCAGCAGGGCAACCATCGCGTCCTTTGCGGTGGCCCGCGCGGCCGTGTCTCCGTTGTTTTCGGCTGTATCCCACACAACCCAAAGCTCTTCGAGCTGTTTCTGGAGGTCGTCCATCATGGCCGTAAATCGGGCCCGGGCAGCTTGCAAATCCTGTTCGACAGCCTCATCTTTTTCGCCCGCCTGCCTCCCAAAACGCATCTCTTCTAGTTGCATGTTTAGTTCGAACGCTTCCTCAAGCAGGTCGGCCGGGGCAACCTGTTTTTTCTCTCCTCCACCCAGGCGTGCGGCGTCCGTAGCTTGCCGCGACTGCTCCTCCATCTGCACCCCTTCCAGACTCAAGAGGTACTCCGTCCGCGCAATGGGATCGCGCAGCGTACGGTAGGCATCGTTCAGCGCGGAGGATCGCGCCAGGGCTTCGGCCTGCTCGCTGGCGGGCCGGGCGGCAAACCTGTCCGGATGCAGGCGGCGAGACTGTGCGTAAAAGACCTTCTCCAGCGCGACGAGATCAATGCGCAGGTGTCGCGGCAGGGAGAACAGCGAGAAGTAGTTCATGGACGTCATTCTAGCGACTTGCGTCTTGACGAGACCCCGGAGGAGCGAACAGAATAGGCGGCTACCCTGGCCCCCTGCAGCATATTGCCCATGCACCCACTGACCATTCCAAGTTCCCATGCCGTGCGCGCCATGGCTGTTGCGTCGTCGATGCTTGCCTCCTATGCAGCGTTCTCGCTGGCGGAGCGGCTGGAGCGCGCCCGGAACTTCTGGCGGCGGCGGATGTGGGTCACCTCGGCAGCCACCGTGCTCGGACTCGGTATGTGGTCCATGCACTTCTTCGGGGCGCTGGAGGACGCAGCCCCGGCCGATGCCGTCTACTCGCTTCGCCTGGTCGTCCTCTGTCTGCTGATCGCCGTCAGTGTGTCCTGGACGACCTTTCGGTTGGTCGCCTGGCAAAAGGTGAACGGGCCGCGGTTGCTTGTCGGCAGCCTTGTTCTGACCCTGGGTGTGGGGCTGATGCAGGTGGTCGGGATCGACGCCCTCCGAAGTACGGTCGCTCTGAGCATGAGCCCCGGCTGGCTGACCGCAGCCGGACTCGTCGGAGCCCCCCTTACGCTGCTTGCCCTGTGGATGGCCTTCGGCGAACACCCGGACCCCGCCGCCAGCGAGTGGATGCGCGTGGGCGCTGGTGTCGTGATGGGCGCCGGGATGGCCTCCCTCCACGCCATCGCTCAGCACGCCGTACGGCTGGGCACTGTGCCGATGGCCATGGTGCGGGGCAATGCCCGTGGCAGCGCGGTCGGCGAAACTGCCCTGCTGGTCACGGTGGGCCTGATTCTGCTCGTCACGCTCGGCACAGCGGCGATCGACAAGGGACGCTACCGTGAGCTGGCACGGCTCAATGGGGAACTGGCCAACTCGCAGCAGGCATTGCTGCGCAGCGAAGGGCAATTACGGGAAGCGAACGCTCTTCTGAGTGAGCTCTCGATTCGGGACGGTCTGACAGGTTTGTACAACCGGCGACGCTTCGACCAGGTCTTTGAGATGGAGTGGCGACGATCCCTGCGAAGCATGCGGCCCGTGGCCCTGCTGATGATTGATGTCGATTTCTTCAAGGACCTGAATGACACCTACGGCCATCAGCGCGGGGATGACTGTCTCCGCGAGATCGCCCGGGTACTGGAAGATCAGCCCCGGCGTGGGCACGATATGGTGGCGCGCTTTGGTGGCGAGGAGTTCGCCGTCCTGCTGCCCGGGGCGGACGTACAGGGTGCGATGCGCATCGGGGAGAACATCCGGCGTGCCGTGGAAGGGCAGAAGATGGAGCACAAACGCTCTACAGCAGGGCCCTGGGTCACGGTCAGTGTGGGAGTAAGCAGCCGGACACCGCAGGTTGGCGAGGCGCCGGAGAGCATGCTGTATGACGCGGATATGGCGTTGTACGCAGCCAAGCAGCTGGGTCGCAACAGGGTCGAGGTCCGGGAGACGGTCGAAGTCGGGGTGTAACCCGTAAACGCCGGCCAATCCGATCCACCCGGCCCAGGAGGCGTCGCTAGGCGGAGAAGCTCGATCCGCAGCCGCAGCTCTTCGTGGAGTTCGGGTTGATAAAGTTGAAGCCCTGACGCATCAGGGTCTCCTCAAAATCGAGCACCATGCCAGCCAGGTAGAGATAGCTCTTGGGGTCTACAAAAAGCCGAATGGCCTTGGCACCGCTGGGGTCGTTCGGTGTCTCAATCCCTTCACCGAAGACAAAAACGCGGTCGCGCTGGCGCGGTTCGGTATCGAACCGGATGTTGTAGCTGAGTCCGGAGCAACCGCCACCTTGTACGCCCAGCCGCAGGCCACCGGCGTCAGGGGAGATGCCCTCCTTGGCCATGGCAACACGGATGCGCTTCAGGGCGTTCTTTGTAATTTCGACCGACTGCTTCGCGCGCGGCTGCTGGCCCTCCGCAGTGAGCAGGGTCATGCCCGCGAGCGGATCTTGCGGACCGGCCGAGGCTCCTGGCTTCGGAGGGGCAGTTCCGGGTTGCAGCAGTGTCGTGGCCATAAGGATTCCTTAGAAAACGAACAAGGGCTGGCGATGCATAGAGCGCCGCCAGCCCTTTAGAAATACAGGATCGGATTAGTGAGCAGCGACGGCTACGGCGGCTTCTTCAGCTACGCCGTTCTTCTTTTTCCAGTCGCCGATGGCGGCGCGGATGGCGTCTTCTGCCAGGACCGAGCAGTGGATCTTTACCGGGGGAAGCGCGAGTTCCTTCACGATGTCGGTATTGGTGATCGAGAGAGCCTCGGCGACGGTGCGGCCTTTGACCCACTCGGTGGCCAGCGATGAGCTGGCGATGGCCGAGCCGCAGCCGAACGTCTTAAACTTCGCATCTTCAATCACTTGCGTGGTGGGATTCACCTTGATCTGGAGGCGCATGACGTCACCGCACTCGGGGGCTCCGACGAGGCCAGTACCTACCTCGGAAGAGTTCTTGTCGAGGGTACCGACGTTGCGCGGATTCTCGTAGTGGTCAACAACCTTGTCACTGTATGCCATGGGATGGTCCTCGTTGCTTAGATGATACAGCGCGAACTTGGGTGCGAAAAGCGTGTTCATAACCGGGTTTTGAGGCACAAACGTGCTTTCTGCCATGCAAACGCGCAGAAAGGCGATTCTGGGTGCAAAAAGCGTGTTCTTAAAGCCCTTTTTCGTCACTCCGTCAACGCAGCCTCAAGGGCCCTCGGAGACGATCAGAAAAGCGGCGTGGCGTGGCGAACAAATGGTAGAGTGGGGCCGAAACTCAAGCTGCCCTGGAGTGTGTATGTCCCGCTTGCACCGCTGTGTGTTTGCCTGCCTCTTTGCCCTGTTCGCATTGGTTGCTCCCCGTGGGTGGGCGCAGACCAGCTTCACGACGGCCGTGGTGTTTGGCGATTCGCTTTCGGACACCGGCAACATCGCGCACCTGACGCAAACGCAGTACGGGATCCGGTACCCGTCGGATATCCAGGCGCTTGGCATTAACTACACGGACGGCCGCTTCACGGACGGCACCGACACGCAGCCGGCGGCGTCGAGGGCCTACACCGGCGTCTGGATTGAGCAGGTGGCGGGGCTGTTCGGTACGGGTGTGGTCGTGAAGGACTCGCTCGACGGCGGAACCAATTACGCCTATGGCGATGCCACGACCGGCGCCGGCGTCAAGGTGGTCAGTGCGACGTACCTTGGCAAGACCTTCACCATCACGTTGAACAACATGGGGCAGCAGGTGAGCGATTACCTGGCCACGAACCCCAAGCCGGGTGCGGGCACGCTGTATGTGCTGTGGGGCGGGTCGAATGACATCCTGGATGCGGCTTCGGCGGGTACGGACCCTGTAGCGGCGGCGGGGACGGCTGTGGCGAATGAGCTGGCGCTGATACGGCAGCTGATGGCGGCGGGCGCGACGAATTTCATGGTGCCAAACGTGCCGCCGCTGGGCGCCATCGCAGCGGGTTCGGGTGCGCCGCCGGCCACGGTGACGGCGCTGAACACGGCTTCCTTTGTGTTCGCGCAGGGTTTGACGGCGGGGATCACGGCGCTGAAGCAGGCCGCGATGGGCGCGACGCTGAATTTGTACGAGCCGGATGTCTTCACATTGCTGCAGGGGGTGGCGGCGACCCCTATGGCGTATGGCTTCGGCAACCTGACCACGGCGGCGCAGGGTGTTGCGGGTAGCCCGGATACCTACCTGATCTGGGATGGGCTGCACCCGACGACGACGGGACATCACTACGTGGCGGCGACGGCCGCGAACCTGCTGCAGCCTCTGGCCGCAAGCACGGCCACGCTGAGTGCGCCGGCGGGGTCGCTGGCGGGGCAGCCGGTTACGGTGACGGCGACCGTGACGTCCGCCAAGACTGGCGATGTGCCGACCGGGCTGGTGACGCTGTTTGACGGGACATCGGTCGTTGGGTCGGGAGCGCTGGATGCCACGGGCAAGGTGGCCGTAACCTTTACACCGACGGAGGCTGCTGGTGGGACGGTGGCGCTGGAGGCGGTGTATGCGGGTGATGTGATCAACACGCATAGCGCGCCCGCGACGGTGACGGTGCCGCTGCTGAGCGCGGCCGTGGCGACGACGACGACATTGGTGAGCTCGGCGGCTACCGCGAATCTGGGTGCTTCCGTGACGTTCACGGCGACCGTGACGCCGGCTTCTTCCAGCTATGGCGCGCCGGAGGGTACCGTTACCTTCCTGGACGGGACGACGACTCTGGGGACGGGGACGCTGAGCGCGGGTGCCGCGACGTATACGACTTCGTCACTGAGCGCGGGGGCGCACTCGATCACGGCGATATATGGGGCGGCCGGGCTGTTTGGCGGGTCGACCTCGGCGGCGTTGACGGAGACGGTGACGGCCCCCGGCTTTACGGCTACGGCGTCGCCGATGTCGTTGACCGTGGCGCGGGGCGCTTCCGGGCAGGTGAATCTGACGACAACGCCGACGGGCGGCTATACCGGGCCGATTACACCCACCTGCGGTACGTTGCCAGCGCACTTTTCCTGCAGCTTTGCGATGCCCGCAAGCGTGGCGGCGGACGGAACGCAGGCGTATCTCCTGACGATTGCGACCAATGGTGCGACGACGATGGCGTCGGCGGAGCGCGGTGTGCAGGTGAAGCGGGTGTGGATGGCTGGGTTGCTGCTGCCGGGGATATTGGGCTTACTGGGCTTCGGTGTTCGGCGGCGGGCTGTGTCCGTCCGGCTGCTGAGCGTTGGGCTAGGCGCGCTGGTGTGTGCCGGGGTGCTGGGGCTGTCGGGGTGTGGGGGTGGAGGCAGCAACAACGCGGCGGCTGGGAGCTATACGGTGCCGGTGGTGTTTACGGCAGCGGCTGCTTCGGGTGGGGCCGCGGTGGCTTCGCAGACTGTGAATCTTGCTGTGACTGTGCAGTAGGTTTCGGGGCTGTTTGGCAAAGCGGATCCCTCCGCTTTGCTGCGGGATGTGGGTTTGCGGTGGTGATGTGAGGGCTTGGGTGTGCCTGGGGGTGGGGTGC
>CAZZXY010000154.1:0-7573 GCA_964658105.1 Verrucomicrobia bacterium Tous-C9LFEB | reverse complement strand
GGCCATTCTCCAGCAAAGCCTTTAGGACAGATCTACTTCATTCCCTGAATGGCTGCGAGCACATCCGCACTGTGGGTTGCGATGTCCTTCACCTCCCATACCTTGACGATCTTGCCCTCGGGCGAAATCAGAAAGGTATCGCGCATGGCAATGCTTGTCGGACTTCCGTTGATCGAAACCTGCTTGACCGGAACACCATAGGAATCAATCGCCTTGTGGTCCGGGTCGGCCAGCATTTTGAAGGTAAACGAGTCCTTGGTGCACCACTGCTTGTGGCTGTCCACCGTGTCCATGGACACGCCGAGCACCACTGCATTCAGTGCCTGGTACTTTGAGAGATCCTTCTGAAAGTTATGGGCCTCCAGGGAGCACCCTGCGGTCTGATCCTTCGGATAGAAATACAGAACCACCCACTTGCCCTTGTACTCGCTGAGGCTCACAGGCGTACTGTCCTGTGAAGGCAAGGTGAAGTTCGGTGCAGCGGTGCCGACAGGCGGCATATCGGCGGCAAAGGCGAGCTGGGTCGGCATCGCCATGCTAACGGCGGCAACGCCAACGGCGAGGGTGTTCATCGTGCGTCTCAGAACCATTATGAAAAACTCCTTCGGTGCGCTGCTGGGGGGTTCCTGGCGCGCCGTGCCCTCATCCTACGCTTAACTTCATGTGCATTCTGGGCGACTGGCCTGTTTTCACGATCGGCCTGACCGTACCGTTCAAGCCGATCGTTCCCCCACAATGGCAATCCCGGCAGCTTCGGCCGCCTGCACCATCCCTTCCCTGTCGAACAGCAGGGTGCGCCCTGCTTCGATACAGAGGCAGGTCGCGCCGGCCGCTCGCATTGCGAGGATCGTTGGCACTCCGGCAATCGGCACGTCGAAGCGCATGTCCTGGTTCGGCTTTGCAACCTTCACCACCGTGAGCCGGCGTCCCAGCGTACTCGCTTCAGCATGAAGGCTGCCCATCAGTGCGCCCGCCCGCGTGATCGTGGCGTCGGTCCCTTCCATCGCCTCCACCGCAACGCACGCAAGGGCAGCAACGACCACCGTCTGTCCCAGGTCAAAGCTCGCGATGCCCCGCGCCACGAACAGCCCATACGCAATGTCGGCGCGCTCACCAGCGTCCGGCTCACGCCGTGTCAGGGTGCCCTCGGGCGCAAGCATCGGCTCCAGAAAGGCCGTGGAGGAAAGCAACGTGATGCCTTCGTCTTCCAGCACCTTGGCCACGGCGCCCAGCAACATGTCGGTGTTGCGCGTGCGCAGGTTCAGCAGGAGCTTGGCCAATCGCCAGTCCGGGCGAATGCTCGAAAAGATGTTCTTGTGCTTCACCTGGCCCGCCATGACGGCGCGGGACACGCCCTCACGTTGAAATGTCTCGATCAAGCGCGACAGCTCTCCCAGCGACAGCCAGTGCACCCGCAGGCCATCTGGATCGCGCCCTGCAAGGTTATCGATCTCGGGATCGGTCTCTTCCTTGATGGCCGCCACAACGACCCGCAGTCCCTGGGCCCGCGCGGCTTCCAGCAGCAGAAACGGAAAGTGTCCATTTCCGGCGATAAGGCCCAACACTGAGGAATCACTCATAAACGCTACTTGATCACGCCGCGTTCGCTCTTCGCGATGAACTCTGCCAGGTAGGCCACACGCTCGCCGAACTCGCCATTGGCCACCTTCTCCCGGATGGCCTCAAGAGCCTGCGTGGTGTTGAGGTGCGACATCTGCAGCAGCCGGTAGGCCGCGCGCAGCTGTTGCAGTTCCTCCGGCGTAAAGCCCCGGCGTTCCAACCCCACCCTGTTCAGCCCGAACGCGCGATTCTCCCGCCGCACGCTGGTGAGTGAATACGGCAGCACATCCTGGGTAATCGTGGTGCCGCCGCCAATGTAGGCATAACGGCCGATCGTGCAGTATTGATGTACAGGGTTCAGCGCCCCCACACTGGCAAAGTCCTCCACTGTGACATGCCCTGCAAGCGTTGCGGCATTGGCCAGGATGACGCCTTCCCCAATCTGGCAGTCGTGACCGATATGCACGTAGGCCATGATCAGGCAGTCGCTGCCAATCCGCGTCACACCACCGCCACCCGCCGTTCCGCGTGAGATGGTGACCGACTCGCGAATCACGGTTCGTGCGCCGATGTCACAACGGGTTGGCTCGCCCTTGTACTTCAGATCCTGCGGGGAAATACCCACAGCGGCAAACGGGTACACCTGCACACCCTCGGCCAGCGTCGTGTGACCGTCCAGCACCACGTGCGACACCAGGGTGCAGCCTTCGCCCAGCACAATGTGTTCGCCCACCGTGCAGAACGGGCCAATCGAACAGCTCGTCGGAACCACTGCCCCATCTGCCACGACGGCCAAAGGGTGAATGTGAGGTGTCGGCGTCTTTCGTTCCGCGCTTGCCATCGAGTGCCTCTACTGCGCGGCCTTCTCTGTCGGCGTCTCGGCGGAAGCGGCCTTCTTGCGCGGACGCGGCACCAGCATGCAGGTGATCACCGCTTCTGCCGCCACAGCGCCATCCACCGTGCAGGTCCCCTGCATCTTCACCACGCGCGAGCGCCAGTTCAGCACCGTGACCTCGATGCGCAGCTGATCGCCGGGGACAATCTGCCTGCGAAAGCTCGCCCGGTCGATCCCGGTAAACACCATCAGCTTGCTGTCGCGATCAGGCACTTCGGTCAGCAGCAGCGCGCCGCCGGCCTGCGCCATCGCTTCAATCGTCATCACGCCGGGCATGATCGGAAAGTCAGGGAAATGCCCTGTGAACTGCGGTTCGTTGGCCGTCACGTTCTTGATGGCGACAATTCGCTGCTTGCGTTCCATGTCGATCACGCGATCGATCAGCAGAAACGGGTAGCGATGCGGCAGAATCGCCATGATCTCGGTGATGTCCAGCGTGCGCTTCGACGCACCTTCAGCCTCATGGGTCAAAGGCTTCTCCTCGACGGCGCTCGCCGTTTGGTGATCACTCATAGCCGGCCCAGAATACCAGCCCCCTCTACTTCTTGTTCAGGGGACGATCCGGGTCAAACAGATCCGGCGAAAACGGCAGGCCATACTGCACCTTCGTGAGGAAGCGCTGGCTGACCATGTCGCCGTTGCGGTAACGGGTAATTGTTAGTGGCGTCATGATGTCCTGCTCTGGCTGCCAGTCGTCATACCGCTCCACATCCGTGTCGAAATCCTTGTACGTGGCGTCCCGCCATTGAAAGCTTCGGCTGCGCGGCAGATGGGTCTCCTCATCCAGGGCCAGCGTGATGGCGTCGTTGTCGCCCGTCAAGATGCTCACCTTATCCACCAGCCGGCGATCGTCCATGACGGTGCCTTCAAAGGTCACCAGCGTGTCAGGCCGCTTCAGCCAGTCATTCACCAGGACATCCAGCGTGTGGCGCCGACGCCGCTGAAAATCGTCCACATCGATCTTCGGCAGCTCTTTGCGCCCGCGAAAGGTGACCTCGAAGCCACTGTCCTGCGTCCACACCTCCGCCACATCACGCTTGCTCGTGGGAATGAAGATGCCCATCTTGGAGACGATCACGACCCGCTCGCCAAAGGGTTGCAGCCGCAGGTACTCCTCAAACTGCGTCTCGTAAGGGTTGGGCGCGCTCTTGTAGAACGTCGCCCCTTTGCCCTCCAGGCGCTCTGTCTCGCGGTGCAGCCACTTGTCCCCACCTAGCGCCTGCACCATCTGGTCCAGCAGCGCGCGGCCCCGTACCTGCTCGCCAGCGGGCGCTGCGGGCGTTGCGGGCGCCGCAGGAGCAACCTGTGCCTGCAGGCAAACGGCCCCGGCCATCAAGAAAACCATCACTGTCAACCACGTACTTCTTCCTGCCTTACCCACGCACACCGCCCTGTCCCTTCATTGGACGCGCATTCACCCGACCAGTACGGCGCCCCCGTTGACATTCCATATCTCGCCCGAGATAAACCCCGCCCACGGTGTGCACAGAAACACGATCGGCCCGGCAATCTCCTCCGGCTCCGCGGCACGGCCCAGCGGGATCAGGCTCAACGCCTTCCTGGACGCAACGGGATCGCTCAAAGTTCCGGCTGACATCTCCGTTCGCACCCATCCCGGGGCAACGCAGTTGCACAAAATGCCCTGCGGTCCCAGCTCGCTCGAAAGGCTCTTCGTTAGGCTCAACAGCGCACCCTTGCTCGCCGCATAGTCTGCATGGAACGCCTCGCCGCGCTGCGCCGCCGTCGACGCCACCAGAACGATGTGCCCGCGAACGCCACTCCCCGCCCGCAGGGAAGCTGAGGACGCAGTATCGGCGGCTTCACCCTGTGTCGCTCCCGGCACCGCCCACGTAATGCGGTCGCTATAGACGACCTCTTCCAGCAGCTCGCGCGCGTTGGCACTTCCCTCAGCCTCTGTTTGGGGCGTGGGCTCACCAGCGCCAAACTCGACCGCGCCGGCCAGCGCCGTTTCATCGCTCGTTGCTGCGACGTCCACCGCCGCGGCCTCCGTCACCGGGCTTTGCCGCAGCATCTGTCGCGCCGCCGCACGAACCAGGCCGAAGACGCTGTCCAGGTTGATGCCCATCGTGCCACGCCACTGCTCGGTCGTCATGGTCGCAATCGGCTGATCATGCGGCGGCCAGATGCCGTGGTTCACCACCAGGATGTCGATTTGTCCGAAGACTGCGGTGGCCGTTGTCACCAGCGCCTCACCATGGTCGACGGTGTCGAGCTCCTGCTGCAGCGCTCGGCAAAGGTCCTCGCCACCACACGCGGCGGCCAGGGCACGTGCCTGTTCCCCGGCGCTCCGATAGCTGAACACGACACGGGCCCCGGCCTCCCGCAGCGTGCGAACGGTAGCCGCACCGATGCCTCGCGAGCCGCCCGTCACCAACGCCACCTTGCCTTCAAGCGAAAGCCGCAGCCCGCCTTTGTTTTCCTGCATCACAACACTCATCTACCCGTTGTAGCAGGAGCTGTCGCGATATAGTCGCGTAGTCGCGAACTGATGCAAGATCCCGGCCCGAGGAGATGTCCACATGCGTTATATCGTTCTGGTCTGCCGCGTCCTGCTGGGCCTGATGTTCTTTGTGCTCGGCCTGAACAACATCCTCGGCTTCCTAAAGATGCCACCGCCTCAAAGCCCTGATGCCATGACGTTCCTGACCATCCTCCACGTAAGCCACTGGATGACCTTCGTCGGCGCAATCATGACCGTCGCAGGCCTTCTGCTGCTGGTCAATCGCTTCGTCCCGCTCGGGCTGACACTCCTGGCGCCCATCCTGGTGAACATCCTGCTCTACCATGCGCTGTTGTGGCCGCATGGCGCCGTTCTGGCACTCTTTGCCCTGGTCCTGGAACTCGTTCTGGTGGCCGCCTACTTCCGCAACTTCCTCCCGCTGCTGGCGATGAACCCGGAAGCCGACCTGCGCCGACCCTAGAAGCACCAGCAGTGGTATGCTGCAGGCGCGAGACCGGGCCTGTTACATCACTTCGCCATGAGGTAGAACTGCGCATGAAAGTGCTCTTCATCGTCTGTCGGGTTCTGCTCGGATTGATCTTCGTTGTCTTCGGTCTGAACGGCCTCTTCCACTTCATCCCGATGGGCCCGCCACCCCCGCCCGATTCGCTGCCCGGCAAATTCATGGCTTCGATGATGGGCAGCGGCTGGATGCAGATCGTCTCGGGCCTCCAGGTGATTGGCGGTGTCCTGGTCCTCATCGGCGGGACAGCTCCGCTGGGACTTGTCATCCTCGGTCCCATCGTTCTCAACGCTCTGCTGTTCCATGTGCTGATGGTAGGCGGGCATGGCATCGCACCCGCACTGGTCGCTACCCTGCTTGAGCTCGTTCTCCTCTACGCCTATCGCGCAAACTTCGCCGGCCTGTTCACGGCAAGCGCAAAACCCACCACCTAAAGCAAACGGTCTGTTCCACCGAACCTTCCGGCGGCCCCCCTTTAGCTTGTCATTCCGTAGCAAAGCGGAGGAATCTGCTGTTTGCCTATGGAGCAAGAGCACCCCAAGGAAGGCATACTCTTCGCCGCTCCACAGGTCGACAACCAAGCACGGATGAACGCCAGCCATCGGCGCGAACAACACCCCACCCGCTTGTCATTCCGCAGCAAAGCGGAGGAATCTGCTGTCTGCCTATGGAGCAAAAGCACCCTAAAGAAGGCACATCCTTCGCCGCTCCACAGGTCGACAACCAAGCACGGATGAACGCCAGCCATCGGCTCGAACAACACCCCACCCGCTTGTCATTCCGCAGCAAAGCGGAGGAATCTGCTGTTTGCCTATTGAGCAAAAGCACCCCAAGGAAGGAATACCCTCCGGCGTTCCACGGATCGACAATCAAGCACGAATGAACGCCAGCCATCGGCGCGAACATCACCCACCCGGCTTGTCATTCCGCAGCAAAGCGGAGGAATCTGCTGTCTGCCTATGGAGCAAAAGCACCCCAAGAAAGGCATATCCTTCGCCGTTCTACGGGTCGACAATCAAGCACGAATGAACGCCAGCCATCGGCGCAAACAACACCCCCATACTCGCTTGTCATTCCGCAGCAAAGCGGAGGAATCTGCTGTCTGCCTGTGCAGCAACGACTTCCATTGAGCACATACCTTCGCCACTCCACGGAACAAGAACCCAAGGCAGGGATGAACCCCACCCACCCCTCAGACGTTCCCTAAACCGCTCTCATCCACCCCACGCGCCTCTCGCAAAGACCGACTCCCGGACTGCCTTCGCGCCTTGCTCTCCTCCGCCTTCGCCGCAAGCAGCTTTCTCCGCGACACAATCAGCCTCTCCCGCTCTTTCTTCGGAAGCTCCAGCAGCAGCACCGTCTTAGGCGGGAGCCTCGCATACACGATCCCGTGCGCCGACCGGAGCTGATCCTGCCACCCACGCCCTGGCAGCACATCCCAACGCTCCGCTGCCACCCAGTGCGCACGCGCCAGGTAAGGCGCAGGCCGAAAGCCCTCAACCTCGCACAGTTCAGCCGCACGCTCCGGCCCGGCCGCAAAGGAGATCACCGGTCCTCCGCGGAAGTCGAAATCCATCAGCGCAAACATCTTGCCGCCAAGTGCCTTGTCGCCTGTCCAGAAGACCAGGTTCTCTCCCCACTGCAGCGTCTCCACGGCATGGGGCAGTGTCAACAGGAAGGCGCGAGCGCGTTCGGCGTCCATGGAGCGCAGTGTACGCCTGCGCTCCAGTCGCGACACAAGCCAGCAGACTAACGCGAACGGTTAGCCCGAGCCTTGTTGCCGCCCGCCTTCCTCAGCTTGCTGCCCGCCGCCTCACGCGCATCTGCCTTGCGTTCCCCGCCCGTCTGGTTTGGCTTCGGCTTGCAGCTCCCCTTGGTCCCGGCTTCCTTGCCCGGCACACGCTCAAACCCCGGCCAGCACGCTGGGCCTTCACCCGTGGAGCGCTTCTGCTTGATCAGCGACTCCTTCTTCGACTCCGCCTGCGCCGGCTCCATCTTCTTGCGCACCGTCTTGCCGCTAGCCGCCTTGTGCTGCTCATACTGCGTCACGTTCGTGCGCTTCACGCCAGTCTTCTTCGCAGTAGCCGGAGACGTTTTCACGCCCTTTTTCACACTGCTGCTCGACTTCTTCGCT
>CAZZXY010000153.1:0-7680 GCA_964658105.1 Verrucomicrobia bacterium Tous-C9LFEB | reverse complement strand
GGCGCGGGTCAGCTTGCGCTGAAACGGAGCCGAGGTGCCCGTGAGGCGGCGCGGAATGATCTTGCCGCGATCGGAGACGAACTGCTGGAGCAGGCGCACGTCACGGTAGCTGATCGAGTCGATCTTCTCCACGGTGAACTTGCAGACCTTTTTGCGGCGGAAGAACTTGCGGTTGCCGCCGGGGCCACCGGGGCCGGAACCACCGGGACGCGGGCCACGCGGGCCACGGGGACCACCCTGACCGCCTCCGGGACCGCCCTGACCACCACCTTGTCCACCTTGACCCTGGGGACCACCGGCAGGGGCGCCGCCCGTTGGTGCGGCGGCGGGTGCTGCTGTGTTTTGAATTTCGTCAGCCATGTTGTTTTCCTTTGTGCTGGGCGGCCGGATGACCGGTCAGCGGCTTTGCGATTCTCGCTCCAGATCCGCGTGGGGACCTTTGGACTTTGGAGTGGTTGCCGAAGCAGCCTTGGGAGCGATGGATCGGGTTTGTGGTGGGTCCTTTGGTTCGGAATGAGGTTGTGAGCTTTGAGGCGTCGAGCCTCGGGCCCGTAGCCTGCTTACTGCGCTGCGGGCTGGGGTTCGCCAACTTCGGCGGCTTCCGGGACGGCGGCGGCTTCCGCCTGGATCTCGGGAGTGGGGGCTGCGGCAGCCACGGGGACTTCGGCAGCGGCCTCGGGGTTCTCCTGCGGCAGGGCGGAGCGCTTCACGTGGGCGGCGCGGTGGGCCTTGATCTTGTTGACGCGCTTCTCTTCTTCGTCGGTGCGGACGGTGATGAACTTGATCACCTGCTCGGAGACGCGGAGACGACGCTCGACCTCGGCGATGAGGCTGGCCGGGGCATCGACGATCAGGAGGATGTAGTTGCCGTCATTGAACTTGCGGACGGTGTAGGCCAGGCGACGGCGACCCATCTTCTCGACCTGCTTGACGGTGCCGCCACCGGTGGTGACGTAGCCGGAGAAGGTCTCGATGATCTTGTCGATGTCGGCATCTTCCACGTCCGGACGGACGATGAACATGATTTCGTAGCTGCGATTCATAGGTACTTCTTTCTGCGGGTTTTTGCCCCGCACCGCTCCGGGGTGGGTTCCGGAGCCGGTTTGGCTCTGTTTAGAGGAGTTCTTAGTTGTTGTTCTTGGCCGCACTAACAACTAGAAACCGATCACTAGGTACTTCTCCTGTTGAACTCGTTCATTGCCGCGCTGACACCCTTGGTGAGGATGGCCTCGACGGCGCGTACAGCTGTATCCAAACCTTCGTCCAGCGTCCCAAGCTCAGCTTTGCGCATGGGCGCCAAGAGGTAGCTTGTGCCGCCGGCTTTGACTGGGAGGCCCCCTTCGGTGGTCGGCTTGCCGACTCCGATGCGAATCCGTGTCCAGTCTGCCGTCCCCAATGCGCCGGTGACGGATTTGACGCCGTTGTGGCCGTTGGCCGAGCCGCTGGCGGCGATCCTGAGGGTGCCCAGCGGAAAAGCCAGCTCGTCATAGAGGACGATGAGGTCCTCCAGGCCGAGGTCCAACTCCCTGAGTAGGGTGGCCACGGATAAGCCGCTCAGGTTCATAAAGGTCTCGGGTTTGGCCAGGAGGACGTCGTGTCCCATCAGCCTGGCCCTGCCGGTTTGTGCACGTCCCCGGCGGTTGGTGACCGCAACGTCGCAAAGGGCGGCGATGCGGTCGATGGCCATGAAGCCCGCGTTGTGCGGCGTCTGGAGGTACTCCATGCCAGGATTGCCGAGACCCACGAGAAGCTTCATAAGGCAGGGAATAGGGCGTAGGAAGGAGGGAACGGGCGGATTACTAAGCCCTGTTCCCTGACCCCTAAACCGTTACTTGGCGTCGGCCTCCGGCTTGCCCTTCTTGGCGACTTCGGGCTCCGCCGGCGCGTTGACTACGGGTTCGGTGCTGGCGTCTTCCTTGGGTGTGGTGATCTGGGCGACAAGTTCGTCTTCGCCGCTGAGGAACTTCAGGTTGCCGGCGTGCGGCAGGTCCTTGACGTGGATCGCGCCATTGAGCTCAAGGTCCGTGATGTCGACGTCGATATGGCTCGGGATGTCGGACGGGAGGCACTCGATTTCAACCTCGTGCAGCACCTGCGAGAGGACGCCACCCTGCGTTTTGACGCCAACCGCCGTGCCGGTGAGCTGGATGGTCACGGAGACCCGCATGGCGACATTCATGGCAATGCGCTTGAGGTCGATGTGCAGCAGCTTGCCCTTGATGGGTTCGTTCTGCCAGTCGACGATCATGACCTTGGTGGGCGCGGTGCCTTCGATATTAAGGTCGAAGATGGTGTTGTGACCGGTCTCGGAGTAGAGGATGCGGGTAATGATCTTGGGGTCGACCGTGACGGGCACGCTGGGCTGGCCGGCGCCGTAGACGACAGCAGGGATCAGGCCCTGTACACGGACGCGGCGCGCATGATTCTTGTTGAAGGTGCCGGTGCGGGTTGTTGCGCTGACCGCGGTGACGGGGGTGTTGTTGGCCATGATGGTTTCCTTTCGGGCATGAGGACAGTTTCTAGCCGTTCGCTTCTAACTTCTAGATCGGCCGGCTTTGTTCTGTCTTCTATTCCCTTTGCGGCGTGAGGCCGCAGAGTGTGCTTCGTTTGATTTCACTAGCAGCTAAGAGCCAGGAGCTAGCGGCTGCGTTTAGTTAAAGAGCGTGGAGACCGAGGTCTCCATGTGGATGCTCTCCATCGCGCGGCCCAGGAGGCCGGCTACGGAGCGAACTTTGATTTTGCTGACAGCCTGGGCGGCGTCTGTCAGTGGAATGGTGTTGGTGACGATCAGCTCTTTGAGACCGGACTGCTCGATGCGTTCGACGGCCGGGCCCGAGAGGACGGCGTGGGTGGCGCAGGCGTAGACGGCTTCGGCGCCCTTGGCGAGCAGGGCGTCGGCGGTCTTGCACAGTGTGCCGGCGGTATCGACGATGTCGTCGAGGATGAGGCAGGTGCGCCCATTGACGTCGCCGATGACGTTCATGACCTCGGTGATATTGACGTCGGTGCGGCGCTTGTCGACGATGGCGAGCGGCACTTCGAGCTTCTTGGCAAAGAAGCGGGCACGTTCCACGCCGCCGGCATCCGGGGAGACGACGGTGAGATTGGGGAGATTGAGCTTGCGGAAGTAGTCGACCAGTACGGGCGAGGCAAAGAGGTGATCGACGGGGATGTTGAAGAAACCCTGGATCTGTGCGGCGTGGAGGTCGACGAAGAGCGCGCGGTTAGCACCGGCTGTGACCAGGAGGTCGGCCACGAGCTTGGAGGTGATGGCGACGCGGGGACGATCTTTGCGATCCTGACGGGCGTAGCCGTAATAGGGGACCACGACCGTGATGCGGCCGGCGGAGGCGCGGCGCAGGGCGTCGATCATGATCAGCAGCTCCATGAGGTGCTGATCGGTGGGGTAGCAGGTCGGCTGGACGAGAAAGACATCGGCGCCGCGAACGTTTTCGAGCAGCTGAAAGCGGATCTCGCCGTCGGAAAAGCGACGGAAGTCGGTCTGCACGAGCTGCACGCCGAGAAATTCGGCGATCTCGTCGGCGAGCGCGCGATTGGCGGAGCCGGAGACGATTTTGAAGTGTTTGTCTTCACTGAGTTTGGTGGGCCGTTTGGCCTGGGGCGCCGGCTTGCTGCCGGGAGTGACTGCAGCCGCCGCCGTTTCCGGGGCCTGCTGGGTAGGTTCGAGGACAGCGGTTTGCGCGCTGGCCTCGTTGCCTTGATTCGTAGAACTGGGGAATGGAACCGCTGTCATACCGTTTTCGTTCGCCACGCCTGGAGACTCCGTGAGGTTGGTTGACCTGAAGAGAGCTTCGTACAGCTGGTTGAAGGCTGCCGGCAGCGCGTTGTGCTGCCGGGTGTTGCGACTTGCTGCGACTGCGGTTCCATCGCGATCCGGGTGCGGCTTGTTGCCTTTCGCGCCCGGCCGTATCTTCCTTTGCTTTCGCCGCCCGGTGCTACGGGGCGGGCCTTGCTCAACTTCAGGCAGTCCGGTTTGGAACTGCCGTCGATTTCAAAAGCTCCCATTTTGTTCTCGGGTTCACATCGGGCGTCGACCAGAGATTGGTTGGGCGACCAGGATTCGAACCTGGACTGTCTGCGTCAAAGGCAGATGACCTACCGTTAGTCGATCGCCCAGTGGTCTCCGGCCTTGCCAGAGGACACGCTTTGCGAACCATCGTCACCGTGTGCCAGGGAGAGGTTCGCGCGGTACACAACCAGCTTACGCGAACATTCGCAACCAGTACTCATGGCGCGGGAGCGTTTCCGTCAGGAGCGCCCGGTTGCCAGGAGTCTGCACACGTTGTTGAGCCTCGTACGCAGCTTCAGGCGATCCGTAGATGCCGAAGAGCGCCGAACCGGAACCGGACAGGGCTGCATACAGCGCCTGGGAGGTGCCAGTACCCGAGGGATTCTCCAGGGCTTGCTTGATGTCACGGAGGGAAGGATGTTGCCGAAAGGCAACCGACTCAAAGTCGTTCTCTACCCCGGTACGGACAAGCGCGAGAAAAGGGTCCTCGGCCAGATCGTCCTGAGCTCCATGCAGGCTTCCGCTTGCACCGCTGCTTTTGGGCAGGTTTCCTTCGCCGACAGGCTGATAAGGAGAGGAGTGAACGATACCGGTTGTTACTCGCCCGGCTCCCGTGGGTGTCCACATAGAGGCCAGAACGCGGCTCAACTGTTCTAGCCTATCCGGTAACGGGGTCTGGGTCAAGCCGGCAGGGACAGGAAGTCTACTGGCGGCAGGCATTTGCCGGTCGAGATCACGGAAGGCCTGGGCGGTCGAGACCCCTACCGACGGGACAGCAACGACCACCGGCCGGGCTGGTGAGTCGGGGAGCGGGTAGACGGCTTCGCCGCGGTTGAGGCCCAGAACCGTGCCCCCGAGGAGGAAAAGGGGGACGTCGGAACCGACCTCGGCGGCGAGACGGAGACGCTCGGGGGCAGGGAGGGCAAGGCCGAGCTCCCGTTCCAACCCCAGAAGGGCAGCGGCCGCGTTGGCGGATCCTGCGCCGAGGCCGCCCTGGACCGGCAGCCGCTTTTCCAGGCCGATGTGCACCTCGGCCGTGATCCCGAGCCGCTCGAGAGCGCCGGCGACCATCTTGTGCGCCGTGTTGCGCTCCCCGTCGCCGCGGGCGGTGGAGGGCACGCCGGGATGGTCGGTTTCGAGAGTGACGCGGGTAGTTGCAGACTGCCTGGCGGAGACCGTGACGAGGTCATGCAGCGCGAGCGTCTGGTAGCAGGTGGTCAGGCCGTGGAAGCCATCCGGACGTGCCGGGCCGACAGCCAGGCCGACGTTGATCTTGCAGAAGGAGCGGACGCGAGTAGCCACCCAACCATTGTAGGGAGGCGGTGTGCCCTGCCGCAGAACGAGACCAAGGCACGAAGGTAACGCTGCGGAAGCTGTATCCGAACCCACCCATGAGGGATACAGGGAGAGGTTTTCCCCTCATAGACTCCGGCTTGAGAAGTGCAGCAGTGCCTTGGAGGAGTGAACGGTGAGAACCGCAGTGGAATGTCTTGAGATGGCCATTGCGGCGCTGCCTGTCAGTGCTTCGCCCTTTGCTGTCCTGCGTATTGGCATGGACGATTTTCGGCTGGTGAACGAGACGCACGGGCATGCCATTGGGGATGAGGTATTGGAGCTCGCCGAGCGACGGCTGCAGGCTGCGGTTCGCGAGCACGAGGTGGTTGTGCGCCTGCCGGGCGATGAGCTTGCCGTTCTGTTGCATACCGTGGAGTCCGTCATGCGGGCGGGTGCCGCGGCTGACCGGCTGAACGACCTGTTGCAGCGGGTGTACCTGGTGCAGGGTGAGGTGGTGAACGTCACGGCCTGTATCGGGGTCTCGCTGGCTCCGGAAGACGGTACGCATGCAGAGCTTTTGCTGCAACGTGCCGGTGCGGCGCTGCAGTGTGCCAAGGCCGCGGGCATCGGGATGGTGCAGTTCTTTGAGCCGGCGATGGAGGAGGATCGGAAGAAACGACACTCCCTGTCGTTGGATCTTCGCAAGGCGTTGCTGCTGCAGCAGTTCGAGGTGCACTACCAGCCGCAGGTGGACGTGCAGAGCCAGACACTGACCGGGTTTGAAGCGCTGCTGCGTTGGCGGCACCCGGATCTGGGCTGGATTCCGCCCATGAACTTCATTCCCCTGGCCGAAGAAATCGGGCTGATGGGGATGATCGGCGACTGGGTGCTGCGCACAGCATGCGAGCAGGCGGCGCTGCTGCCCGCGCACCTGGTGATCGCTGTGAATGCATCGCCGGTGCAGTTCAAGAGTGGGTTGTTTGCACACTCGGTGGAAGCCGCGTTGCGGCGTGCGGGGATCTCGGGCAGCCGGATCGAGATCGAGATTACCGAGGGATTGTTGCTGAAGAACGAGGCGATGGTTGTGGCCGCGCTGCATAGTCTCCACCGGCTGGGTGTGCGGCTGGCGATGGATGACTTTGGAACCGGCTACTCGAGCCTTGGGCAACTGGCCAAACTACCGTTTGACAAGATCAAGATCGACCGCTCGCTGGTGGGTGGGACCGCGAAAGAGCGGGCCATTGTTCGGGCAATCGCCACGTTGGGTGGAGGCATCGGCATGGCGACTGTTGCGGAAGGCATTGAAACGCCGGCGCAGCTGGCGCATGCCGAGGCGGACGGCTGCAATGTTGCCCAGGGATACTTCTTTGGCAGGCCTGTACCGGCAACGGAATTGCCGGCATTGCTCGAGCGCTTTGCGGTGGCAAATGAAGAACAGATCAGCGTGGGGGCGTAGGGACGTGAACGGCAAGATCTACCAGATTCTCTACTGCAGCCGGAACAACATACGAGGCGCGGCGGGGGACGTGAAAGCGGAGATCGAGGGCATCCTGCGTGCGTCGCGCAAGAACAATGCCAAGGCTGGGGTAACTGGCGCGCTCTTCTACAACACCGTGTTCTTTGCCCAGGTGCTGGAGGGCAATTTTTCCGACGTCCAGGGTGTCTTTGAGCGGCTGCAGCTGGATTCGCGGCACTCGGATCTGGTGGTGCTGCAGAGTGGCTATGTCGCGGAACGTGACTTCACCGATTGGTCGATGGCGTATGCCGGAACGTCTGCTGACTTTGCACTGGGGTTCCGTCCGAGCAAGGAGCCAACGGCGGGTGCGTCCTTGAATGGGAACCAGGTGCTTGGCTTCCTGCGCGACGTGGTGGTGAAGCAGGAGAACTGGGCCTTGCCCGAACGGGCGTCGGCGGTTCGGCCGATGAGTACGGGCTAAGTGGATTCGCTATGCTTTTTCCGACGGATCTCGTCAATGGCGCTGCGGTCGAGAGGGCGGTGAGAGATCTGCGTGAGGGACGGCGAGGGTAGGTTGAGGTTTGTTGCGAGTCGCTTTGGTGGGTGAGGCTAAGGGGCTGCGGACCGTTTGGCTGGGGTGCTGTTTGAGGCGATGCTGAGGTCCTTCGCTGTGCTCAGGATGACGGCTTTTTGTGGGTGAGGTCACATCTTGTATGCGGGGGCTTGAGGTTTGCCTGGGGCTGGGGTGCTGCTTTGGGCGGAATACTGGGGTCCTTCGCTTTGCTCAGGATGACGGTTTCGATTGGGTGAGCTCAACCGCTTGTAAGCGGGAGCTTGAGGTTTGCCTTGGGCTGGAGTGCTGCTTTTGGGCGGAATACTGGGGTCCTTCGCTGTGCTCAGGATGACGGCTTTTGTTGTG
>CAZZXY010000152.1:0-7771 GCA_964658105.1 Verrucomicrobia bacterium Tous-C9LFEB | reverse complement strand
AGGCCGACCGCTTCTACTTCCTCGAGGAGTGGTACCCCAAGTACGGCAACCTCGTGCCCCGCGACATCGCGACCCGCGCCATTCACCGGATCGTCTACCAGGAAAACCTTGGCATCGACGGCCAGCCGATGGTGTACCTCGACCTGACGCACATTGACCGGGCCACGCTAAACCGCAAGCTCGAAGGCATCCTCGAGATCTACGAGAAGTTCGTCGGCGACGACCCGCGCGACGTCCCCATGAAGATCTTCCCGGGCATGCACTACACCATGGGCGGGCTCTGGGTGGACTTTAACCAGATGACGAACGTCCCCGGCATCTTTGCCGCAGGCGAAGCGGACTACAGCATACACGGGGCCAACCGCCTCGGCGCGAATTCCCTGCTCAGCTGCATCTACGGCGGCTTCGTTGCCGGCCCCTGCGCGATCCAGTACGCCAAGTCACTCCCCGCAATAGCCGGCGACGGCGGCCATGCCTCCGAGAAGCAGCGCCAACTGGAGCTGAACAACCTGCTCCTCAACAACAAAGGCACGGAGAACCCCTTCCGTATCTGGCGCGAGCTCGGCGACACCATGACCCGCCACGCCACGATCATTCGCTACAACGACGGCCTGGCCGAAGCCGATGCCAAGATCGTCGAGTTGCAGGAACGTTTCCGGGACATCAACCTCTCCGACAAGAGCCAGTGGGCCAACACCAGCTTCGCCTTTGCCCGCCAGCTCCACAACATGCTCCACCTCAGCCGTGTCGTGGTGCAGGGTGCGGCCGCACGCGACGAGAGCCGCGGCGCTCACTACAAACCGGACTTCCCGGACCGTGACGACGATCGCTTCCTCAAGACCACCAAGGCCACCTTTGTCGACGGCGCGCCGAAGATCGAGTACGAAGAGGTCGACACTTCCTTCATCGTTCCACGGCCGCGGAGGTACGACGCCGCCGCATAACCCACAAATCAGATACCCTCGGGCTCGCTGTCGCCATCTGAAAGACCATGAACGGCATCGGACCTGACCAACTCAAGCACATCCTCTACCCCGCCCTGATCTTCGCTTTTCTTTGTGTCATCACGGGCATGTTCGTTTACAACCGCGCTTCCAAGAAGAAGCAGCGCGAACTGGTAGGGGATAACCCGGCGAGCAAAGAAGCCGGCATCGCCGCCGCAAGACAGGCCATCGAGAACAAGGGACCGAACCTGGACTGATCTCCGGGCAGGTCTGGTGATCAAGGAAAGCCATGGTGAGCATGAGTTACACGACAGTCGCCATCATCCTCACCCTCGTAGCTGTTCTGTTTTACGGCGCATTTGTGCTCTATGGCACATGGATCGACGGTCGCCGTCAGGCCGTGCGGGACAAGGGTTTGCACCCGACAACGGACGACTCCCGCCAGGTGTACGCCCGCGAAGAGGAGAACGAGGATCATGGCAGCTATCGCGACTGACATCAGCAGCAAAACCGCCCACATGCCCGCCGAGGTGACCTCGCCGGGACACCCCGCCTCCAAACGCACGTTCCAGGTCAAAGTGCAGCGTCAGGCCACGCCCGACGCACCGGCGCGGACGGAGGTCTTCGCGATCCCCTACCGCCCGAACATGAACATCACCTCGGTGCTGGGCGAGATTGCGCTCAACCCCACCACCACCGATGGCCGCGAATCCACCGCCATCGCCTACGACGCGAACTGCCTCGAAGAGATCTGCGGCAGCTGCGCCATGCGCATCAACGGCAAGGCCATGATGGCCTGCTCCGCCCTGGTCGACAAGCTCCTCGGTGACGACAACACCATCACCCTCGCCCCGCTTTCCAAGTTCCCCGTCGTGCGCGACCTCGCCGTCGACCGCTCGGTTCTTTTCGAGAACCTGAAGAAGGTCAAGGCCTGGGTACCCATCGACGGCTCCTACGACCTCGGCCCTGGCCCGCGGCAGGCGCCGCAGATTCAGGAGCAGCGCTACCCGCTCTCCAACTGCATCAGCTGCACGATCTGCATGGAGGTCTGCCCGCAGTTCAACGACGTCACGAACTTCGTGGGCGCCGCCACCATCGCGCAGGCCAAGCTCTTCAACATGGATCCTGCGGGCTCCGTGCTGAAGGAAGACCGCCTGCGTGCCCTTGCCGGCGACGGTGGTGTTCAGGAGTGCAGCTTCGCCCAGAACTGCGTCCAGGCCTGCCCCAAGCAGCTCCCCCTCACCGAGGCCATCTCCGACATCGGACGCGATGTCTTCGTGCAGCAGGTGAAAGACTTCTTCCGGCGGTAGATTCGGAGACCTGTGCGCTGGGTACCGTCGAGCCGATCCCGTGCGGATCGACGCGGCCCGGCAAGCGCAGGTCAAACGGCCTCGCACTTCCTCGTGCGTTTGGTTTGTGAACGCGAAAGGCACCCGGATCAGGAAAAAAGCACACGTGTGAGCGACGCCATCACATGGCGACCGCTGACGCGATCCACCTCCCGGTGGTATTCGCCGGTGAACAGCTTGCGGATAAGGGCATGACGTACCCAGGGTGCGTCTGCAAACTGGATGCGCACCTGTTCACTGTTTCGTCCCAGGATGGCCGTCGGCAGGCAGAGAACACGATCGTCCGCCGCACTATACATCTCGAGTTCGGCGGGTCCGACGAGTCGGCGCCATTCAGCCGGCGCCAGCAACGAAGCGCCCCCGAGAGAGATGTCCCGCATGGAGCAAGGGACACGCAGGGGTGCGCTGAACGGTACGTTGCTGTCCTCTTCCGCGAGGGAGGTTAGAACGAGTGTGACCTGTTCTGACGTCGCAAATCGCTCGTCGCGCCGGCGGCGAGGCGGTTCAACACAGGCCAGGGCCGCAAGGGCCAACAGAACCACGTTCACCAGCGACCAAAGGATGTTGGCGCTGTACCCCTGGGTGCCGTGGGCGGGGCTGAACTGCGTGGTGTGGCACAGCACGCCGAGCAGGGTCGTCCCGCTGAGCGCGGCGTAGGGCCAGAGAAGCTTCCACTGCACAGTGATCGCCGACGAGGACAGCCCCTTGGCTGTCACTTTGAAAGCTCTCCCAAACGGTCGAACCAGTCCCGTACAAATGGTTCTGACAATCACCACGGCTGTCAGCAGTTGCGTGACATCCGTCATGACGGGGAAGACCCTGTTCTTCGTGAGATAGAACATGAAGAGCAAGTTGGCCGCGACCAACGGACCAAGCTGCCTGATCAGATCGGGCGTAGTTGCATGCAGGGCGGAGGTCCCGGTGAACCAGTACAGCAAAGGCGCTGTGACCACCATGAGCTTGAAGCTTGCGCCCGACATCCAGTACAGCACGGTGTCGAAGAAAGCCACGCGATTGATCAGGGAGACGCGTCCCTTGCCGGCAAAGGACCAGCGCGTGAAGATCTGCTGGATTGCGCCAAGGCACCAGCGTGCACGTTGCGCAATGAACTCCACCAGGGACTCCGGCGCCAGGCCCAGGCTGAGTCTTTCATTCAGAAAGACGGTGCGGTAGCCGTACTCTTCAAACTTGAAGGTGGTCAGCATGTCCTCTGTGACCGTCTCCACGGCCATGCCGCCGGCCGCTACGAATGCCTCCATTCTGAAGACGGCCGATGTGCCACAACAGAACGCGGCACCCCATGCGTCCTTGGAGGGCAGCAGGCAGTTAAAGAAGAAACGTTGCTCATCCGGCCACACAGAACTGCAGAGGAGATTGGATTGGATCGGATCCGGGTTGAAGAAGTGCTGCGGCGTCTGCACGATGCCCACTGTCGGATCATGAAACAGCCCCAGCGCACGACGAAGAATTGAACGGTGCGGTACGAAGTCGGCATCAAGGATCAGAAAGAAGCTGGGCACACGGCCCGAAGCAAGGGCCTGGCGAACGCCATTGTTGATGTTGCCCGCCTTGGCGTGCTTGCCTTTCACCCTGGAGACATAATGAACACCCAGCGACTCAGCCAGTTCACGTGCCCATGGGCGGTTGCCATCATCCAGCAGCCATACCCGGAGGTCGGGGTGCTCAATGGCAATCGCACCCACCATGGTGCGCTCCAGAATGTCGCGCGGCTCGTTGTAGGTTGCGATAAACACGTCTGCGGGCAGGTCGTGATCGGCAGAGTTTTCGAACGCTGTAGCCTCGTCGCTGCGACTCACGGTGCGCGACATGAAGAAGTACACCATCAGCGAACTCGTGAGCGTGGCCAGTTCTACAGCCAGAAAGGATCGCGACCAGAGTATCTGCAGAAGA
Source organism: Verrucomicrobia bacterium Tous-C9LFEB (assembly GCA_964658105.1). Classification (GTDB taxonomy): domain Bacteria; phylum Acidobacteriota; class Terriglobia; order Terriglobales; family Acidobacteriaceae; genus Granulicella. The sequence continues at coordinate 3,567 of CAZZXY010000152.1, read as the reverse complement.
GACTGCTGCGAGGGCAACGTGCATGTCGCGCGCCAGTACATGTAGCGCAGGGTGACGCCACTGCACAGGGCGGCGGCAACAGCCCGCGTCCACGGAGGGGTGTCGTCGTTTAACTCGAAAAGAAGGAAAAGGACACCCAGGGTAAACAAGGTTGGCGCCCAGCAGGCAAGATCAAACATCGTGGCTCCATGCAGAGATTTTGGCGATCTGCGATCCGGCTCTCCCGCCGGCTTATAGCCGCTGCGACAGCCACAGGGAAAGCAGGTTGGTCGGCTGTGTGGGAATACGAACTCTGGCCGTACGGCCAACGAGACAGGCCGCGTTCGTGCCGATCTTCTCTGGTGCGGAGTCCAGCCGGATCACGATCGTGGCAAGGTCGTCCTTGGACTCGTTGACGGGCGCGGCCGCGAGCTTGGCATCCAGGTGCGTCCGCGAATCTCCGGAGACCGTCATCACTCTCCCTGTGCGCGCAATCGATTCGCCCGTCAACTTCACCTCTGCCTTGCTGTTCAACACCAGCGTGGAAACCCTGTCCTGTGGCACCTGTGCGAGCACAAACTGCCGATGGCAGTCCACAATCGACACCACCGGCGCATCGGCCTCCACGTGTTCGCCGTTGATGGCGTTCAGCTTCCAGATGCGGCCCGAGGAGGGCGCTCGTACCTCGGAACTGCCTAGCAGAGAGGATCGCCTGCTCTCTGCGTCTACCGCCCTGTGCGCCTCGCGTGCCTGCGCCCGGGCAGCCTCCAGCTCGCTCGCATTCTCAGCCAGCTTGATCGTTACCTCGTCCGCTCTCTGCGCGGAGTAGGCCAGATCGTTGTTTGTGCCAGGCTCGGAAAGCACGCCATGCCGGGCGGCCTCAAGTTCCGTCTGCGCAGCGGCAAGCGTCGCTCCCTGCGCTCGTGTCTCGTCGGCACTGACCTGTTGCGTGGCGACGAGTTTGTCGAACGCAGCTCGGGAGATGACACCCCAACCGACAAGCTTCCGGCCCCGGTCCAGCTCCAGTGTGGCTTCCGCAAGCGTTGCCTTTCTGGCCTCCAGTACGGTGCTTGCCTCGTCTACCTGCTGCTCCATGCGCCGACTCGTCGCCTCCGTGTGCAGCGCAGCGCGCTGCAGCATGCCGCGGCGTACACCTTCCAGCGACGCACGTTCGCGCGCAAGCGCATCGGCCCGGGATTGGGCGACACCTTCCGTGATCCGCAGGTCATCCAGGTGCCCACGGTCCATCAGCGCGTTGCCCACACGGCCCAGCAGCGCCCCGGCGTCCACGTCATCGCCCGCGGTTGCGGGGACATCGCGCAGGGTGCCCCCGATCGGCGTGCGAACATCCAGCAGATACGCCGACACCACGGCGTTCGTCGTTGAAACATACTGGCGATCCGAAAGCACGCCATACAGCCCGACCGCACCAATGGAAAGCGCCAGGCAAAGTCGGAGCGGTCGGGAAGAGATCGCCACACGTCGCGTGGCAGCGGCGTTGGGCAGGAACTGCGGCAGGGATGTAGTCATGTCAGACATTCGGGTCGGCTTCTCCCTTTCTCTATCGGCTCACCGTGAGATTTCTTCAGCACGCTTCACCGGAAGTTGTAGCCGCGGTCTCCAACCCACGACGCTTGCAACGCTGGCACCACCCTGGGTGCCAGGAATGCTTGGACAGCTTCGACTCGAGAAGCTACAGTGGCACGCATGCGCCTGAGCCGCCGTCGCTTCCTGCAAATGGCCACGGCCACCACCGCCTGCACACATCTCCCTGCCTGGGGCGCCACGGGGCAACCAGGCCGTCTCCGGACGCCGGCGTACAACCAGGTCCTCCTGCTTGGGGGTGTAGCGAAACAACAGGCCGACAACGCCCAGGCTGTGCTCGCCACGCTCGATGATGACGCGCTGCTCATGCCCTTTCGCACTATGGGAGGGCAACCCGCCCCCGGACGAGACATCGGTGGCTGGTACGGGTACCTGCCCGACTACAACTGGCACACGGGCGACGCCGGTCTGGCTCCCGGCCACTGCTTCGGCCAGTGGACCTCCGCCATGGCCCGCTTCGCTGCCGCGCAAAACGACGCGGCAGCCCGTAGCCGCGTCCTCCGCCTGCATCGTCTCTTCGCGCAGGCCATCACGCCCAACTTCTTTGAGATCACCCGCTATCCCGCCTACACCCTCGACAAACTCAACATCGGCCTGCTCGACTCGGCCACGCTCCTTGACGATCCCTATGCCCTCGCAATCGCCAACAAGGTGCGCCAGTGCGCCTTGGGGGACCTGCCTGGATCGGCTCTCGAACGCGACCGCGTCTGGCGAAAGGGCCGCGACTTCAGCTACACCTGGGATGAAAGCTATACGCTCCCCGAGAACCTGTATCTGCTCTACCAGGCCGGCGCTGGCCCCGGGTATCGCGACATGGCGCGCGCCTACCTGCTCGATAGCCTGTTCGCCCCGCTCGCCCGCAATGACAACGTCCTCGGCGGCCTGCATGGCTACAGCCACGTCAACGCCCTCGGCTCGGCCATGCAGGCGTTCCTTGTCGATGGCAGCCAGATGCACCTCGATGCCGCCCGCAATGGCTGTCGCATGATTGAGGCGCAGAGCTACGCCACAGGCGGCTGGGCCCCCGATGAGCTCTTCGAGAAGCCCGGCTCCGGCAAGCTGCTCGCCAGTCTCACCTCCACCCACAACTCCTTCGAAACGCCCTGCGGCACCTATGCCATGCTCAAGCTCTCGCGCTATCTGCTGCAGGTCACCCGCGACGGTCACTACGGCGACGTGATGGAACGAGTCATCTTCAACAGCATGTTTGGCGCGCTCCCCTTGCAGCCCGACGGCCACACCTTCTACTACGCCGACGTGAATGAGGACGCTCGCCGGGTCTACTCGAACCATCGCTGGCCGTGTTGTGCCGGCACCTACACGCAGGTAGCCGCAGACTACGGCATCAACAGCTATCTGCTCGACCCTGAGCCGGACGGTGGCCTCTGGGTCAATCTGTACCTCCCGTCCACGATCCGGTGGCAAACGGACGGAGCGAACCTGAGCCTTACGCAGGATGGTGCCTATCCACTCGCCGAGCGCATCACGCTCCACCTGCAGGCGGACCGCGCCTCGCGCTTCACCCTGCGACTCCGCATTCCGGCCTGGTGCACTGAACCATCGCTCAGGGTCAACGGCCGACCCCAGCCCTTGCGCATCGAGCGAGGCTTCGCCAGTGTGCCTCGGCTCTGGGGGAACGGCGACCGCATCGAGCTCCACCTGCCCCGCAGGCTTCGGCTGGAGCCATTCCCAGCCAAGAGCGGTCCTCAAACGTCGCTTGCGGCGCTCTGCTGGGGTCCCCTGGTCCTGCTACCCATGACACCCTCCCCCACCGCCACCGCCAACCAGCTCCTGCAGGCCGAACGCTCCAGTCCGACACAATGGCGCGTCCCGCAGCCCACCGGCGACCTCCATCTCAGCCCTTTCTTCGCGGTCGAAGAAAGCGTCTACGCCACGTACATTCACGTCACCTGACGCAGAAAGCTACAGTCTCCATTCCAGAGCCGACATCCTTCAACTCAGAGCCGCAATCCTCAAATTCAG
>CAZZXY010000151.1:0-7891 GCA_964658105.1 Verrucomicrobia bacterium Tous-C9LFEB | reverse complement strand
CGTTGGGCTCATAACCCAAAGGTCGTAGGTTCAAATCCTACCCCCGCAACCAATCCTTCCAACAATTCTGGACTCTTCCATATTTTCTCTTAGAGAAAAGCGGGATCATTCCGTGCTCGTCCGTATGGGCTTGAGCTGGCCTGACATCTTCTTCTCCCCGTCCCGATTTTTCCTTACACGACGATTCACCAAGACTGCTTCTCTTGCTCTCCCACAGTTGTAGGAGAGCAGGCGCTCTCTAGCTTGCAAGCTCCAATTGGGATTCGGCTGGTACTCGACTTTCGCCGCTCGCTCTCCTCTGTCTGTTGTGCAGATAGCGTTTCGCGCGTATACGGCAGGGCTCTTCCACATACTTACCCAGGAGCGAAGCCAGCACAAAAGACCCAAGCACCGCCGCAAGGGTACACGTCAGCGCACTTGCCAGAGACCGAATGCGAAGGACGTGCTCTACAACGGAGAGCACGGCCGCGTGTACGAGATACATCGAGTAAGAGAGCTTCCCTGCTCTTATAAGCGGTCTTCTGGTCAATAGCCATGAAAGGGCTGTCCTGGGGCATAGGACGAGATGACCAAGAACAAGTGCCACGGCAACGTCAAAAGGGAGCGCAACGGCCCAACCCTGTTTCGTGAGTACGAACAGAAGAAGCACGATCGGAACGGAAGCGTACAGCGGCACCTTCGTGATAAGTCGCGGGTGCAACACCAGTGCAAAGGCTGTGCTGCAGCCCACGAGGATGCCGAAGTAGGCGCGAAACATCCAGTGGGCGCGCATGGGCCAGTGAAACAGGACGGACAAAGCGAGAAGGAGCGCAGGAATTACATAGGCGCGATACCGCCTGGAGACCAGCACAAAGCAAATCACAGGAAAGAGCAGATAGAACTTTTCTTCTATGCCCAAACTCCACGTCGCTCCGAAAGGAATGCGATCTGCTGTCACCGCCTCGCTCGCGGGTATGTCCATACAAAACAGCAGGAGTGCCCACGCGTAGTGCAGCATGACATGCAACCGGATCTTGCTGGTGATCGCAGCAAGAAAGTAGCCCGCGAGCACCAGGTAGTACACCGGGAAGATGCGTGCAGCGCGACGGATATAGAAGGCTTTCAGATCGATCTTGCCCGTCTCGGATTCCTCACGGAGAAGGAGTGAGGTAATCAGAAGCCCGCTGAGAACGAAAAAGACATCCACGCCGAGGAAGAACGGCATTCCAAAGAAGTATGGGGCGGCTCCCCGCGCATGTTGCGCGACCACGAGAGCCACGCAAATGGCACGGACACCATCAAGGCCGTTGAAATAACGTGGGAGTTTCTGAACGGCTGACGTGTACGTTTCTGACATAGCTATCTTCCCCGGAACGCTGAAAACGAAAGATATTTACGCGCGTAGCAAGGAGTGCCGACGCGCGGGTTCTCATTCGCAACTTTGTCACTTCAGGGCATGGGGCAAGATGTGTTGGCTGGTAAGTTCAGACCGGCGCCCCTGAAAAAGAGCCTGGCGGCCCCGGTACTTCTTCACGGCAAGGGCAATCAGGATGAAGAGTGGGGTAAACAGCATCTCGGGCCTCGTGGAATGGTGTTTCGCCTTGGTAGCAACGACTGTTCCTGCACCTGCAGAGCAGGGTATCGGGGCTGTGACAATTTGAAATTTTGCCCATCCTAAGTACCCGACACGAACGTGACAAGAAAACTTTGGTAACGTGACAGGAGTTTTTTGCCGATGGCAGAACCAAGCCAAGTTTGCAGTCCGTTTCTAGAACCAGCTCAAAAACGCGTAAAGTCCGACGCTCAGAGGAGCGTCGGATCCACGGGGACCCGCCCCGCTGCTGAAATGGTAGCGAGTGGCCTTAAGCCACAGCTTTCTCGATCAGCCCTCCGGTCTGCCGGGGGGCAGGATGTCCTTGAGCACTTTGACGTTTGCAGCCTGCGCCTTGCCGCTTGTTCCGGTTTCGACGTCGAATTCGACGGGATCATTCTCTTTCAAGGCTTTGTAGCCGTCGCTCCGTATGGCTGAGAAATGGACAAAAACGTCCGAGCCGCCTTCATGCGAAAGGAACCCGAAACCCTTCGCATTGTTGAACCAGACAACCTTACCTGTGTATTGGGGCACCTTGCGACTCCGTCCTGCAAGACGGGGCGCTAGGCCGCTTGTGTCGCGTGAGATGCCAAGATCGAGAGACATATCTCGCTTGCTCGGAAATGAGGACAGTAGGCCGAGTTTGCGGCAACCGATGCCGCGGATCGAACCGCACGGTACCGTAGTCATCTGTCGCCAGCACTGCTGTGATCTGGTGCGCATTGCCCATCTAGGCGAAGCTCTTCCAGGGAGTTCAGCGTGATGGTGAGTGTTTTTTTAGTGAGCTTTGGTGGTCTTGGTCTCTGCCTGGGTATGGCCTTCCTGATGGACACATTGGCAGCCAACATTTTCCGTCTGCCGGATGCCAGCCTCTTCCCCGCTGTAGAGGCTCTAGCCCAAGGTGTTTCACGCCAGAGTTGAAAGCCCCTAGAGCAGATCCTCAAGCGTACTGACGCACAGCTCAGGGCCTTCTGCCTGAAGTTCCTGGCTGGAGAAGATACCAGTTGCAACCGCAATCACCTCCAGGCCGTTCCTATGAGCCGCCTGGACATCGGCAGGGGTATCCCCCACCACACACACGCTGATGTTCTTCCCAAGTCGATCCCGCAGGGCTTCCAGGGCACGGCGAAACACCTCACTCCGGCTCTCGCAGCCATCGCTCCATCCGCCATGACCGAAGAAGTGCAGGAGGTCGCACTGGCTCAGCTTCACCTCACCCACACGCGCCAGGTTTCCGGTCGCCGTCGAGAGCACCGCACCGCGATCGACGAGGTGCTGCAACACCCGCGGGACGCCCGGCAGAACATCGATCCGCAGCTCCGCCCTGTTCTGCTCCACCTGCGTCCCGACCCGATCGCGGATCTCCGGAAGCTGGCTGCGCCAAACCGTCTCTTCCACATGGGCCAGGGTAAAGGCGTCACGGAGGATCCCCTCATCCGTATTCCCGTGCGTCACCACGCCGTCCAGGTTCAGCGGTCTGCCCGCTACGGCACTGAGCGCGTCGCAAAAGGCGAAGTAGTGCACGGCATCCCCACAGTTGAGCAAAGTCCCATCGATGTCGAACAAATACGCTTCGAATTCGTCCCAGGCCCGCGAAAGCTTCTGTGTTTCAACCAATTTCGTCCTCCTCGTAAAATCTCTCAACCTTGCACCCTGGCGAGGAGTTCCCGTCGCACCTGTTGCAGCAAGCCGGTCCAGTCCCCTGCTTTGGGTTGCCGCATCAGCCGCAGACTGGGGTACCACGGTGAATCCTCGCGGCCGCTCATCCAGCGCCAGTCCGCACGGTGCTGCAGCAGCAACCAGCAAGGGACACCCAGTGCTCCCGCAAGGTGAGCTGCCAGCGTGTCCACCGTGATGAGGAGGTCGAACTGCTCGATCGCTGCGGCCAGCGTCAGAATGCCATCGCCACAGGTATTGATGTCGCGGCATCGGCCCTGTTCGCCGCGGGCCAGCCATGCCTGACGTTCCGGTTCCCCTTGCAGGCTCCAGAACTCCACGCCTTCGACATCCAGCAGCGCACTGAACGCCGCAAACGGTATGGATCGCGACGGGTTCCATGAGCCAGAGCCCCACACCAGGCCGACACGAGGCTGGGCTCGCCTCCCGAGCACCTCGGCTACGCGCACCCTCTCGGCCTCCGGGAGATGGAGGTATCCCCCCTGCGGTGTGAGGTCCGTCGCTGAGACCCTGAGTGCATAGGGCACTTCCATGATCTCCATCTGCACATCCCACTCAGGCGTTCGGGCTGGCGCACCCTCGCCCCACGTGATCACGCGCCCCATACCGTCGAAGCAGGGTGCCAGGTCCAGCAGGCGCGGCGGCACCTCAACGATCAGCTCTGACACCAGGTCCCGTAGCCGAGGCAGAAAGCGAAATGTCTGGACCGCATCGCCGAAGCCATGCAGACAGCGCAGCATCAACCGTCGGCCGCGGAGGTCCTCGCCATTCCAAAAGCGGTGAGGGTCAGGGCTGCCTCGCCGGCGGATGGCGTCGCTCTCAAGCCAGGCTGCCTGGAAGTCGCCGGCGAGCATGGAGGCCATCCACCGCCCCCCGGCGCAACGATCCGGATCGGTCACGCCGGGCTCAGCGCGGTTGAAGAGAGCAATCGCCGTCGACAGCTCTTCCCTCGCAAGCGCCGCGTCCGCTACGTCCGCAAGCGCGTCGCCGGTCAACTCCTCGAGCATCCGTCCCACGGCGCGCTACTCCTGTTCGTGAGCCATGGGGGTCAATGCCGGGTAAACAGCGTGCGGCCCATCCGGCGGCGTCAGTACGGGTTGCCACTGGCACAGGTAGACCTCGTGTTCCGGCTGCGCCTTGATGGCAAAGCCCGAGGAACGCAGCATGGCCTCCGTACACGCACGATTCGGCACCCACCAGTTCGTCTCGTCGTGCGAGTAACGCTGCTCAATGAAGTGCAGCTTCGGGTACCCCGGCTCATCAAACGGTGCCGACTCATTGAAGTCGTAATCCTCTTCCACGGCGGCCAGGTCGCGGCTTCCCCGTTGCATGCTCTGGAAGAGCAGCAGATCCTTGGCAACGTGCGCATGGATCAGGTCCAGGGCCAGCAACGGGTGCCGCAGATGGTAGAGCACGCCCATAAAGATCACGAGGTCGAACTTCTCACCAAGCCGCGCAACCTCCCAGACGGGCAGCTGCCGAAACTCCACATCCACGCCGGTCACTTCAGCCGCGAAGCGCGCCTGCTGCAGATAGCCTGGATCGGTGTCGATGCCCAGAACACGCTCCGCACCGCGACGCTTCATTTCAAACGAATAGAAGCCCGCGTTGCAGCCGATGTCCAGCACGCTCTTTCCGGTCATGTCCTCCGGCAGCGCAGAGCGAAAGCTCTCGAATTTCACCTCTGGATAGTTGCCCAGAAAGTGTTCCGGTGCTGTCTCAATCCCGCGCAGCCGAAGGTTGTGGAACCACGGTCCAAGCTTTTCGATGCGCTGCCGCAGCTCGCTTTCACTCAACTCCAGGCCCACGCTGTTATCCGGCAACGACTGTGTCTCGATCATCCTGTTCTGCCTTCTCCGTCTTCTGTACGGACGAGCGTTCCGCGACCAGCGGCACACCCTCCTGTAGTAAGCGTATCGCCGAGCGATACCCATGCAGCGTGCCTACGTCAACATACGCTTCGCCTACCCGCAATCCTTTGGCCTGCCCGCCCTCATTCAACCACGCATTCACCAGCGTTCCGATGTACTCGTCGTGTCGCTCCGGCCGGCACCACAGGGCATGCAAGGCATGCAGTACGCGTCCGGGCATCTTGATTGCACCCCAGATCCAGTTCGAAGCAGCGTCCTTCTGCTTCACCTGGATCTCACGCACGAAGCCCTGATCATTCGTCACGACGGCATCGAACAGCTCCGGGCTCCCCACAGGAAACAGCAGGAAGGACAGGCAGTCGTCGGGAAGCTGTGCCAGACCGTCTTCCGGCGACCACACGGTATCCGGCAGCCCGATCAGGACGCTTTCCTCGGGATGAATCAATGGCAGGGCCCGGAAGATCGCGTCGCATAAACCACCCGGCTGACCCTGCACCACATAGGCGATGTCGGCTCCCCAGAGTCGCGATCCGTAGTACTCCAGGATGTCCGTTTTGCCCGGGGAGATCACAAAGCAGAGCTTGTCTGCCCCACCCCGAATCATGCGCTCTACCAGGTATTCGCTGACAGCGCGCGGCCGCTCGCTGTCTCCCTCAACACGGCTGCCCACGGGCAACAGCTCCTTGGAAAAGGCCAACGGCTGAATCCGGCTCCCTGCGCCGGCTGCTGGAATAATGCCCCACATCGCTTCGTCGCTGCTCCCTAAACCTTTGCCGTGGCGGTTAGATCCTGACCCACCTGGCTCAGGCATCTCTCCAGATCCACGACACGCTGATCATTCGTATGCTCACGCAGCACGCGCTCAAGGGCTGCCGCACTCACTCGCGCCAGCTCCACGTCGGACAAGCATAACGTCCCGAGCACGTCCTCTGCTGTGTCCACGCGGAGGATCTGCTCGCCCGGGGTAAAGAACTGCTCCAGGCCCTCCCATCCGTCGGTCAGCAGAGGCACGCCACAAGCGGCAGCCTCAAACAAACGGCCCGACGGGCAGTACCCGTACTCGGCCATAGCTCTTCGCGTGACGTTCAGGGTAGCGCGGCCAGAGCAAAAGAACGCCGGGTGCTGTGCCGGCTCAAGATGGCCGGTGAAGAAGATGTTGTTCGTCCAGGGAAAGCTTTCCGGGTACTGCGCTCCGCCAATCAGGAAGCGATCTTCGGACATGCGGCGCGCTGGGTCTACGAACAGGGTCTCCACGCCGCGCTGCCGGTCCTCCGCAAAGGTCCCAAGGTAGGACAACTGCGCTCGAAAGGCTTCAACGGGCGGTACGGGATGGTGTGTCTCGGGATCGACGCTCCCATAAAGCGGCGCGACGACACGAGCGCCCAGCCGCGTCCGCAGCTCGTCCAATGCCCGTCCGCCGGTATAGCTGAGCACCAGGTCGAACGCTCCCAGCCCTTCCGGGGGCAGGTACGCTACCGGAGTTGCGGAGCGCAGGCAATCCAGCGTCACCGGCGTATCCATGTCATAGAAGGCGCGCACACCACGTGCGTACTGCAGAACCAGCGCCGCAGCCGCGGGTCCATCCGGGCAATAGCTCGTCACCACCGCGAGGTCTGAGTCCCGGAGTTCCAGTTCCGCCTCTCCCCGAATCGCCCCGAGAGACTCGTAGAGCCGCAAAGTCCCGCCGGTCGGCAGGGCCCAAAGATCGCGCGTGCTGGCGTAGTACGAAACATCCTTCTCGTAGAACGTTACGGTGTGCCCACGCCGCAGCAGCGCCTTGATCAGCGATCGCCAAAGAGTCGCATGGCCATTGCCCCACGACGACGATACAGTGAGACCAAAGATCACGATCTTCACGCCAGGCGCCTCGCATCCTGAAGATCGTCAGCACACCGGAAACACCGCACATCAGGGAACATACCTGTTGTGATGCTTTGACCTTCCCAGCGGTTTGAGCCGAACCACCAATGGGCACCGAAGAGCGTCCGTTTTGGGGCGCACGATCGTCTGCCCGACGCGACCCGCACGTCTCACCAGCCACAAGCAACACGACCCAGACCCGGCCCTGCCAGATGCGTCCCAAAGCAATGGAAACAACGCTCACCACCGAGGTTCTTCCCCGTGCCTTTTACGATCGGTCGCCCGAGGTCGTCGCGCGTGCACTGCTCGGAAAAGTCCTCGTGCACCGGTACGACGAGGAAAAACTAAGCGGGCGCATCATCGAGGTGGAGGCGTATCTCGGCCTGGACGACCCCGCCTCACACGCAGCCGTCGGTCGCACTGAGCGCAATGCGGTTCTCTTTGGGCCACCTGGGTTCGCATACGTGTACTTCGTCTACGGCATGCACTTCTGCCTGAACGTGTCCTGCCTGCCGGAGGGCCAGCCTGGCGGCGTACTCTTTCGCGCACTGGCTCCGCTTCACGGGGTAGACACGATGAGAAGGCTGCGCGGACTCCCCGTGGCGGCCAAAGCACAGCAGCTGACCGGCGGCCCCGGACGGCTTTGTCAGGCGCTCGGGATCACACGCGCCAACACCAACGGCGCAGACGTCACTTCATCGCGCTCCCGGCTGCACATCGTCAGTGACGGGTGCTCCCCAGCCACAGCGGAAGCCACGCCGCGCATCGGGATACGCAAGGCAACGGACAAGCTTCTCCGCTTCGTCCTGTCTCCAGAACAAGGCGTCGAGCGCGAGCGCAAATGAATGTAAGGGGAAGAATGGCTCCTGAGGTAGGACTCGAACCTACAACCCTTCGGTTAACAGCCGAATGC
>CAZZXY010000150.1:0-7990 GCA_964658105.1 Verrucomicrobia bacterium Tous-C9LFEB | reverse complement strand
CGGCCAGTGCCGGAACACCGTTCGCTACGCGCGGCACTCCAACCAAGCCACAAGCCACAAGCCAGCCTCTACCGATGCGGCGGTGCCCACTCCTTCGCTGCACCGAGGCCGTCAAGCTTGCTCTTGGCCTCTGGTGTCAGCTGCAGCGAGGCGGCCGCGAGGTTCTCGCGGAGGTGGGCGCGGGACGAGGTGCCAGGGATAAGGCAAATGTTAGGTGCGTGCCCGAGCAGCCAGGCGAGCGCGACCTGCATGGGCGTGGCGCCGGCGGAGGACGCAGCGTCAGCGAGCGTGGTGGACTGCAGCGGATTGAAGCCGCCCAGCGGGAAATAGGGCATGTACGGCACGCCTTCAGCGGCAAGCTTGTGTACAAACGCGTCGTCGTCGCGGTAGGCCACGTTGTACAGGTTCTGCACGCAAACGACTGGCGCGATCTTCTTCGCGGCTTCGTACTGCGCGGGCGTGACGTTGCTGACGCCCAGGTGCGCGATGTGGCCCGCTTGCTGTAGTTCGGCGAGCACGGTGAAGGGCGCGGTGATGTCGACCTTGGGAGTCATCACGCGCATGTTCACGACGTCGAGCCGATCCTGACCGAGGTTGCGCAGATTGTCGTGGACCGCAGAGGTGATCTCCTCGCGCGAGATGGCGGGATGCCAGCCTGCATCATCGCTGCGGCGTGCGCCGACCTTGGTGACGAGCACAACGTCGCCGCCGTAGGGATGCAGCGCTTCCTTGATGATCTGGTTGGTGATGTGTGGGCCGTAGAAGTCGGAGGTGTCGATGTGATCGACGCCGCTTTCTATCGCTTCGCGTAGCACGGCAATCGCTTCGTTCCGGTCGCGTGGCGGACCAAAAACGCCGGGGCCGGCGAGCTGCATGGCGCCATAGCCCATGCGGCTGATGGTGAGATCCGTGCCGGGGAGCGTGAAGCTGCCGCCGAGTTCTGTTTGTGTCGTCATCGTGTCTGCTCCTGTGAACGGCGCGTGCTGGTGCGTGTCCGGATCACGTGTGGTTAGATGAGGTGGAATTGTCGTGGGGAGTTCGCATTTGGCACAGCCGTCGCAAGTCCTTTTAGAACCGCGCAAATCACCGGTGCAGGCGCGTTCCGCAGCCAGCGTCGACGCCATCCTGGAAGCCACTGTTCAGGTTTTGCTGGCCGTGGGCAAGGAGCGGCTGACCACCACGCGGGTGGCCATGCGGGCCGGAGTCTCGGTCGGCACGCTGTACCAATACTTCCCGAACAAGAGCTCGTTGCTGCAGGCTGCGCTGCGCCGGCACTTTGACGACATCCGCGCGGCGGTGGAACAGGTTTGCGAGTCCGAGCGAGGCAAGCCGCTGGCCGAGATGGGTGCCGCGCTGGCGGGTGCGTTTCTGGCCGCGAAGCTGAAGGATGAGCAGACCAGCGTGGCGCTGTATGCGGTCGGGTCTGATCTGGACGGCGTCGAGATCGCGCAAGGGATGAAGCGGGATACACACGAGGCCATCTGCGGTCTGTTCGGGACAGCCAGCGATGGTCCCTGCGAAGAGCTCGCACTGGTGACGACCATGGTGCAGGGACTGCTGGCCGGCATCAGTCGCCAGCTGGTGGAGTCTGACGCGCCGCGCCGGAACTTCGAGCCGTTCCGGCGGGAGTTGATTCGCGTGGTGCAGGCCTATCTCGAGGGATGCCCGCGACGCGCCGCATCGGAACGTTCCCGGGGCTGAGCTATCGACTCGACGCGACCAGCTTGAAGCCGTTGGGGGTGACACGGCATGCGGAGTTCGCGGAGCGGTGCCACTCGGTGCCATCGGCAAACCTGATGGCGCTCAGCTCGATGTAGTCGATGCCGGTCAGCCGCTTCATGTAGACGGTTGAGGCGAAACGGTGGTCCTCACCGGAGGTGAGGGAGACGTGGAAGTCCTCCGTAGCGTGTCGTCGGCTTCGCGTACCAGCGGGGATCATCTGGGCACCGATCATCCCGTGGACCGTGAAGTCTGCCTCCGCGATGCCGTGTAGGTCGGAAGGCTCAAGGTAAAGGCGCAGACCCTGCTGGCGCGCGCCCTGAACATGGGATCTGTCAGGCGCGGTCTGGACCATACCGATGTCTGGATCGCGACTGGCATTCAGGGCGACGGGGCAGTTCTGACCGGAAACAGAGGACTCGGTGATGACCGGGCTTGTCTCCAGCGACCGGGGCGCCGCCTTGGCCGGGGTTTGTGCAGACAGCGGAAAGGTTGCGACAAACACACTGGTGAGGATCAGGAACGTTTTCACGATGACCTCCTGCGGCGAACAGGTGCAATCCGATACGGGTTGGACGGCGGCGATACGAAGCTGTAAGCCTCGGAACCCGGCCTGCGCGCATATTTCGGGAATTCTTCTTACTCCCTGTCCGAGACGACCCTCTTCCTGCATCCCAACAAAGACTGCTCTGTTTCAGAGGCGCTTACCTGTGTCGCAGGTCGCGCAGTCTCCTCCCCCTTACCCTGCACGACCGACACGAGGTTCTATGTTTTATCGTTCCGAAAAGCTCTTGATTCCGTTAGAAAAGCCCGCCAGCCCAGACCCGAATGGAGCCGCTGCCATCCAGGAACTTCTTGGCGGCAAGTTCGGCGAAATGTCGACGCTGAACAACTACCTTCACCAGTCGTTTGGCTTCAAAGAGAAAAAGAAGCTCAAGCCCTTCTATGACCTGGTTGCCTCCATTACGGCGGAGGAGCTTGGCCACGTAGAGCTTATCTCCCACGCCATCAACCTGATGCTCGAGGACTCGGTTCCTCCGGGCGAGTCCGTGGATGCGCCCCTGAGTGATGCGAAGAATCTTCGCAACACCCACCACACCATTGTGGGCGGCGGCGGTCACCAGGTGATGGACTCCATGGGTCACTTCTGGTCCGGTGAGCATGTATTCAGCTCCGGCAACCTGGTTGCGGATCTGTTGCATAACTTCTTTCTCGAAACAGGTGCACGCATGCATAAGCATCGCTGCTACCAGATGACGACCAACGCAGCGGCTCGCAACGTTATTGGCTACCTGATGGTGCGCGGTGGCGTTCACCAGGCTGCCTATGCGCTGGCACTGCGCAAGATCACGGGCGTCGAAGTAACCAAGATGCTGCCCACACCGAACATCGACGATGCCAAGATCCCCGAGGCACGCAGGTGGCAGGAGATTGGCAGTCATCGCAAGCTGTATACGTTCTCCAACGAAGGCGAATACGCTGACGTGGCGGGTGTCTGGTCAGGCCCGGCGGACTGGGCAGATGGCGAGCCGCTGGAAGTGATTCCGGGTGCGCCAGATTACGCCGAGGAGGGTCCAGTCGTCGGTGAGTGCCCCACCATCTTCTCGCCGGATTATGCACCGGAGGAGATTTACGAGATCGCCGCACAGCTGATGGCCAAGGGCGGCATCTCTCCCCTGCAGCCTGGGGACGGATTGCACTCGCGCTTCCAGGGCAGCACCCCTGATAGCCCCGGCGCTTCCGCCCAGGAAGGCCGCAAGACAACCGCAACCAAGACCACCATCAAGCCGCCTGCCAAGAGCAAGAAGTAACGGTTCAACGCAGAAGGTAAAGCGGTGCCCTCTCCCAGTTGGAGAAGGCGCCGCTTCTGTTTTAGGGAGAGGCTAGCTGTTCGCGAGCTCTGCTGCCAGCGCGTGTTGCTCTTCGGGGGATCGGCCGGTGAACACAGAGAGTTCAAGTCCAGCTTCGGCCTCGAGCCAGTCCACCAGCTTCACGAAGGGATCGAAGCCGATTACGTTCGGGCCGTCGGCAACGAAGTTCGAAAGGGCGTTGGTGTCGTAGTAGTAGCGCTGGCCGTCGCGAGAATCGGTGATGTACTCGACACCGCCGATATCGATGCCGGAGTGCTTCATGATCTCTTCGACATCGGCGATGGCCTCCGGGGGAGGGGTGAAGGCCTCGACGGTGATGCCGGACTTCGGCGCGTCGATCGCACAGGCTCCGCGATTGAGGTCCGTGCCGCTGGTTGTCCGGCAGATGTCGGCTGGGCACAGGTCAAAGGTCTCGCCGGTGATGTGGACCTTGATCGCGTAGAGAAACTTGCCATTCAGGACCTCGACGCGGACGATGTGGCTGTCCTGTGCGGGGATAAACTCCTGAACGAGCGCCGTGGCATCCAGGCCAAACTGCAGGGCGTCCGGAGAACCTGCTTCGGACTCGATCGCATGACGCAGCTGCGAGGCGCCGTCAAACCGCTTCACGCCGGCACCGGACCCACCGATGTTGGGCTTGACCACAATGGGCCAGCGCAGGCCTTCTGCCGCGGCGATCGCCTGCTCCGGCCGGTGAATCACGCGAGCCCTGGGGTAGGGCACGCCAAGCTTCTCCATCAGGACCAGCTGCCCAGCCTTGGACAGCTCGGAGCTGAACGCCTTCATGCCATTCAGTACCTTCACGCCCCGGGACTGCAGATGCTCCAGGAAGCCGAGAGTGTAGAAGATCTGGTCGCCATGGTCGCGGTTCCAGGCCGACGGGCTCATGCGGTTGAAGACAAGGGAGTATTTCTCTTCGGGATGATCCGCTGGATCGTAGAAGTGCTCGGGAGCGAAGAGCTTTACGTAGGGTGTGCCGCGACGGTCCAGCTCGGCGAACAGCGGCTTGAACCAGTGAGGCTGCTCGTAATAGATCGCGATAGGAAGCTGATTGGGCATGAGTCGTCCTCGGTTCACCATATGACGCCGGAGATGTGGGATGAGACGCGAAGAGCTTGCATCGCATAACGACACAAGCTCTCCAGGATCGGCCAGGGTTCTGAAAGCCGGCTATTTTCGCAGGTGCTTGATCAGCTGCGTCGGATGAATGGGCTTGGGTAAAAGCTCAAATTCATGTCCACGCGCGCGGGCTCGGGCCAGGATCTCGACGGTGGCTGCCTGGCCGCTGAAGAGCACGATGCGCGTGTCGGGACAGGTCTCGCGGATAGCAATGGCGGCCTCGACCCCATCCACATGCGGCATCATTACGTCGGACAGCACGAGTTCGGGACAGTGCAGTCTCGCGAGCTCAATGGCCTGCACCCCGGAGTAGGCAGCTTCAGCGATAAAGCCGCTCCGGTTCAGGATTTGCACGATCGTGTCCGCGATGAGCACCTCGTCGTCCACGACGAGAATGCGCGGCGCAGGGGGAACATTCCCGGCACCCTCGTCCGAAACCGCATTGGAACAGGGCGTCAGCGATTGGCTTTCATTCACAAACAGATAAGGGATCATCATTTGGCCTGAACAGGCGGATGACGGAGCCTAGCGCACGGGACCCGGAACCGCACTTTGAGCGGAACCGCCCGTCCAAATAGTCCGGACGGGGCAACTCCCGAAGGCAAGTTTACTGGAGAATTGCGGAGCCGGGGGACCCAAAAGACTTGTCCACACTGCTTTGTGGAAGGTACACCCGGAACACGGTTCCGGCGGGCGTGTCCGTGCAGGAGCGGAAGCGAACGGTGCCGCCATGTTTTTCGACCATGCCGCGCGTCACCCACAACCCGAGACCGGTGCCGCGGCTCTGCTTCGTCGTCACAAAAGGGGTGAAAAGCCGACTGCGAACGTGGGTCGGAATGCCACTGCCCCCATCGGAAATCATGACCGAAACTCCCTTACGACCGTTGCGGTGACGATGCCGTGCACGAATCCGGATTGCGCTGCCGCTGTTGGGTGAGGCATCAATGGCGTTTACAAGGAGATTGGAAACTACCTGGCGAATCTCGCCCTGCAGCCCCACGATGGACAGGCCAGGATCCAGATCCAGCGTGACCCGCAGACGCTTGACGGCGAGTTTCCGCCCAAACAGGTCCACAACAGCGCCCAGCAGCTCGTTGATGTCGATGCTGACGGGGTTGGTGGTATCACGGTAGAAACCGAGCGTCTGCTGGGCAATCTGGGCCACACGCGCCAGTTCGCTGTCCGCGGTTTCCAGCATCCGCTGCACCGGCCCGGGGGTGGTGGGGTCCGTCTTGGCCAGGTAGATCAGGTTCGTCACGGCCTCCAGCGGATTGTTGATCTCATGCGCGATCGTTGCGGCAAGACGGCCCGTGGCTGCCAGCTTTTCGCTCTGGCGTAGCGACTCCTCCTGATTCTTCCGCATGGAGATGTCCTGGACGGTTCCGGCCATGCCAATGCTCTGGCCCGTGGCCGGATCGACCGTCGGGATGCCACTGGAGGCAATCCAGCGCAGCGTTCCGTCTTCGAGATGAATGCGGTACTCCGCAACGTACGGGACGCCTGAATCGAGCACGCTCCGGAAATCGCGAGGGCTCTCGGAGTGGTCGTCCTCGAGCACTCTTTCCCCCCAAAGTTGATCGCGCGACAGGGGCACGTGCGGCTGCACAGCGAAAAGCTCGGCGGCACGCTCGTCGAAGTCGATAAGGCCTGTGGATGCGTCCCAGATCCAGGTGCCGAGCTGCGCTGCATCCAGGGCCTGTCGCAGGCGGCGATCGGTCGATCGCTGGTCGGCACGCGCCGCGTCGGTGATGGCAATTTCGTGCTTGAGGCTCTCGGTCAGGCGAAAGTTTTCGATGGCGACCGCAGCCTGCGCGGCGATGGTCGCTACCAGGCTTTCTGCCTCGTACTTGAAAACCGCTTTTTCCGGATGACCGTACAACAATGCGCCAAACACCTGCCCGCCACGGCTGCGCACGGGCACGGCGAGGTAGCTGTGCACCGCGAGATGACCGGCCGGCATGCCGTTCAGGGGAGCATTGCGGGCGTACCGCGGATCCGCCGTTACGTCATCGGAGCGGATGATCGTTTGCCCATAGAAGGTCGGCGCGAAGACCGCGGTTGGTCTTGGCATGGGGAAGCCCGAGAACAACTCCGGGTCCACGCCGGAGATCTTGTACAGCTGGTACGTTTCACCGTCTTCGCCCAGATTGTTGTAGAAAAAGGCTCCATACGCCGCGCCGCAAAGGGCAAGTCCGGCGTCCAGCGCGGCCTGCACGATCACATCGAGGCTGCGCTCTGAACTGAGCAGCAGACCCGTGTCGATCAACAGACGCAGACGATCCTCAAGACCAATGGCTGGCGTTGTCTCGGCTACTTGATGGATATCTCGTGCTTCCATCGCATGCAGTAGGATGCGGGTCGAGGCATTCGCGGACACGTGCCCCCGGGAACTCGCTGACTGTGCGATCATGCCGGCGCCTGGAAACCAGTAAGCCTCAAAGGTCCGGCTTGAGGCCTTCCCTGCACCTGGAGGACGAGCTACAGGCCGAAATGGAAGTTGATTCCTGAGCCCAGCCGGATGCTGTTTTGCACGTTCGTTCCACCGTTGGGCAACTGGTTCCGCACATATTCGAGCTCAACCGCGCGCAGTTCAAAGCGGTCATACAGATGAACATTCACACCGACGCCACCCAGGTACGTCAGCGCCGAGGCATGGTCCAGGAGAATGCCGTTGACCGGGTAGGAACCAGACGTCGCGATCACATACCCGACCTTGCCTTCCACGAACAGGCCACCCTTGCGCGTGGTCGCTGTGGGCGTGATGTGGCCCCAGTTCCAGGTGTAGCGCGGACCGGCCATCACGGAGATCTGCTCCACGTCGAGCGAGCCGCGAAGGTTAACCGTAGAGAGCCCACTACCGCTGATGACCAGGCCGATGCTTTTGGCCAGGCTATAGGCGTAGTCGACCTTGGCGCCCCGCAGCATAAAGTACGGGTTGGTTCCGGAGCCGACAAACTTGGTGCGCTCCTGCAGATAGGTGACGCCGAAGTCAGCGGGAATCTGCGACTCCTGCGCAGCGGCCCCGCTACCGGTAAACGCCGCCGCGAGGAGCAGCACCCGCGTGAGCCCGCGCGACAGACTGCGGCTACGGCCGGGTCCACCGTTCGTGAGGATCGAATTGGAAAGGAGGGCGAACAAGGGCGGCATCTCGTTTACGGCGCGGTAAGTGTCAGGGTGACTGCGTGGGAAAGCGTGCCGCCGGCGGTCGCGGTGACAGTGATGTTGTAAACGTGAGCCCCCGTCGTTCCCGTGCTTCCGGTAACGCCTGTGGTGCCCGTGCT
>CAZZXY010000149.1:0-8244 GCA_964658105.1 Verrucomicrobia bacterium Tous-C9LFEB | reverse complement strand
GTGTTTGCGGCGGGGCTGAAGCCCCGCCCTTCCCGGATAGTGTCTTGGGGGCTGTGGGTCCCTTCGCGGAGTAGTGTTCCCTGTTGGCTGTGGAGTCTTGCCCTGGGGAAGGTTTGGATCTGGCGAGATTTGCAGAGCTGCCCGAAGCAGAGTGCGAAAAGCGTACCTCAGCGCCTGAAGGCGCGTTCCCGCAGGGTGTTTGCGGCGGGGCTGAAGCCCCGCCCTTCCCGGATGTTGTCTTGGGGCGCTGTGGGGTCCAGCCCTGAAAAGGATGGTTCGACGCTGCCGAGAGCGGGGTTGCTGCCCGACACAGAATACGGAGGTCCTTCGCGATGCTCAGGATGACGGTTGTAATGGCGCGGAGGTCTCCGGCGATGCTCTGGATGATGGCGCGGAGGTCTCTGGCGATGCTCTGGATGATGGCTCGGAGGGCACCGAGATCCTTCGCGGGTGCGGGGGATCTCGGCTCATGATGGGTCTAGGAGGTGGTTCTCCGGACGCGCTGGGCGATGAGGTTGGGGGTAGCGGTTCCGCCGTTGGGGTCCTGGAGGTTGGGAGTAATGACGCCGGTGTCGGTGCTGCCTGCGCCCTTTACGCCGATGATGTGGACCTGGTTGTCACCGGAGGTGCCGGCGTAGAAGGTCGTGTCATCTGAGCTGAAGACGCCGGCGACGGGTGCCGTGGCCCCACCCGTGAGCGGCACGTTGGTGACGAGGCCTGTGCCGGGCTGGTAGAGCGGCAAGATGCCACCGGTACCCGTGTAGGTAACGAAGGCGGTTGCCGAGTTGCTGGCCGAGACTACGCCCGTGATCGCTGCCGGCGCGATGCCGGTGAGGGGATGCGCCGTGGGGCTGCTGTTGAAGTAGCCGGGGCTGACGAGGTTGGGCGGCTGGGGGCAGGCGGCGATCACGGGCAAGGCGACCGCCAGGTCCTGGAGGTCGAGATTGCTTGCCGAGGCCCCGAGGATGTGCGCGCCGTCCGTGGTGGCTGTCAGCCGATCCAGGGAGATCGCTTTCTGGTCCGCAACGGGGAAGAAGTTGTTGGTCGCCACAGCGGGCGTGCTGCTGTCCAACGTGGTGTTGGAGCAGTAGCTCCGGCCCTCGGTGATGCCGCCGGCGAAGTAGGCCCCTATGGCGGGCACCGTTACGGCCAGATCCGAGTAGGGTTCGTCCACATTGATGCTTTGCCATCCAATGAAGGTGGAGTAGGTCAGCAACTGGTTCGGCGTCGCGTCACCGCTGGAAGCTCCGGTCGTTTGAGCGAGGACGTAGAGGGTGCTGCTGTCTGGTGTCCAGGCTGCTCGCTTGCCCACGCCGTTGAAGGTGGAGAAGACGGCGCCGGTGGACGTGACCAGGGACACGGTCTGCCGGCTGGGGTCTGTGACGACGGCGTAGCTGTTGTTGGGCGCTACGGCCAGCACTGTGCCCTGGACGGAAGAGAAGGTATTGGCGAGCGTGTTGGAGGCCGTTGCGACGGTCATCAGGCCCTGTTGGCTGCCGAGGTACAGGGTGGAGCCGTCCTGCGAGATGACCATCGAGTTCGGGACAAAGGGCAGCTTGATCGGTGCGCCGAGCAGGCCAGTGGTGAAGTCCTCGCTGACGATGTATTGAGAACCGGCGTTGGTCACGGTTGTACCGTTAACCGTCGCGGTGGAGGGTGTGCTGGCCATGTAGAGGACGCTGGCCGAGGTGCCGGAGGCGGTCACCGAGATGCCGTTGGAGGTGATGGGTTTGCCGTTGCCCAGGAAGCCAATCTGCGAGAACGGGGCAGGGTTGCAGGTGCCGGGGTTACAGACCGCCGTGATGTTCGCCGTGCCCGGAAACACGGGAGTCACGGTGCCACCGCTGGTGGGAAAGTTCACCGGCAGGGTGGAGTTGAACTCGAGCGAGATCCCGGTAATGGCATGGCCAGTCGGATGCGCAGCGTCGATGTTGGTGTCGAAGACCGAGGCGGTGAAGGACTGGGGCGTATTGAGCGCCACGTTGACCTTGGAGGTACCTGCGGGCTGGTTGACGGCGGAGAGCTGAATGGTCGCCGGTGGGCAGGTGGAGAAGAACCCGGAGTTGAGTGCGGAGGAGGAGTTCGAGACTGTCGCCGTAATCAGGCCAGAGCCGGGCTGATTCGCCGTGATATTGCCCTGGGCGTCAATGGTGGCGATGTTGGTGGCCCCCTGCAGCGCGAAGGCTACGGGACCGACCTGGCAGGTGATGTTGTTGTTGGCCCCGTCATAGACGCGTGCCACGAGCTGCCGGGCGTCACCCTGCGAGACGCAGCTCTTTTCGTCGTAGCCGTCGAGCACGGAGACCGCAGAGGTGGTGCTCGAGGTGGAGTTGAAAACGCAGCAGTTGGTTCCGGGGTCCGTCGTCGTGCTGCATTGGGACACGTCGGTGGGATTGCCGAGCTGGACGGCGGTGACCGGGGTGTGAATGTAGACCGCAATGGCGTTGCTGGTTACGCCGTTGGCCTGGGCATAGATGTAGGTGACGTGCTTGGTGTTCGTGGCGGCGGGCGGTGTGCAGACGGTGTAGTTGGCAATGCCGCCACCGGTGTTGCGATTCCATGTGCCGGCGCAGATGGCCCCGGTGCCTGGATTGATGTCTGCGATGGTGGCGTCCTGCGTGCTGAAGGTGTAGCTGGACACGCTGACGGCCGCGCCGTTGCAGTCCTCCGCGGTGGCGGAAAGCGCGGACCCAATCTGGCCATAGTTGAGCGACTCGCCCGAGATGGTGAGGTTGGAGGCAAGAGTGATGTTGTGGATCTGCCCTACCTGAAAGCCGGCTTCGAGGTTGCCGGAGCAGTACTGGACGGGAGTTTTATGGCCGCAACCGGCAACCGAGAGCCCAAAGGGCATAGCAAACAGAAAAAGAAACACCAGACCAAGAAACCGCCGCATTCCACCTCCCCGTTGCGGCGCGGATGCGCAGCAACGGTCGAACATACCCTTGGGTATCGCCCGTCCAGTGTAGATTTTGACGGATGGCGAGGCAAATGGGCGGTTGTTCGGCGGGAAAGCGGTCGGCGTCGAAGTGGTGAGCGTGGGAGTGGGATTCAGCGGTTAGCGCGGTGAGCGGAAGTGCCGGTTTTGGGTACTGGTTGCGTTGCTTGGTTGAGGGAGCGAAGTAGACCGTTCAGGGTGCGACCTACTTCGTTGCAGTCGTTTACGAGTTTCTGGGCTGCTGGTTTGCTTCGGAAGCCGAGCTCGGCGGAAAGCATAATCTGCGTTTCCGCCTCGTAGAGAGAACCCCTGGCGTGGCCCAGAAAGACGCGAAAAGCATTGTCAGTGAGGTGACCGTGGCCTTCCGCAATATTGCTGGGTACGGAAACGGCCGTGCGTCGGAGTTGGCTGCGAAGGCTGAAGAGCTCGTCTTTTGGAAAGGCAGATGTCTCGCCATAAATGGCTTTTGCCAACTCCATGGCCTTCTGCCAGACCAGGGGATCTTTGAGATGCTTTGTGTGCACGGGAAGCCTCTGTGTGCGGAACTGAGCCGCCTGACCGAGGGCAGGCGGCTTTCTACGTAAGTAGCGTCACGTTGAGCTGTGAGGCGTGAGCTCTTGAGGTAGGAGCAAGGAGCTACCGTGCTGATGCCTCACTGCCGGCAGCTTTGTCGTTGGCCGCTTTCCCGCTGACCGCTTTTTCGCTGCCAGCTGCCGGCATGTTGTCCCCGAACCATCTGACGGCGCGTTCGTCGCGGTCTTTGATGTGTTCGGGGTCGCGGAAGCCGTGGCCTTCGTTGGGGTAGACGACGAGCTGAGTTTTGACGCCCTGGGCGCGGAGGGCGTGCCAGAACTCGAAGCTCTGCGGGGCGGGGCATTCGCCGTCGCGGTCGCCGACGATGACCAGGGTGGGCGTGGTGACGTTCTTGATGTAGGTGATGGCCGAGGATCTGGCGTAGACAGCTGGGTCGTCATAGACGGAGGCGCCGAAGAACGGGATCATCCACTGGTCGATGGAGTTCTCGCCGTAGTAACTGAGCCAGTCGGAGAGACCGGCGCCGGCAACGGCGGCCTTGAAGCGGTGAGTTTGCGTGACCGAGAACATGGTCATAAAGCCGCCGTAGCTCCAGCCGGTGATGCCTTCGCGGTCGTGGTCGATGGGGTACTTGGATTCCACGAAGTCGAGCCCGGCTTCGATGTCCTTCAGGTCGCCGTAGCCGAAGTCCTTGCGGTTGGCTTCCGTGAAGGCTTCGCCCTGGCCGAAGCTGCCGCGGGGGTTGGGCTGCAGCTCGAAATAGCCGTGGTCGGCCCAGAGGTTCTTGGTGCTCCAGCGTGCGGTGATGGAGGCGGAGGGGCCGCCGTGGACCGAGACGATGACCGGATACTTCTTGGAAGCGTCGTAGTCCGTGGGAAAGGTGAGCCAGCCCTGGACGTGGAAGGCGCCGTCCGTCCATTCGACGGATTCGGTGCGGGCGGTAGGCTTGGCGGCGTCATTGAGGTGGGTGAGCTGGTGGAGACCGGCTGCGCCGAGGGTCCAGATCTCGGGCGCCTTCGTGAAGCCCTGTTCGGTGAAGGCGACCGTGCCTCCGTGGGCGGGGGCAAAGGCGATGGCGTCCTTGATGGGGCCACCGCCGACAGAGACCTCGCCCAGATCGTGCGTGCCGTTCTTTTTCGGTACGTGGGTGTCGACGTCCCAGTCCACGAGCTGGGTGTGGCCGCGACGGTCTTCCACCAGGCCCAGGGTGCTGTTGTTGACCCAGGCTTCGTAGCTGGGGGTGCCGTCGAGGTTTGGAGTGACGTCCGTGGGCTGGCCACCGGCGGACGGAACAGTGTAGAGATCGCCGCCTGTGGAGCCCTGGTCGGACATGAGGCCGCCGATGAAGGCGATACGTTGGCCGTCGGGGGAGAAGCGTGGGACGGCGATCTGGAGGCCGTGAAGGGAACCGGCGACTTTGGACGGATTCACGATGAGGCGGGGTTGCTGGGGAACGTCGCTGGGTGCGAGTTTGGCGCTTGCGGCCCAGAGGGAGGCGATCCACCAATTGTTTTCACCAGGGACGTCGGCCGCGATGTAGGCGATGGTGCCGGAGTCCGGTGAGAAATCGAATTCGTACGCGTGCAAGGTGAGCGGTGTGAGGAACTGACCCTGGCCGGTGGCGGCGTCCACGGAGAAGACGCGCTGGATCTCGACGCCGTCTTCGCCGATGACGCCGGCGTAGGGCTTCATGGCGTCGAGGGCGCCGGCGGAGCGGGAGGCGTTTTCGACGAAGAGGAACGCGATGGCCTTGCCGTCGGGGGACCAGGCGGGCTGCCCGAGCTCGCCGGTGAGGTGGGTGAGCTGGCGGGTTTCGCCGGTGGCTTTGGACCAGAGGTAGATCTGGAGCTGGCCCTTGGATTGCTTGCCTTCGGGAGCGGCGCAATCGGAGAGAAAGGCGAGGGTTCCGCCGCCGGGCGACCAGATCGGGGTGGAGTAGGTGCAATTGGCGGCGCCGGGGAGGGAGATGGACTTCTCGGACGCGGGATCGGGGTGCGCTACCTGGGTGAGGTGGATTGCGGTGCCTTCGTGTCCACGGATGGTCCAGGCAATTGTTGTGCCGTCAGGGGAGAGCGCCACGCTGCCGGGCGCGGTGATGTGCTGGCCCTTCGCGTTTGCATCGAGCCCCTGCGCTTGCGTTTGCGGGGACTCACGAGTGACGGGGTCCTTGGGACGTGCGTTTGCCGGGGTCTGGTTCGCCGGGTTTTGGGCCACGGCGCCGGTTGTGCAGAACAGGAGGCCGGCAGCGGCATGGGCGAGAGAGCGACGGCAGGGGAATGGAGGCAGCGGAAGGTCCATGGACCGCAGCGTACCACCCTGGATGCGGTCACAAAGCGGCGCGGCGCACGCGATGCAACTCGATGTGCCGGAGGACCCGGAAACCGACCCGGAGATACAGGGCGATGGCTTTCTGGTTGTCGGCCCCCACGTGGAGAAAGGACGCGACACCCCTGGCCCTGTGCTCGGTGAGGATGTGGACGAGCATAGCGGTGCCGAGACCCTGGCCGGCGCGCGAGGGATGGCTGCAAAGGCCGCTGATCTCGTACCAGGGATGCAGGGCCAGGCGGTTGCCGCCCATGGCAATCAAGGCGCCCCCGGGATCACGGACGCCGAAAGACGGACCCATGCGGCAGGTTTCGGGGCGGAAGAAGCCAGGGAAGGCCACGGTGATCAGGTCGAGCATCTCGGAGGCGTTGTGGCAATCGAGCTGCTCGATAAGGAAATCCGGGAGCTGGGGTGGAAGAGGCGCATCCAGGGGAAAGATCATCTGCAAGCCGGCGAGAAAGCCGTCGGCGAGGAGGCCGGGAGCTCGGAGTGGGCGATCGCTGAGCAGGTAGACGCTTTCTTCTGGTGCGAGCAGGTCCGCGAGATCGGCGAGGGCGCCGGGGGTGGGGGCGTCCACCGCGGCGAAGGGTGCCACCGCGGCAGGGTAGCGCCGGGAATGGCCCTGGATGAGGGCAAGGTGGCTGTGCGAGGTTTCGAGGGCCTGCCAGATGGCGTTTTGCGGGAGATCGTGGGCCATGCTGGATAGAGTAGAGCGGCGCCTCCGGCCGCGTCGGGGAAGGTTGACGAGGGCAGGGGCCCTTGGTACAGTTAGAAGGTTCCGCCTGTTGCGGGAACTTGCCTGTCTGAGTGCCTGCGCACACCCTCCTCCCCCTGCTGTTCGCGGGGATCCCGTAAGGAAGGGCTATGTGGGCCTGAAGAGACGAAACGGAGTCAGGTCGGGTTGAACAGACCCGGCAGCTTGGCCACCGTCGCCTCTCCTAAGCCTGAGCAGTCTGGTAAAAGTCGCGTGGATGTGATTTGGCCGCGTGCAGGATTCAGAAGTTCGCCGGAGCGCGTTTTGCGTCTCCGCCTTTCGCGTGTGCGGTCACCCGGCACAACGAGAGCAAGAGTGAATGCGCTGCCCTGCAATCGCGTTCGACAAAGTGAGTCGGATAGCCCCGGAGGCCGAAAGCCTGCCGGACTGGCAACAAGGAGTTTACGAAGTGCCTACGTTCCATCAGCTCGTCAAGCAGGGTCGCACGCCCACCCGTTACAAGACTGCCTCGCCAGCGCTGCAGGGTTCGCCCCAGCGCCGCGGCGTGTGCACCCGCGTTTACACGCAGACCCCCAAGAAGCCGAACTCGGCGCTCCGCAAGGTCGCGCGTGTTCGCCTGACCAACGGGATTGAAGTGACAACCTACATCCCGGGCATCGGTCACAACCTGCAGGAGCACTCGATTGTCCTCATCCGCGGCGGCCGTGTGAAGGATTTGCCGGGAGTGCGGTACCACGTGGTCCGTGGCACGCTGGATTCGGTTGGCGTGGCCAAGCGGATGCAGAGCCGGTCGAAGTATGGCGCGAAGCGGCCGAAGGCTGCTGCCAAGTAGATCTTGAATATGGGTGCCGAGGTGGGCAGAAAAGCTGCTTTTCGCCCCCTCGGACGCCGATCAACGAACGCAATGAAGATAACAAGCCCGGAAGCGTGAGAGGTTCACCGCGCCGGGGGAAGAAGAGAGAGACGCAGGATGCCGAGAAAAGGTCATATAGCCAAGCGTGAGGTCGCAGCCGACCCGATTTACCAGTCGACGCTGGTGACGAAGTTTGTGAACAGCATGATGTGGGGCGGCAAGAAGTCGACCGCGCAAAGCATCTTCTACGAGGCGATGACGAACCTCGAAGCCAAGGGTGGCGGAGATGATGCCCTCAAGCTGTTCAAAAAGGCTGTTGAGAACGTCAAGCCCATGCTGGAAGTGAAGAGCCGCCGCGTCGGTGGTGCGAACTACCAGGTGCCAATCGAAGTAAATCCCGAACGGCGTACTTCACTGGCTATTCGCTGGCTGGTGAGCTTTGGTCGTTCGCGCGGCGAAAAGGGCATGGTCGAGAAGTTGACAGCGGAGTTGCTGGATGCGGCGAACGGTCGTGGCGCCGCGATGAAGAAAAAGGAAGACGTCCACCGTATGGCTGAGGCCAACAAGGCCTTTGCACATTACCGCTGGTAAGGAAGCAGTAGCCGGGCCCAGGACACAGGGCCCGGCGAGCTGAAGTTCACGGGCGTCAGCCCTGGCCTGAAAAGGCAAGAACCGCGGGCTGAGCCCGCAGAAGAGACGAATCACTGTGGCACGCACAATTTCCCTCGCAAAATGTCGCAACATCGGCATCATGGCGCACATCGACGCGGGCAAGACGACGACGACCGAACGCATTTTGTTCTATACGGGTGTAAACCACCGTATCGGCGAGGTGCATGAGGGCACGGCGACCATGGACTGGATGGAGCAGGAGCAGGAGCG
>CAZZXY010000148.1:0-8298 GCA_964658105.1 Verrucomicrobia bacterium Tous-C9LFEB | reverse complement strand
CGGCGGTCGGCAAGGCGCTTCGCAGGTCCAAACCCCCTTCGAAGCGCCTCCACCCTATCCCTGTTGTCATCCCGTAGGGATCTGCTTTTTCTTCTTGTCATTCCCGCAGGGAATCCGCGTTCCTCTTCTGGCTTGTCATTCCCCGAACGGGGAACCTGCTGTGCAACAACTCTACGAGCTACCCACCTCAGCCCCAGTCCCACTCGAATACGTCCGCTGCCGCCAGCCCACAGGCTTGCCAAACAACTTCCGCCCCAGCGCATACCACTGCACCCCGAGCAGCACCAGAACACCCAAAGGATGAAGCAACGCCGAGCTCAAAGGCTGCTTGAAGCGGCGCACTGCAAGAAGCCGCGGCAGATAGCTGCCGGCCAGCGCGACCAGCAGGAACCCTAAGATCCGCCGGGAAGCGGGCGTGCCGCCAAGGTGAACATCCATGCCTGCAGCCCCAAGCCTCACAGCAAAGACCGTCGTCAGCAGCAAGAGAGCAAAGCCGACAACCAGAACCAACACAACCGGCACCACCTGCCCCAGCAATAACACCAGCGACAACGGCACAATCTTCGCCGGGGTAGCTATCCCCTCCGTCGCATTCTTCGCCAAACCCTGCCACACCTTTGCCGCCGAGTCATACATCCGCACACTCGCCAGATCCGTAATGTCCGCAAGATCGGTGCGATACCCTTTCGTCCGAAAGAGCTTCGGCAACAGCAGTCCATCATGCATCGTCTCGCGGATCGCGCTGTGGCCACCCGTCGCAAAGTACGCCTCGCGATCCACCATCAGGAACTGGCCACAGCCTGCCGCAAACGACGGTCGCGTCCCGCCGCGCAGTTTGCGCATCCACCCCATCGGCAAATACGCCAGCAGCGCGAAGTGAATCAACGGCAGCAGCAGCCTTTCCAGGAACGTGATCGTGATCAGGCGAGGAAACCCGGATACCAGGGCAGACCGGCTCTGCGCTTGAAACCCAGCCATGCGGCTCAATAACGCCGGCTCGATCCTCACATCGGCATCAAGAAATACCAGGGATGGATGCGTAGCCTGTTGCGCCATCGTCCAGCACGCGTGTTGCTTGCCATTCCAACCCGTTGGAAGGCCACCCCCCGTCAACAGCCGAACGCGAGAGTCCAGGGCAGCATAGCGCTGCACGATCTCGGCGGTACGGTCCGATGAATCATCATCCAGAACGATGACCTCAAGACGGACGTCCTGGCTGGCAAGTACGCAGTCCAGCGCCGCTCCAATATTGCCTTCTTCATCTCTCGCGGGGATCAACACGGACACCGAAGCGTTGCGACCCGATGCCATGGGTGGCGATCGAAAGCGCCACAGGTTCACGCAGAAAAGGGCCGCCGGCACAACGGCACAGTAGGCGGACGCCCCGAGAAAAAGGCTGAACAGCATTGGCGTTTATTGTCCCATGATGATGTGTACGCGCAGAGATTAGCTGCCACTTCGTTGAGTGTGGTCCAACTCCGCGCGCCGACCCCGCAGAAGGTCGCCGACGCGGCGGATCAGGCCATACGCTCCACCTGTGCCGCGCCCACCGGTGTAGAGCGTGGTGAAGGCTGCGGCATCGCGCGTCAGGGCCGCCTTCTGCAAGGCATACATCGCGCTCGTCAGAGCGTTTTCCAGCACATGCGTAGCCTCTCCTGAAGTCGCCTCGGGCGAGACATGGAAGGGTGAGCCGAAATGCAGCAGGGTTTCCGGCAGGCGTTCATCCCAGAACGTATACTCCACGGCCAGGGGGAGCAGGGGCACCTCGGGCATGCGCAGTGCGAGCGCCGCCAGGCCGGGCTTGAAGGCGAGCGGGAACTCGCGATGATCGGCAAACCGACCCTGCGGCGTCATCCAGAGGACACCGTTGTCGCGCAGGATCGCCTCTGCGGTACGAAGAAACTGTGCAGCCCCACGTGGTGACGACATCTCGACAGGGAAGATGCCCAGTTTGCGCAGAATGGGGTATTTCTCAAGCGCACGCGCATCAATGGGCGCGTAGTGGTTGCGCTCCGGAAGCATCAGGCGGCCGAGCAGCATGATCAGCATCGGGTCCCACCAGGATGAGTGGTTCCCGTAGACGATCAGGGGTCCGCGGATGTCGCGCAGCCGGTCAGGGTTCTGCGCCAGGACAGCGCGAAAGTGTCGCCGAAAGTAGCTCCGCACAACACGGCGGAAGAACCGCAGTGTGAGCGGTGAGATGGGTGGAACCGATTGTTCCAGCGGCATGGGATTATGCTACGCCGTCCAATGCGTGCAGGTCCCTAAAGGGAACAGCCGCAACGAACGAAGCAGCGAAGACCTGCGTGGCCTTCGCCGCTTCGGGTTGAGACGGGTGTCCATCAACGAGCGGCCGGCATATGCGAATCCGCATCAAGGGAATCGGCCGCGATCCAGCCGGACATCATCACCATCGGCATGCCCGGTCCGGGATGGGCGGCGCCACCGGCCAGATACAGGCCCTGGAGCTCGCGCGAGCGGTTGGCGGGCTTGAACGCCCCCTGAAAACGGCCATGCGAGCTGATGCCGTAAATCGCGCCATTCAGCACGCGGTAGCGCTCATGGATGTCCTGCGGCGTCAGGGCGTGCTCGAAGACGATGCGCTCTTCGAGGTCGGGCATGCCGGCGGTGCGCTTGAGCTTGTCAAGGATCACCTGGCGATAGCCGGGGAACATCTTTGTCCAGTCCTGGCCGGGCCGCAGATAGGGCGTATGTACAAGCACATACAGGGCTTCGCCACCTTCCGGTGCGCTGGTCGGGTCAGTGCGCGAGGTCGCTGCGAGGTAGCATGTCGGGTCCGGTGCCGGAACGCCCTCGTCATAGATCGCGTGGAACTCCTCGTGCGGATCGCGCGAGAAGACAAAGTCGTGATGCGCCAGGTGGTCATAGCGCTTACTCAGGCCAAGGTAGAGCACCACGCCCGAGCAGGCTGGCTCGTAGCTGCGCGCATGCTCGAAGTGACGCTGGGCGGCTGTGCCGTGGAGCAGCTCGCGGTGGGTGCGTACGGCGTCCTCGTTCGAGACGATGGCGTCGAAGCTGTAGAACTCGCCAGCCGTTGTCTCGATGCCCGTAGCGCGGCTGTGGCCGTTCTGCCCAGAGGTGACGATGCGCTTCACATCGGTGCTCAAGTGGAACTCAACACCCAGCTCACTAGCTAATTTTCCCAGCGCTTCGGGAACGGCGCGGGTGCCGCCGAGGGGGTACCAGATGCCTTCCTGCATTTGCATGTGGCCGATAGCGGTGAGGATGGCTGGGGAGGCGTCAGGGGAGGAGCCTACGTACTGCACCATGTGGTCCAGCATCTGCGCTGTTTCGGGTTCCGGAATAAATTCGCGGATGGTGCCGGCTACCGTTTTGCCGAGGCGCATGCGCATGACGTCGCGAAGCACTTTGAGGTCGAAGGCGCCCTTCACTTCGAAGGTGTCCTTCATGCCGCCTACGGACTTCCAGAAGAAAAATTTGTCGGAAATCTCGTGGAGATTCTCGGAGAGGGCCATAAGGCGCTTGTAGCCCTCCCCCATGGTGGGCCAGCGGGCTTCCAGTGTGGCGGCCATCCTGTCTTCATCGTCCAGGAGGTCGATGGTCTGGCCGTTGTCGAAGAAGCAGCGCCACTGCGGATCGAGCCGAACCATGGTGATGTAGTCGTCGAGATCGCGGCCGGCTTCGGCGAAGATCTTGCGCAGCATGGAGGGCTGGATCAGGATGGTGGGGCCCATGTCGAAGCGAAATCCGGCCTCATTCAGTTGGGCAGCTTTGCCGCCAATCCAGTCATTTTTTTCGAATACCGAAACTTTGTGTCCGCGGGCTGCCAGGGTGCAGGCGGCGGAGAGTCCTGCAAGGCCTGAGCCGATGATTCCTACGCGCATTACGTGTCCTTTTGTGGTGTAAAAAGCGTGTTCTTAACTGGGTTATTTGCCTTAAAGTGCGTTTTCAGCAGAGGTGGTTCTGGGACCCTGAATTTTGTGGCGCGATTGGCAGAATATTGAGGTCCTTCGCGTTGCTCAGGATGACGGTTTTGGGGGACTTCGGCGGTTGCGGCCGGCGGTGATTACCTGCTTCAGGGAGCGCCAGCGCTCGCCTGCCGAGCCGCCGTGAAGGGCGCCGATGAGGCCGGTGAAGAGGGGGAGGTCGCCGGGGCCGAGCGGGTCGTAGTGGCGTGTGGTGCCCTTCCGGCGGATCAGGACCGTTTTGGCGGAGGTCATTTCGAGGAGGCCTTCAGCGCCGCGGGTGGTGCCGAAGCCGGAGTGCCGGAGGCCACCGAAGGGGACGCGCGGGTCCGCAGTGGGGGCAATCAGGTCGTTGATGAGGACTGTGCCGACACGGAGCTGGGTGGCGAGGGTCTCGGCCTCGCGTGGCGCGCCGAAGATGGCGGCGGTGAGGGCGTAGGGATTGTCGTTGACCAGGTCGGCCATATGGAGCACCGACGGAGCCTCGATAAGGGAGAGAACCGGGGCGAAGAGGTCGGTCCGGTTGATGGCCATGTCCGGGGTGGCGTGGTCGATCAGGATGGGGTGCAGCAGTTCGGCGGGGTCTGCGTTTTGCTGAGCTACGAGCGGTGAGGTGTTGACCTGTGAGGCGCCTGCGGCGAGGGCTTCTGCGAGCAGGCGGGTGAGAGTGTCCGCTATCCGCGCGCTTGCCTGGACCGGGGGAATTTTCGCCAGTTCGGCCTGCAGGAGCGGTCGCAGGGCCTTCAGGGTTTCTCGGGTGGCGACGAGGCGGCGCGGAGACATGCAGACCTCGGCGCCGTTGAGACGGAGGCCAAAGGCGACGGCCTTTGCCGCAAGGGCGAGGTCAGCGGACGGGAGCACGATAACGGCATCGGCGCCGGAGAGCTCCATGGTCGCCGGGGTTGCAGTCCGGGCGAGGGTGGAGAGGATGCGGGTGCCGGTGTCGAAGGAGCCGGTGAAGATGACCTTGTCGGGGTGATGTGCGAGGGCAGACTCGGCGGCCTGGACGGACTCGTCGGTGATGTGGAGGACGCCACGGGGGAGGCCGGCTTCGCGGAGGGCGTGCTCCAGCAGCATGGCAACCTTCTGACCGCCGGTCCCGGGCTTCCAGGTGACGGCGTTGCCGGCCACCAGGGCCTGGACTGCCTGCACGCCGGGCAGGAAGAGCGGGAAGTTTGCGGGCCCGATGACGAGGATGTGGCCGAGGGGGTCGCGGTGAATTTCGGAGTGGACGCCGGTGAGCCAGAAGGGGCGACCGGTGTTGCCGAGTTTGCGCGGGGCGAGGAGCTTCCCGGCGTAGCGCTCGAGAAAACGCATCGCTTCGAGCAATGGGAGAAGTTCGGTGACGAGGGTGTCGGCTTCCGTGCGGGCCAGGTCCAGGGAGATCGCTTTCGCGAAGACACCGGCGTTCGCCGCTATCCAGTGCCGGGCTTTGCGGACGGTTTGTAGGCGCTCGACGAGTGGGCGCGCGGCCCAGCGGCGTTGAGCTGCCGGAAGGACGGGTTCTTCGGTTTCTGTGTGATTCGCGAGACAAAAGGCGGCTTCGCAGGCTGAAGCAGCTTGGTGGGGCGTGCTACTTACACCGGTGGCGGGGTCGGCAGGATACAAGGGTCTCTCCGCTCCGGCGCTTTGCGCCTCCGGTCGAGATGACGGGAGGTGGGAGGGCGCGGGATCGGAAAGCAGGTTCCCCGTTCGGGGAATTACAGAAAATGAGGGAGTGTTGTCCCCGAGCGGGGGGGCGGGACTTTGTCCAGGCGGTGAGAACCCGCCCTGCCCAGCAGCAGAGGCTGCACCGCGCTCGGAGCTCGCGGTTGCGCTCATGAGGCGACTTGCATGAGGTCTTCGCGGAAGGTGTTGTTGTGCTCGGCCTGCCACTGGGGCTCGATGCCGAGGTCTTCGAGCAGGAGGCGGGAGGATATACGCGCCGACTGAAAGATGACCGGGAGACCGGAGCCAGGATGGGTGCCGCCGCCGACGAGGTACATGCCCTGCACGTCTTCGAAACGGTTGTGGGGGCGGAGATGGAGCATCTGGGTGAGCGAGTGCGCCATGGAGAAGGTTGCGCCCTTGTGGAGGTCGAACTCCTCGCGCCAGCCAGCCGGGGTAAGAATGCGCTCGGTGCGGATGCGGCTCTCGAGATCGGTGATGCCGATCTTTTCGATCTGCTTCATGGCCAGGGCGCGGAAACGATCACGTTCCTTGTCCCAGTCGATGTAGTCGACTTCATGGGTGACAGGGAGGAGCACGTAGAGCGTGGAGTGGCCCTTGGGCGCAAGGGTCGGATCCGTAACCGAGGCGTTCTGGACGTAGAAGCTGGGGTCAGCCGACAGGCGGTGAAGGCCCTCAATGTCCTGAAGGTTCTGCTTGTAGTTCTCGGCGAGGTAGATCGTGTGGTGGGCTACGTCGTCATACCGGCCTTCGATGCCGAGATACATCATGAAGGTGGAGCAGCTGTACTGCTTGGAGTGAATTCGCTTGTCGGTCCAGCGTTTGCGGTGCTGTGCGGGCAGCAACTTGCGCATGGCATCGGCAAAGTCGGCGTTCACGATGACGGAGTCAGCCTTCAGGGTGCGCTTTGAGGTGCGAACGCCGCTGGCTTCGCCGTTTTCGACGAGCAGTTGCTCCACAGGCTCGTCAAGAAGGACTTCGACGCCCATTTCCTGGGCGATGCGGGACATGGCCGCAGTGACCGCGCCACAGCCGCCGACGGGATGAAACACGCCGTGCTCGTACTCAAGGAACGAGAGGATGGAGAACAGGGAAGGGCAGCGAAACGGACTCATGCCCAGGTACTTGGACTGAAAGCTGAAGCCGAGACGGATGCGCTCGTCACTGAAGTGTGTGCGGAGATCACCGTCGAGCGAGAGCCAGGGCTTCAGGAGCGGCAGAAGCTTGAGCATCTGCGGCTTCATGAGATCGGTCCAGCTTTCAAACGGGCTTTCGAGAAAGGGGAGGAAGCTGGCTAGTTTTTCGCGATTGTGCTCGAGGAAGCCGCGGAAGGCTTCGGCGTCGTGGGGCGAGATGCGCGCGATCTCGGCTTCCATCCGCTGGATGTCCGGGGTGGCGTCGATTTTGCCGCCCGAGCCGAACACGAGGCGGTATTGCGGATCCAGACGCTTCATCGGGACTTCGCGCTCGAGGTCATAACCGGCATCGGCGAAGATCTCTTTGAGGACGCGAGGGTAGAGGAAGAAGGTCGGCCCGATGTCGAATTTGTAGCCATCCTGCGCGAGAGTAGCGGTGCGGCCGCCGACGCGCTTGTGCTTCTCAACGACCGTGACGCGCACGCCGGAGCGAGCCAGCAACATGGCCGAGGCGAGCCCGCCGGGACCCGCGCCTACGATGACAACGTGTTTCGAATCAGTGTTTCTTGTGGCAGAAAGAGCCATGCAGCGTTAATCCCCATCCCCCGTACTCGACGAGTGTAGCTTGAGGGATGCATGTTGCTGTCCGCCCGATAGTAACCTCGTCCGATCAGGCATGTGCCCGTGTGAAGTTTGCGCGGGGAGCGTTTCGCGACACTCAAAAAGCTCCCAAAGGGCCCAGCTAGTCCAGCATGTTCCGGACCAGGACGCGCACCTTTTCGGTGACGACGCCATAGAGGATGTGGGTGGCTCCTTCGCTGGTGCGTTCACGAAGGGACTGGTCTTCGACGGGTTCACTCATGCCGAGGGCGGGAAGTGCGCCTTCGTGGGTAAGACTCATCAAGGTGAGGCCAAAGGTGGCACCGCTTTTGGAAGTGATGGCGGGGTAGAGTTCGGCGAGCACACCGTAGAAGGCGCCGGCAGCGGTCCCGAAAACCCAGTGAATGCTTTCACTGGCAATGCCTTTGGTGTCTTCCTCGAGAGCGTGACCGGCTAGTTTCTCGGCAGCGAGATCGGGTGGCTCAGGCTCCCCGTGGACGCGGGGCGGGTAGACCTTTTCGGCCATGGTTTTCGCGGCAGTGGCAACGAGGCCGGCGATGGCACCGGCGAGGAGACCCTTGAGGAGGGCATTTGTGTCTTTTGATTGGTCGAGGCTCACGGGGAGATGTGATGCGCTCTGAGGCGGGGGTGCTGCTTCCATTTGCGGCAGTATTGCGTCCGCCATGGCCCTGCGAGTGCAGGAGGCAGGTTCTTTGGTCGGGGAATACGAGAGAAAACGAGACGGGTTAGCTGGGACTGCTGACCTGATCAGTGTCCAAGTCGTCCTCGTTGAGGGCGTCTTCGTCGACGCCGGTGGGGAGGTCGCCTGTGTCCTGATCCTCGGTCTGAGAGTCGGCTGCGGTGTCCCGCGCGAGGAGCGCGGGCGAGGAGAGGTCCTCGCCCGCGGAGGTGTTATGCGTCATCCTCATCCTCTTCGTCGTCCTCAT
>CAZZXY010000147.1:0-8618 GCA_964658105.1 Verrucomicrobia bacterium Tous-C9LFEB | reverse complement strand
CATGATTCCACGATCGCGTGCGCTTGCAACGCCCGGCGGCAACCCACCCCTCTACCGACGCGGCGGACCACCAGGACCGCCCATGCCAACAGACGCTGGCGTCTTCGTCGGGTCGACCGCCACGATCAGCTCGGCCACATAGCCCGCCTCGGGCCGCTGCGCCTCCACGGCACGCAGTCTGGCTACGGAAGCCGCCCCGTGCTGGTCCTGGAAGATGCCATCCTCGGCCTGCGTCGTGCGGTGAATCCCGTGCTTCGCATAGGGGTCATGCCGCATCAGCTCCGCGGCGAACTCCTCAGGAAAGAACACCTGCCCAACGTGCGAGGTATGTCCTTCCACGTACGTCTTGTGGTCGGCTGAACTCTCCCGCGGGACGACACGCCCACCCTCACGCACCTTGAAATGAATATGATTCGTTCGACCCATATAGAAACCCGGAAACACCGTCGCAAACTCTACCTGGCCGCGTTCATCGGTGAACTGAATGCCGCGCAGAAAGGTCATCCTGTCGGTCTGCTTCATGGCCGGCGGTGGCCCCATGCCTTCCGGCGGCCCCGGGCGATTCCCCGGATGCTGCGGATCGGAGCCGGGCGGCGGTCCGGGCGGCCGACCCGGACGACCATGATCAAAGCCGGGCGGCGGTCCACCCGGCCCCATACCGGTAGGGTCCATCTTCGTGAAGCCCGCATAGAGCCCCAGGGCGTCGCAGTGCCAGATGTCGATAGCCGCATGCGGCAGCGGCTTGCAGGTGCGCACATCCAGCACCGCGAGGCGCAGCTGCAGCGGCAGGCCCGGCTTGCCTTCGCGTATATCCGGTCGCAGCAGCTCCTCGGCTACGTAGTACGGCCCGACCTCCTGCTCTGCGGCTGCTGTGTTGCAGATCGGGGTTCCCTGCGCGAAACCCAGTGCCCAGGCTGCCCGTTGCAGCTCCCAGGACGCCGCAACGCCGACACTGTTGCGGAGAAACCGCCGCCTGCTTACGCCGTTCTGCGTCTTCACTCACCCTCGACTCTGAACATGGTGTCCAAAGTCGTTGACGGCGGAAGCAGACAGGGAGATTACAGGCGGGCCCCCAAACCTAAGCCGCCGGCTCACTTTCGAAATACAGATACTTGCGCCAGTTTGCGTCCGCCGATCCGATCATCCGCATGATGTGCCGGCTGGTGTGCAGCGTAAAGGGCCGTGGTTCGCGCAGAAGCTTCATGTCCGGCAGCTCATGCAGCAGATGATTGCCCTTGCGCCGGTTGCAGCCCTTGCAGCACGCCACCAGGTTCTCCCACGTCGACGTGCCGCTGCGGGACCGTGGCAGCACATGATCCAGCGTCAGCTCCGCCGCGGGCAGCACCACCTGGCAGTACTGGCATGTGTTTCGGTCGCGCAGGAGGATGTTCTTGCGGCTCAGCGCGCGTGTCTGGTGTGGGATGCGCCGGTACTCCAGCAGCCGGATTACGCTGGGCATCTGCATCACCGCACGGTGCGAGTGCAGCGTGGTCCCCTGCTCCTCCTCGGTCCGCGCCACGCCCTTCAGCACCAGCACCAGCGCCCGGCGCGCGCCACAGATGTTGATCGGCTCATAGCTCGCATTCAGCACCAGCACCGGGGTCTGCATCGCCGGCTGCCGAAACACGCCCGCACGGATTTCGATCGCCTCCATCCGCGCCGTTCCTGGCACTGGATGGGTTGTGTGGTGCACCTTGCCGCCCCGCTTCGCTCTCGCCTGCCCAGACTGCATTCCGCCTCCGTCCTGCTTTGGTGCTGCCGTTCCGGTTCCGCTGTGCCCGCTTCTGCGTTTCGTTCTGCTCCTGCTCTGAATCGTCTTTGCCGCTGTTGCCTTTGTTTCTCTGTAAGTGTCATTTCCCGAACGGGGAACCTGCTGTTCCGCGCCCGGAGCCTCTATCCATCCCGGGATACCGGCCCGAGGTCCCAACGCGCCACACTCACTTCCACAGCCCGCAAGCTCTCGGGCTGTGCCCGCGCGACGGTCGCGACCCAGACCTTCGCCGCACCGGCTCGCAGCAACACCTTCGCGCATTCGCGCGCCGTGGCTCCCGTGGTGAGGATGTCGTCCACCAACAGCACCTCGCGCCCACGCACCGCGTCAGCCTCCCCGATCGCAAAGGCTCCCCTCAGCCCGCGACGGCGCTGATCGGGCCGCTGCGTGTGGAGCGCGCGCGTGTCCTTCACGCGTACAAGCGCACCCTGCCGAAGCTCCAGCTTCCAGTCCGGCCGCAGCCTGGCCAGCCTCTTCAGCGCCGCCTGCGCCAGCAACGCAGCCTGGTTGAATCCACGCTGCCGCTCGCGATCCTTGAAGAGCGGCACCGGGACGACGACCAGCTCGCGGGCCGCGACATTTTCAAGCTTCAGGGCAGCCGAGGCCATCCACTCGCCCAGCACGTGTTCCGCCACACGCTGCATCCCGCCAAACTTCAGGGTGTGCAACATCTCGCGCATATCGTTGTCATAGGTGGCAAAGCTTACCGCCATGGCAAACGGAGGTGGCGCTAATCGGCAGGCCGTACACTCCGTCACTCCCGTCGAGCCGGCAAATCGCGCCGACTCCATCCCCAGCGCCTCGCCGCACCGGGAGCACAACGTTTCTTCTCCGCTCTCCGCTGCAGACCGGACGCGTGCCACACAGGCATCGCATACGCGGAGGGGAGTCAGACCCAGCATCGGGCCGCCACAGATCCGGCAATCGGAGGGCAGCACCGCATGAAGCACATCCGCGGCAGCCGTCCGGGTTACCGCGGTGCAACTTCGCAGAACCCGCGTCACAGCCTGCCAGCTACGGGAAGTCCCGTCCTCCGGAACAGGGGCGAATCCAGGCGGCGCACCGGGAACAGGGCCAGGTGGCCCTCCGTTACCGAGCCGGATTTGCCTTCCGCTCTCGCTGAAGACGCACCTCACTCGCGGCACACACGGATGCTGTGGGTTCTGCACCTGTGCCGGTGCCCCAAAGTATAGACTTAGGCACGGTCTCGAGCAATCATCCCAATCGCCCATCCCTTTTTTCGGACGGCGTGCGTTTGTCTTGCACCCCGAACTCACCTCTTCGTTCCATGACGCGCATCCGGTACATGATCGCAGCGATGCTTGTTCCCAGCCCGGATAAGAGAGCTATGACGGCACCCACAACGGGAGGGGTCTCGAAGTCCATGGCGCATCATCCTCGCGTATCCGCCTCGTGGACGCAAGCGGACCGGCACATACGGTGGACCCGCGCGGTATCCTGATGAAGCGTGCCTGCCGCGGTCACATCTCCGGACGTCGAACCTCGTACACGGCTCCGGTCGCGCGCCGGGGCCGGTTCATGGCTCAGGGATTACGTTGCCCTTTCCAAGCCGCGCGTGTCGGCCATGGTGCTGCTCACGGCTGCAGGCGGTTTTTATCTCGGCTCCCTGGCCTCCGGCATCAGTCCCTTTCACGTCGGCCTGCTGGAAGCCTTGTTGGGCATTGCGCTCGTGACCGCCGGCTCCTCCGTCCTGAACCAGGCCCTTGAGCGGAAAACGGACCGCCGCATGCCCCGGACGGCCTCACGCCCCATGGCACTCGGCAGGATCGGCCTGGTCCATGGCCTCGTTCTCGGTTTTGCGTTGATTGCGGGCGGCTCTCTCTACCTTGCGTTCACCACCAACGTGATCACCGGCACCCTGACCCTGCTCACCGCCGTCGGCTACGTAGCGATCTATACCCCGCTGAAGCGCATCACGCCCCTGAACACCTTTATCGGGGCCTTTCCAGGTGCGCTGCCTCCATTGATCGGCTGGACCGCCGCCCGTGGCTTGATTGAATGGCCAGCCGTCGCGCTGTTCGCGATTCTGTTTGTCTGGCAGTTTCCCCACTTCATGGCCATTGGCTGGCTGTACCGCGCCGACTACGCCCAGGCCGGCATCCGGCTCACCGCGACCGGTCGTGATGCAGGCGACGCGGCCCGCTCCTCCGCCGCGCAGGCCCTCTTCTGGGCCGTTCTGATGATTCCCGTCAGCCTTTGGCCGACCGCTCTGCACACCACCGGTCTGCCCTATGCGGGCGTCGCACTCCTTCTGGACGCGTACTACCTCTGGGCCACGATTCGTTTTGCCCGCATCACCCGATCGACGAATGCATCCCTGGAGCGGGGCCTCGCTCGCGGGCTGCTCAAGGTCTCGGTGATCTACCTCCCGTTGCTTCTGCTGGCAATGGTCCTGAACGCCCAAGGCCGCCTGTTCTTCTAGCCTGGTCCCGTAAGCCTGCGGCCAGCATCTCAAAGGGATCGGCAACATCGGCAGCCAGGCCGGTCCTTCCAGCCGATCTCTAAAGGTCTGTCTTGTCGATCTCTCGCACGCTTCTGCCTCACCTGATCATCGATACCTGGATCTTCGCCGCGCTCTCGGTATGGCGCACAGCGTCCACTGCCGTGGGGCTTCGGCGCGTTCCGGATCTGCTGCAGCCGGCCTGGGATATCACCCCCTCCGGCAATCCCAGCCTCGTCGCAATTGTCCCCGCACGGGACGAGGCCAGGACGATCGAGCCCGCCCTGCGCTCGCTGCTTGCGCAGGACTATCCCCATCTCCGCATCCTCGCCGTCGACGACCGCTCGACAGATGACACGGCCGCCATTCTGCACCGCCTCGCCGCCGAGTACCCCGATCGCCTCGGTGTTCTCCAGATCACGGCACTGCCCCCCGGCTGGCTCGGCAAGACACACGCCATGGCTGTTGCCGCCGAGCAGGTGCTGACGCAGTCTGCACCGGACTTCCTCCTGTTCGCCGACGCCGACGTCCACTTCACCCCGGATGCACTTCGCCGCAGTCTTGCCGCGGCCGTGCACACCGAGGCAGACCACTTTGTCACGCTGCCCACGCCGGTCGCCCGTCGGCTCGATGAGGCTGCCTTTCTCAGCTTCTTCCAGGTCCTCAGCCTGTTTGCCGTTCGCCTCTGGCGCGTGCCGGACCCACGCGCCCTCCGCGACAGCATCGGGGTGGGCGCCTTTGCCCTGCTGCGCAGCTCAGCCTACACGCGCCTTGGCGGCTTCGAGTCGCTCCGCATGGAGATCCTCGAAGATCTCTACCTCGGGCGGCGGGTCAAAAAACTCGGCCTTCGCCAGCGGGTCGCCTTTGGCCGCGATCTTGTGCGTGTCCACTGGGCTCCAGGCGCCCTCGGGGTCGTTGGCGTCCTCACCAAGAACATGTTCGCGCTGTTTCGCTTCCGGCTGTGGCTTGTGCTGTTTGTTGCGTTCTGGCTGCTTGCCTTCTGCGTCGGTCCGTTATTGGCCTTGATGCTTCCGCAAACCCGCATCGCCGCGCTCCTGGTGGCTGCCTGCGCGGTGTACCTGTATCGCCTGATGGGCCGTTACAGCGGCATCTCCTGGACCAACGTGGTCTTCGCCCCGTTGGCGGGCGCCCTGCTCACCTGGTCACTGCTGCGCTCCACCTGGACCACGCTGCAACAGGGCGGCGTCCGGTGGCGCGGCACCTTCTACTCCCTGCGTGAACTCCGCGAGCACGCCGGTCCGCAGGGTGCAAGCCATCCCGCGCCGCAAGGTCCCGGCCTCGGCAAGATCGCCTGAGCGCGGGTCGCGTAGTGGAGAGAGCCGCCGTTTTTTACCAGCAACAGCAAACGCGCTTCCGCGCAGCCCTAACCAGGCAGGTCGTGGCAGGCCCCCGCACCTTAGAATAGAAGCAGCAAGATGCCCGCAATCACCGTGCCCAGTTCGAACCTGCGTACCCCGGCCTCGGTCATTTGGGGCATTCTCGGCGTCTCCGCCGTAGCTTCGCTCTTTCTCGCCTGGCTGGTGTACTACCATCCCCCAACGGACGTTGCCGGGACGCACCTCGCCTTTCTGCCGGCATTGAACGCCGTGCTGAACGGCCTGTGCACGGTCTTCCTGCTGATCGGTTTTCGCCACATCATGCGCCGCCAGATCATCGCGCACCGCAACAGCATGCTGGGCGCCTTTGTCGTCTCATCCGTGTTTCTGGTGACCTACATCGTGAATCACGTGCTCCACGGTGACATGCTGTTTCCGCGGTCCCATCCGATCGCCCGTGACATCTATCTTTGGGTCCTGCTCACGCCGCACATCCTTGCCGCGATTGTCTGTCTGCCCCTCATTCTGATTACGTTCTTCTTCAGCCTGACCGGGCGCTTCCCGCAGCACAAGCGCATCGCCCGCTGGACCTTCCCCATTTGGCTCTACGTCTCCGTTTCGGGCGTCATCGTGTACGCGATGCTCGCGGCCTACCGCTAAATGCATCAGGACACCCGCAAGCTCCTCATCACGGGCTCGATCATTTTCGGGGCCGGAGTTCTCTGCGTCCTGCTCATGTTTCTGACTTTCGGCGGCGCCGATCGGCAAGGTCCCCACTCCAACGGCGGCTGGCTGATGCTGATCTTCGCCCTCGGCTGCCTGCCCATGGGCGTGCTCATCTCCGCGCTGGGCCTGGCCAAGCTGATCGGCGAACGAACCCGCAACTAGCCTTCCCGTTTGCCACCCCACTCGGCCTATCGTTGCCCTTGCGGCTCAGAGCTGTCATTCCACAGCGAAGCGGAGTAGCTGCTGTCTGCCTTTGCGGCTCAGAGTTGTCATGCCGCAGCGAAGCGGAGGAATCTGCTGTCTGCCTCTGCCTTTGCGGCTCAGAGCTGTCATTCCGCAGCGAAGCGGAGTAGCTGCTGTTTGCCTTTGCCTTTCTGATTGTCATTCTCCGAACGGAGAACCTGCTGTACCAACCAAGCAGCACCCCTAATCATTCCCACACCGCTTCGTCTTCTGTATCGTCCTCACGTACAGGAGTCCTCCGCTTGCGTGTACACCCCACCTCGCTGCTTCTAACCTTCGCCCTCGCCTGCCTGCCGTCGTTCGCAGCCGCCCAAACGCAGCCCCCTCACGAATCGGACGCCGCCCAGCTCTCTCCACAAGCGGCGTATGCGGAAGCCCTGCATCCGCTCGAGGTCACGCGCCACAACATTGCCAACTGGTCCGACGTCGAGCTCGCCGCCATGAATGTGGCGATCGCCAAGGCTAAGGCCGCCTGCCAGGCACGCAGTCCGGAGACGACCCAGGCCCCCGATCTCGTCGATCTCGCCCGCCTCTGCTCCCTCGGTCAGGAGTGGGCCTCCGTCGTCGCGGCGGCCTCCCGCTACATTGCTTCCCCTCTCGCTCCCAAGCCGCTCCTCCCAGACGCCTACGTCGCCCAGACAGAAGCCCGGCTCCGCCTGAAACAGGAGCCCGCTGCCCTGCAGTCCGCCCTGGAGATGTTGAAGGCCGTTCCCTACACCACCGACGTCGGCGACTGCATCGACGAAGCCCTCGGCTACATGCGCTTCGTCCACACCGCCGACGCGCTCACGCTCGCAGAAGCCCGCCAGGCCCTGTTGCTCGACGCCTTGCGCGTCACGCCCGCACCCCAGTCCGCTCCGGCCAACACCGCTGCCCCAGCCACGATGTCGGCCTCGGTCCTTTATGCGCAGGGGCTGCTCCTGCCGGCGCTGCAACAGCTTGCCGCCATGCCCGCTGCGGCAGGGAGCAGCGTCACGGCACTGGACGCGGCCTTACCCACGAAGCTGTCCTCCGACGACACGCTCCTGGTGGCCAAACAGCGTCGCCGCTACGCCCTGCTCGGCAAACCTCTCACCGGCATCCACCCCATGAAGTCCCTGAGCATGCCGAACGACGCGCTACCCGCCCTTCCCGCCAACAGCGCCATTACGGCCATGCTGCTGTTCCCGGACTGGTGCGCCCAGTGCGTCCATCTCGGGTCGCAGCTGCCGCTCACGGTCTTCACCGTCGAAGGGCACTCCGCGTATCTCTACGCCCTGCTCGCGGAGACCCTGCCGCCCCGCAAACCCGACCCGAAAATCACCAACACCGCCTTCAGTCCGGCCTACGCGGCGGCCCTGCTGGCCGAAACTCCGACCGTCACGGTACCGGTCGCGACTCTCAG
Organism: Verrucomicrobia bacterium Tous-C9LFEB; assembly: GCA_964658105.1. Lineage (GTDB taxonomy): Bacteria > Acidobacteriota > Terriglobia > Terriglobales > Acidobacteriaceae > Granulicella. Next base: position 696 of record CAZZXY010000147.1, on the reverse strand, counting down.
TCGCTTCGAGGCAGACGACTTCCCCCTGCTGCTGCTCACCGACACCCGGGGCGTCCTGCGGGTGCTTCAGCCCGTCGGGGCCCAGGACCTGCAACCCGGGGGCGATGTCGATGCTGCCATCGCCCTGGTGGGCCGTAACTTCAACACGCCGCACCCGCCCGCGCCGGCGACGCAGGCAGCGGCGCCGCACCGGTAGCCGCACCGGTATTACCGCGAAACGCACGGTCCACTCTGCTATCCTTCCCTCTGAAACGGAGCACAAAGCCATGGCCAAGGGCGTCAACAAAGTTCTTCTTCTCGGCAACGTCGGCAAGGACCCCGAGATCCGCGCCTCCCAGGGCGGCATGTCCATCGCGAGCTTCACGCTCGCCACCGCCGACCGGCAAAAGGACCAGGGCGGCCAATGGGTCGACAAGACCGAGTGGCACAACCTCGTTGCCTTCGGCCGGACTGCCGAAATCGTCCGCGACTACGTCAAGAAGGGCACACAGATCTTTGTCGAAGGCAAGATCCAGACCCGCTCCTGGGATGACAAGGAATCCGGCCAGAAGAAGTACCGCACAGAGATCCTCGTCAACGAAATGAGCCTGCTGGGCGGCCGTGGCGGCGAGGCTGGCGGTGGCGGCGGCGAGAGCAAGGGCTCCTACGCCTCCTCCGGCGCCCAGGGCGGCGGCTACGGCTCCGGCGGCAACTATG
>CAZZXY010000146.1:0-8749 GCA_964658105.1 Verrucomicrobia bacterium Tous-C9LFEB | reverse complement strand
CAGGAAGCCGTGGCAGGAAGCGTTGGCTAACCGGGAAGCTGGAACAGGGTTTTCCGCACGAGTAAGTCCTAGTTAGTCACGGAGACGCGAGTTAGCACCGACGCGAGTAACTTGCGTCCCCTGTCCGGGAAGGGTGAGTTATGGCGTGACGGGGATTCGAACCCCTTCCCTTGCGGGAGCTACCGAGAAGTAGCCATAACAGTCGCCACGGACAGAACAGAGAGCTTCCCGAGGGAACGGGCGAACACAGGCCCACTAAGGGATCGATGAGCAGTCGAAGTACCTGAGTTCTGCGCCACTCGGGGAGCTTCTGGGCTAACTGGGCTGGAGGTGCGGTCGGGCTGCGTAGGAGCGTCCGCTAGCTATGCGGGCCAGCGAAGAACCATGCCCGACGATCACCCGGCAGGCTTGCGCCTTTCAGGGACCAATGCATCGTATTGTACGAGTGCTGTAACATCGGGGTTTCTCCTACGCTTCATTCACTGTGCCATAGGACTTATCCCGGCGCAAGGAATATTTTAAAAGAATGTAACTCTTTTTCCGCATGCCGCAGGAGTCTTTGCTGGCTCCTGGCGGGAAGGCTTGTCTCGGTTTCAGACAAGGTCAAAGAGGCCCGGCTGGCACTCCTGCAGGGGCTCGCCGGCGACGCCGCCGCCGCAGGCTGGGCAGCAGCGCTCCTTGATGTCGAGGCCGTTACAACCGTAGGTGAAGCCGCAGTCGCGGCAGCGGAGGGCGTAGATCGTCTGGCTGCGACGGATGGCCGATGGGGCCCCTGTGGCGCGCTCCACGACCTGGCGATTGGGGTTGATGAAGCCGGGTTCGGTTGTGGGGGTGCGGGGTCCGGCTTTGCCCGTGCCGCGGCCGGGCGGTCCTATGGGTCGGGTCAGACGCATGGGCTAGAGCGACTTGGCGAAGATGAGATCGCAGCAGACCTGCGAACCGACCTGGAAGGTGCGGGTGCCGGCTTCGGTGAAGCCGTTCCGACGGTAGAAGTGAATGGCCTGCAGGTTGCCGGCGTGGGTACCCAGAAGGAGGCGGTGACGGCCCATCTCCCGTGCGTCACTGACCGCCGCGTCCATGAGCGCCTGTCCGGCCCTGCGACCTTCGATCTGCTCAAGCCCGCCGTCCGCAGCGATGCGCAGGACCGGGGTAGCAGCTGAGCGGAACCGGGAGAAGAGGTAGAGGCGTTTGAGCTCAATGTCTGTCGGCTGCACGGCGAAGGTGGGCAAGTCCGGCTTCGTGAGCATGGCGTAGCCGACAGGGGCGCCGCCGGAGACGACTTCGGCGAGGGTGATGCGTGTGTCCGGGTGCGCAAGGTAGGCGGCGTAGGCCTCGGCCGTGTGGTTTTTGGTGCAGTGCGCGAGAATGTCCGCACCGGGCAGCATCCAGGTGAACGCTTCCAGGAACGTGGCGGCGCCCAGGAGGGCCAGCGCGGCGGCATCTTCGGGAAGCGCGTGGCGTAGCCGAACACCTTCCTGGGGAGCGCGAGGCGTCGGTTGGGAGTCAGCAAGAGATGGGGACACTGCCGGTGTGGAACAGGCCATGGCGACATCGTCATGATACTCTGCGTGAACCTTTGCCGGCCTCCCCGGACGCGCTTTGCGCCCGACTTGCCCGCATCGAGATCAGTGCAATGAACGCTTCGCCTGCTTATCCGATTCAGATTTTGCAAGAGCACGTGACCGGGCTCGAGGCTGCTCTTTCTGTGTGCCTCGCGGAGCCCGGCCACAGGCCTGTCCACAGGCTGCGCACGGAGACGCGCCGCGTGGGGGCGCTGCTGTTGCTGCTCGGCTTGATTCCCGAGCTTCCCGAGCACCGCACGGAGAGCGCTGCCCTGATGCGGGCCCTGGGCAGATTGCGCCGTGCCGCCGGCAAGGTGCGCGACCTGGACGTGCACCGCAAGATGCTGGAAACGCTGACGCAGGAGGAAGCGCGTTCCCGCAAGGAACCGGCGGGAGAGATCCCGGACAGCGCAGCTGCCGCCGTAAACGGGAACAAGGCGCAGGCGAAGGCGAAGCGTGCGGGCAAGGCTGCCTCCGAAAGTGAGACGGCAGAGACCGGTGCCGGCGGCTTGAGCCAGCCTGCCAGCGAGCTGCGGAAAGAACTGGGGCACGAGCGCGACAAAGCCGCTGACGCCCTGCAGGAGATTTTGCGGAAGCGCCAGGCGAAGACGGCCAGGGCGGCCGAAAAGCTGCTCGCCAAGCTGGAGACGGTGCGGGATTTCGCACTGCCCGGACCCGAGCTGCTGCGGGATGCGGAAGCCCTACTTGCCCGCAGTGGCATGCCTGGGAAGGGACCGATCACAAAGCTCAGCAAGGGAGAGCTGCATACGATCCGCAAGGCGGCGAAGACGGCACGGTATCTCGCGGAGTCTTTGCCCGAGGATGCGACGCTGGTTGCGGCCGCGCGCGGTTTTGAGGCGCTGCAGGAGGCCGGCGGCCAGTGGCATGACGCAATGGAGCTGGCCCGGGCGGCGCGCCGGTATTTCGGCAAGGGCCACGCGCTGACGGTGGCGTTTCGCGAGGACCGTGACCGCAAGCTGGAGAGCTACCGCCATGCGCTTGAAGCGAGGGCTACGCCGGGCAGGCCCGGCAAGTTGGCGAAAGCTGCGCAGGGTCAGTCGAAGAAGCGACCTATCCGTGCGGATGGGACTGCGGCTGGCAAGGCAGCGGTGACAGCGGCTTAAGGCGTTTTGCCGGCCTTGTACCCACCACGATGAGACGTTCGGCACCCGAGACCTTCCGCACGTGCGATCACCAGGCCTTCTCCGGCTGGCTGGACTGACACGGCATGCCCACGCTCCCGCCGTCCGGCAACACCCAACAGACACGCCCGGAGAATCGGGCCTTCTACCCGGCGCTGGACGGCCTGCGTGCGGTGGCGTTTCTGATGGTGTTCGGGCAGCACTATCTTTCGCTGGCGTGGGGATGGGCGGGCGTCAATATTTTCTTTGTTCTGTCAGGCTTTCTGATCACGGGCATCCTGTTTGACACACGGGACGACCCGCACCGTGCCAGGAATTTCTACCTGCGCCGCACCCTGCGAATTTTCCCGCTGTACTACGGCCTGTTTCTTGCCCTGCTTCTGCTGTGGCCCTGGATGCACTGGCGCTGGGACGGCTGGTGGCTGCTGTGGCCGCTGTACCTGGGCAACTTCCTCCACTACGTTTCGCCGGCTGCGACGGTGTGGCGCTCACCGCTGGAGCTGGCTGCCGATGGCCATCTGACCAGCCTCACCCTGCCGCGCACCGAGATCTTTCTTGGCCACCTCTGGTCGCTGTGCGTGGAGGAGCAGTTTTACCTGCTGTGGCCATGGGTGGTCTTTCTTGTCCGCGATCGGCGCAAGCTGCTGGGACTGTGCGGTGCCGCGGTGGTGTTAGGGCCAGTGTTGCGGCTAATCCTGCAGGCGCAGGCACCGCGATGGATGGTGGACAGCGAACTGCTGTATCGCTTTACCCCGGCGCAGGCGGACGCCTTGCTGCTGGGAGGTCTGGTTGCCCTGCTGTGGCGCGGAGCGGGGAGGTCCCGGCTGCTGGTGATTTCGCGCATAGCAGCGTCGCTGGGCACGGTGACGATCGCCGTGTACCTGGTCTTTGTGGTCCGGAGCTGGCGGATCTATCCCGGGCAATACCCGGGCTGGATCTTTACGACTGGCCTGGTGTTTGCGGATGTCTATGCTGCTGCCGTAATGGTGTGTGCGCTCGAGCCCGGGGGATGGATTTACGACTTGTTGCGGAATCGGGTGCTGCGCTGGATTGGGCGGCTCAGCTACGGAGCTTATGTCTTCCATGACCTGCTGCATGGTTTGTATGTGCACGTTGCGGTCCATGCGGGGGGCGGTCGCTGGCTTGTGGATACGACGGAGCGCCAGTTTGCTGTTGCGGCGGTCGCCCTGCCGGCTACGTTGTTGCTGGCCTGGCTGAGCTTCCGCTTCTTTGAGAGTCCGTTTCTGAACCTGAAAGAGCGCTGGACGCTGCCTTCCTGAGCCTGCACCTTGGTGTCTTTTGGCACAGAATGCGGTCTGCAGTTGCATGGCTTTCCCTGCGCTGTAATTATAGGAATGCACACCTCAACCAAAAACACCCGGTGCATTGCGCTGGGTGGTACCAGCAGCAGCGGCGCGAGCTCGTCCACGCTGCTTGAACCTCTTCATCTTGAAGGAGTTTTGATGAGACGTCTTCGCCCTCTCGTTCCTGCCTCGTCCGTTTTGTTCGCCTCCATGTGCTTTGCGCAGACCGCAACCACCTCGCTTCGAGGCGTTGTGCAGGACTCCACGGGGGCTGTCATCCCGGGTGCGTCCATCACGTTGTTGAATGCGGCCGCGGGTCAGACGCTGCACGTGACAGCGAATGCCCAGGGCGAGTTCCAGCTGGCGCAGATCACGCCGGCACGGTACAGCATCACGGCCGAGGCTGCCGGGTTCGGCAGCCAGAAGAAAGAGGCGGAGCTGCTGGTCAACCAGCCGGCGACGATCAACTTTTCCCTGGGAGCGGCGAGCGGCGGCACCGTCGTAGAGGTGACGGAGAGCGCGCAGACGCTGAATAACTCGGACGCGTCCATCGGCAATGCCTTCGATAATCTGACGATCCAGTCGTTGCCCTCCGAGACGCGCAATGTGCCGGATCTGTTGTCTTTGCAGCCCGGCGTGTTCTATGTGCCGCCGCCGGCGGATACGGGCACGGAAGACAGCCGTACGGGTGCGGTGAACGGCGAGCGCTCCGATCAGAGCAACGTCACGCTGGACGGCGTGGATGACAACGATCAGTTGCGCGGCCTGGCATTTTTCGGTGTGCTGCGCGAGACCCAGGACTCCATTCAGGAGTTTCGCGTTGTGACGAGCAACGCCAATGCGGATGAGGGTCGGTCTTCCGGCGCGCAGGTCAGCATGGTGACGAAGTCGGGTACGAACAAGTACCACGGCGCGGCGTACGAGTACTTCCGCCCGACCAACACCGTTGCGAACGACTACTTCAACAAGCAGGGCCAACTGGCCTCAGGGCAGGCGAATCGTCCGCCGAAGCTGGTGCGCAACATCTTTGGCGGCGATGTAGGCGGCTTCCTGATCAAGGACAAGCTGTTCTTCTTCGGCAACTATGAAGGTCAGCGGCTCGCCGAGAACCAGGTGGTTACGGCGACCACACCCACGGCCGCATACCAGGCGGGTAGCCTGCAGTACACCTCGGGTGGGGCGACGGTGACGCTTACCCCGGCACAGGTGGCGCAGCTGGATGCAGGCTGCCAGGTTTGCGGAACGCCGCAGTACGCCCCGGGGCCGGGAGCGAACCCGAATGCGCTGGCGTACTTCAACTCCGAGCCCGCGGCCAATGGGACGAATCTTGGCGATGGCCTGAACACCGGGTCCTACACGTTCTCCTCGCCGGCGCCGCAGACGCTGAATACGAGCATTGTGCGGCTGGACTGGACGCCTTCCAACAAGCACCACATCTTTGGCCGTGGTGGCCTGCAGAAGGACACGCTGGCGGGCACCGTGCAGTTTCCCGGGCAGCCGGCGGCGTCGCTGCTCGTGGATAACTCCAAGGGCATGATCTTTGGCGACACCTGGACGATCACACCGTCGCTGGTGAATGACCTTCGCTATGGCTACATTCGGCAGGGGTATTCCTCTACGGGCCAGGGCACAGGCGACTATGTTGACTTCCGGTTTCTCGCGCAAGCAACCGCGGAGACACGCACTACGATCGTCAGCGTGCCGACGAACAATATCATCGACAACCTGACGTATGCCAAGGGCAAGCACACCATCGGTGTCGGCGGAAACTGGCGGCTGATTCATCTGAACCGGTCGGCCGATGGCGTGTCGTATAACAGCGCTTCGTCGAATCCGTACTTCCTGACCGGCGTACCGGATCCTGCCGCGCTGGGCTTACCGGCGGTTGATTCCGGCTTCGCGAACTCGTACCTGGTGGCGTATGCCAACCTGGTCGGCAGCGTGCCGCAGGTGACGGATGTTGCGAACTACAACGTGACGAGCGCAACAAGTGGATCTCTGCTGCCGGATGGCGCCTTCATCAATCGGCACTACAAGGCGAACGAGTATGAGTACTACCTGCAGGACGCTTGGCAGGTGAAGCCGAACCTGACGCTGACCTTTGGCATTCGCCAGACGATTCTGCAGACGCCGTATGAGGCTAACGGCCAGCAGGTGACGCCGACGATCGACACGCATGCCTGGTTCACGCAACGTGAAGAGGCCGCGCTGCAGGGCCAGGTGTATGAGCCGACGCTGAGCTTCGCCCCTGCCGGACCGCACTACGGCACACCCGGTTACTGGGCGAAGTCGAAGAACAACATCGCGCCGCGATTGGCGCTGGCGTATGGACCGGACTCGAAGACCTCGATCCGCGCGGGTTTTGGTATGTACTACGACCACTACGGTGAAGGCCTGATCAACACCTTTGACCAGAACGGATCGTTTGGCCTGTCCACGCAGGTGACGAACCAGGCGAACCAGTTCAGTTCCGACACGGCGCCCCGCTTTACTGGCCGGCAGACGCTGCCATTCAACAACGGGGCGCAGGAACAGAACGCTACGTTCCCGTACATGCCGAACAATACCGATCAGAGCGCGTTCGCGATCAACTGGGGGCTTGATAGCCGCCTGAAGACGCCTTATACGGAGGCCATGGACTTTTCCGTGCAGCGGATGCTGCCGGGTGGCCTGACGCTGGATGTTGCGTACGTGGGCCGGCTGGGTCGGCACCTGTTGCAGAGCCTGGATCTTGCCGAGCCCGTGGATTTCGTGGACCCGCAGGGTGGTGGGGATTACTACGCGGCGGGTGCTGCGCTCTCCAAGGCGGTGGACGCCAACGGGGGTAGCAGCAATGCATCCGTTCAGACGATTCCGTATTTCGAGCACCTGTTCCCCTTCATGGCAAATCGCCAATTCCGCGACGGGACCGGCGCCCTGGTTTACGACGGCACGGGCCAATCAGCTACCCAGAACATCTATGCGCTCGAGTGGGCGCCGCAACGCTCGTTTCTGGGCGCGACCACCTCGCTCGCGAACCTCGACTTTTATTGCGGCGACTACGGCGTCCAATACTGCCCGGCGGGTTACCAGACCAAGTTCTGGCAGCAGCAGTTTGCCTCGCTGTATGCGCTGTCCACGATCGGCATGAGCTACTACAACGCGGCGCAGGTGACGTTGCGGCATGCAATGACCCACGGGCTGCAGTTCGACGTCAATTACACCTTCTCGAAGGCGATCGACATGGGTTCGGATGCCGAGCGCACCTCCGAGTTCTCAGCGACAGGCACGGCGCTTGCGCAGAGTGCCATCCAGAACACCTGGAAGCCCTACCTGAACCGTGCCGTTGCGGACTTCGATACGCGGCACATCGTCACGTTTGACGCCGTGTATCAGCTTCCTATCGGCAAGGGCAAGGCGTTCCTCTCGCAGAGCGGTCCGCTTGTCAATGAGGTACTGGGTGGATGGCAATACTCGAACATCTTCCGCACGACCAGTGGGCTGCCGTTCTCGCTCTATGAACCGGGATACACCACCAACTGGCAGCAGCCGGGCTATGGCGTGGTTACCGATCCCACGCTGAAGGCGCATCGGCACATCGATGCCGCAGGAAATGTCACTTTCTTCGACAACCCAGATGCAATCAATTCCGGGATTACCACGGGAGGGCCAGTAAGGCTGCCGTATCCGGGTGAAGCTGGCCAGCGCAACAACTTCCGTGGTGATGGCTACATCAACCTGGACAGCAGCTTGACCAAGGCTTTCCAGTTCGGGGACCATGGCGCGTTGAATTTCACGTGGTCCGTATACAACGTAACGAACACGGTGCGGTTCGATCCCTTCTCGGTGGGATCGCAGCTTTCGGGCGGCGACCTTGGTGTGGCGAGTGCCGTCCTCGGCGGCAATCAAACACCACGGCGTATGCAGTTCGCACTTCGTTACGATTTCTAACCTGTTGTACAAGAGGGGCTCCGCAAGGAGCCCTTCTGATTTCCTTCGTGAAGGCCTTCATGACCCGCTGTACGCTCCGCACATTGGTTTGCATCGCGCCCTTCCTGCTCAGTGGCATTCTTCAAGCCCAGACCTCCGACTACACGGCGTATGCGCGTGATCCGAAGCAGGCTCTGGATGAGGCGTACTCGGCCAAGATCAAGCAGTACACGACGGACCCGTCGTTCGGGTCTCCGCTGGTGAACACGCTGCCGGCGTCAAAGACTGTGCCCACGCCGGCGAAGGTGCTCGGCGATGTGGCGGGGGCGCCGGACATCCTGCCCTATGCCGAGGACGTGTACAAGTACTTCCGCCTGCTGGCAGCGAGCTCGCCGCGGGTGAAGGTGGTCAGCATCGGGCACACGGAAGAGGGCCGCGAAATGATCGCGGTGGCCGTGGCTGATGAGTCGCTGCTGAAGGACGCCGAGGCGAACAGTGCGCGACTGGGCAAGCTGGCCGACCCGCGCACGATTGGCATGGATGATGCGAAGGCACATGAACTGATCGCGCAGTCGCATCCGGTGTACTACCTGACGGGGACGATCCACTCGACGGAGACGGGCGCGCCGACGGCGCTGATGGAGCTTGCATATCGGCTGGCGGTGGATGACTCGCCGTACATCAAGCACATTCGGTCGCACATGATTACGCTGATCACGCCGGTGGTCGAGGTGGATGGCCGCGATCGCATGGTGGACCTGTACCGGTGGCATAAGGCGCATCCGGATCAGCAGTATCCGCGGCTGGTGTACTGGGGCCATTACGTGGCGCA
>CAZZXY010000145.1:0-8809 GCA_964658105.1 Verrucomicrobia bacterium Tous-C9LFEB | reverse complement strand
CCTACAACTTAGAACTCCAGACCAACTTAGAACTCCAAAAACCATGTCCGACCTCATCACCCTCGCCGACATCCTCGCCGCCCGTGAGCGGATCCGCGGCACCGCGGTCTACACACCGCTGCTGAAGCTCGATCTCACGCGCGTCCGTGAGGCCGGCTTCCGCTTCGGCCCCCACACGCCCGAGATCTACCTGAAGAACGAGGCCGCCCAGCCTATCGGCTCGTTCAAGCTTCGCGGCGCCTTCAACAAGATCGCCGCCCTGAAAATGCGTGACCCCGAGGCCTTCCGGCGCGGCGTCATCACGTTCAGCTCCGGCAACCACGCCCAGGGCGTCGCCTACGCTGCCCGCGCGCTCGGCACGCACGCTGTGATCGTCATGCCAGACAACGCCCCGGCCATCAAGCGCGCGGCTACCGAGGCGCTCGGCGCCGAGATCGTCACCGTCGGCCCCGCCTCCACCGACCGCAAGCTGAAGGCCGAAGAGCTCGTCGCCGGGCACGGCTACGCCATGATCCCGCCCTACGACGACCCCGACATCATCGCCGGCCAGGCCACCTGCGGCCTCGAACTCTCCGAGCAGCTTCAACAGCTCGAAACCCCGCCCAATACCTCACAAAACCTCGCCGAGCATAACCCGCCCAAGCCAGCACCCGCGAATCCCGCCACCCGCCATCCCCAGCCAACGCAAGGCGCCAACCCCAGCCATCGCGAAGCGCCGGCCCCATCCACCCTCGTTCTCTCGCCCGTCTCCGGCGGCGGCCTGCTCTCCGGTACAGCCACCGGGCTCAAACTGGCCGCAGAAGCCGCCGGTCACGCCCCGCCGCTCGTCTGGGGCTGCGAACCCGCACTTGCCGGTGACGCCCATGAGTCCTTCTACGCGAAATCCCTCGTCGAGTGGCCCGCCGCGAAAACCAGCCGCACGCTGGCCGACGGCCTTCGCACCCAGTCCCTTGGGCAGCGGAACTTCGAGCACATCCTGCGCTTTGTCGACGGGATCGTCACTGTTTCGGAGTCCGAGATCCGCGCCGCCACCCGCTTGCTCCTTGCGGCCACTGACATCGTGCCAGAGCCCTCCGGCGCCGTCACACTTGCCGCCGCGCTCTTCCACGCCAACAATCTTCCTGGCGCCCCTCGCATCGTCGCCATCGTCTCCGGTGGCAACATCGACCCTGCGCTACGCGCGGAGCTCGAAAGGGAAACGCAGCTTGAAGACGCGATCGTGTGATTCTTCACGCGTACACCGTCCCGTCTGTCGCCCGCTAGCCCTTGCTCGCCATCTCCCGGTGGTAGCTCATCTCCGCCGCGGTCTCCGCCTCGTCGAGTCCGGAACTCGACGCTGTGCCACTCGCCCCCTGGTAGGGCAGAAACAGTGAAAAGACCGTGTAGCTGGCCTGTGGCCGCATCGAAGAGCGCACCTTCAGGTGCCCGTGATGCCGGCTTACAATCTCCTTGGTAATCCACAGTCCCAGACCTGTTCCATTCACGCCTTTGGTCGTGTAAAACGCGGTGAACAGCCTCTGCCGCGTTTCATCGGACATGCCGGTTCCATTGTCGGCCACCGTGATCGCGACACCTTGCTTGTCGTCCGGCCACCAGGTGGCTTCGCGCGTCCGGATGTGCAGCGATCCCCCGCCGCCCTTCATGGCGTCCACGGCATTGCTCACCAGATTGCTCAGCACCTGGCGCAACTCACTGGCCAGCCCCACAATATGCTGCGTGGAGCGCTGTCGAACCCTGGGCTCGACGCCATAGTTCACCAGCCGCGACTGGTACAGGTCGATGACCGACGCCACCAGGGACGAGCACAACAGCGCCTCCGGGCCGGAGGACTGTTTGTAAAAGCGCAGGGACTGCGCCGCGATCAGCTTCACTCTCCCCAGCTCTTCGTCAGCCTGCTGCAGATACGCAAGGCCCTCCTGCGTTTCCCTATTGCTCGGGATCAGCTGCCGCGTCAGGTAGACCAGGTTCATGACCGCTTCTAAAGGGTTATTGATCTCATGTGAAATGGACGAGGCCAGCCGCCCCACAGCGGCCAGCTTTTCGCTCTCCCGCAGGGCAGACTCCATGTTGACGCGGTCGGTAACGTCCATCTGAATGCCCACAAAGTGCGTCAACACGCCATCCCGGTTGAAAATCGGGGACAGGGTCAACTCGTTCCAGAAGGGCGTTCCGTCCTTCCGGAAGTTGCGAAGAACGGCGGTTGTCTGCCGGCGTTGCGCAATGGCCTCACGGATCAGGGTCAGACCCGGCTGATCGTGGTCCTCTCCCTGCAGAAAGCGGCAGTTCTTCCTTTCCACCTCTTCCAGGCTGTAGCCCGTCATCAGCTCAAACGACGGGTTCACATACATCAGGGGGTAGTCAGGCAGTTGCGCATTCGACACGCTGATCCCATTGGAAACAGACCGGAAGATATTGCGATTCAGCTGCAGCTCTTCCAGCGCAGACTGGTACCGCTGCGCCAATGCCCGGTGCGCATACAGGACCACGCTCAGTCGCGAAGCAAGGTCGGCCGGCGATGAAGGCATCGACAGCACGCCATCGAACTTACCTTCCTTGGCGTCTGCTTCCAGCACCTCGAGCGATCCAAGCGCAATCAGTGCCGGCTTGATCTCGTCGCCCTGCGACTGTGCATCGTCCAACATCGAGCGCAACACACGCGCGGTCTCCGCGTCGGCAATCACGATCTCGTGCTGGTGAAGATCGTTCACCCGGACTTCGTCCGCCTGCTGGACCACGGCCCGGAGGTCGAGCCCCGTCACAATGGCCTCCAACGCCCGGCGCGTCGCCGGGTCGGCAATCAGCAGCACCGCCGAGCCATGCGGCGCTTCCATCATCTGTCCAGGCGTAATCGCCTGTTGCGTTGTACTGGTGTTCTCGCCCACGTTTTTCGACACGCTCCTTGAGATGCAGCTTCTTCTTGCCCCGGGCCCGAGGTTGCACCCGCCTCCCACGAAAGGTGTACCCCCCACCCTGTCTCCGGTCGATGGCCAGCGCGATGGCGCTCGGCGGCCCAAAGCGTCGCGCCCGCGCAGTTCCGACTGTCGTCTAATCGAGTATGCCCTCCCGCTACCTCTTTGCTGCGCTGACCACCTGTGCGCTCCTCGGTTCCTCTCTCGCGGCGCAGAAGCGCAACCCTGAGCGCGCGGTCGACAACACCAATCGCGCCACGATCCTGCACACGGCCAACGTTTACGCCGTCGCCGATCCCGCCGATCCACCCATCAGCACCGTCGTGCCCGGCCGCGAGATCGTGATCAACCAGCGCAACGGCGCGTGGGTCAACGTCTTCGCCAACACCGATGAAAAAGAAGAAGATCCTGATCAGAAGCCTGAGTTCACCGACCCCAACACCCAGACCACGCCCGCCTCGGGCTGGATTCGCGACAAAGGCATTGTCGGTCCCAAGACCCCGGGGGGCGACCAGCTGCTCTACGGTACTGCCGCCGACCTCGAAGCCAGAGCCGCCGAACCCCATCCGCCCAAGGACGCCGTGGCCTCCGCCCAACTGCTCTACCGCCGCGTCTGGGAGTACTTCCCCAACTCCCCGCTCGCGCCCGAGGCCGCCTTCCGCTCCGCCGACATCCGCTGGCAGGTCGACAAGCTCGACAACAGCACACTCCCCAGCGCGCACGAGCAGGAAGCCTTCCTCCGCCCGCAACTCTACGAGGGCGAACTGAAACGCGTGATGAAGTTCTACCCGGACACCCCCGACGCCGCCAAAGCCGCCTTCGATCTCATCGACAACAAGCTCTGCGGCGACTGGCAGGGCCTCCCCAAATGCCCCGAGATGGAGACCGGCCTCTACCTCAAATATGCCGACCGCTACCCCAACGGGCCCAAATCAGCCGAAGCGCTCTACGCCGCCGCCTTCCGCCAAGGCTCGCTCGTCACCATGTACCAGGTCGACGAGAACCGCAAAAAGTCCGAGGCGGCCGCCGCCAACACCCAATCCATCGTCGCCCGCATGCAAAAGGATTACCCGACCAGCGACTACACCCCCCGCGCCGCCAGCATCGCCTTCCGCGTAGCCCAGGGCATCAGCATCTACGGCTCTGATCGGGACTAAGCGAGCTGGTAGCTGCTAGCTGTTAGCTCCTAGCTGCTAGCTCCTGCTGCTAGCTCAGCGCTAACATCTCAGCGCCACCAATCCCCCTTGTCATCCCGCAGGGATCTGCTTTTTGCCTCCAGCCAGAAGCACCAACCCTGCTTGTCATCCCGCAGGGATCTGCTTTTTGCTTCTAGGTAGAAATACCCTATCATCGCTTGTCATCCCGCAGGATCTGCTCTTTGGCTCTAGCCAGAAGCTAAAAGCTAGAAGCTGCCACCAACTCCTACCCAACCCTCTTCCACAACCGATCAAACAACTTCACCACCGCCCCCGCATCCTCCATCGGCGGATGGTGTCCAACACCCTTGATCGCCACGCGCTCATACCATCCACTGAAGTACTTCTTTTGCTCTTCACTGGCTTCCGGCAACACGCAATGGTCATCCGTTCCATACCCGAACAAGGTGGGCACCGGGATCTTTGCCGGCGGCTTGGTCTCCAGCTGATTCTGCAACGCCGCATACGCTTCTTTGCCCAGCGAATTTCCCCAGCGATGCCGGTAGCTATCCAGCACCACCGTTGCAAACTGCGGATTCGCCCAATACGCTGCCGTCTCCAGAAACAGCTTCTTCGAGAACTTCCAATCCGGCGACCACGCATGCCAGATCTGCTCGCACAGCTCCTTCGCATTCGTCCGCAAAGCCTTCTCGCCCTGTGCTGTCTGGAAATACCACTGGTACCAGTAGCTCTGCACCTGCGCGGGCGGTAGATCCCTGCCGTCGTACATCACATAAGGGCTCGACAGCGCCAGGTGCCCAATCACTCGCTCCGGCGCCAGCAGACAGACATCGCAACCCGCCCGCGCACCCCAGTCATGCCCAAGGATGGCGAATCGCTGCAGCTTCAGCGCATCCGCAAACGCCAACGTGTCATGCGCCAACGCAGCTCGCTGCCCGGACAGCAGATTCCCCTGCCGCACGGACGTCTCGCCATAGCCACGCATACTCAGCACCAGCAATCGCAGCTTGCGCTTCTCCGGCTGCAACCGCTCCACCACCGCATCCCACGCATTCGCCCCGTACGGAAACCCATGCAGCAACAGCACAGGCGTGCCCTCCTTCGGCCCATACTCCGCATAGCTGAACGTCACACCCGATGTCTGCACTGTCTGCATTTTGCCCATTCCCTAACTCCTCTTCTCTTCTTGTTGTCATCCCCTAAGGGGATCTGCGTTGCGTCGCTAGGACCCCGCCCCAAATCTTGTCATCCCGCAGGGATCTGCTTTTCTCGCCCTACCCCCTGGCGTTGTCATCCCGCAGGGATCTGCTTTTGCCTTTCCCTCTCTGTCAATCCACAAACCGCTAAATCCCCAACACACCCGCAGCGTGCCCGCCGCGAAACGCCGCCTCTTCCTCCGCACTCAACGCCAGCGACCGCAAAAACTCCACACCACGCGTATTTGGACTGAACGGATAATCCACCGAATACATCATCCGCTCAAAGCCCACCACCGCCCGCGCACACTCAAACGGCGGCCGCGTGAAATAGCCGCTCGTCGTGACATAGAACTGTTCGCGTAGCGTATCCGCCACGCTCCGCTTCAGCTTCGCCGGCCCCGACAGGATCCCGCTCGACCGCGCCAGCGCATAAGGCACACCCTCACCCATATGCCCCACGATCACGCGCAGCTTCGGCAGCCGATCCATCACACCACTCACAATCAGCCGCAACAGGTGCAGCCCGTTCTCCGCATGCCATCCCCATCCCGCAATGGACAACAGGTGCCCCACCTCGCCCGGCAGCCCCGCGTAATACACATCGCTTACCTGCTGGGGAGGCGGTGCAGGATGCAGATACAACGGCACACCCAACTCCGCAATCGCTTCCAGCACAGGGAAGAACTCCGGCGCATCCAGAAACTTGCCCTCCGTCGTTCCATCCAGCATGACGCCGACAAAGCCCAGCTCACGCACACACCGCTCGATCTCCTTCACCGCCTCGCCCGGCTCCTTCAATCCCGGCGTAGCAAACCCCCGAAGCCTGCCGGGATGCGCCGCAACCGCAGCGGCCAGCTCATCATGCACACCGCGCAGCACCGCGGTCTGCTGCGCCGCGGGCAGCTTGTTCACACCCAGTGCCGCCAGGGACAACACCTGCACGTCGATCTCGGCCTCATCCATCGCCGCAAGCCGCCCCGCGCCCAGGTCCAGCAGCTTGTCCTTCATCGCCTGCAACCCCGAGGGCGTTCCAGCCCCGTAGGCATCAGTAGCCTTCACAAACTCCTGCGTCACAAAATGCTCTTCCAACGTAATCGTCCGCATCATCCCTAACGCCTCACTCCGCCTTGGATGCCCCACACCGCATCCCGCAACTCTCACCCGCTACTCTGCAAATGGATACGATGGCCTTATGGACGACCTCGCCTCACCCGTCGCAGCCTCACCACACGACGGACGACTCGTGGGGCGGCTTCTTCAGCCCTTCGCCCGCTTCACGCAGCTCGAAAGTTCGGGCAGCCTCGTTCTGCTCGCAGCCACACTCGCTGCTCTCGCGCTCGCCAACTCACAGCTGAACAGCACCTACGAGCATGTTCTCGATCTGCACCTCGGCCTCTCAGCAGGGACTCTCGCCTTCTCCTGGCCCCTCACGCTCTGGGTCAACGACGTCCTCATGGCCATCTTCTTCCTCGTCGTCGGCCTCGAGGTCAAACGCGAACTCCTCGTCGGCGAACTCGCCACCTTCCGCCGTGCCATCCTGCCCGTGCTCGCCGCAGCCGGCGGCATGCTCGTTCCCGCACTCATCTACCTCGCCTTTACGCACGGCACCCCGGCACGCCGCGGCTGGGGCGTGCCCATCGCCACGGACATCGCCTTCTCGCTCGCCATCCTCACCGCCCTCGGCAAGCGTGTTCCCTTTGCCCTGCGCATCTTTCTCGCCTCACTCGCCATCGCCGATGACATCGGCGGCGTCCTCGTGATTGCCGTCGCCTATACCCGTTCCCTGCACTGGGGGTGGCTCGCCGCTACCGCCGTTCTCTTTGCCCTCGGCATGCTCATCAATCGGCTTGGCGTCGTTCGCCTCCCGGTCTACCTCGCCCTGGGCGCCGGGCTCTGGGTCACGCTGCACGCCTCCGGCATCCACCCCACCCTCGCCGGCATTGCGCTCTCGCTCATCGTCCCGTCCAGAACCTTTCTCCCCCCGGAGCACTTCGTCGAACGAAGCCACCAGCGCCTCGATGCCTTCCGGTCCGCCCAGGCCTCCGGCGAAAGCCCCACGGCCGCAGCGAACCACCTCGTCCGTCTCCGCATCGGCCTTCACCTCGTCCAGTCCCCGCTCGACCGTATGGAAACCGCCTTCCATCCCTGGGTCAGCTACGGCATCATGCCGCTTTTCGCGCTGGCCAACGCAGGCATCTCCTTGCGCGGCTTCCACCTCGCCGCGATGCGCCAACCCGCATTCACGGGCGTCGCCCTCGGTCTGCTTCTGGGCAAGCCGATCGGCATCACGCTCCTCTCCTGGCTCGCTGTCCGCTCAGGGGTCGCGCAACTACCGCACGGGGTTACCTGGCGCCATCTCCACGCCGCAAGCTGGGTGGCCGGCATCGGCTTCACTGTCGCCATCTTCGTCGCCGGTCTGGCCTTCGGCACTGGCGTCGCCTACACCCAGACCCGCATCGCCATCCTGCTCGCCTCCTCGGTCGCCGCGCTTATCGGCGCACTCCTGCTGCGCTTCACCTGCCCCCTGCCCCAGAGCCACGTCACCCAACACACCACGCCCCACCCCGAAGTGGCCCAACCCGCCTAGCCACCCCAGAAATCGGTGCACCCCACCCCGGCACCCCACGCCTCACCACAACTCCCCGCTACGTCATCCTGAGCGGAGCCCAGCGCAGTCGAAGGACCCGTGTATTTGCCACGCGAGGGCCGGAGGCACAAGCCTGCCCGCCTCTCCTGCGTCGTCATTCCCCCAACCAGGCCGACCGGCTTTCCTCAAAACGGACCCGCCTTTCCACATCGCTCTTCGTCGTTCCTTCGCCTATACTGGACCCCGGAGACGCCCCACCTACATGCCGCCATCCGCTTCCGAACGCGCCGCGCAGCCCACCGTTCCCTGCCCCAACTGCGGCACCCCGGTTCCCCTCACGGAAGCGCTCGCGGCCCCACTCCTTGAAGCCACACGCCTCGAGTACGAGGTAAAACTTCGCCGCCAGGGGGACGCCCTGGCCGCCCAGCGGGCCGAGCTCGGACGCCATCAGCAGGCCTCCGAAGAACGCCAGTCCCAGCTCGAAAAGCGCGAAGCCGACCTTAAACGCAAGGCCGACGAAGCCCGCGCTGACATCACTGCACAACGCGCGCAGCTCGCCGCCGAGGTCGCCCGCCAGACCGAAGCCGCCGTCGCCAGGGAACTGGAAATCCGTCTCGTCACCGAGAAGAAGCGCATCGCCGAAGAGGAAGGCCGTCGCGCCGCCGGTCGCTTTGCCGCCGACCTCGAACAGCGTGACCGCGAAGCCAGGGATCAGGCCGAACACATCGCCCGCCTGGATGCCCGCCTGAGCACAGCCGTCCAGGCC
Organism: Verrucomicrobia bacterium Tous-C9LFEB; assembly: GCA_964658105.1. Classification (GTDB taxonomy): domain Bacteria; phylum Acidobacteriota; class Terriglobia; order Terriglobales; family Acidobacteriaceae; genus Granulicella. The sequence continues at coordinate 191 of CAZZXY010000145.1, read as the reverse complement.
GAAGCCGACTTCAAGCGGCGCGAGCGCGAGTTTGCGGACCGCGAGCGCGAACTCGATCTCAAGGTCGAGCAGGAGGTCTCCGGCCGCATCGACGTGATCCGCGCCACCGCCGCCTCCGACGCCGAACAGCGCCTCGGCCTCCAGCTCAGCGACAAGGACCGCACCATCCGCGACCTGCTCAGCAAGCTCGA
>CAZZXY010000144.1:3425-8837 GCA_964658105.1 Verrucomicrobia bacterium Tous-C9LFEB | reverse complement strand
GGGGTCCTTCGCTGTGCTCAGGATGACGGGCTTGGTTGGGTGAGCTCACGGCTTGTAAGCGGGGGCTTGAGGGCTGAGGTTTGCCTTGGGCTGGAGTGCTGCTTTGGGCGGGGTACTGGGGTCCTTCGCTGTGCTCAGGATGACCGGGCTTGGGTTTGTGTGTGCTGGCCTGTAGGTCGGCAGGCTGTTGGCTCTAGTGGGCTTCCAGTTCTACTTTGCCTATGATCCTTGGTGGGCGTTTCAGGAAGAAGACTAGCGGCAGTAGCGCGATTAGTAGATAGGTGAACATGCGGTACTGGTCCATGTAAGCGAGTAGTTGTGCTTGTTCGCCGAGGCGGTGGTAGAGCAGCGCGAGGCTTGCCCCGGCCTGGTCGGCGGTTGAAAAGCCCTGGGCGCCGCCTACGGCGTGAAGGGCCTGTTGTGCCAGCGGGTTCGAGGCCGAGAGATTGGAGGCGAGGTAGGTCTGGTGCGTTTGGGCGGTGCGCTGCAGGAAGGTGCTGGAGAGCGCGATGCCGATGGAGCCGCCCTCGTTGCGCACCAGCGCATAAATGCCGGCTGCGTTGGAGCTTTGGTCTGCGGGCAGGAAGCGGAACATGATCGTGCTCAGGGGCACCGTGGTCATGCCCAGCCCGAGCACCTGCACGACGCGTGGCCAGATGAGGTTGGTTTCCCCTACCTGCAGATTGCCCAGCGAAAGCCACCATGTGCCGGCTGTCAGGGTGATGATGCCGCAGGCGATTAACCTGCGGGCGTCAGTGCCCTTGCTGAGCAGCCAGCCGACGATGGGCACCTCGATCATGGTGACGAGGCCGGCGGGCGAGACGGCGAGGCCGGCCTGGGTGGCGTTGTAGCCCATCAGCTCCTGCATGAACTGCGGCAGAAGGAACGTAGAGGCGTAGAGCGCGGTGTAGACGCCGAGCACGATGGTGCAGCAGAAGGCAAAGTTGCGCTCTTTGAGCAGGCGGAGATTGACGACGGGGTTGTCCGTGCGGAGCTCCCACCAGATGGCGCCGACGAGGCAGGAGACGGCGATGAAGGCAGCCCAGGAGATGAAGGCGCTGCCAAACCAGTCGAGCTCCTGACCCTTGTCGAGCACGATCTCCAGCGAGGCGAGCCCGATGGAGACGAGCGCCAACCCTGTGCCGTCGATCCTGAGCTTCTTGCCGATGTTCGCCAGGCGTGCCGCGGTCAGCTGTGGTGGATCGTAGAGCACCATGCGCGTGAAAAAGGCGCACAGCACGCCGACGGGGATGTTGATGTAGAAGATCCAGCGCCAGGAGTAGTTGTCGGTGATCCAGCCGCCGAGTGTGGGGCCGAGCACGGGTGCGCAGAGGATGGCGACGGTGTAGACGGCCATGGCCATGCCGCGTTTCTCGCCCGGGAAGGCATCGGCCAGGATGGCTTGCACGCTGGGCTGCAGACCACCACCGGCAAGGCCCTGCAGCACGCGGAAGACGACCAGCGTGGCAAGCGTGGGAGCGATGCCGCAGGCGGCAGAGAAGACCGTGAAGAGGACGACGGAGATGAGGTAGAAGTTTTTGCGGCCAATGACGGAGGAGATCCAGCCCGAGATGGGCAGGATGATTGCGTTGGCGACGAGGTAGCTGGTGAGGACCCAGGTGGACTCGTCCTGCGATGCCGAGAGCGAGCCCGCGATGTGCGGCAGGGCGACGTTGGCGATGGAGGTGTCGAGGACTTCCATGAAAGTGCCCATGGTGACGACGAGGGCGATAATCCAGGGATTGAAGATCCTGTCGGGCGTGAGGCTGGCGCGGCCCGCGGTCGGGGGCGGCGGCGGTGTCAGGGGAACATTGGGCTCGAAGCGTGGGGCGGAAGGGGCGAGCGCTTCTTCGGCGTGCGCGACGGCATTCTCGGCGAGACCGTCCGCGCTGGTTGGCTCGGCCGGGGCGGTCTCTTCCGGCAACTCCAAGACTGACTGAACGGTCATTCCACTGACTCCCGAGTCATTAGAGCAGAACGGGCGGGGGTGGGATTCAGAGCTTTCGAGGCGCAAGGTGTGCTAGGGTGTGCTCGTGCCTGCCCTCGCTGCTGTCCCGGTTGCTCCGAAAACTCGCCGCAACGAAGCGCTTTCCGAGCTGCGCCGAGCGGAGATTCTCGAAGCCGCTACGAAGGTGTTTGGCCGGAAGGGTTTCGAGGCGACACGGGCGGAGGATATTGCGGCGGCCGCAAGGATCGCCAAGGGCACGGTGTACCTCTACTTCAAGAGCAAAGAAGCCATCTACGCGGCGGCGGTTTCGAATGCAGTGCGGGAGCTGCAGAAGGAGATTGCGCAGCGGTCGGTCGGGGCGGTCGGGTTTCGCGAAAAGCTGGCCCTGGCACTCCATGTGCGGCTGGAATTCTGGCCGGAGCACCACGCGGTGTACCGGCTGCTGATGACGATCGGCCGTGATGTGAAGCATCGCAGGCAGACGAACGAGATCCTGCGCACGGCCCAGACCGGATTCCTGGCGATATTCAGCGAAGCGGTCGCAGGGGGAGAGATCGAGCCGGATGACTTCGAGTCGCTGGCATGGGCGGCGCTGGACATGGTGCGCGGTGCCAGCGAACGACGCATGGACCGGCTCAGCACGACGACGCCGCAGCAGGATGCGGCATGGATCACGGACTGCATCCTGCGGCAGGTACGCGCGACCGGCGTTTAGCGGGGGCTGTTATGGGTTGTGGCCCGGGTTGCAGAAGTTGTTTGTGAAGGGCTAGAGTGCGTCGGCACGTCAAAGCCACTTCCCAGGAGCCCCACCCTATGCTGAGCCTCATGCTCAGGCGCGCGCTGGCAGTCCCAGGCCGCCGATTCGTCCCGTGTCTTGCGATGGTCATCGCGGCAGGTGTCGCCGCGGCACAGATGCCCGCCGCAGGCGCAAAGCGGCCGTCCACGTATACGAATCCCTTGTTGTTGCAGACGGGCATTGGCAAGGCCGTCAGCTGCCCGGACCCGGCGATCATCAGCAAGCGCACGGACGGCGTGGACACCTGGTACATGTATTGCACGGGCGATCCGCTGAACGCGAACGACACGAACGGCAATGGCGGGTTGAAGAACCACCTGCTGACGCAGTACCAGTCGTACGACCTGACGCACTGGACGTATATCGGCGATGCATTCAAGACGACGCCGGCATGGATCGGGAACGCGACCGACCAGCTGTGGGCGGCGGCCGTGAAGCACTTCGGCGGCAAGTTTTACCTGTATTATGTCGCGCCGAACACACCGCAGGGTGGTGCGGCGATTGGTGTGGCGATCAGTGCGAGTCCCGCAGGGCCGTGGATCGACAGCGGAGCGCCGGTGGTCGCACCGGAGAACAATCCGTACAACGGCGCGCCGGGCCGGGCGGTGATCGATCCGGATGTGGTGGAAGACAGCGCGGGGCAGCGGTACATCTCGTATGGCAGCTTCAATGGCGGCATCAGCATACGGAAGCTGTCTGCGGATGGGCTGACCTCGGACCCGGCGAGTGAGCAGCAGATTGTTGTCGACAACTATGCCGAGGGTGGCGCGTTCTTCAAGCATGGCGGCTACTTCTACCTGTTTGTGTCGACTGCAGGGTGCTGCGACGGGCCGCTGAGCGGGTACAGCGTGCGTGTGGGGCGGGCGAAGTCACCGCTTGGACCGTTTGTCGATCAGAACGGCGTGTCGTTGAACACGTTTGCGCCGGGCGGCGGGGTGCCGATCGCGGCGAATGGCAACAAGTGGATAGGACCGGGCGGCAACGTGGTGTTTACGGATGACGCCGGCACGGACTACATGCTGTATCACGCGATCGATAGGAACGCGCCGTATTTCGACGGCTACCCTGGCTTCACGCGGCGGCCGGCATTGCTGGATCCGGTGGTGTGGGTGGATGGGTGGCCGCAGGTGCGGGGCGGGTTGTGGGCGTCTGTGGGGCCGCAGCCTGCGCCAGCGGCACAGCCGGGGGATCCGAAGCTGTATGAACCGGTGGTCGCGGAGAACTTTGACGAGCCCGGGCAGGAGATCGCGGCGCTCAGCGATGAGTTCAATGGCAAGGCGCTGTCCTCGCAGTGGCACTTCGTTCATCCCTCGGCGGACAACAGCTACAAGCTAACGGGCGGTGCGTATGAGGTGGTCACGAACGGCGCGGATGAGAACAGCAACCCGGGTGCGGTGTCGATGCTGGGCGAGCCTGTGCCGGCGACCGGCAACTGGCTGGTTGAGACCAAGGTGACCAGCAGCGTGCCGTTTGACAGCTCGTGCTGCTTCAACTTTGCGCAGCCGGCGCTGTTCATTTACCTCAATGACGGGAACAGCATCAAGCTGGACTTCTTTCCGGACTTTGACACGCGACAGACAGAGTTTGGGAAGCAGGTGAACCCTGTTCCGGCGAATTACCCGAACTACGATCACCAAAACGTTGGCCCGGCAGGGAAAACGATGTGGCTGCGGATCGTACGGCGTGGCGGTGGCGACGAGGGTGAACGGTACACGGCGTACACCTCGACCGATGGACAGACCTGGACCAAGGGTGGATCGTGGCAGCATCAACTTGGCTCGAGTGCGCAGATCGGGATTGCGGCCAACAATGCAGCGGGCTTCACCATGGACTTCGACTACGTCCGGGTGTATCGCTTGAAAGCGCAGTAGACCGAGGCCGTGGGGCCGGTGAGGTGATCACCGGTTTCCTTTTGGGGCTCTGCTCGCTTGCTTTCGGCTACGGGTTGTTGATGTGGCGGTACGGGGAACGTGCCTCGCCGTGTTTCCGGCCCATGCCGTTGCGGGGGAGAGCGCATCCAAGCAGGCGATACGAGGATGGAGGATCTATGGGCAACAGGGATGCGGTAAGCAGGGATCCGCTTGCGCGGCTGGCGGAGAAGCAGACGTGGATCACGCCCGAGGCCGAGATCGCGGCGCAGAAGGCAGTCCGCTCGGCGCTGGGTGGTGACGGTCCCGCGGGGAAGCAGTTTCGCGAACTGCTGCATGGCACGTGGCTGCACGAGCCACTGCACGTCATCATGACCGATGTGCCGGTGGGTTCGTGGACGGCGGCGGTGCTGTTCGATGCAATCGGGGCGGTAAGCGGGAAGAAGCATCTGGACAAGGCCGCCGATGCGCTGGTGATCCTTGGGTTGGCAGGGGCGATGGGTGCGGCCGTTACCGGGATGAACGACTGGGCCGAGGTGAAGGCTGAGGCCCCGCGCAAGATTGGAGCGGTACACGCGATTCTGAACATTGCGGCGACCGGGCTGTTTGCGGGCTCGTGGTGGGCTCGCCGGAAGGATCGGGCGCGCGGGACGGCACGGGCGTTAGCGGTCCTTGGCTTTGTGGTGGTCTCCGCGTCGGCTCATCTGGGCGGCAACATGATCTACGAGCACGGCATCGGTGTGGAGCGTGGCAAGCGCTGGCAGGACTGAGCGGGCGGACGAGCAAACAAAAAGGGCGTG
>CAZZXY010000144.1:0-3415 GCA_964658105.1 Verrucomicrobia bacterium Tous-C9LFEB | reverse complement strand
TGCGGACCACGCCCTTTCGCTGTGAGTAAGACTAGGCAGCCACGCTTAGGGGGTTGGAAGGGTCGGTGGTGGCGTGAGCCGGCAGCGTGCCCTGTTCCTTTAAGCGCTTTTCCGTCACCGCTGCCTGGATCTCGGAGTTGATCTCGGCGCCAGCAAGGATCATGAGGCCGGTGATGTAGAACCAGGTCAGCAGGATGATGACTCCACCGAGTGAGCCGTACGCCGCTGTGTAGCTGGTTGCATAGTGCAGGTAAAGGCGAAGCCCCATGGAAGCGACCAACCAGCCGAGGATGCCGATCAAGGCACCGGGTGTGAGCCAGTGCCAGTATTTGTTCTTTACGTCCGGGGCGAAGTAGTAGATCAGCGCGAACAGAAGCATCAGGAGCGCGAGCACGCAGATCCAGGCGATCGTGTGGATGGTCGCCACTTCCGTCGTGGCGAGCACGTGATTGTGCGTGAAGTCCCTGGTGCGCTTCCCGAGGTAGTCCGCGGCCAACATGACAAAGAGCGCCACACTGATGACCATGATCAGGAGGATGGTGACGCCGATGGCTTCGAGTTTGGCGCGCCAGTAGGGACGCGTCTCCTTCACCTTGTAGACGATGTTGGCGGTGTCCTGGATGGCGGCAAAGCCGACGCTGGCCGACCACAGGGCTGCGGCCAGACCGAAGATGAATTTGCCGCCTGTGGCCGCGGCGGCAGTTTGATTGAAGGTATCGATCACCATCTGGAACGCCTGGTGCGGAACCACGATGGCCAGGTAGTTCAGCAGGCCGACGTACACGGAACTGGCTCGTTTGGCCACGATGCCGAGGATGCTGGAGGCACTCAGCAGCATGGGGAACAGGGCAAAGAGGAAGTAGTAGCCGAGTTCTGCCGCGCGTGAGACGAGGTTATCGTCCATGAAGGCCTTGGCGGAGCGCTTGAAGATCACCATGGGCGAGGCGCCTTCGAAGTCCCACAGGTTGCCCAGCGGCGAATGCGAGACGCTGGTCCAGATGTGACGCGCCTCCGGGGTGAGATCTTTTATCGCATTCTCCTGCGCGCTTCCCGATCTCCCGACAGTGTTCGTCGCGACGGATGAGCCTGCATTGGCCGACGTTGCAGGCACTTGCGTGTCCTCGTTCATACCCGATCGTCTCCCGGCGAGCGAGGGCCGCGAGATACCTGCGCCACTCGCGCGCATACCTGGTCAGATGCATGCCTCGGGTCGTCTGGTTGGGATCCCGTCGCGAAAACGTCGTTGGGGTGGGCGCGCAAATCCTTCCGCGCCGGGCGGCATCTGAAAAGAGGGGAGAAACGGGCCGATGGCGATGAAACGAAGCCGTTCCTGGCGATCGACGAAACTAAGGCAACTGCTGCGCCTGGTGCGCGAATCGCACGCCAATCCGCTGGTCGGTCACCCCCAGGCTCCGCCGAAGCTGGCACCCGGGGAGACGGCGATCACGTTTATCGGGCACTCATCTTTTCTGTTGCAGGCAGCTGGATCCGGCCTTTTGGTGGACCCGGTGTTCGCGACCCGGCTGATTGTGTTGCGCCGCCAGCGCCGGCCGGGCGTCCGGGTGCGTGACCTGCCACGGATCGACGCCGTGCTGCTGACGCATGCCCATATGGACCATCTGAATCGACCGTCGCTGCGGGCGGTTTGCCGCGAGATGCGCCGTCGCGGTCTGCCCGCACCGGTGGCGATCGTGCCGAACGGTGTGAGCGACCTTGTGCGCGATCTGGGCTTTCGCGAGTTGCGCGAGCTGCGCTGGTGGGACGAGACCAGCCTTGGTGCATTGACGGTGACAGCGACGCCCTGCCAGCACTGGGGTGCACGCATGTTCAAGGACACGCATCGTGGCTTTGGCGGCTACGCGCTCGCGGCACAGGGCATGCCGACGCTGTACCACTCCGGCGATACGGCTTACTTCGGTGGCTTTCACGAGATCCGCAACCGGCTGCGGCCGGAGATCGCGATGCTCCCCATCGGGGCGTATTTCCCGGACAGCTACCGCTCGGTACACACGAGCCCTGAGGACGCGTTGCAGGCCTTTGTCGATCTTGGCGCAGAAACCATGATTCCCATGCATTTCAACACCTTTCGCCTTGGCCGTGAGCCGATGACGGAGCCGCTGCCCCGTCTGCTGGCTGCAGCGACAAAGGCCGGTCTACGCGACGAGATGCACCCCCTGGCGGAGGGCGAGAGTCTGGTGCTGCCGCCAGGGGCGGAAGCCCAGGAGCTTCAGCAACTATCCTCGCAGGCTCGAGGGAACTAGAGCGGGGGAAGGTGCAGCTTGCTTGCGCGACTGCCAGGGTAGCCGCACTGGTGTGCTGGTCTAGATACGGCGTCCCTGGCCGCGAAGCTGTCCGGCGAGGCTTTCCAATGCGCGCTCCGGATTGCCCTCAGGCGGAGGGACGGCCATCCGGGTGGTCATCTCACCGAGGATGCGGTAGGCCATCGCCGCCCGTGTCTCCAGGGGCAGATCGAGGGCGCGTGCGAAGAAGGCCTCGATCACGACCAGGTCCTTTGGCGACAGGCGAGCGACTGCATCCGGAGGGAAGAGGGCCGGGATTGCCGTTGCGGGACGCCAGGGGTCGACGGTAGTAGCTGTCGAGGCAACCGGGAACAGCCCCGTCGAGCGTTGCGTTCCCCCGGTCCACAACAGCGGCTGCGCTTCCGCGCGTTCATGCACCACCAGGGTGCCCGCCGCGAGATCGCCGAGCCGCTTGTTGCGCTTGTTGGCCAGCATGGTGATGACGCCAGCCAGGTAAAGACCGGGCAGGTAGTCGACGGTGCGGAGCAGATTGCGGGCCAGCGATTCAAAGAGGGTGATCTGCCGGCCTGTGTCCTTGATGACGCGCAGCTGCATGACGCATTTGCCGGGCGTCTGGCCATGCCACAAAGCTTCAAACAGGGCGAAATAGCCCCAGAAGATGAGAAAAAGGATAACGGTGATGCCGGCGAGGAACCACTTGCCACCCATGGTCTCCGTGCCGTGCCGGCCTGCGGCGGCCATCACGGCGAGGACCACCAGGCCCACGACAAGCAGGATGGCGAACTGGATCAGGTGATCGAGCAGCAGCGCGACAAAGCGGCTGCCGATGCCGGCGACGGGGAACTCCAGTGCGACCTGTTCGGGGGTCTCAATGCTAAGCTGGTCGGCGAACCCGCGCCGCTCAAAGCTGCTGCTCATGATTACCAATCTATGGATAGAACAACGCAAGCATAACTGGTCCCGGTTGGAAGCGCTGCTGGAACAGGTGCAAACAGGGGGGCTCAAGGGGCTGCCTCGGGCGGAACTCCGTGACCTGGGGCTGCTCTACCGGCAGGCCGCGTCGGATTTGTCAGTGGCACGCGCTGACCCATCCGCCCGCTCCATGGAGCAATACCTCAACCGGCTGGTGGGGCGCGCCCACAACTATGTTTACT
>CAZZXY010000143.1:5063-8883 GCA_964658105.1 Verrucomicrobia bacterium Tous-C9LFEB | reverse complement strand
CTACGGGATGACAAGTGAAGCAGGGGCAGACAGCAGATCTCTACGGGAGGACAACCAAAAGGGGCAGAGGCGAGGGCAAAACACAGATCTCCTTCGGGGATGAAAACCAGAAGGGCAGAGGTGAGGGCAGACGCAGATCTCCTTCGGGGATGACAACCAGAAGGGCAGGGGCGAGGGCAGACGCAGATCCCCTTCGGGGATGACAACCAGGAGGGTAGGGGCGAGGGCAGACGCAGGTTGCCCTTCGGGGTGACAAGTGAAGCGAAGGCAAACAGCAGATCCCTGCGGGATGACGAAAGAAAAAGCAACCTGAGGGGCAGAGGCGAGGGGCGGCGCGGATTGCCCTAGACGCAGATTGCGCTAGTGGGGCGATGTTTCGTGTTTGTGGAGGAAGGCGTCTACGGCGGAGGCGTACCTGTCCGGCTCTTCGTAGTAGGGCAGGTGGCCGCTGTGCTCGAACATGACGAGCTGGGCGCCGGGGATGTTGCGCGCCACGGCGTAGGAGATGTCGGTGGTGACGTTGAGGTCGTAGCGGCCCTGGAGGACGAGGACGGGAAAGCGGTATTGCGCCATCTGCGGAGTGAGGTCGAGCTTTTCGATGGCTTTGCCTACGGCTTCGCCGGTGGCGGACGTGGAGCCGAGGTCGGGTGCGTTCGCGAGGTACTTTTCGCATAGCTCGGGTGAGTAGAAGATCATGCGGAAGTGCGTGCGGAGGTCGAGGTCGTCGGCCTTCGCCTGCTTGTCGGGGCCGGTGAGTGCGGCGATCTGCGCCTTGGTCTTGGCGATGAGGTCGGGGAAGGCCTCGTCGAGGCGTGGGTGGAGGGCGGCGAAGCCCGGGGCGGCGGAGTCGGACAGGATGAGCGTGAGGACGTGTTCTGGGTGGGCGGCGGCGTAGGCGGAGGCGAGCAGGCCGCCGTAGCTGTCGCCGATGAGGTGGACCTTGTCGACGTGAAGTGAGGCGCGGACGGCTTCCAGGTCGGCGACCTGGGCGTCCATGGTTTGCGGTGCGGCGGGGTTCTTAAGGTGGGACGCGCCGGTGCCGCGCTGGTCGTAGAAGATGACCTGGCGGTGCGCTGCGATCCGTTGGGTCCAGACGTTGTTCTGGATCATGTAGATGTGCGAGAGGCCGGGGCCGCCGTTTACGGCGATGATGGGCGTGGCGGCGGAGGGCGCGCCATAGGTGAAGGTGGCTAGGGCGACGTCGGGTGTGGAGACGGTGGCGGTGCGGGGTTGCTGGGCTGGTGCGGCGGCGCCGAGGAGGAGGGTGAGCGTGAATGCGGCTAGACGGCTGCGGTGGTGTTTGCCCATGGCGTCAGTGTAGGGCAGGGCGGGGCTTGGGTGAGTTGGGGTGACTTTGGGGCTGAAACAGCAGATTCCCTTCGGGAATGACAAATAGAAAGGCAACGGCAAAGATGTGGGTGTGCCTTTTGCTTGGAGTGGTGGTCGGTGGGGGTGGATCCTTACGGGGTGTGCTGCAGGGTTTGGGTGGAGGGGAAGTGGCGGCGTTCGTGGTCGATGAGCCATTGTTTCCGCCATAGGCCGCCGCCGTAGCCGGTGAGGGAGCCGTCGTGGCCGACCACGCGGTGGCAGGGGATGATGACGGCGAGCTGGTTGGCGCCGTTGGCACGGGCGACGGCGCGGGTGGCTGTGGGTTGGCCGAGGGTTTGGGCGAGGTCGCGGTAGGACTGGACCGTGCCGGCGGGGATGGCTTGCAGGCACTCCCAAACCTTCTTGGTGAAGGGTGTGCCGTGGAGAGCTAGCGGCGTTCCGAAGGTTGAGGAACGGCCCGTGTAGTAGGTTTCGAGTTCGTCTGCGATGCGCTGGATGATGGGTGTGCGTTTGAAGGCGACCGCCGAGCGAGTGGCGGTTCTGAGGCGGTCCAGCTCGGTTGGAAGGGCTTTGCGGTCGAAGAACTCCAGGAGGTGGAGGTGGGTTTCGTCGACGATGGCGAGCATAGAGCCGATGGGGGTGTCAATCCAGTCGGCCTGGAGGAGGTCGCGGCCTTTGAGTTGGAGCGGGTTGTCGCCGATGAGCTTTGTGATGGCCTGGCGGAAGCCGCTGGCGGAGTCGTAGCCGGCTTCGAGCTGGGCGTCGAGGACGGAGGCGCCGGCGGCGAGCTGGGCCATGCCTCGGCCGGCGCGGCGGAGGCGGGTGAGCTCGAGGAAGCTGATGCCGAGGTGGCGCGCGAAGGCGCGGCGGACTGTGGAGGGATCGAGATTGAGGGCGACGAGGTCGGCCTCGGACCATACCTTGTCGGGTTGCGCTTCGAGGCGCTCCATGAGGTCGGTTACGAGGGGATCGGGTTCGCGGAGGAGGTCCAGCGGGCGGCAGCGGAGGCAGGGACGGTAGCCGGCCTGCAGGCAGGCGCCCGGGGTGTCGAGGAACTGGGTGTTTTCGAAGAGGGGCTTGCGGGCGGGGCAGGTGAGGCGGCAGAAGATCCCGGTGGTGGCGACGCAGACGAAGGCGTGGCCGTCGTAGGTGGGGTCGCGCGCGAGCAGGGCAGCGTAGAGCGTCTCCGGGGTGGGCAGGAAGAGCGACATGTGGATGTTATAGCGAGATGTGGGTCGGGTTGCTGACGGATTTCGGGCGGGTCATTCGCAGTGGCTGACCGTGGCCTTCTGGCGGTGAGCCTAGCTGCTTGCCGGTGTGGGCAGAGTACTGAGGTCCTTCGCTTTGCTCAGGATGACGGTTGGTTTGCTGATTCGCGCGAGATGGACGCGGTGCCTGGTGCTGCACTGAGCTAGATGCCGAGGATGTGACGAGGCTTGATAACCCAGATGTGACGGAGGGCTAGATGCCGAGGATCTGGCGGACTTCGGCGAGGGTGGCTTTGGAGAGGCCGGGCGAGTTGATGAGCCACTGCACGAGGCTTGTGCCGTGGGGCTTGCAGACAATGCTGGCGCCTCGGTCCTTTAAGAGCTTGAGGAAGTCGATGTGGCCTTTTTGGGCGGCGAGGCTTAGGGCGGTTTCGTCGTGCTGGTTGCGGGCGTCGATCTGGGCGCCTTTGCCTAGCAGCAGTTTGCCGAGGGTGACCGAGCCTCCGAGAGCGGCGAGCATGAGGAGCGTCCAGCCGTTCTTGTTGACGAGGTTGGCGTCTAGGCCCGTGTCGAGCGCGGTGTGGAGGGCGGGCTCGTCGTCACGCTTGATGAGGGTTTGGGCGGCGCGGTAGGAGATGGACATGGTTACTCGGCCAACTGCTGGGGCTTGTTGCCGAAGTCTTCGCCGAAGTAGAAGCGCTCGACGACCATGCAGTAGATGTGCTCGAGGGCGAGGTGCGATTCCTGGATGTTCATGGTGGTGTCGGAGGGGATGATGACGTTGAGCTCGGCGAGTGCGGCCATGCCGCCGCCGTTGTTGCCGGTGTAGGCGACCGTGCGGACGCCCATCTCTTTGGCCTTCCTGAGGGCCTTCATGCAGTTCTTCGAGTTGCCGGAGGTGGAGATGGCGAGGAGGACGTCGCCTTCGTTGGCGAGGGCTTCGACCTGGCGCTCGAAGACGTTGTCGTAGCTGTAGTCGTTGCCGATGGCGGTGAGGATGCTGGTGTCGGTCGTCAGCGCTACGGCGCGGAGGGCGGGGCGATCGACGGTGAGGCGGCTGACGAACTCGGCGACGAGGTGCTGGGCGTCGGCGGCCGAGCCACCGTTGCCGCAGACCATGAGCTTCCTGCCGGCCTTCATGGCTTCGGCGGTGATCCGGCCGGCTTCGACGACGGTCTTGTGGATGGCTTCGTCGTTGAGGACGCGCGTCATGGTGGCTATGGATTGCTGGAGTTGTTTGCGGATGAGGTCGGTCATTTTTTAGGGGGTAGGGAACAGGGGTT
>CAZZXY010000143.1:0-5053 GCA_964658105.1 Verrucomicrobia bacterium Tous-C9LFEB | reverse complement strand
GTAGGGGGCGGGCTTGTGCTTTCGGCCCTTGCATTGCAAATACAGGGGTCCTTCGGCTACGGGCTGCGCCCTTCGCTCAGGATGACGCTGGGGTGGGGTAGGCGGTGAGGCTAGCGGGTAAGCGTGAGGCTAGCTGGGTGAGGGGATGGCCTGGGCTGTGGGCGTGGGCATGGTGAGGGGGTTGCCGGCGGTGAGGCCGGCGAGCATGACTGGTTCGGGGCGCGGGTAGCTGAAGGGCTTGTCGAAGTTTACGCGGTCGAGCTCGACGGCGTAGGGGCGGTGCTGGATCTGGGTGTAGATGGCGCCGACGTACTCGCCCATGACGCCGAGAAAGACGAGCATGAGGGACTGGAAGAAGAAGAGGCCGATGATCATGGGCGCGACGCCGACGTCAAAGGTGTTCCAGAAGAGGAGCTTGGCGACGAGGTAGCCGATGGCGATGAGCAGGGCGAGAACGGCGCCGCCGAAGCCGGCGAAGGTGGCCAGTCGCAGCGGGACCTTCGAGTAGTTGATGACGCCGAGCATGCCGATGTCGTAGAGCGTGTACCAGTTGTTCTTGGTGACGCCGAACTTGCGGCTGGGCTGGTCGTAGAGGAGCTTGACGGTGGGCAGGCCGATTTCAGCGATCATGCCGCGGAAGTAGGGATAGGGGTCGTCGAACTGGCGGACGAGCTCAACGACCTTGCGATCGTAGAGGCCGAAACCGGTGTAGTTCTGGATGGTCTCGATGGAGCTGAGGCGCTCGGCGTACTTGTAGTACTGCTTGCGGAGCCAGAACATGAGCGAGGCTTCTTCGCTGGAGCGCTTGATGCCGAGGACGCAGTAGGCGCCCTTTTCCCACTCGGCGATCATGTCGGCGATCATGGGCGGCGGGTCCTGGAGGTCGGCCACGATACCGAGGATGGCGTCGCCGCGGGCCTGCATGAGGGCGTGGATGGGGGAGCGGATGTGGCCGAAGTTGCGAGCGTTGGCGATGATTTTGACGTTGGGGTCTTCGGCGGCAATCATGCGCAGGATGGCGACGGTGTTGTCGCGCGAATGGTTGTCGATGAAGATGTGCTCGTACTCATAGCGGCCGATCCCGACCATCACTGCGCGGACCTGGTTGTACAGATTGAGGACGTTGGCTTCCTCGTTGTAGCAGGGCGTGATGATGGAAATGGTCTTGCGGGTCACTCTGGCAGGGCTCCTGAGGGTGCACTAAAGTCTCGACAAGTTTAGCCGATAAGGGTGTCAGGAGGCGTTTGGGGCGGCCGGAGAGGTGGTCTTGAAGGTGACCTTTTTGTGGCCGACAAAGCTGTAGATCGTGGACAGGCCGATCACGATTGCGCCGGCGATGTTGGCGGCGAGGGTCTTGCCGTGCGCGATGCCCGCGAGGAGGTGTGCGGGAGCGGCCGGGAGGTGGGCCTGGGTGGAGGTCAGGAGGTTGTGAAGGCCGGCGCTGTGGCTGTGTACGAGGTTCTGGATGAGGCGGGTGAGCGCGCCAAGGGCGACCAGGCCGGGGATCATGCCGGTGCCGTAGACGGCGAAGCACTTGAGCCACTCAAGGAGGTAGTTGCCTTTGGTTTTGAAGACGAAGAACTTGTAGCCGAAGTAGGCGACGGTGATGTTGAGTGGCGTGGAGATGAGCGAGCCGGCGATGGCGGTGAGCGTGAGGTAGCGCTGGGGAATGACGGCGGCGAGGAGCCGGACGATGACAAGGAAGCTTGTGTAGCCGAAGAGGGTGTTGAAGCCGCCGACGAGCAGGTAACGGAAGAACTGGCCGCCGGGAAAGGCGTCCACAAGGCGCTGCAGGCGGCGTTTGGGGAGGAACGGGTCCTGCGGGATGGGGACAACGGGGGGGTGGTCGGGGTGGATCTCGACGGTGTGTGGGTTTTCGGGGAGCATGCGGGTGTCCGTGTCAGTTTAGCGGGTCGGGTCGGGTTGACCGTTCCAAGCGGGCAGCGAAGCGCGGGCACTTGGGTGCCCCGTAAGGCGTTTGTGGTTCCTGGCGGGCGACGTTTTGAGCCATGGCAGGGCATACGGTCTGGGGCGGCAGGTAGGGAGTTGGTCTGCCTGGCGATCAGGACCAATCCGCTCCCAACGTTGCGATCAAGTTCAGGTCCGGGCCAAATACGTGGAACTGCTGCACCGAGCTTCCGCCTCGAAAGGTGAATCGGACAGCCGTCGGCAGGATCAGAGCTTTGACCTGGTGCGACCCACCTTTACGGGACTGGCCGCTGGCGACGGGCTTGATTACGCCCAGTGAGATTTTCTTCACAGCTGGCGATGCCTTGAGCATCTGCACGAACGGCAGAGCGGACTCGATGATGGTTGTGTGACGCATGTTGAACTTGGGGCCGCGGAGCAGGCCATGCTTAGCTGTCACGAATCGACTCTCCCCTCTGCAGTGCTCCGTCCCTGTGATGCCGGCACCAGAGAGGGGGCATGCTGCAGGCGGCACTGGCTTGCCGCGTCGCCTGACCTCGGCCGAGCGCCAGGCAGTCACGGCCGCGGTCATGTGATACCCCATCGCGGGATCAAAAGCGACGGAGGTGATCTCCTGGCATCGTTTTCGGCCTCGTCGCATTTTGCGTGGCAGAGTGTATAAAGTTGGCGAGTTTCCGCGCGAGCTCCAGGGCTCGGTCAAGCGCAGGGAGGGCGAAGGATGGTAGCGAAGAACACAATCTGTCTTTGGTTCGACAAGGATGCGGAAGACGCGGCCCGCTTCTATGCAGCGACTTTCCCGGACAGCCGATTGACAGCCGTTCATCAAGCGCCTGGAGATTACCCTGCAGGCAAAAAGGGCGACGTGCTGACGGTGGAATTTACCGTGGCCGGCGTTGCTTGCCTCGGCCTCAACGGGGGGCCGCAGTTCAAGCACTCGGAGGCTTTTTCCTTCCAGATCATGACGGAGGATCAAGAGGAAACGGATCGTTATTGGAATGCGATCGTCGGCAATGGCGGAGCAGAGAGTGAGTGTGGCTGGTGTAGAGACCGGTGGGGAATCTGCTGGCAGATCACCCCGCGTGTGCTTTCCGAAGCGATCGCTGCAGGTGGAACGGAAGCAGAGCGTGTCTTCCAGGCAATGATGACGATGCGGAAGATCGACATAGCAGCCATTGAAGCGGCCCGGCGAGGCTGAAGCGGTACGCTTGGTCCTGACCACTCGACCTTGATTGCGCGGACCTGAGGAGCAGCCCGGTGGGTACGATGCGGCACGGCGAAGGGTCGTAAGAGGCTAAAACGATGTTCATGGATCCGTTTCACGAAGGCGAGCGACGCGTTCAGCAACGCGCCGGCGAGGTGCAGGAAGCAGATCGAAACAGTCCGATGATTGCGGCTCACATACCCGCCGGGGCCGTCCCATTCTTGCAGGCTCAGACCCTTCTGGTTTTAGCCGTCCTCGACGAAGACAGGATGTGGTGCCTTCCGGTGGTCGGCAAACCGGGATGGATGTCTGCAACGCGCGACACCGTATCCCTCGATCTTGACCAGGTGACAGGACCAGTCGATCGACGCATTCTCCAGGCTGCGGAAGGTGGGGAAAGGGTCGGTGCCCTCGTGCTTGACTTCGCGACCCGCCGCCGCCTTCGGATCAACGGTCGCCTGAAGAGTGTGTCGGACAAACGCATGATGTTGGCGGTCGAGGAAGCGTATCCAAATTGTCCCAAATACATCACACAACGTTCTCTTGTTTTGTCAGAGGCGCTCTCAAGCGGTCCTTTCTCGACAGGCGAACAGATGACGCGTGCGCAGCGTGAAGCCTTCGAGACGACTGACATCTTCTTTATCGCGACGCAGCACCCAGACCGAGGTCTGGATGCGTCTCACCGCGGTGGCAACCCGGGGTTCGTCACAAGCACATCCGAGAAGACAATCAGCTTCCCGGACTATGTGGGCAATAGTCTTTTCAATACGCTTGGGAATCTTGAAATCGACCGACGGGTTGGCATCCTGCTGCCGGACTTCCGTAAAGGAAGAGCGCTGGCAGTGACCGGCACGGCAGCCGTCCAGTTCGAAGATCAAGGACACGCGCGACGGATGACGGTGACGCTTGAGGGCTGGACCGAGGTGAGCCTCCCCGCAACGGAGATCACACGGCAACTCTCCCCATTCAATCCCTAGCACTGCGCTGCCTGGTTTCGAATGGTCTTTACGAGGCGCATGCAAGGGCTGGTCAGGGGGTTGAAGGTGGTTCGAGCGGGATCCAGATTTCTACTGGGCCGATGGGTAAGCCCTCCTCCGAGACAGCAGTAAACTTCTCAAATTCCGGCGCTTTTCTCTCCTGACGTCCGGACGTGGGCAGCCAGCTTCCGAGTAACCAGATCCAGGTGTCACGAAGTGAGGCTGGGTCGTCTACGCGCACCATTGCATACTCACCCGCTTCGAGCGTCAGAGGCTCACCCGTGAGAGTGGCGACCTGATCTTGCGACGAGACCCCTGAGAGGTAGTGAATCCTGCGATCCGCGGTGCATGGCGATGCGCCGTAGAACGCGGCGTTGCTGCCGAGGGTTGGGTGTCTCGACCGAAACTCGCGCCACTGAGGAGGGATCCCCTCGGACGCTTCTGCCTGCGAGTTGTAGGTAGCCATCGTGCCGATGAGCGCGATGTCCCCGATTATGCGAAAGACAGGAACCGGTCGCTCTGTCATGCCGCCAAGACTACGACAGTTTGGTCGCCATCTCGACTGCGTGAAGAGATATGGCGGTTGCGGCAAGCGGGCCTGCTGAGAGGCAGGTTTCTTGTGAGATTGGCGAGGAGGAGGAGGGAGGAACAGTAGATCCCTTCGCTTTGCTACGGGATGACAAGGTGAGAGAGGATCCCCTTTGCTTCGCCGGCGGAGGACGAGCTAAACAGCAGATCCCTTCGCTTTGCTACGGGATGACAAGCTAGAAAGGGGATTCCTTCGCTCTGCTGAGAGAGGATCCCTTTGCTTCGCTGCGGAGGACGAGCTGAAAGCAGATCCCTTCGCTTTGCTACGGGATGACAAGCTAAAAGGGGATTCCTTCGCTCTGCATGGAGAGGATCCCTTTGTTTGGCTACGGAGGACAAGCTAACAGCAGATCCCTTC
>CAZZXY010000142.1:0-8919 GCA_964658105.1 Verrucomicrobia bacterium Tous-C9LFEB | reverse complement strand
CCGTTCCTCCTCATGCAATTCCATTTCCACGATGCTGATGGAACGGTTCTTCATCTGCAGGTACATGCGCCCCAGATATTCGCCAACGATGCCCAACAGCATCGCATTGATCCCCAGTGAGCCAAGAATCAGCACAGTGATCGTGGTAAAGCCGGCCGGTGCACGAAAGCCGGTTACAAAGTACGCGGTGATGTACCCAACGCTCGCCAGCACGGTCCCAATCGCCACCAGCAGACCCACATAGGTCGCCAGGCGGAGCGGAACGACGGACTGGTTTAGAAGTCCGTCCAGGGCGAGCATGATGTTGTCATAGAAGGAGAATTTGGAATGGCCCACCGCGCGTGCTCGGCGCGCGTAGTCGATGCCCGTTTGCCGGAAACCCAACGTCGCGATCGTTCCGCGCAGGTAAGGCTTGGGCTCATCTATGCGGCGCAGCTCTTCGATCACGCGCCTGCTGATCAGGCGAAAATCGCCAGCATCACGCGGAATAGGATCCTCCGAGAGCAGATCCACAAGCCAGTAGAACAATTTGCGGGCCAGCGTCCAGCGCGTGCTCTCCAGTCGACTCTTGCGAATGCCGTAAACCACATCCGAACCTGCCTGCCACTGCTCCAAAAACACCGGGATCAGCTCAGGAGGGTCCTGCAGGTCGCAATCCAGCTGAATGGCTGCCGAACCCCTGCACCGCAGGTAGGCGGTCAGAATCGAACGCTGATACCCGAAGTTGCGTGACAGCCGAAAGGCCCGCACACGCTCATCCACCAACGCCAGCTCCCGCAGAAGAACCGGCGTTCCATCTGAAGAGTGGTTGTCGGTGAAGATGAACTCAAAGCGATACGCTTCGCTCAATGGGTCAATCACGGCCCGCACGGCCGGATAGAACAAGGGAATATTGTCTTCCTCATTGAACACCGGAACAACGAGAGAGACCAAAGGCCGAGGATCAGGAGCGGTGCCGGGCGAAGCCGAATCAATCATCTTAGGGGCTCTTCACGCAAGCCGAACAGTCACCGATCCCCCCCATGAGGGGTGCGCGTTCAGACTGTAGGTAGCATGCGGTCAGTGTAGAACATTCAACTTCGGAGAATCATCGCGCGGGATCTGATGCGCAACCCAAGATACCTGGCGGCTCACCGCATGTCCTGCCCACCAGACAACCCCACATTCCTGGAGGACGCTTGAAAGGCCAGGCGAAACGGTCCATAGGCGCCTACTCGTCGTCAACGACCGCTGCCGGCACGCCACCCTCACGCCGCATCCGCAGGTAGCCCCGGATAAACGGCTCCAGATCGCCATCCAGCACGCGATCGACATCCCCCACTTCCACCCGCGTTCGAAGATCCTTGGCCATCCGGTACGGCTGCAGCACATAGCTCCGAATCTGCGATCCGAAGTTGATCTCCAGCTTGCTGTCTTCCAGCTTCCGGCTCACCGCTTTTTTCTTGTCGAGCTCAAACTCATACAGGCGCGAACGCAGCATCTTCATCGCTCGCTCTTTGTTCTTGTGCTGCGAGCGCTCGTTCTGGCAGCCCGCGACGATGCCCGTCGGTAAGTGCGTAATACGCACAGCAGAATCCGTCGTATTCACGTGCTGTCCACCCTTGCCGCCTGAACGGTACGTGTCGATCCGCAGATCGTCCGGCTTGATGTCAATCACGATCGAGTCATCGATCTCCGGCGAAACAAAGGCCGAAGCAAAGCTTGTATGCCGCCGCTTCGCCTGGTCAAAGGGCGAAATCCTCACCAGCCGGTGCACGCCAGTCTCGCCCTGCAGCAGACCGAACGCGTACTCGCCCGTGATGGTAAAGGTCGCTGACTTGATGCCGGCCTCGTCGCCGTCCTGGATCTCGTTGATTTCGGTCTTGAAGCCTTCGCGCTCGGCCCAGCGAAGATACATGCGCATCAGCATCTCGGCCCAGTCCTGCGACTCGGTTCCACCCGCACCCGGGTGCACGGTCACAATGGCATTCAGGCCATCGTTGTCCTCGCTCAACATCGTCCGCGACTCAAGCTGCTCGGCATAGGTGCTCAGTGCTTCAATTTCACGCCGCAGATCGTCCTCGATGCTGCCTTCGCCCTCGCGCATCAACTCGAAATACGACCCGATATCACCCATACGGCGCGCTAACTCGGCGTCGTAACTCAGCTGCTCCTCAAGCCGCTTGCGTTCCCGCATCAGTGGCTGCGATTTGGTCGCATCCGCCCAGACCGCCGGGTCAGAAATCTTCGTTTCTACTCTTGCCAGTTCACTCTTTACGCGGGCCGAGTCAAAGATACTCCCGCAGATCACGCACCTTCTCGCGGATCGGGGAGTAAGCAAATTCCAAATCATCCAACATGCGTCTAGTCTACCTTTCCTGCCGGCCAAGCTTCCCCAGGTACTCCTGCAGCGGCCTCCCCGCCAGAAAGGCCGCGATGGCAAGGCCACACAGCCATCCGATCCAGTCCCCGTATCGCGTGTAGAACGTAAGGTCGCTGCTGTACCCGAATGGGACCTCCAGGGCGTCCCGCACATGCCGCGGCAATGCCGACACAATGCGGCCCTGCGGATCGATCGAACCCGTCACGCCCGTATTTGTGTCCCGCAACAGCCAGCGCCGGTTCTCGATCGCTCGCATGCGGGCCATGTCCAGGTGCTCCCACGGGGCGCTCGTGTCGCCATACCAGCCGTCATCGGATAAGTTCACCAGTACCTGTGCGCCATCCCGCGCAAACTCACGAATCTCGTTGCCAAAGATCGACTCGTAGCAGATGAAAACGCCGAAGCGATGTCCATTCACGCTGAACGCCCGCCGCTCCGTCCCGGGTACGAAGTTCAAGCCGTCCAACAGGTGGCCCGCAAAAAAGAACAGCTGCTTATAGGGCGTGTACTCGCCAAACGGCACCAGGTGCATTTTGTCGTACCGGCCGGCATAGGTTCCATCGGGAAGATAGAAACTGGCGGAAGCAAACTCATCGTAGCGGCCTGACGGGTTAGGCACAGGTCCCACGCCAATATCGTCTACCACCAGCGGCGCTCCGGCCGCTCGTGTCACTGCTGCCAGGGCCGCCCGCAACGCGGGGTCTGCATCGGCAAAACTGGTCGGGGCCTCCGGCCACGCCACCAGATCCGGGTGCGGGGACAAGCCGGCTCCCCACCGGGCTAACTCGGGCGCCATTCTCGGGTGGGCGGTCAGTGCGGAGAAACTCTGGAGCATCTCCCTTTCACTCTCCCGCGGACCTGCGGACTCCGCCCCGACGCTTAAGTTGTCCTGCAGCAGGATCGCGGTCGCCTCGGCGTGGGCAGGTGGAAGAACACGTGAGGACCCTGCCACGCTCCATGCGATCACGCAACAAGCCAGCAGCGGACCTGCGATACGCAGGGCAGGCATCTTCCCCGTTGGTCTCCACAGCCAAAGCGCATTCCCGGCTGACACGACCAGGGACAGGCCCATCACACCCGTCCAGGGCGCCAGGGGGATTAGCAGGGAGTTATCAACCTGGGTATAGCCCAGCAGATCCCAGGGGAAGCCCGTAATCTGTGTGCGCGCCAGCTCCACGGTGACCCAGAGCAAAGGAACCAATGCAAGCACCCATCGATCTCCGGCCTGTCTCCGGAGTAAAGCAAACAAAGCGCCGAACATACCGAAATACAAACCGAGATACAACGAGAACAGAAGGAGGATGCCTGCCGCGGCCACCGGCGGCAGACCTCCGTAATGAAACATCGTCTGGTAAATCCAGTAACAGTTCCCCAGGAACCACACAATGCCACAGGCATAACCGACCAGGGCTGCTGCGCGGAAAGAAAGGGGCTTCCCTGCACGATCGTAACCGTTCAGCGCTAACAGCAAGGGAACAAGACAGAACCAGCAGGTCAAACGGCGCCACGCGGGAACAGGCCCGGCCAGCGGAAAAGGAAGCCACTGAAGGATCGCCGAAAGAATGGACAGCGCCCACAGACGCAGAGGAATGTGCCGCATCGCCCATGAGTCTAGCACCTGAAAGAAATCGATTGCATAAGTCTCCAAACGTGCATCCAAGGCTCCAGATTCACTTAGTTGCGGTAACTCAAGGACGACAGCTAGAGTGGACACAACCGGGTCTCCGAGCGCTGACTCCCAGTTCTCAGTTGAAAGGAAGCTATATGGATGTAAGTCAGATTCTTTCCTCGATCGATGCGGAGATCAGCCGCCTGCAACAGGCGAGGCAGGCTGTTGCAGCGCTCGATGGAACAAGCCCGGTACCCGCACGCCGGCCAGGCAGACCCAAGGGTTCGCAAAACGTCGCACCCGCTGCTGCCGATGGAGCCCCACGAAAGCGCAAACGGAACCTAAGTCCCGAAGGCAGAAAGCGCATCCAGGAAGCCATGAAACGCCGCTGGGCCGAACGGCACAAGGGTGACTCCAAGGACGGATCTAAGTAAGGCAGCACATCCGGAGGCGTGACAGCTCCCCACATGAGCTGCACGCCTTGCCGATCCTTAACGAATCGCCAGCACCTCGCGCACATTGTCGGTTCCCTGAAAGAACCGAATCGTCCCAAAGCCTTCCAGGTATTTCTCAATCTGGCGATTCTGCAAAGTCTGCCGCACCGGTAACGGTTCATTGCCGATAATGCGCAGGTCCGGTCCGTCCGTGAGTTGATATCTGGCATATCCCACGTTCGGGCCGTCCGCCTTGCCATGGAAAAAGCCAAGCAACCGACCGTCAGGCCGGGTAACTTCCCGCAAACGCTCAAACAGAATAGGCACCAGGGGCACAGGCAGATAATCTGCCGTATCCCAGAGTAGGATGATGTCAAAGTCCCGGCCGGAGAAGTCCAGATTTGCTGCTTTGAAGCGGTCCGCGTCGTATTCCGGCGTCTTTGCCTTGGCGCCGTCCGTGGACGGCCTTACCCATTCCGGCTTCTGAGCTTCCCCGACAATGTTCGCCATATAAACGCTGTGGCCCAGTGACGTCAGAAGATTGATATTGACCGGAGCGGTCGCACCAAAATCCAACACGCGCAATGAGCGTGCCGGCTCCGCGCGAAGATAGGCGAGCACATCGATCCATCCGCGAGAAGGCCGCGTCCGTTCCGGGACATGTCCCTCGCCCGCGCCGCCGCCCCGCCTGAACATCTTCAACATGAGGTCATACTCCGCTCTCCGGTCTCGGTGCTCTGAGCATCGCCTGCATGGGGCTCTTCTGTCCAGCAAACCTCATTCCGCTGCCACAGACGTTGCATCGCGTAAAGTCTGACGTAAGCGGGGGTTCTCTCGTCCAACGTGATGAAAGGGAGAATCCTCTTTGCCTCAAGGTTGTCTCTGGCAAGCGTTCCGGCGATTGTGGTTCATCCCCGTTGCCGTGCTCCCCATCCCCGTTCTGGGGGGGCAACCTGCCATTCCGTCTCCGGCCGTCGTGCAGGGCATCAGTCCGGACCTCTCCCTGCCACCCGTTCGCTGGGCAGAGATGGCGGCGGCCAATGAAGAGCACATCATCAACTTCGACACGGGCACTCCGCTGCGCTACCGGGTTCGCCGGATCGATGCCAAGGGCGAGGTCCTTCGCGAGATCGTTGAGAGCAAGGAAGGCTCCGTGGCCCGCACCGTGGGCCGCAATGGGCAAAGCCTCACCGCCGAAGAGGACGCCGCGGAACGCGAGCGGCTGCAGGGCATTCTGAAGTCGCCCGAAGGCTTCCTGCGGCGGGCCCGTCGCGATGAGGGCTCCAAGACCTACGCCACGGAACTCCTTCACTCCATGCCGAAAGCGATGCTGTGGAGCTACGCACCCGGCCAGCGGCAACTACCCGGTGCGCCCGGCGTCGCCGTTGTACTCGACTTCCAGCCAGACCCGGCCTTTCATCCACCGAGCCTCCTCACAGAGGGCCTGACCGGCATCGCCGGAAGGGTATGGATCGATGGCGCCAGTCACTGCCTCACCCGCATCGAGGGCCGTACGCTACGTCCAGTTGATTTCGGCTGGGGCGGCTTCCTGGCCCGCATCAAGGAAGGCGGCACCGTAGAACTGGAACAGAGCCGGGCCAGCGACCGGCGCTGGCTCTACTCCCATCTCGTGGAACACCTCTCCATCCGCGAGATCCTGGTACACACCGTCGAGGAAAACGCGGAACTCACCGCAACAAACGTCGAAGCGCTTCGAAGACCCCTCTCCTACCGCGAAGCCATCGATCTGCTACTCGCGCTGCCAGTACCCACCCGCTAACCTCGCTCAGCGGGCATCTCTCGCGATCATCCCTCGCAGACATCCCCAGCGCGCGCCCCTCGCGTGCAACCGATCCCCTCTACACTTGTCATCCCGTAGGGATCTGCTTTCTGCGCGCCCAACAGCCCCACGCAAAGCCGGCCAGTCAACCCGCTCGCTCACGGTCCTTCGCCCGCGCCCACAGCGCCTCCTTCTCCTCAGGGCTCTGCGCATCGAACGCATCCGTGCCGCCCGCAAGCTGCTCCATCGCGCCGTACCGAGACCGAAACTTCGCATTCGTCCGCCGCAGCGCAGACTCCGGATCCAGCTTCAGGTGCCGAGCCAGGTTCACCGCCGTAAACAGCAGGTCGCCCATCTCCAGCTCCAGCGCATCCCGGTCTGCGGCCGCCAGTTCCGCTTCCAGCTCCGCCGTCTCTTCCCGGAGCTTCGCAATCAACCCCCGCGCATCTGGCCAATCAAAACCGGCCTTTGCCGCCTTGGATCCCAGCTTGCTCGCCTCCAGCATCGCGGGCATCGAGCGCGGCACGCTGTCCAGCGCCGATGCATCCTTCCCGCCGGTCGCGTCTGCCTTCTTCTCCTCGCGCTTGATCTGCTCCCAGTTCCGCAGCACCGCGTCCGCGTCCGTCGCCTCTGCGTCGCCGAAGATGTGCGGATGCCGGCGCACCAGCTTCGCGCTCAGTGCCTCGGCCACATCCCCCATCGTGAAGTAGCCCGCATCCTGCGCCATCTGTGCATAAAACAGCACCTGCAACAGCAGGTCGCCAAGCTCATCCCGCAGCTCCGGCCAGGCCCTTCGCTCGATCGCGTCGAAGACCTCATAGGTCTCCTCCAGCGTGTGCCGCTTGATCGAGTCAAACGTCTGTTCCCGGTCCCACGGACACCCCTCCGGCCCACGTAACCGCGCCATAATCGCCGCCGCGCGCGCAAACGCCGCCGCCGCGTGCTCCTGCTTTACCACCTCTGCCCCTGTCAACTCGCTCGCCATCCCCGAATCCTACGGCTTTCACCTCACGACCGTCCCTGCATCGCCCCCCAGCTTAGAACGTCTAACCTAGAGCAAGCCGTGCCAAGCAGCCGGCCCCGCGATCGATGGACATCAACGAGAAAATTCGCACGCTCCCCACCGGCCCCGGGTGCTACCTCTACAAAAACGCCGAAGGCGAGATCATCTACGTCGGCAAGGCCAAAAACCTGCGCTCGCGCGTGCGTAGCTACTTCCTCGCCGCCAACCAGGCCCACGCGAAGACCGGCACGCTCATGCGCGAGGCCGTCGATCTCGAATACATCCTCGTCGCCAACGAGCGCGAAGCCCTTGCCCTTGAAAACAACCTCATCAAGCAGCGCAAGCCCCGCTTCAACATCCTTCTCCGCGACGACAAAACCTACCCCTATCTCAAGCTCACGCTGGGCGACCGCCACCCCAAGGTCTTCGTCACCCGCCGCCTGCGCAAGGACGGCTCGGCCTACTTTGGCCCCTACTTCCCCGGCAACCTCGCCCATCGCCTCGCCGACGTCGTTCGCAAGAGCTTCCTCATCCCCGGCTGCAAGGTCGACCTCAACCGCTACCACCAGCGCCCCTGCCTGCAGTACTACATCAAGCGCTGCACAGGGCCCTGCGTCGAAGGCCTGATCTCCCAGCCCGACTACCGCGCGATCATCAAGGACGCCCAGCTCTTCCTTGAAGGCAAGACCGACGAACTCGAAGGCCGCCTCATGGGGCGCATGGAAGCCGCCGCCGAAAACATGCAGTTCGAACTCGCCGCCCGGCTCCGCGACCAGCTCGGCACCGTCCACCAGGCCGGCGAGCGCCAGCGCATCGCCACCACCGAGTCCGACGACGCCGACGTCTTCGGCTTCCACTTCGAAAACGACATGCTCGCCGTCAATCTCTTCCACATGCGCAACGGCAAGATCGTCGACCGACGCGACATGTTCTGGGAAGACCTCCCAGACTTCGAAGAGCACACCACGGCCTCGGTCACCGAAGAACGTCTCGATGAGACCGACCTCGAAGCCGATACCTATCTCGAACCCAACCCCACTCACACCGCTCCCTCCATCCAGGCCGATCAAGAGGAGTCCGAGCAGCACTCCGTGCTCACCTCGCCTTTCGAGGCAGGCGACCCCGACTTGGCAATCGACCCAGACTGCGCCGCAAGCAGCCTCGAGGCACCAAACAACTCTCCCGCTCAAACCTCCTTGTCATCCCGGGGCAACGCGGAGGGATCTGCTGTTTCATCGCGCACCACCGATCCCGCTGCTTCCCCCTGCTTCAGCCCCTCCGCCTTTTTCTCCGCCCTCCTCAAACAGATCTACCTCGACCAGAACTACGTCCCCAAGCACATCTACGTGCCCGTCGACTTCCCCGACCGCCAGCTCCTTGCCGACCTCCTTCGCGAGAAATCCGGCACCAAGATCGAGATCGCCGCCCCGCAACGCGGCGACAAGCGCTCCCTCGTCGACCTCGTCTGCCAGAACGCCAAGCAGAGCTACGACCAGCGCTTCCGCGTTCTCCAGCCCACCGCCAGGGCCATGGCCGAGGCCCTCGGCGACGCGCTCAACCTCCCCGAGCCCCCGGAGCGTATCGAGTGCTTCGACATCTCGCACATTCAGGGCGCCGAAACCGTGGCCTCCATGGTCGTCTGGGAAAAGGGCGCCATGAAAAAGGCGGACTACCGCAAGTTCCAGGTCAAAACCGTCACCGGCGTCGACGACTTCGCCTCCATGCGCGAGA
>CAZZXY010000141.1:0-9060 GCA_964658105.1 Verrucomicrobia bacterium Tous-C9LFEB | reverse complement strand
ACCCCGAGATCACCTACGCCGAGCACATCGTCGA
Organism: Verrucomicrobia bacterium Tous-C9LFEB; assembly: GCA_964658105.1. Lineage (GTDB taxonomy): Bacteria > Acidobacteriota > Terriglobia > Terriglobales > Acidobacteriaceae > Granulicella. The sequence continues at coordinate 9,026 of CAZZXY010000141.1, read as the reverse complement.
CAACACCTGCATGCAGCTCGTGCTGAACCCCTACCAGTACGACGTCATCCTCACCGAGAACCTTTACGGCGACATCCTCTCGGACCTCTGCTCGGCCTTTGTCGGCGGTCTCGGCCTCGTCCCCGGCGCCAACCTCGGCGTCTCCGGCGCTATCTTTGAGGCCGTGCATGGTTCGGCTCCGGACATCGCGGGCCAGGACAAGGCCAATCCCACCGCCCTGCTCCAGTCCGCCATCCTTATGCTCCACCACCTCGACGAGCCCACCACGGCCGCCAAGGTCCAGGCCGCGCTCGAAAAGGTCTACGCCGAAGGCAAGTCCCTCACACGCGATATCGGTGGCACTGTCGGCACCAGGGCCTTCGGCGAAGCCGTGATCGCCGCACTGTAAGCCGTACCGCAGCGAGTGTACATCTTGGCACCACTCACGATGTACACTCGCTGTCATGGAAGTGACGATTACCCAGTTCCGGCGGGACCTTTTCAACCTGGTCGAGCAGGCCATGAAGGGTGTGGAAGTCCACGTCACACACAAAGGCAAGGGCTTCACCCTGAAGCCGGACCACGCGCCTCCCGACAAGTTAAGCCGGATCACGCCTTTAGACCTGGTGATCGGGGACCTGGACGACCGTCCAGATAAGGAAGCGATGCGTCGGGAATGGGAAAAGGATTGGGCAGGTCTTGATCGCCTACCTTGATACCAATGTCGCAGTCTGGCTCTCCCACGGCAGAATACGTCACCTCAGCAAAGACGCTCTTCGGGTGGCGCGCAGTGCAGATCTCCTTCTCTCACCGATGGTCATGCTCGAACTTGAGTACCTGTTCAATCTGGGTAGATCAAAGCTGCGATCACGCGAAATCGTGCGTAAATTGCAGGACGAGATCCAGGTAAAGGTCTGCGACCTTGGCTTCGAGAAGATCGCCAGCACGGCCATCGATGAGGGCTGGACCACAGACCCCTTCGATCGCCTTATCGTGGCGAACGCGAAGGCGAACGGATTCGCCGCTCTCATTTCGGCTGATGAGGAATTTGCAACTCATTATCCTAAAACCGTCTGGTAGAAATTCGGAGAAGCATCTTAACGATGGTGGCTAACTCGCGCGCTCTATCCTCCGCTCTCCTGGTAGCTCTGCTTGCCCTCACCGGCTGCAAGTCGTCTCCGAACGCAACGACATCGCAGACCCAGGCGCCAGCAGCGGTGAAGCCGGCAGCACCCGCCGCAACCCCCGTCGACCCTGCCACGGCCGGAACCCTCACCGGCACCGTCCTCTTCAAAGGCGCCGCACCCGCCCGCGTCAAGATCGACATGTCCATGGACCCGGCCTGTTCCCTCGCCCCCGGCGACAACTTCTCCGAGCAATACCTGGTCACGAACGGCCACCTGGGCAATGTCTTCGTCTACATCAAGTCCGGCCTGCCTGCCTCCTCGGCACCCTCGAGCACAGCGCCCGTACGCATCGACCAGAAGGGCTGCCGTTTCATCCCTCATGTCGCCGCCGTACAGCAGGGCGCGCCCGTCGAGTTCACCAACTCCGACCCCACGATGCACAACGTGCACACCATGGCAGTGGTCGCCGGCAACAGCAACGTCGACGTCTCGCAGGGTCCCAACAGCACGCCCGAGACGCGCCGCTACAGCGCACCCGAGACCATGCTGCCCATCCGCTGCAACAATCATCCCTGGATGCAAGCCTTCCTGAACATCGCGCCCAACCCCTACTTCGCCGTGACCGGCCCCGATGGGGGCTTCAGTATCCCCAAGCTGCCCCCCGGCACCTATACACTCGCGGCAGTGCATGAAAAGCTCGGCGAGCAGGACACGCAGATCACGATCGTTCCGCACGCCACCGCAAAAACCAGCTTGACCTTCACCCCACGCTGAAGGTATACCCGGCCCATCGCTTCTTAGTAAGCACACAAAAAAGGACAGCGAATGAACCTCACCGCCACACTGGGCACGCACTCCCTGCCGCTCTGGTTTCTTGTCTTCTCGCTCTTTCTGCCACGTATCGCCATCGTGGTCGCCTGGCTGCAGCACAGCGTCCCTGCCTACATTCCCAGCACCGTCAGCCTCCTGCAGATCATCGTGGCTGTGGTCATCCCGCGTATCCTGATCCTTTTCTGGATCTACCAGGACCAGGGCGTCAGCCTGTGGCTGCTCATCCACGCCATCGGCCTCATCGTCGCCTGGGGCGGTGGCAGCGGCACCTATGTCCGCCGACGTCGCGTAGAAGTCATCGACTAACAGCGAGAATCACGAAGCACAGGCCAGCGGCGTACCCGAGGCCTGATGGCGCACACCCGCGACCCTCCCCGGAAACCCGCTGCCCGCTCGTGCCGGCCTCCCAACCGCCATATCGCTGACCGCTCCACCGCCAACCGCTTCATCGCTGACAGCCCCTCGCGACCGCCCCTGCGCTAAACTACTTCGATGGAACGGCGCGATGTAGGCATCCTTGGGGCCACTGGCACAGTCGGCCAGCGATTCATTCAGCTCCTCGCCAACCACCCCTGGTTCAACATCACCTGGCTCGCCGCAAGCGACCGCAGCCAGGGTAAGCCGTACGCCGAGGCCTGCAACTGGAAGCTCGACACACCGCTTCCCGCGCGCATCGGGCAGATGGTGCTCCAGCCCAACACGCCGGAAGCCTCGGCCACGCCGCTGCCGCGCATCATCTTCGCCGCGCTCGACGCCGGGGTCGCCCGTGAGCTCGAGCCGAAGTTCGCCGAAGCCGGCTGTGCCGTCATCTCGAACTCCTCCGCCTTTCGCATGACCCCCGATGTGCCGCTCGTCATTCCCGAGGTCAACTTCGATCACCTCGAGCTTCTCGAACAGCAGGCCACGCGCAAGACTTCGGGCGGCTACATCGTCACCAACCCGAACTGCTCCGCGATCGGTCTCGTCCTGGCCCTCAAGCCCCTCCAACAGCGCTTCGGTATCGACTCCCTCTTTGTCTCGACGATGCAGGCCATCTCCGGCGCAGGCTACCCCGGTGTTGCATCTCTCGACATCCTCGGCAACGTCGTTCCGTACATCAAGAGCGAAGAAGAGAAGATGCAGGAGGAGTGCAACAAACTTCTCGGCACGTTGCACGGCAGCGCCATCACGCCCCTCCCCGCGAGGCTCTCCGCGCATTGCAACCGCGTGGCAGTAGAGGACGGCCACACCGAGTGCGTCTCGATCAAGCTCAAAACGCCCGCCACCTACGAGCAGGTGCTCGCCGCCTTGCAGCAATTTCAGCCCTTCGGCCCGGCCGGCATGCTCTTCGGCGTCCGGCTACCCACGGCTCCCATCCAGCCAATCGAGTTCGACTTCGCACCCGATCGCCCGCAACCCCGGCTCGACCGCAACCGCGGCAACGGCATGGCCGCCACCGTTGGCCGTCTGCGGCCCTGCCCACTGCTGGACTGGAAGTTCGTCGTGCTCAGTCACAACACCATCCGCGGTGCCGCCGGCGCTGCCGTCCTCAACGCCGAGCTCCTCGCCGTTCTCGGCAAGTTGAACTTCAAGAGCTTCCCGCCACTGTCGACAGGCACGGCGCCATCCCAGTCCATTCCCGCAGAAACCGTGATGGTCGACGCGTGAGCTCACCCAACGGAAACATTGTCGTCATGAAGTTCGGAGGCACCTCGGTCGAGGACGCCGCCGCCATGACCCGCACCGCGCATATCGTCGCCGGGCGCCTGGGCAAAGGGCTGCAGCCTGTCGTCGTCGTCTCCGCCATGAGCAAGGTCACTGACCAGCTGCTCGCCTGCGCCGCCGCTGCCTCTGCCGGCCGTGGTGATCGTGAAGCCGCGCTCGAGATCGCCGCTCGCCTGCGCACCCGCCACGTCGACACCGCGGCTGCACTTGTCCACGGCCCACAGCTCGAGAGCCTCAACGAAGACATCAATCGCGCCTTCGATTCGCTCGACGAGCTCGTCCGCGGCATCGCCATCCTCGGCGAGCTCACCCCGCGCACCTCTGACCTCATCGTCAGCTACGGCGAGCGTCTCTCGAGCGTCATCATCGCGGCAGCCTTTACACAGCTGGGTATCCCGGCCGCCCACGTTGACGCGCGCGAAGTCATCCTCACCGACAAGCATTTCGGCAAAGCGATCCCCGACGTGCCCGCCATCGAGCGCGCCCTCCAGTCCAAGGTTCTTCCCCTTCTTCAAGCCGGCAAAACACCTGTGATGGGCGGATTCATCGGTTCACACAACGAGGTCACCACCACCCTCGGCCGCGGCGGCTCCGACTACACCGGCGCGCTCGTCGGTGGTGGTCTCCACGCCGGCGCCATCGAGATCTGGACCGACGTCAACGGCATCATGACCACTGACCCGCGCATCTGCCCCGATGCCCTTCGGGTCCGCACCATCAGCTTCGAAGAAGCCGCCGAGCTCGCCTATTTCGGCGCCAAGGTCCTGCATCCGGCCACCATCCTTCCAGCGGTACAGAAGAACATTCCCGTCTGGGTCCTCAACAGCCGCAACGCCGAAAACGAAGGCACCGTCATCACCGCGATGCCGCCGCCCTGCGCCAGCCCGTTCAAGTCCATTGCGGTCAAGAAGCGCCTCACCATCATCGACATCGTCGCCAGCCGCATGCTGCTCGCGCACGGCTTCCTCAAGCTCGTCTTCGACGTCTTCGACAAGCACAAGTGCGCCATCGACATGGTCTCCACCTCGGAAGTCTCCATCTCCGTCACGGTCGACAGCCGCGAAGCCCTGCCCGCCATCTCTGCCGAGCTCAGTAAGCTCGCAGACGTAAAATTCGAAGGCAACAAGGCACTCGTCTGCCTCGTCGGCGAGGACATTCGCGGTCAGGCCGGCATCTCCGGCCAGGTCTTCAGCGCCATCTCCCACATCAACGTGCGCATGATCTCGCAGGGCGCCAGCGAGATCAACATGAGCTTCATGATCAACGAAGAAGACGTCGACGAAGCCATCCAGGCCCTGCACACCCATTTCTTCGCCAACCCCGACCCGGCTGTCTTCGACATCGAAGCCCGCCAGCTGCAAGTTGTAGGTTCGAAGTTGTAAGTTCTAAGTCGAGAAATCACCCGCCGCGCGCCCACGTCTCTACTTACAATCTACAACCTAGAACTTACAACTCCAGGAGTTCCACCCCATGCGCATCCTCGTTCTCGGTGTTGGAAAAACCGGCAAACTCGTAGCCTCCGTCGCCTCCGAGCATGGCCACAGCGTGCACGTGCTGGATGCCACGGAGAACCGTGACGCCATGGCGCTCACTGCGCCCTTCGTTGCCGGCTTCGACGCCGTGATCGATTTCACCACGCCCGAAGCCGTCATCCCCAACATGCGCGCCTGCCTCGCCAACGGCGCCAAAATGGTCATCGGCACTACGGGCTGGTACGGCAGATTGCCCGACATGAAGAGCCTCGCCGAGCGCCGCGGCGCCTCCCTGCTGTACGGCACCAACTTCTCCGTCGGCGTCCAGCTCATGTTGAAGCTTGCCGCGTCAATGGGGAGGGACCTGAAGGCTGCCGGGTACACCTTTTCCATCTCCGAAACGCACCACACCACCAAGCTCGATGCACCCTCCGGCACCGCGCTGACCCTCCGCGACACGGTCCAGGTGGCGACCGGTCCCGAAGACATCCCCATCCAATCCGTTCGTCACGGCGAAGCCGTGGGCCTCCACGTCCTGGAGGCAACCGGTCCCGGGGACAAAATCACGCTCACCCATGAGTCTACGTCCCGTCGCGCCTACGCCGAAGGTGCAGTCCGCGCCGCCGAATGGCTCGTGGCGACCAAACCCGGCGTCTACGATTTCAAGGAGATCTTCGAAAAGATCTAAGCCGGACCCTCGCGATACACTACGCTCGATGACTTCTGCGGTGCTACAACCCCGGGCGTTCGCCGGGCTCTCCTTTGACGAAAAGCTCGACCGGCTCGCCCAGGTCGCCATCCATGTCGGTCTGAATCTGCAGGCCGGCCAGGAACTCTACCTCACGGCGTCCACAGACGCCCTTCCCCTCGTACGCCGTGTCGTCGAGCACGCCTACAAGGCCGGTGCCAAGCTCGTCACCACGCTGCTCACCGACGACGCACTCACGCTCGCCCGCTACGAGCATGCGCCCGACGCCTCCTTCGATTACTCACCCAAATGGCTCTACGACGGTGTCGCCGAGGCCTTCCGCTCCGGTGCAGCCCGCCTCGCCATCACCGGCTCCGACCCTGCCCTGCTCGCGCACGTCGACCACGACAAGGTCTCCCGCGCCAATACCGCCCAGTCAAAGGTCTACAAGCCGGCGATGGAGCTCATCACGCGCCACGAGATCAACTGGTCCATCCTCGCCAGCGCGACCCCTGCCTGGGCCGCCCGCGTCTTTCCCATGGACCCGCCAGAGCTCGCGCTCGGCAAGCTCTGGGACGCCATCTTTCACACCTCCCGCATCACCGGCGACGACCCCGTCGCCGACTGGCAGACCCACGGCCGCAATCTCAAGCAGCGCGTCGACCTGCTCAACAAAAAGCGCTTTCATGCGCTCCGCTTCTTTACCGACGACGGTTCCACCAACCTCACCGTAGGCCTCGCCGACGAGCACCTCTGGGCTGGCGGCGGTGGCGAGTCCGGCAACGGCGTTTTCTGCAACCCCAACATCCCCACCGAAGAGTGCTTCACCACCCCTCACAAGGATCGCGTCAATGGCCACGTGGCCGCCACCAAGCCCCTGTCGCACCAGGGCACGCTAATTGAGAACATCCGCTGCGTCTTCAAGGAAGGCCGCATCGTCGAAGCCACCGCCACCGCCGGCGCCGAGGCCCTCAACAAGCTCATCTCCACCGACAAGGGCGCGCGCCAGCTCGGCGAAGTCGCCCTCGTCCCCGATCGCTCCCCGATCGCCCAGTCCGGCATCCTCTTCTACAACACCCTCTTCGACGAGAACGCCGCCTGCCACATCGCGCTCGGCCAGGCCTATTCCACCTGCCTCATCGACGGCGAAAAGATGACCGACGCACAGCTAGCCGCCCACGGAGCCAACGACAGCCTCATCCACGTCGACTGGATGATCGGCGGCCCGGAGGTCCATGTAGACGGCCTCGACAGCACCGGCAAAGCGGAACCCCTGATGCGCAGCGGCAACTGGGTTTAAGCCAGACACCAACGGCAGCGCACCCAGCGTTGCCTCGCGCTGCGGTGCCTTGCTCCGCCTCCGCCGTGCCTCTCTTGCTTGTCATTCCCCGAACGGGGAACCTGCTGTTCGCCCCGCCCTCCTCAGGCCGGCAAAACATCCCCATGTATGCTGGCCGCACGCCCCCATGGCTGAATCCCTCACCCGCTCGCGCCTGGAAGCCTTCTCCGACGGCGTCATCGCCGTCATCATCACCATCATGGTGCTGGAACTTAAAGTCCCGGGCGGCCGCCATATCACCGACGGCGAAGTTCTTCGCGAAAACGTCAAGATCTTCGCCGTCTATCTCCTAAGCTTCGTCCAGGTCGGCATCTACTGGGTCAATCACCACTACCTCGTCGACGACCTCGAGACAGTCACCCACGGCATTCTTTGGGCCAATCTCGGCATGCTCTTCACTCTCTCGCTGCTGCCTTTCGGCGTCGAGTGGATCGGTTCCCGCGGCATCGGGCCCGTTCCCGTCGCGGTCTACGCCACCTGCTTCTGCCTCCCGGCCCTCACTTGGACCGTCCTGTCGCACACCATCCGCCGCCGCACCGGCGTCCCTCCCGCCGCGGGATACGTCAAGCAGGCGGCCTCCTCCCTGCTCAGCTTCGGCGCGATCTTCGTGGCCTTCCGCTCCCCCTGGACGGCTCTGGCCATGCTGACCACGGTAGCAATCCTCTGGCTGGTCCCGCCACGCCGCATCGTCGAAAAGACCCGCGCCCTCCAAGCCACCCGCCCCCAACCCTGACCACCGCCCCGAAGCGCCATCTCGCCATCGCGCAGCGCCATCCCCAGCCAACGCAACCCGCCAACGCAAAGCGCCAAGAAGTCGTAAACTCAACCGGGTATGGATTTGCAGGGCTGCGGCACCGCTCTCGTTACACCCTTCCGCCCCGACGGCAGCCTCGACGAACACGCCTTACACGCCCACGTCGATTGGCAGGTCGCGAACGGCGTCTCCCTCCTCATTCCCGCCGGCACCACCGGTGAAGCCTCCACGCTCTCAGAGCAGGAGTGGCTCCGCGTCGTTGAGGTCACGGTGGAGGCTGCAGCTGGTCGCGTCCCGGTCTTCGCCGGTGCTACCCACAACTCCACCGCGCAGGCCGTCGAGAACGTCCGCAAGCTCGCCCGGATCCCCAACCTGAACGGCATCCTTACGGCCAATCCCTACTACAACCGCCCCGGGCAGGAGGGACAGTACCAGCACTTCAAGGCCATTGCCGAGGCCGTGCACCTGCCCATCCTGCTCTACAACATCCCCGGCCGCACCGGCGCCAATCTCGAACCGGACACCGTCCTCCGCCTCGCCGAAATCCCCAACATTGTCGGCATCAAGGAGTCCAGCGGTCTCATGACCCAGATCACCTCCATCCTCACGCAGGCCCCGCGCAGCTTCCGTGTCTTCGCCGGCGACGACGCACTGACCCTGCCCACCCTCGCCGTCGGCGGCGTCGGTGTCATCTCCGTGGCCTCCAACGCCATCCCGCAGCAAATGTCCCACATGGTCGAGGCCGCCGAGACCGACAACTGGATCGCCGCCCGCCGCATCAACCGCCACTACTTCCGCCTCATGCAGGCCCTCTTCACCGAACCCAGTCCCGCCCCCATCAAGGCCGTGCTCGCTCTGCTCGGCCGAGGCCAGGAAACCCTCCGCCTCCCCATGGTGCCCGTGACCGCCGCCACGCGCCGCAAGCTGGAACGCATCCTCGGCGAGCTCGGCCTGCTCTTTGACCAGCCGGGCACAGAAGAGCATCCCAACCTGCGCATGTTCTAAGCAGCGATGCACGCCCACCGCCTAAGCGCCGTCCATTCCTGTCCGCGCCCTGCACTGGTCACTTTGACCAGGCGCACCCACTCCGCGTTTGTCATCCCGCAGCGCAGCGGAGGGATCCGCTTTCCCA
>CAZZXY010000140.1:0-9095 GCA_964658105.1 Verrucomicrobia bacterium Tous-C9LFEB | reverse complement strand
AGGGAAGAAGGTGGCGGCGAAGAAGACTGCGGCCAAGAAGCAGGCTGCGAAGGCAGCGCCACACGGCAGCGCGGATAACTACACGAAGCCTGAGCTGCGCGAACGGATCAAGCGCGAGGTGGTTGCAGGTGACAAGGGCGGCAGGGCGGGCCAGTGGTCGGCGCGCAAGGCGCAGCTGGTGGCCCACGAGTATGCAGCCGAGGGTGGAGGCTACAAGCATCCGCGCGATGAGGCGCAGCAGAGCCTGAAGGACTGGGGCGATGAGAAGTGGCACACCGCCTCGGGGGAGAAGGCGATCCAGGGCGAGGAGACGCACCGCTATCTGCCGGACGCGGCCTGGAAGGAGCTTTCCCCGGAGCAGAGCAAAGCTACCGATGCGAAGAAGGTACGTGGCTCAAAGAAGGGCAAGCAGTTTGTAGCAAATGCGGAACCCGCAAGTACCGCCAGGAAGCATGCCGAGAAGAAGTAGACAGCGTTCGAGAGGGCTCCAGCCTTTGCTGGAGCAGTGATCGAGGCCCGCAGGAATGAAATTTTGTGCGATTTTGAGCCTAGTTTGGAGGTTCGTACAACAAGACCGAGCTTGCGTCGCATCCCTACGCGTGTTACAAGTGATTCATTCCTCCCGTGCAAGCGGGTCGGATTTCATGCAGAGTGGTCGAGGGACGAGCCCTGAGACGCCACGACAACCGGACAGAACACAGTACCGGTGTCAACTCTCTCCTGGTGAACAGGGCACATGAGATTCGGTGGAGCAAGCGTGATCCATTCACGCGGGCGTTGCCGCATTTCCCGTACCCTCCAGCCTGACGAGAGCGGCCGTTACAGACAAGCAGGACCCCTACGACCATCGGAGTTGACGATGGAGAGTTCCTGTACGGTGTATGAGCTGCGCTGCAACGAGTGCGGCAAGAGCTTCGGCAACCGACCCCAGTCCGCTTGCGACGACTGCCTGGCTCCTCTTGAGGTGCAATATGACCTTGAGAGCCTGCGTGGGCGAGTGACGCGCGAAAGCATTGCCGCCGGCCCTGCGAACATCTGGCGATACAAGGAACTTCTTCCCATCCCCGCGGGTTTTCAGCCCGATATTCCTGTAGGCTTCACCCCACTCATCCGTGCAAAGGCACTGGGTAAGCGCGTCGGGGCGACTAACCTTTACGTCAAGAATGACGCTGTTTGCTTTCCTACGCTGAGCTTCAAGGACCGTGTGGTCTCGGTTGCGCTGGCGAATGCGCAGGCTTTCGGGTTTGAGGTCGTTGGGTGCTCGTCGACCGGGAACCTGGCGAACTCTGTAGCGGCGCAGGCTGCGCGCCTGGGGCTGAAAGCCTGCATTTTGATTCCGGCGGACCTTGAGCCAGCCAAAGTGTTGAACACGCAGGTGTATGGCGCTCGGCTGGTGCGGATCGACGGCAACTACGACCATGTGAACCGGCTGTGCACGCTGATTGCAGATGAGTACGGCTGGGGCTTGGTGAACGTGAACCTGCGGCCTTATTACGCGGAAGGATCGAAGACCGTTGGCTACGAGATTGCCGAACAGCTTGGATGGCGGTTGCCGGATAACGTGGTGGTTCCCATGGCCGGTGGATCGCTGATACGCAAGATCCGGAAGGCGTTCAAGGAGCTTGTGTTCCTGGGCCTGGTGGAGGACAAGGAAGTCCGGTTCTTCGGCGCACAGGCGACGGGCTGCTCCCCGATCTCCCAGGCTGTGAAGCAGGGGCGCGACTACATTGAGCCGCAACGGCCGAACACCATTGCGCGTTCGCTGGCGATCGGCAACCCGGCAGACGGCCCGATGGCCGCAAAGATGATCGCTGACTCCGGTGGATTTGCAGAGGATGTGAGCGACGTGGAAGTAATCTCGGGAATCCAGGAGCTTGCCGAGACGGAGGGCATCTTCACTGAGACAGCAGGTGGCGTCACGACGGCCGTCACTGCCCGCCTCTACGCCCAGGGCCGCATTGGCCGGGAAGACACGACGGTTGTTTGCATCACCGGCAACGGCCTGAAGACAACGGACGTTTTGCAGGGCCGGTTCGATGTCGCCACTCCCGTGCGGCCGCGCCTGGCTGACTTTGACGAGTACATCCGGGCGGTGGACGGAGATCTTGTGCGCGCCACGTTGGGGACAGAGGAACTGGTATTGGCAGGAGGAGTGCATTGATGAGCGTGAAGGTAGTGTTGCCGACGGCGCTGGCGCGGCATACGGACGGACAGAAGAGCTTTGCTTCCGAGGCCTCGAACCTGCAAGGGCTGCTTAGAGAACTCGATGCGCGTTACCCCGCGCTGGCCCAGAATTTGAAAGATGATGCGGGCAAGTTGCGGCGGTTCATCAACGTGTACATCAATGATGAAGATATTCGGTTCCTGGGAGGCGAGACCCACCCGTTCGCCGATGGGGACGAGGTGATGCTGATCCCTTCCATTGCCGGTGGATGTTAGTCCGGGGACTGAACGAGAGAAGGCGATCCAAGCGGATCGCCTTTTTTCCTGCCTGCTGAACGATTGTAGAGAGGCCGTGCCGGGAACTAGGTCGGCTGGTAGGTGTCGAGGCGGCGGCATGCCTCGCCCAGCTCCGCTTCCCGCTTGGCGAAACAGAAACGCAGCAAGTTCTCCCCCGGGTTGCTCCCGTCTCTTTCCGTGCGAAAGAAGGCGGTACCCGCGACCGCAGCCAGACCGGTGTCGGCGAGAAGTTTACGGGCCCTGGACTTGGCATCCGTGCCCGAAATCGCTGAAGCATCGGCGAGGACGTAGTAGGCGCCAACAGGTATGGAAGGCGTCAGGCCGGCTCGCGCCAGGGAGGCGCACAGGGCATCGCGCTTGCGCCCGTACTCGGCCGCCAGATCTGTGTAGAACTTCGCTGGAAGTTGCTGAAGGCCCGCGGCCGCGCCGTGCTGCAACGGGGCAGGGGCACAGACATACGTGAGGTCGTGGAAGTAGCCGATCGCAGGCGTCCAGCGAGGGTCTGCCGCGAGATAGCCGAGTCGCCAGCCTGTGACGGAAAACACCTTGGAGAAGCCGGAGATCGTGACCGTACGCTCGGCCATACCAGGGAAGGTTGCGAGTGACAGGTGCTGCGCCCCGTCGTAGACGAAGTTCTCGTACATCTCATCTGTAAACACGAAGAGGTTGTGCTCGATTGCAAGGTCGGCGAGTTGTTGAAGCTCCTCGTGCGTGAAGACCTTTCCGCAGGGATTGGATGGCGTGTTCAGGATCAGCCCCCGCGTTTGAGGAGAGATGGCTGCACGAAGACGGTCCAGATCCAGAGCCCATTCCGGAGCAGAGAGCGGAACGATGACCGGCTGCATACGCAGAGCGTTCAGCGTAGCGACGTGGTAGCCGTAGAAAGGCTCGAGCACGATGCATTCGTCGCCGGGGTTCATCAGGGCCATCAACGCGGCATGCAGGGCACCGGTGGCTCCGGATGTGACGAGCACCTGTGAGTCGGGATCGACCTCCATGTGATTGAAGGTCGCGAACTTGTCTGCAATGGCCCGGCGGAGAGGAGGAATTCCATCCAGACGGGTGTAGATGTTCTGGCCCTGACGAATGGCTTCCGTCGCCGCTTCGGCAACAGGCGCAGGCACCTCGGTATCACAGACACCCTGCGCGAGATTGATGCCGTTGACGGCAGAACACGCTACGGACATTGCCCGAATCTCCGACTGAATGTTGCCGGGGGACAAGTCGCTGAGGCGAAGGACGGCGGACTCGAGAGAAGACATAGACATGAGAAAGGGCAGCGCTGGTACGCTGCCCCTTATGCTACCGCGACGGCAGCCTAGCTGAAGGTCAGATGACCTTCAACAAATACAGGATTACGACGATGAGCAGGATCGTGCCCAGCGTACCGGTGGGCGCGTAACCCCAGCTTCGAGAGTAGGGAAAGACGGGGAAGGATCCGAAGAGCAGCAAGAGTAAGACAATGATGACGATGACTTCCAAGGCGACCTCCAGAGAGACTGCACTATGGATGCGTCGAGGGTTGCAGATGTTATCCGCCCGGAACGCGGAGGCGAAATTTTGCGTTCAAGCAACAGTATGGAAGGCGATTGTCTCCAACATTCCTGTACATGCATTTGCGCTTTCGGCGCCTGAAAGGTGTTTCATGTTCCTCATTCTTGCGGTGGTGCTTCTTATTCTGTGGGCAGGCGGTTTCTTTGTGTTTCACGCAGCCGGGTTCCTGATCCACATCCTCCTGATCCTGGCAGTCGTTTCTCTGATCTTCAACTTCATACGAGGACGCTCCGTGTAGAAGAAAGACCCGGCACTTGGCCGGGCTTCTTTCCTCCAGGTGAGCTTACTGGTGGTGGATGTTGTGCGTTGAGGCCTCAGCGGTCGGCGGCGGCATGTTGGCCAGTGCCTCGGGCGTTTCCTCGTCGAGCTTCGGCAACTTGGACGCAAGCGCGATGGCGAGCACTTCATCCATGTTCTCGACAAAGTTCAGCTTCATCGTGTTCTTGATGAGGTCCGGGAGATCGGGAAGGTCCCGCTGGTTATCGGCCGGGATGATGGCTTCGAAGATGCCGGCACGGTGGGCCGCCAGCAGCTTCTCCTTCAGGCCTCCGATGGGCAGAACCTTGCCGCGGAGAGTGATCTCGCCGGTCATGGCGATATCCTTGCGTACCTCAATCTTGGTCAAGGCTGAGGCAAGCGCTGTCGCGAGCGTGATACCGGCGGACGGCCCGTCCTTCGGGATGGCACCTTCGGGAACATGAATGTGGATGTCGATGTTCCGGTAGAAATCCTTCGGAAGACCCAGGTGATGCGACCGTGACCGGATGTAGGTAAGTGCCGCCTGCGCTGACTCCTGCATGACATCGCCCAGCTGCCCCGTGGCTGTCATCTTGCCTTTGCCATCCAGAACCTGGACCTCCGTTTGCAGGATGCTGCCGCCCATTTCAGTCCAGGCAAGACCGGTGACGAGGCCAATCTCGTTGTGCTCGTGCACCTGGGAGTCGCGATACTTCGCGATGCCCAGCAGGTCAGAGAGCGTGTCCGCTGTGACAGCTTCCTTGTGCTCCGAATTCGTGACGACGCGGCGAGCTACCTTGCGGCACACATTCCCGATCTCACGCTCAAGGTTACGAACGCCGGATTCGCGTGTGTAGCTCCGAATGATGGTCCGAAGTGCATCGTCATCCAGGCTGATCTGCTCCGGCGTGAGGCCGGTGCCTTCGAGCTGTTTCTTGACGAGGTACTGGCGGGCGATCTCCAGCTTCTCGATCTCCGTGTAGCCCGAGAGCCGGAGGATTTCCATACGGTCCTGCAGGGGAGCGGGGATCGTGTGCAGCACATTGGCGGTCGCGACGAAGAGGACCTGCGACAGGTCGTATTCAACGTCCAGGTAGTGATCCTGGAAGGTGTTGTTCTGCTCGGGATCGAGTACCTCAAGGAGCGCCGAAGCCGGGTCTCCTCGGAAGTCCGCAGCCATCTTGTCGATCTCGTCCAGCATGATGACCGGGTTCTTCGTGCCCGCCTTCTTCATCGACTGGATGATCTGACCTGGCAGGGCGCCGATGTAGGTGCGACGATGCCCGCGGATCTCCGCTTCATCACGGACGCCGCCCAGAGACATACGAACGAACTTACGGCCTGTTGCTTTGGCGATCGACATCCCGAGGGAAGTCTTGCCGACTCCCGGAGGTCCGACGAAGCAAAGAATGGAGCCCTTCGGGTTTTTGACGAGCTGACGTACGGCGAGGAATTCAAGGATGCGGTCCTTGATCTTCTCCAGGCCGTAGTGATCCTCATTGAGGATCTGCTCGGCATTTTCGATGGACCGGATTTCCTTGGAGCGCTTCCGCCAGGGCACAGCCAACAACCAGTCGAGGTAGTTACGGCTAACGGTCGACTCGGCGGACATGGGCGGCATCGCTTCGAGCTTTTTCAGCTCCTGCGTCGCCTTGTCCTGCACGTCCTTGGGCATGCCGGCGTCTTCGATCTTCTTCTTCAGCTCGTCGAACTCGCTCTTTTCGCCGCGGCCGAGTTCCTTCTGGATCGCCTTGATCTTCTCGTTGAGGTAGTACTCCTTCTGGGCGCGTTCCATCTGGCGCTTGACGCGCGACTGGATGGTGCGGTCCATGTTGAGCTTTTCAATAGCGATTTCGAGCGTATCAGCGACCTTCGAAAGGCGAAGCTCGGGATCAAAGACTTCCAGCAGCTGCTGCTTTTCCTCAATGGTCAGAGGGAGGTTGGCGCCGATCATGTCGGCCAACTTTGCGGGTTCGTCCGTGCGCAGGGCAGCGGCGGCTTCCTGGTTCAGGCTCTGTTGCAGCTTTGAGTACTGCTCGTAGAGCTGGTGTACCCGGGCCACGAGCTGGTCCGTCGCCGGCGTAGCCTGCAACTCCCCTTTGGCGGTCCGAACTGTGGCGACAAAGAAGCCATCCTCGTCATTGATCTCTGTGGCGCGTGCCCGCTCGACCCCTTCTACGAGGACGCGGATATTGCCATCCGACAGACGCACCGACTGAACGATGTTGCCGATGGTGCCGACTGCATAGATGTCCTCCGCAGTGGGCTCGTCTACTGAAGCATCGTGCTGCGTTGCGAGAAAGATCTTGCGATCGCCGTTGAGCGCCTCTTCAAGCGCCCGTACAGATGATTCACGGCCGACCACAAAGGGGGCCATCATCTGCGGAAAGATAACCATCTCGCGGATGGGCATCATCGGGAGTTTGCGCTGTGTACCGTTGTTCAAGTCGCGTTCGTCGTTAGTCATGGGCCTCCCGATTAGACGTGCTCTGCAAAGGATGGATGCAGGCCACGGTTTGCAGCAAATTGTACGCGTTCCTGGAGCGTGGAGTCGCTTTCACAGATAAGTCAGACGTGCCTGCATCGTGCATGGGACGACACGTCTGTGCACGGGGTAGAGCCAACGTTGGCCCAGTCGATGTGATCCGGGGCCCGTGTGAGCACGGCGCAATACGAGCTGTTGCGCCTGTGCTGTCTTTGTCGTCGATCGCACGTGACCGGCCGTGCGTGCCTAAAAGAAAAGGACAGCGAGGGGCTGTCCTTTTCTTCGAATTGGTTGGGAAGCTTACCCGGCCTTTTCCAGAAGAACGGGTACTGTGATGTCGCGGGTCTTCACCATCTCTTCCGTGATGGTGAGTTCCTTGACCTTCTTGTTCCCTGGGATGTGGTACATGAGGTCGAGCATGAGCTCTTCGAGAATCATGCGAAGACCGCGGGCACCCACCTTGCGCTGAAGCGCTTCCTGGGCGATCTCCTTGATTGCTTCCTCTGTCCAGGTCACCTTTACGCCCTCGTAGTCGAACAGGCGCGCGTACTGCTTGAGGAGAGCGTTTCTGGGACGGGTGAGGATGTCGATCAGGGCCGCTTCGTCCAGTTCGTCGAGAATCCCGAGAACGGGGAGACGGCCGACAAATTCAGGGATCAGGCCGTACTTGAGCAGATCCTGAGGTTCTGCCTGACGCAGCAGTTCGGTGTCCCGCTGAGCGCGTATTGGCGTCACGCCACCGGCCTTTGCGTCGGCATCGTCGGTCGTCTTGAAGCCGAGAGCTTTCTTGCCGATACGGCGACCCACGATCTTCTCGAGACCCACAAACGCGCCGCCACAGATGAAGAGGATGTTGGTGGTGTCGACGATGGTGAATTCCTGGTGGGGATGCTTGCGGCCACCCTGGGGAGGAACATTGGCGACCGTTCCTTCAAGCAGCTTCAGCAGGGCCTGCTGGACGCCTTCCCCCGAGACGTCTCTCGTGATGGACGGGTTCTCGTCCTTCCGGCCGATCTTGTCGATCTCATCGATGTAGATGATGCCGGCCTGGGCGCGGGACACATCGTTGTCCGCTGCCTGGAGCAGCTTCAGGATGATGTTTTCCACGTCTTCACCGACGTAGCCGGCTTCCGTCAGTGTCGTCGCATCCACGATGGCGAAAGGCACATCCAGCATTTTGGCCAGGGTTTGCGCCATCAGCGTCTTACCGGATCCAGTTGGACCGACAAGGAGGATATTGGACTTGGCGAGCTCGACGTCATTGCCGCGCATACGGTTCATCTGGATGCGCTTGTAGTGGTTGTAAACGGCAACCGCGAGCTTCTTCTTGGTGACGTCCTGTCCGATCACGAACTCGTCCAGGAAGGCCTTCACTTCTGCTGGCTTGGGCAGGTGTTGCGGGGCGGCGCCGGGTTGGGCTTCGCCACCTTTGTCGTCTTCAAGAATAGTGTTGCAGACCGCGACGCACTCGTCGCAGATATACGCGCGCGGGTAGTCCGAGGGCGAAGAGATCAGTTTTGCGACGGCATCCTGCGACTTGTGGCAGAACGAGCATCGCAGCGACTCTTCCATGCCTCGGGTGGTTTTCATAGACAGTGCGACTCCTTGACGAGACGGCGAAAGAACACAGGCGCTCGACTGTGAGACAGACCCAGTCTACACCTGCCAGACAACAGTTGCCTCCTACGGTAAGCCGTAGGAAAGAATGGCGAATCGGGTTCGTCCGGCAGATGGAAGCGCCCGTCGGGAGGCACTTCCATCTGCCACAAAGGGCACTATGTTCGAGGACGCGTGATGATGTCGTCGATAAGGCCGTACTCCTTGGCCTGCTGAGAGCCCATCGAGAAATCACGATCCGTATCGCGTTCGATCTGTTCGAAACTCTGCCCTGTGTGCTCAGACATGATGCGGTTCATTCGCTCACGCAGACGCAGGATCTCCCGCGCGTGAATGTCAATCTCCGTGGCCTGACCCTGGATGCCGCCGCCCATGATGAGCGGTTGGTGGATGAGGATACGGGAGTTCGGCAGGGCGAAACGCTTGCCCTTTTTGCCGGCCATGAGCAGAAATGCGCCCATGGACGCTGCCTGACCGATGCACAACGTCTGTACGTCGTTCTTGATGTACTGCATGGTGTCGTAGATGGCCAGGCCGGCAGAGACGGATCCCCCGGGCGAATTGATATACAACTGGATGTCCTTTTCCGGGTCCTCGCCGGAGAGAAACAGCAGCTGCGCGATGATCAGGTTTGCGACGTTGTCATCGATTGGCGTGCCAAGGAAGATGATGTTGTCGCGGAGCAGACGGCTGTAGATGTCGTAGGAGCGTTCGCCCCGGCTCGTCTGCTCGAGCACCATCG
>CAZZXY010000139.1:0-9193 GCA_964658105.1 Verrucomicrobia bacterium Tous-C9LFEB | reverse complement strand
AATAATTCCCAGAAAAGCCCACCCCACCAGGGTGGGCTTTTCGCGTTCGGACAGGCGGATATAATCCAACATGGAAAGTATCCGGGGCCGGCGCGAGTGACAATGAAGCAGTTCAGTAGACCAGCGCAGCTCTGGGTCGGCTTCGCCGCTGCTGCTTCGATCGTTAGCTCGGTAAGTGATGGATGGTCAGGAAAGCCAAGTCCACTGACGCACCAGATCCTCCTGCTGATACCGGCGTTGGGGTTCGCGTGCACGTTGTTTTGGATGTTGGGCGCACCCAGACCGTCCGATTTAGGAAGCTCCGATCAGTCTTCGCTGTCGACTCACTGGCCAGTTGTACTCCTCTGCTTCGAGTTCCTGTCGCTGGTGATGATAGTGGCGGAGGCTCGACACTTTGCCCGGTTCGGGTACCATCTACCGCTCCGTTCAGTGTGTCTCGCCGGCGTCGTCATCCTGGCTTGCTGGTCTACTTTCCTGATGCGGCCCGGGGGTTGGAGCTTGCTCTGTACGGTTCTCGGTACCTACGTAGTGGGCTCACTGCTTTGTATCCACGATTTCCCCCTCAACTACCTGCGTTCAGACATGTTGCCGGTCATAGGATGGGCGGATACGCGGCTTGTTCACCGCTTGAGTCCGTACGCGACGATGCATATAGGCACGCGGCTTTACGACTTCCCATACCTCCCCGGGATGCTAGTGGCGTTTTTGCCTGTAGTAGCACTCGGACTGGACCTTCGTTTTGCAACGCTGGTGTATTTAGGCGCAGCGGCGATGCTCATTTTCCTGTCTGCGAGGCCCGCCTTCCGGAAAGAGACCGCCGCCCTGCTAGGGCTCTTCCTGCTTTGTCCCTTTTTGCAGTACCGACACGATCTGTATCTGCAGCCCCATTGGTTTCTCGTCACATTGGCTGTAGTCCTGATGAACAGGAGGCATTTCGCTTGGGCCGGATTTGCCTGGGGCGCGAGTTGTGCCGTGTATCAACTCAGTTGGGTGGTATTTCCCTTTTTCTTGCTCAATGCCTATCGTCGGGGCGGGCTTAGTGAAGCAGGCAGGCTGACAATCGTTGCGGTTTCAGGATTTCTGCTCCTTGCCGGACCATTCCTGCCATTCGCTGTTCGGCAAGTGGCGCAGAACACCGTAGGGCAATGGAGTCACCTGAGCCACGCACTCGCGGACCCGATCAATCTCTCCTACTGGCTAACGTATGTTGTGCGTCCAGATCAGCTGAAGTGGGTGCAGGCCGTCGTGCTTTCAGGGTTGTTCCTGATGGCCTGGGTCCGCGGTTGGTGCTCCACGTTGGTCGATACGCTTCGCTGGATGGTCGTTGCCCTGGCGTTATTTATCCCGCTGAACGTCCTGGTAGACGGGTACTTTTACCTTACGCTGCTGCTGGTTCTGCTGCTGTATGTCTGCGTCGCGAACGATTGGTGGAACACAGACCCAGCGCGAGACGTCCAGCTGGCGGTGACCTCTGCTCCTGTGAAGGGTATTGCGGCATCCGCCTGACTGTCTCGCGGATTCGTTGGCCTCTAGTCGTCTTTGGTCGCTTCGGAGGCAGCTTCCGTAGAAGATGTCTCGCTTCTTCGCACCTTGATATCGCCCTCCGAGGTCTTCAGCTGCACAGCCGGTCCGCCGGTGCGGACCTGCCCCGTCAGGGTCATGCGATCTTCATGCTTTTCTGCCGACAAACCAAGATCGTTCTCAATCTGCCCGTCGGCGGTCTGGGCCGACACATGGAACGCAGCCTTTTCCGGGACCTGCATCTCAATCGTACCGTCTGAAGTGGTCACGCTGATGGGTGCAGTCAGGTCCAGAAAAGACAGCTTCACCGAGCCTTTCCGGTTTGTGACTGCGACCCCATTCCGAATTTCCGAAAGCGTGATATCTCGATCCGTCGTTGTCAGGTTGATAGGCCCGGTGACCGTGTGTGCCCGCAGTTCGCTCCGTCCTTCGATGTCCATGTCGCCTGGGATTCCGGCACAGGTGAAATCGGTGAAGCTGCTTTGGAAATGTACCGGCCCAGTGATGTGTTCCAGGTGTGTCGTTCCAAAGAAGTCGCCTCGAAGTGTAAGCGGGCCGATGATGTCCGAGAACGAGATGTCTCCACTCCGGCCGTCCAGAGTCAGATTGCCGCTCAGGCTGTGACCGGAGATGTCTGCGTTGTCGTCGTGAACGGCGAGGCGCACATCGCCATTCAGGGCCGTGAGGACGATATTTCCTTCGTGATTTCCAACTGTTACGCCGCCGTGCAGCTCACTCACCGCAATCTCCCCTTTTTCAGGTTCGATTCGAAGTTCGGCTTCATGCGGGATCTCGATGACAAGGTCCGTCTGGTCCCGGCCATCGCCTCCTATCTTCAACTGCAAGCCGTTACCTGAGCCTTCCAGAACAGGGCGATCGCGCTTTTGGCGGTCCTGTAGCTCGTGTTCCTGCCATGCCGAAAGGCGTTGATGAGCAGACACATGAACCTGGCCGTCCTGGCTCGAGCCGGTTACGGTGATGTTGCCTCGATAATTCTGGACCGTGAGCAAACCGCCGCGATTCAGGGGAGCGTTCAGGTCTACGACGGTTTCACTGTGCTGAACGAAAACTTGATCCAGGCCCCAGGCTGCAGGTAGATGCCAGCGATCCCGGGCCCAGTCTGACCCGCGATATACGCCAGACACGGCCGGACCTGCGAGAGCTAGCAGTACCAACACCAGCACACCACTGACGCCCAAGGTGCGCCGAGGCAACGGCCCACCATTTTGGCCCGCTCTCCGCGTGTCAAGGAACCACTCCGTCAGCAGTACAAGTCCCGCTCCCACCAAGACCAGTGGCCACCAAGTGGAGAGCCACGCCAGGGCAACCGACCACTGAAGGTCGCCGAGTTGGAGGAGCAGCAGAACGACGCCGGCCGCCACCAGGAGCACAGGTCCTACCACGGAGATTCGCCTGGTTGCACGTACTTGCGCCCGCTGAAAGGCCCTTTGTTGCCGGACGGCTGCCATCGCGGCACGACGCTGCGCGCGTGCGCTTTGCCGTATCCAGCGTGTGTCCTGACCCGCATACGTGGGAGGCGGTGCTGGGGGCGGCGGTGGTGGTGGCGACGAAGAACTCACAGCAACTCCCAGACGATCGAGTGGTCAACAAAGTGTCGCTAGAGCCCGAGCGGCCCTGTTCCTGAGGTGCTCCGGACTGGCGGAGCCATCGGATCCGACGCCTCGACAGCGGCTTCGACAGCGGAGCCGTCCAGGGTCGTGGCGGACGCGCGCTGCACCAGCAGCATGCTCCCCCACGCAACGAGCAACACGGGCCAGCTGCGGCGTAACGTCAGCACGTTGCCAGCATCCATGGCGAGCAGACCGGCTACAGTGAGCAGGACCGTAGGTCCGGTCATGGCTGCAGCCAGGTTCGAGCTGCGGCTTTGTGTGAAGCTGGAATGGTGCTGATGCCACCGGCGCAGAGCGCTCCACACTGCCAGACCCGCAAGCAGAGCAGGGACCATCCATCGACCGCTGAGGTGAAACCCGGGTAGCAGATTGCCCAGCAAAAACAGAACACCAAGACCGATCAGCCAAAGAGCCCCGACTGGAAACCGCCGCGCATCGGACGGCACAGGAGAGGGCATGAGTGCACCGTCCCGAGCGACGCCGACGTACGTTGGGACATAGGGCACCTGCGTCGTAGTGGCAAAGGTTGCGGAGGTCGGAGGTTGTGGCGGCGGCTTCGGCGTCTCGTACGGCGCGGCATAGGGATTGTCTTGCACTGCACGTGCTGGCTCCTGGTAGGGGACGCGCCCGGGCGTTCCGACAGGTGGTTGCGCGTTCGTGGCCGCCGTAGGCACATAGGGCGCCCAGTTTGCTCCGGCACGATGCGAGGCCGCGCCGTTACGGTCCGCTCCGCCGAACGCACTCGAAGGAGGGGACGAGGTCCGATTGAAACCAAGTCTTTCCCCAATGTCGTTCCATCCGAAAGGGTTAGGTAGGGGCAGCCCATCTCGCCGGGCCCGGGCTGTATGGTAAGCCTCGAATACCTGGTAAAACACCCATCCCCAAACCAGCCAGTAAAAGACCCAATTAAGATTGTCCGCCAGCGTTACCAGAACCACAAAGACGATCAGGTGCATGGCCGCCTTGGCGTACTGGCCGTTGAACATGGCGCCCACACCGGGAATGAACCCCAGAAGACCCGCCAGCACTGGGTTCGCTTCTCCTGCGACAGGGGGCATCGATCCCGCTCGGGCCGCACCGGGAAACGCTGCGCCGTTCGTCGCCTGCCATCCTGCGGCAGTGTGCCGGTGAGTCGAACAGCCCGGGCAAAAGACGCCATTTGCAAGCCGCTGCACATTGTCCGCAGTCAAGGGGCGGCCACATTCCTGGCAGTAACCTACCGGTGTCGAGCCGTTGCTGAAGCCTGGGATCGCCTCGGCGCGGCCTTCTGGAATCTTCGTGTCGTCGATCATCGCCCCCTCCTGTTCTGGCGCGAACGCACCGTGGTCGCCCTGCAGGCTCTACTTTGAGCTTTCTGTGCTGTCGGGCCCATCCATCTGCGCCCGCATCTCGTTGACCCTGGATTGCACCCTGTACACCACCCTCAGTCCTTGAAACGATCGCACCAGGGTGGCACCGGTGTCGGCTACCGTGCGATGCAAACCTCCCCGCCGCAGGGTCTGGGCATCCAGTTGCCCGACGGACACGCCCAGCAGGTTCACGGTCAGGCAAATGGAAAAGAACGCCATGGCCGCTGTCATCGCGAGCCGCGGCTGCAGAAGCGTGGACCAGGTTCCTTCATCGCCGCGCAGCCAGCCCCACACAGTGGACCCCTCTTGAGTCCCTGTCATGCCAAATCCCTGTGCCACGGGGATCGGCAACGCGATAGGAGGCAGTTCCGGCAGCATGACCCCGGCCTCTTCCATGCCGGTGGTCTGCGCCAGGATGCTGGCCAGCAGATTCGCCGGGGGTTCCGGAGTCTGGTCCTTCAGCACGGTCAACCACGCCAGGCCACGTTGTGCTGCAGACAGCTCTTCGGTGCACGCCGGGCACCCTGCAAGGTGCTGGTCCAGACCCCTTTGTTCCGCATCGCTGAGCAGGCCTTCGGCCGCGTCGGGCAGCAGGGTCGTCCAGGGTGCGCAGGTGGCTCCCACGCGTTCTGCGGGACGTACCATTCTGGCCTTCATGTTGCGAGAATCCTTGATTGACATGGCTAGACCACCTGTCCTTCCATACCCTTGAGTAGACGCGCCAACTCAGCTCGGCCGCGACTGATGCGGCTCTTCACCGTCCCTTGTGGGATGCATAAGGTATCGGCAATATCCCGGTAGTCCATGTCTTCGAGATCGCGCAGAATGACTGCCTCCCTCAACTCAGGGGAGACCTGCGCCAGAGCACTCTGAATCTTGGCCCGCAGTTCCATGCCGGCCACGTGCCGCTCCTGCCCGCCGCGGGTATCGGCCAGGCGTTCGGCGCGGGTCGGGCCCTCGTCATCTCCGCTTGCGCTTTCGTCCAGCGACTCGCTGACCCGGTCCATGCGGGAACGCCGGTAGTGATCCACCAGCAGGTTGCGCGTCAGGGCCGTCAGCCATACACCAAAGCTCGCCCGGGTCGGATCGAAGCTGCGCAGGTTGCGATACACCTTGAGGAAGACCTCCTGCGTCAGATCCTCGGCTTCCGTGGCCGAAGCCGTGAACCTGTAGCACAGCGCGTACACGCGCCGCTGCTGACTCCGTACGAGCGCCTCCCAGGCAAACGTATCGCCAAGCAGGCAGCTGTATGCCAGCTCCGCCATGCGCTGATGTTCTGCCGCTACGGCTTCGGAGACCGGTGCCCGCCCCTCCAGGCCGTTGGGCAAACCCTGTGTCTGCCTGGGCTCAGGCCGCGGCGCGAGCGAGTTCGTCTGCTCTTTGGCTTTCGCCCGCTCCCGCTCCCGCGGGCGCTCTTCAGGCTCGGCCAGCACAGCACTCAAACCCGTCCCGGCGTGACCCTGCGTGCGCCCACCGCCGTGTCTTCCTGGAGCCTGTACGAGCCCGATCATCACCGGATTCACCACCATCGAAGCCATGCGCATACATACGCAACTCCGCCAACCTTGGTTCCCGCCGGCTCCTCGCCCCCGTCTCCGATCCGGAGCCTCCGGGCGTTGCCTCTGCAGCCTACTGCTTAATGACCCCGCAGGCGATCCGGTTGCCGGAGCCCCCGCTGGGATCAGTCTTCATATCGTCAGCTTTTTCATGGACCATCAGCGATGTCCCGCCATTGGACAGCAGCGAGTTCGGCGTCCCCGGTTGCAGGCTCACCTCCTTCAGGGTCCACGTCGCCGAGCCGCGATGATCTTCGCCCACGCTCAGGTTGCTGGGTGTGTCCCCTGCATGGTGTCCGCTCGGATTGCTGAAGCCATGCTGCTTGCTCTCCGGATTGAAATGCCCACCCGCGGTCTTGAAGTCAGGCGCCTCGCACACGGCATTCTGGTGAATGTGCACCCCGTGCTCGCCGAAGGGGATGTTCTCGAGCGACACTTTGATCTGTACGCCATCCTTCTTCTGCTTCAGCACGGCCGTACCGGCTGGCTCGCCTTTGCTGGTGATCAGGTTGACCTTGATCTCTTTCACCGGCTTGGCATCCTGGCCTGTTGCCCCAACAGTTGCCATCGCCAGCAAACCGCAAACTGCCAGCCGAACCGCATCTCCCAACCGTGCTTGCATGCCGTGCTCCCTATCTATATGGATCCGCAGGGCCAGCATATCTCCTTCCGGGAGATCCTGAACAGGGAAGTCGTTCCGGTCTGTCCGCGGTGGCTCCGTTCCGGCTACCATCACCTGCAGCATGTCCCATTCCGCTACAACGCTCCTTCCCGGCGCTCTCGAAATCATCACCGGTCCCATGTTCTCGGGCAAAAGCGAAGAGCTGATCCGGCGCCTCAAGCGTGCTCGCATCGCCCGCCAGCGCGTCGCCTGCTACAAGCCGGACGTCGACCTCCGCTACCATCGCAGCCACATCGCCTCGCACTCCGCGCAGACCCATGAGGCCGTTCCGGTCAGCTCCGTCGAGGAGCTCCGCGCCGCCCTGTTTCCTCAGCTCGATTGCGTCGAGGTCATCGGGATCGACGAGGTCCAGTTCCTCTCACCCGACATCATTCCTTTGCTTTCCGAACTCGTCGCCCTCGGCAAGCGCGTGATCGCCGCCGGGCTGGACATGACCTACGCCGCCGAGCCGTTCGGTCCCGTCCCCGCCCTCATGGCACTGGCCGATACTGTCACGAAACTGTCAGCCGTCTGCATGGTTTGCGGTGCCGCCGCGATCCACACCCAACGCCTCGGTCAGTCGCAGGAACTCGTCATCGTTGGCGCGACCGGCATGTACGAGGCACGCTGCCGCACCCATTTCTACCCCCACCGCGACGACGCCGGCTCACAACAACTTGAACTTCCCGCCGCTGCCATGGAAACCGCTGCGAAGGTGACCAAAGTGTAGCTGCGCCTCGTTGCGGCTTGCGGTACGCTTTCGCAAACGCATGTACAAGCTCCTTGCCGTTCTCTGCCTCCTGGTCCTTTCGGCGGCGCCGTCCCTGGCTGATACACCACCTCATTGGTTTGAGGTGAAGACAGAGCACTTCACGGTCTTCACCGACAGCAGCGACCGTCAGGCACGTCACACGGCCGGGCAGCTGGAGCGCATGCATGCCGTCTTCGCCAAGCTGCTGCCGGGCGCCACGGACGACCCCGGTTCCCGCATCGTTGTCCTCGCCCTGCGCGACCGCAAGAGCTTTCAGTCTGTCGAGCCGGCCAGCTACCTGGCAAAGAACGCACTCGATCTCGCGGGTCTCTTTCTCGGCGGCGATGACCGGAACTTTATCCTGCTTCGGCTCGACAACACCGGCGACCATCCCTACGAGACCGTGTATCACGAGTACACGCACTACATGCTCCGGCATGCCGACTTCATCCCTGTGTGGATGAACGAGGGCTTGGCGCAGTTCTACCAGAACACCGACATTTTCGAGAAAGAGGTGCGCCTCGGACAGCCCAACAGCAACGAGATCCTGTACATGCGCGAGCAACGCCTGATCCCCCTCGAAACTCTGTTTCAGGTCGATCACAACTCTCCGTACTACCACGAACAAAACAAGGGCAGTGTCTTCTATGGTGAGTCCTGGGCCCTGACTCACTACCTCTTTCTGCAGGACTTCAGTAAAGACAACATACGGCTGCGTTCCTATACGAAGTACCTGATTCAGGGTGAATCGTCCCTCGTGGCGGCACGGCATGCCTTCGGCGACCTCAAACTTCTCCAGGGGGAACTGGAGGGCTATATCGTGCACGGCAACTACCAGGCCATGACCATGCCGCTGACAGCTGCAGTCGACGAGAAAGCGCTGGACGTTCACGCGGTGCCGACCTCTGAGGCGGACGCCATGCGCGCCGACGTGCTGGCCCGGGTCGGCCGCACCTCCGAAGCCGAAACGCTGGCCAAAGCCGTCCTGACAGAGGCCCCGCAGACCCCCGAAGCACACGAGAGCATGGGCTGGATCAAGCTGCGGGAAGGCGACATGGAAGCCGCACGCAAGTGGTACAGCGAAGCGGTGTCCCTGCACTCCACCAGCTATCTCGCGTTCTACTACGCCGGCTCCCTCTCCATGCGTGACGGCCGCAATGCACCGGAGATTGCCGCCGATGACCTCCGGGAATCCATCAAGCTCAACCCGCGTTTCGCCCCGGCGCTGGCGTCACTTGCACAGTTCGACGCCATGCACGATGAAAAGCTGGACGAAGCCCTCGGGATGAGCCTGCGTGCAGTGGTACTCGACCCGGGCAACATCGACTATCGCCTGAACACCTGTGAGCTTCGGGTCCAGCGCAAAGAACTGCCGTCGGCTATCTCCGGCCTGAAAGCCACAGCCAACATCGCGCACACCCCGGAGGAGCGGGCCCGCGTGCAGGCTCGCCTTGAGCAGGTGCAAAGCTATGCGGACCAGCTCGACCGCGCGGAGGCGCTCCAGGCCGAAGGGGAGGTCGAGATGGCAGCCGAAAGCGCCCGGCCCCAACTCACAAGAGATAGCGCCATCACCGACGCCAAGGGCAAAGTCCTTCATCCCCTCGCGCTGGAGGAACTCGATCACAAGCTTCAGGATGCGCCGCCCTCCGCCCCGAAACATACGGTTACGGGCACCATACGCGCGGTAGGCTGCTTTTACCCGAAAGGAATAACCCTCAAAATCC
>CAZZXY010000138.1:0-9388 GCA_964658105.1 Verrucomicrobia bacterium Tous-C9LFEB | reverse complement strand
ATATTTTGCCCGGCGCACCCACAACGCGTCATTTCTACCGAAGCAAAGCGCAACCACCACCAACGGCGTCATCTCGACCAGGACAAAGCGCTGCCACCACCAACGGCGTCATCTCGACTGAAGCGAACAGATCCCTGCTTTCCCCAGCCACAAACCATCAGCCAGGTGCACAAGCAGTAGCATAGGTCCACCCCACCCACAGCAACACAGGGAGATCACCCATGCTCCACAACCGTTCCATCCCACGCGCCACCGTCATCCCCGTGCTCGCCTACCCTGACGCGCCGGAGGCCGCAGCCTGGCTATGCAGGACCTTCGGCTTCACCGTTCGTCTACGGGTCGACACCCACCGCGTGCAGCTCAACGTGGGTGACGGTGCAGTCATCGTCCGGGAATCCCGAACCTACGAGATGGACCTTCCGCTCGGGCTCGGCCATAACCTCACGGTCCGCATTGTGGACGTGGACGCCCACTGCACCCACGCCCGGCAACACGGCGCGCAGATACTTCAGGAACCCACCACCCACCCCTACGGCGAGCGCCAGTACACCGCCGCCGATCCCGCGGGTCACCAGTGGGCCTTCTCCGAATCCGTAGAGGATCTTCCCCCCGAGACCTGGGGCGGTACGGCGGAAAACCTCTGACCCTATCGGCGTTCCGCGCTTGCGTGGCATTACGGCATAATCCCCTACACTGAATACAGGAAATAGAACCTTCTCCCGCTCGCTTCAGGGGCCGGGGCATCTGGCGCTCTGCAAGTACCT
This sequence comes from Verrucomicrobia bacterium Tous-C9LFEB, assembly GCA_964658105.1. Lineage (GTDB taxonomy): Bacteria > Acidobacteriota > Terriglobia > Terriglobales > Acidobacteriaceae > Granulicella. Next base: position 8,624 of record CAZZXY010000138.1, on the reverse strand, counting down.
CGCTAAGTCATTCCGTTTGATATTTTGCAGGAAGGTACCCCCGAGTCCCCCCTCCCCTCATGCCCCAGCCTTTCATCGCTGTCATCGAAGACGAAGATCATCTTGCCCAGGGCCTCCTGTTCAACCTGCAGGCCGAAGGCTACCGGACGCACCATGAAGCCGACGGGGACGCCGCTCTCGCCTGGCTCCTGAACCCGGGGGAGTCACCCGCCGCCGTCATCCTCGATGTCATGCTGCCCGGACAGAACGGCTTTGCCATCACGCGCGCCCTTCGCCAGGCCCAGTGCTACACCCCGATTCTCCTCCTCACCGCACGTGGCCGGACCGAGGACATCGTGGAGGGCTTCGCTGCCGGCGCCGATGACTACCTGCCCAAGCCTTTTGACCTGAACGTCCTGCTCGCTCGGCTCGGCAGCCTGCTCCGCCGCACCGCCTGGCAGCAGCCCCAGCCAGGGAACGAAGGCTCTGCAGAACAGCCCGTCGAACCGCCGGGGCAGGACCAGGTCACCCTTGGTGATCGCACCGTGGACTTCGCAGCGCTCGAGATCCGAGGCGGCGATCAGACCGTTCATCTGACCGTCATGGAGGCGGAGCTCCTTCGCTACCTGCTCACCCATCCCGATCGCGTCGTCTCCCGCAAGGAAATTCTCGAGGAGGTCTGGCACGTGCAGTCCGACACGGATACGCGTCCCATCGACAACTTCATCGTGCGTCTTCGTCGCTATCTGGAGGAGGACCCAGCCAACCCGGTCTACTTCCTGACCGCGCGCGGCGTAGGCTACCGCTTTGCGTCGCCCACTCCGTAAGACCTTGTCCGCATCACCGCGTTCGGATGACATCAGGTTGAAGGCCTGGTGCGGGGTGTTCCAGGAGCGAGAGACTTAACTCCCGAGGCGAAGCCCACCTGCCGTGTGCCAGCTGCCGAGCGGCTTCCTACGCCGCGGAGCCGACGCTGCGCAATTCCTCTGCCGCAAGCTTCACCAAAGCCTCGTGGAGCCGGTCTCGTCGTCGACTCGCATGCTCCCAGAGGTCATCCTCAGGCGTTTCATGCTGGGTGGCCAGCAAGGGGCATTGCACCTCCCGCACGAGATACTTCCCGGCCCATCGCGCCTCCTCGATCAGCAGGCGAGCGTCCTCATAGTCCGCTCTGCAGACGTTCTCCGCCAGGGCCTCCAGGTAGCGGAGCCCCAGCGAAGCACGCAAGACACTGTCGGTAAGGTGTCGGCTCACCATGGCTTCCAGCAGCAGAACGATCCCTTCGTTTCGCGCGTCCCCGCACCACTGCCGCCCGCCATAGGACGCCCAGATGCGCCTGGCAATCTCCGTCGAAAGCCGATCACGCTCGCACAGATGCCACACGGGGGAGATTGCCTCCTCCATGGATCTCTTCCACCTGCGATGCGTGTTGCGCCAAGTCACTGCCCGTTCACCCTGTACTGAAGATGCTGTCTCTCCGGTTTACAGCCTCGGTGCGAACGGGTCAACAAATCAATGGTCTGCACCTTCGGTTGTCTCCGTTGGGTGCAGCGTCGCCAGGCTCAGCTCGGGTATGCGCTACGCCGGGCTCCTGCTTCCCCGCCCCTCCAGGCGCATCAGATACCCATGGCGACCCTCGATCTCCAGATTGAAAGAATGCACTGCGGGGCGTGTGTCCGCCGCGTTACCCAGACCCTGAACGCCCTGCCGGAGACCCACGCGGACAGCGTTGCCGTGGGTGCTGCCACTGTAACCACGCAGACCGCACCCGATCGGCTGCTCGAGGCCCTTGCCACAGCCGGCTATCCTGCCCATCTCACCGGCGCCCGGCCGTGAGCACCTCGCCTGCCCTCGAGGCGTCCAGCTGCGACCTGACGCTTCGCATTGCGGGCATGACCTGCGCCGCGTGCCAGGCCCACGTGCAACAGGCCCTGGCCCGGGTCCCCGGTGTCCGGGATGCCTACGTCGACCTCCTCGCCAACACGGCCCAGGTCACCGCCACCGCAGACGTCGACCCTCAGGCACTTACAGACGCGGTGCGGCACGCCGGCTATGACGTCCTGTCCCCCGCAGCCGATGCGACCCGCACCGAACATTCCCATGACATGTCCGGCTTCGACGATGAGCCGGCGCACGACGCCCTGGGCCTGCGCACCTCCCTGTCGCTTCTCGCCGGCATGGTCGCCATGCTGCTCTCCATGCCACTGATGTCCAGCGCCGCCTCGGGCGCCGCGACTCCAGGGAACTCCTCTTCCGCCGACCACTTCAGTGCGTGGATGATGCGCTTCACCATGCCCCTGCTCCCGGCCTGGCTTCTGCATCTTTCTCCTTTGCTCCTCCGCTGGACCCTGTTTGCCCTGGCCCTCGCAACCATGCTTTTTGCTGCACCCGAGATCTATCGTGCGGCCTGGCGAGCGGCCCGCCACCGCACGACGAACATGAACACCCTGGTCGCCCTTGGAACCTTGGTCGCCTTTGCTGCCTCTACCTACGCCACGGTCACTCTGTCGATCGGCAGAGCCAGCACAAACTTCAGCGATGTTTACTTCGAAGCCGTCGTCCTGATCCTTGCCTTTCTGCTGGCTGGCCGATGGCTGGAAGCCCGCGCGCGCCATCGCGCAACCGCCAGCCTCCGCGCCTTTGCCCACACCGAAACCGGGTCCGCCCGCTGGGTTGCCGATGGCTCCCTCGATCAACGCGATACCGACCCCGATGCGCTGCTGAGCGCGCCCGAAACCCTGCTCCCGCTCGATGCCCTCGCGATCGGCGACATTGTCCGCGTCCTCCCCGGCGATCGCATCCCCCTTGATGGCATCATCCTCGCCGGCCGCTCCTCTGTGGACGAGTCCATGCTGACCGGCGAACCGATTCCGGCGGTCCGCGCGGCCGGCGACAAGCTCTTCTCCGGCACTCTCAACCTGGATGGCCCGCTGCTTCTTCGCGCCACCGCCCTTGGCGCTGCATCCATGCAGGCCCAAATGGCCCGCCTGCTCGAACGAGCCCGCTCCACCCGTGCTCCGCTACAGCGCGTTGCCGACCGTGTCAGTGCCATCTTCGTGCCAAGCGTCCTCGCCTTCACTGCTCTCACTTTCGCGGTGTGGGCGTTCGTCGATAACACTGGCGCAACCCGACTCGGCTATGGTCGTGCCCTCTCGCTCGCGATCGCCGTTCTCGTTGTGGCCTGTCCCTGTGCCATGGGCCTCGCCATTCCCGCCGCAGTCGCCGTTTCCCTCGGCACCGCTGCTCGGTCCGGCATGCTGATCAAAGGCGGCGAGGCGGTTGAACGCCTGGCCTCCGTGGACACGATCGCCTTCGACAAGACCGGCACGCTTACCCAGGGCAAACCGCGGATCGCAGCCTACGAGCTGGCCCCGGCTCTCCCCCTCGCCAGCGAGGATCTTCTCGTCGCAACTGCCGCCCAGCCGCGTTTCGACGCCCGCACCCTTCTCTCCTGGGCGCTGGCGGTCGAAGCTGCTTCGACGCACCCACTCGCGGACGCCATTCGCGCCTACGCCGTCCAACACCAGATCACTGCCGCAACGAATGTATCCGATGCGCATGTCCTGCCTGGGCTGGGTGCCGAGGCAACGGTGGAGGGCCGCCACGTCTCCCTGGGCAACGCCGCCCTGCTCCGCCCGGGCACGCCCGTTCCCAGCGCGCCTGCAGGGCTGGACTACGCCACACCGGTTTACGTTCTCGTCGATGGTCGCCTCGAGGCCACGCTCTACGCCACCGATACCGCTCGGCCGTCTGCAAACGCTGCCCTCCGCGACAGTGCGCATCTCGGCCTGACCACGATTCTGCTCACGGGTGACACGAAGGAATCCGCACAGGCCATCGCTCACGAACTCGGCATGCAACAGGTTCAGGCCAAGCTTCTTCCCGCGGACAAACTCAAGGCGATCAGCGCTCTGCAGGAACAGGGCCACAAGGTGGCCATGGTCGGCGATGGCCTGAACGACGCGGCCGCCCTGGCCCATGCGGACGCGGGGATTGCCATGGCCTCTGGGACAGACCTCGCCCGCGAGGCCGGCCATGTCCTGCTACTACACAACGACCTCACGCTCGTGCCTCGAGCCATCCGCATCGCTCGCCGCACCCGACGTCTTATGCGCCAGAACCTGGTCTGGGCGCTCCTCTACAACGTACTGGGCATCCCGATTGCCGCGGGTGTTCTTCTTCCACATTTCGGCATCACGCTCAGCCCCGCGCTGGCCAGCGCCGCCATGGCACTCAGCTCCGTCAGCGTGCTGCTCAACTCCCTCCGCCTCGCCAGGCCTACGCGCTGACAACCCGCAGCCTACCGCTGGCGCAGTCACGTTGCGCCGTTGAGTTGAGAGGAAGCCCGTCTCAGGCGAGCTCCTGCATCTCCGGGGAGTCGAGAAACACGTAGCCCAGGTAGTTCACCGTCTTCAGATAGGCAGGTTTCGTTGGGTCATCTTCCAGCTTTCTCCTCAGCTGGAGAATGTAGGTCCGCAGGTACTCGCGCTCGTTGCCGTACTCCGGCCCCCACACCGCACTCAGCAACTTTGCATGCAGGATCGGATGCCCGGCGTGCGTCATCAGGTAGGTAAGCAGGTCGAACTCGGTTGGCGTAAGGTGGACCGTCTGCCCGCGCTTCCTGATGGACCGTCGTGCCGGATCCAGCTCAAAGATACCGACTTGCAGGATGCGGTCCGCGGTCCCGATCGGGCCTCGACTGCGACGCACACCTGCGCGGATCCTTGCAACGAGCTCGCGTATCTGAAAGGGCTTGCTGATGTAATCATCAGCCCCGGCGTCGAGTGCCTGCACGAGATCTTCCTGGCTGTCGCGAACAGTGACGACCAAAATCGAACGATCCGGGAACTCCCGTCGCACCTGACGGCACGCTTGCATCCCACCCATACCCGGCATATTCAGATCCATCAGCACGGCGTCGATCTTTCGCGCTCGAAGCTGGGTAAGCGCCTCTTCTCCAGTTGATGCCTCACAGACGTCAAAGCTCAGTTCCGACAGCACTGCCTTCAGACTGCGACGGATGGACGGATCATCCTCCACCAGCAGAACACTTCCTTCGGACCTATCCACGATGTTCCTTTCTCAGGCGCTGGACCACGAAGCCGAAGGTCGTCATTCCTTCCAATGCCTCGGCCCAGACACGTCCGCCATGTGCCTCCGCGGTCTTTTTCACCACGGAGAGTCCTAACCCGGTGCCAGGTGGCCGGTTGTCCGGCGAGTCTCCTCGATAGAAGCGCTCAAAGATCTTGAGCTTGTCGTCCGGTGCCAGCGACCACCCTGCCTTCGATCTGTTTTGCACGAGCATGGCGGTCTCATCGTCCTCCTGCTTCACCTTGATCTCGATCTCGCTCCCCACCGGCGAATACTTGGCAGCGTTGTCCAACAACTGCTGCAGGGCCAACTCGATCATCGGTACATCGACGTCGTCTTCCTTCAAACCGCCCGTGGTGTGAATGCGGACGCGCGAGCGGACCTCTGGCTCCTGCTCACGAACGACTCGATCGATCACCTCCCCCAGGCAGATCCTTGATCGATGGAGCCGGATCAGTTTCACGTCGAGGGAAGCAGTCTGCAGAAGACGCGTTGTCAGCTGGCTCAGCATCGTAGCCCGCTCATCGATGAGGGCGATCAATTCAGTCTGTACCGAACTCAACTTGCCCATGGCAAGCAGCCCCGAGCTTGCCGCCTGGATCGCTGTCAGGGGCGTTTTGAAGCCGTGTGCAAGGCCATCCAGAACCGCCGTGCGCAGTTGTTCTGCATCCCGTTGCACCTCGGCGCGGTTCTCCTGCCTCACCGCGTGTGCACGTTCAAACGCGATGGCCGCAAGGGATGCAATTGCATCGGCACGCGCCAGGTCCAGCTTCGGGTCGTACAACGCCATGCCCCCAATGCTGGACACCCCTGACCGAAGCACCCGAAAGAGCATGCCGGTCTCAGTGCAATGGCTGTCCTTGTCCGCAAGGTAAGCATCGTGAGCCTCCGCCACACGTCCTTCGCGCGGCTGTGCGTCACCCTCTTCAAAACGGACCCAGAACCCTGCGTCTTCGATCCCGAGAGCACCCAAAAGCAGCGCACTCATCTGCGGTCCGATCGGCTTCCCCTGATTCAGCAGCAGGACAGCCCGGCTCAGCTCATATAACTGCATCGCCCGGATGCGCTCCTCTTCAGCTCTTGCCGAGTGCAAACGCGCCTTTGTCGACAGCCCACTCACCAACAGAGCGGTGATCTCAAAAGTGAACAGCGAGATCCAGTTACGCGAGTCGGCGACAGTGAAGCGGAACACCGGTTCGGTGAAGAGAAAGTTCAGGCACAGGACGGCCGAAACGGAAGCCACCGTCGCTTCAAAGAAGCCCAGCTGCAGCGCCGTCAGCAGCACCAGAAGCAGTTCCAGGGAGCCGGCCGTGGATAGATTCAGGTGAAACAGAAAGCCGGTTGCTGCAACCAGCACCGACGCGCCAAGCGCACACAGCGTCCACAGTCCGCGTCGGAGTCCTGTTCGCTGGTTCGCTGCGGTCACGTGTCACCTGACGATTCTGACTGTCCGCTCGCGACACCGATCGTCCGAGCCTCCGCCAGATCGATCCGTCACCTGGCGTGCTGCCCGATCATAGAAACAAAACCCCTAAAGAATCCGTAAAGCCAATGCGTTACTTCTCACTCTTGGGGCTCACACCCAGTGCCTTGCCCACGTGCCGCACCGACGTCCCCAACGCGTGCTTTGTCTGGTGGAAGCTCTTCTGCAGCGCGTTGCCCGTCGAGTCCCCGGCCGCAGAAAGAGCGGAGCCCGTCGAATCGCCTGCGGTAGAAAGGGCTGCTGTTGTATTCGCCCCACCCCCGGCGATGGCCTGCTCCGTCGTGCTGCTGATGGCAATGATGCCCTGCGACGGATGCCGTCCCGGGTTGACCCACGCAATGTCGGTGTCTGGCAGCTGATTGAGTCGGGCAACCGGCGCCGCGCCGAAGTTCGTGCTCGACATCTTGTCCGCCAGCGGCCACGCGGCCGAAGCGATGAAGGATGAACCGTTCATCGGCCGATCCGTCTCGCCCAGGTTGATGATCTTCTCTACATGCAGAGCCGTCATCGCCTCGCACCGGTCCGCTCCGCATCCTCGGCGGCAAAGCGTCTCGTTCAGGTAGGAGGCATGCTTGCCGGGCGAAATCCAGACCTTTGCCCCACGGTCCTCTGCATGCAGGGTAGAGGCGCGGGCAATCTGGCTCACATCACAGACCGTCTTTTCATGGGCTGCGGCGTACCAGTACACAGCCTTCCACCTCCCCGAGGAGAGATGGCTGTCCGAGGCGCGAACCAGGACAGACACATGCTCCGTATCCAGCGGATGGCCGTGTCCGCCGCAGTCACGCCGCCAGAGATGGTAATAGTGAATCTCGGCTACGGGAACGCCATCGATGGCGCCCTTGGAGGGAAAGACCTGGCCGTAGATGGTGCCGTTCTCGGCTTGCGGTGTAGGGGTCTTCAAGTTCGCTTCGAACTCGGCGGGAAGGTTCGAGCAGTCTGCCTTCCCCACCATAAAGGACGGCTCAAACTGGACCAGCAGTGCCCCCTCCAGCGCATCACTCATGCCGTCCCCATCGCTGTCCGCGTGAGACTGCGGATCGGTTGCTGCCTGCTGCGATCGCAGCGGAGCGGCGCTCACCACCAAGGCAATCGCCGCGCAGAAAAGCAGCCTTACCCACCCGAGATCTCTCGCCCTTCGCAGCCCTGTTCCCATGAACTTCACTCTAACCCGACAGGCAGCAGAGCCCGGCGAAAAGACAGAGGTACACTCACCTAGAGCGCCGTGCCCCTTCGTCCCCGCATTCTTACCCGGTACATTCTGCGAGAGATCCTCGGCTACTCGCTGCTCGGTGGGCTGCTCTTCACCTTTGTCCTGCTGATCCGGTATCTCCTGCCGCTGCTGGAGCTCTTTGTGCGCGGCGTCGCCACGCCGCTGGACCTGCTCCGCCTGTTCGGTTACCTGCTGCCGAATTTTCTTACGCTCACGCTGCCCATGGCCGTGCTGATCGGCATTCTCCTTGGCCTCAGCCGCATGGCGGCCGACAGTGAAATCACCGCCATGCGCGCCTCGGGCATGGGGGTTGTCGCCTTTCTGCGCGTCGTCAGCCTGCTTGCTGTCGCGGCCTGGCTCTTCGGTCTGTACAACGCCCTGGTCATCGCGCCACGCGCCACGCAGGCCCTGCTGCACTACGAGGACCAGGCCAAGACCACCCAGGCGTCCATCGCCATCCAGCCCCGCGTCTTCTATGAAGACCTGAAAAACTACGTTCTCTACGTGCAGGACGTCATGCCTGGGACCAACGGCTCCGCCCTCTGGCGCGGCGTCTTTCTGGCCGATGTCTCCACGCCGACCGCGCCCCATGTCACGACCGCCCACGACGCCGTCGTCCTTGGCGGCAGTGGCCAGACGCTGCACCTGGAAATGGAGAACGGCGCGCGGCACGAGACCTCTGCGGCACACGCCGACCAGTACGACCTGTCCACCTTCAGCTCCACCGACCTGCCCGTCCAGACCGGCCAGCAGGAGGACACCGGACACCTCACGCGCCGCGACACCCCACTCCAGGCATTGCCCACCGGGGAGCTTCGTCGTCGCGCGCGCGCTGCCTTGCCGGGCGCGCTGCCCTACCGG
>CAZZXY010000137.1:0-9421 GCA_964658105.1 Verrucomicrobia bacterium Tous-C9LFEB | reverse complement strand
GCACCGGAAGAATTATGACACTCCATCCCTCGAAGGGTGTCGTTTTAGCCGAAAGCGGATTCCGATGGGAATCTCTCTCGGAATGAGCAATTTAGGGTGTGCCGGATTCCCATGGGAATCTCCAGATTCCTGCGGGACTTCGGCATCTCCGAAGGATTTTCATGGCCCTCGCAGTTACCTCTACGGCTCTTGACCTCAATACTCGTCTGCGGCGCTCACGCGGGCGAACCGCGCGAGTGTTCTCTATCAATTCCAAGCTCACGGAGAGCGAACTGCGCTTACTTGAGAACGCATCGGCGCAAGTAGGAAAGACGGTAAGCGAGTGGGCGCGCGAGATTCTGATCGAAGCCGCCCAGCGCACCGGCCCCGACGTGGTTCTGGTGGAGCTCGTCGCGACGCGCATGTTGCTGGTCAACATGCTGAAGATGATCGGGCAAACTCGCGCCTTACCGGAGGCCGAGTACACAAAAATCCACGCGGAAGTGCAGAAGGTGAAGCGGCGGATTGCCCGCGAGCTGGCAGAGCAAACCGAACGCTTGAACACCAAAAAGGAGAACTAGTCTATGGCATCTTCCTGGGGCAGAAAAGAAACCCTCATCACACCGCCGACCGTGCCGGTGTACACCTTCACAGCCTTTGGAGCTGCGCTCATGTGCCTCTGCTTTTTCGCATGGCAGAGGGTCGCGTTTTCCATGCCGATCATGCAGCGAAGCTACTTCACGGAGTACGTCCGCGCAGCGGTTGGAACGGCCTTCCATCATGCCGGCGAGTACCGGCTGTTCTATCTCGAAGGAGCGAAAAGGCGGCGGCCGCGCCTTGCCCTGCCGGTTGATTTCGAGGATGGTCAAACGACGCTTCCGAACGGGAAGACCGTACCCGTCCAGCTCACTTTGCTGCCGCAGGCACAAGGCTATCGATCGTTCGGGCGGAGCCTTCCGCAGAAGTTCCAGGACGCCTCGCTATACCATTGGCTTCGCTTCACCTTTTTCAAAGGCGACAGCGTTCCGCGCCTGTTTCTCCCCAGCTACATCGAGGCCGGAGTACTGCTCGCCATCATGCTCTGGTTTGCCGTGCCGGCCGATATCAAGCGGCTCAAAGTTTTGAAGTATGGCCGCGTGCTCCGTGGTCCCGAGATGATGAGCCCACGCGAATTCCACCGCGCCGTCATACGCGAGTTCTGGCGTCATCCTTTAGGCGAGTTCCGTGCGTGGAGAGCCAGCAAGAAGGGCGGCAACCAGGCCCATCTGGGGCTCGGATTTAAGACCACGGAGATGACCGGTCTGATGCGGATTCCTCCCGGCAAAGAGTCCCAGCACTTTCAGATGATGGGCGACACCGGTGCAGGTAAGACGACACTCATCATGCAGCTCCTTCGGCAGATTCGGGACCGTGGCGACGTGGCCATTGTGTATGACCCGGCCTCGGAGTTCGTGCAGCGGTTCTACGACGAAACACGCGGCGACATTATTCTCAATCCGCTCGACGCGCGATGCCCGTTCTGGTCGCCTGCCATGGAGATCGAGAGCAATCAGGAAGCCACGACGATCTCCGAATCGCTGTACCAGCCATCGGGCGGCAGTTCGAACAGCTCGAACAAGGAGTTTTTCTACCGGACACCTGCTCAGATTTTCGCTCACCTGCTTCGCGAAGGCCCCACGCCGCACACGCTGGCACAATGGATGGCCGATGAAAGTTTCCTGCAAAAGAAGGTTAAGGGCACGGAGATGGCGTTCTACATCGACCGCAAAGCTGGCCCTCAGGCGGCAGGCGTTCTGGCTAGTCTCGGGCTTGTCGCGCAGAGCCTCCGATTGCTCCCGCGCAAGGAAGAAACCAAATCGATATGGAACGCCACCGATTGGGCTAAACAGCGCGAGGGTTGGATCTTTATTACTTCCAAGAAGTCTCAGCGCGAGGTGCTACGCCCGCTTATCTCGCTCTGGATCGACATCCTCGTGATGCGCTTGATGGAGATTCCCAAACCGGGGCAAAAGCAGGTCTGGTTTGTGATCGACGAGCTGGCCAGTCTGCAGAAACTGCCCCAGCTCCACAGCGCCATGACAGAGAGCCGGAAGTCGAAAAATCCGCTCGTAATCGGCTTCCAGGGCCGTGCTCAACTGGAGGACATCTACGGCAAGATCGCCGAGGTGATGTTGAGTCAGCCCGCCACCAAAATCTTCATGAAAACCACAGAAGGCAAAGCCGCCGAATGGATCTCCGACACGCTTGGCAACGTCGAGATCGAACGTTTGAAGGAGACGCACTTCGACGGCTCCCGCGCGGGCAAAAACTACACCATCGACAGGCAGATTGAGCCTCTTGTGATGGCGTCTGAAATTTCTGGTCTGGACGACCGCCGCGCGTATCTCAAACTTGGCAATCGGATCGCCCGCTTTGACTTCGACTATCACGGCCTGCCGACCGTGACGCCTGCGTTTATTCCTCGCGAAAACGTCGACGACAAGCTGAAGTTCGACCGCCGCACTCTAGAGCCGCTGACACCGGTAGCATCCTCGGCCCCGGCTGAACCTTTGACGCAGCCAGAGACGCCGGCCCAGCCCAGACCCGAAGCCAACGACTCACAGGAACCCAAGCAGAAAGGAGGTGCACAGTACCGGCGCGCCCTCACGCTGGCTTGGGATGGACCCGAGGAAAATTCCAAGGCGCAGAACATCGCGCAGTCGGTGGCGCAGCTCGGCGGCATCGCTGCCATCGCTGCAGAGTTTCTTCAAGAGTTGCAACAGTTCCGCGAGTCGCTGGAGGCGCAGGGCCGCGACTTCTCGGAAGACGAGTTGAAGGCGGTCAAAGATGGGTGGGCCGATATCGTCAAGCGGGCCGAAGAGCAACCGGAGCAGACCACTTCCGACCCGATCATGCTCACGGATTTAGACCCGTACCTGATTCCGCCGCACGAACCTCAGCACCATACCCATATCCCGCCTTACGATGGTGAGCAATTCAGCCTCTCTCTGGAGTAGCCCCGATGCTGACCATTTCGAAGGCCCTCAATGCCTCACAGGCCGGCACGTATCACACGAAGGATTTCGTGTCCGAGACACAGAGCTACTACGCCAAAGACGACGCCCTGCTAGGCGAGTGGCAGGGACACTTGGCCAACAGGTTCGATCTCTCGGGAGCCGTCAGCAAAGCCGACTTCATGGCTCTCGCCAATGGTCAGAATCCGCAGACCGGCGAGCAGATGGTGAAGCATCGCATCGCCAGCGAACAGACGAACCCGGATGGCTCCATTACCAAGACGGTGGAGCATCGTGCAGGTTGGGACGCTACCTTCTCCGCCCCCAAGTCCGTGTCCCTGACTGCCCTTGTGGGCGGCGATGAGCGTGTGCGTTTCGCCCACCGGGAGGCGGTCACCGCCGCGCTCTCCGAGCTGGAACAGTACACGCAGGCACGGATCGGCGGCAACAACCCCGGCGAGCAGACCGGGCGGTTTATCGCGGCCAAGTTCGAACACGACACCGCCCGTCCGGTGGACGGCTATGCCGCTCCCCAGCTTCACACTCATGCTGTTGTCTTCAACGTGACCGACCGGGCGGACGGCTCTACCCGTGCCCTCCAGGAGCGGGCATTGTTTGAAAGCCAGAGCTACGCGACGGCGGTGTATCAATCGCACCTGATGTACAAGCTTCGCGACTTGGGCTATGAGCTGGAGCGCGGGCGTTCCGGCGCACCCGAAATCAAAGGCTACTCTCGGCAATACCTTGATGCGTCCAGCCCACGTTCCGAGAAGATCAGGGACTATCTGGAGCGGAACGGGTTTAAGGGACCGGAGGCCGCGGAGATCGCCGCGCACGCCACCCGCGAAAAGAAACAAGATCTCACCAAAGAGCAGGTGCTGAAGGCGCACCGGGAGGTCGCCGCCGAGTTCGGCAATGAGGCGAGCTGTGTCATTGCAGAGGCGCGGCAACGTTCCATCGAGCAGGGTGTACAGCAGCAGTCACCCGTCCGTGCTCAGGAGGCGATGACCTTTGCCCGCGATCATCTATTCGAGCGGGAGGCCGTTGCCGATCAGCGGGCGATCATGACCGTTGCGCTGCGGCGCAGCATGGGCGAGGCGACCTTATCCGAGGTCCGCGATGAGTTCTCGGCACGCCGTGCGGAGGGACAGTTTCAAACGGTCGGCCAGCGAACCTACGACTCCGCGCAACGGTTTACGACTCCAGAGACCTTGGCCGCCGAACGTGCCAACATCCAGCACGTTCGGGATGGGAGACACGCTCTTGCGCCCATGATGACGGAACGCGAAGCCTTCGCCCAGGCAGATACGCGGACCTTTCTAAATGACGCCCAGCGCCGCGTTGTTCATGAGGTATTGACCTCGACGGACCGCGTTCATGGGCTTCAGGGGCTGGCCGGTTCAGGCAAGACCGCGAGCCTTGAAACCATCCGGGAAGGCGCGGAAGCGAAGGGATATAAGGTGGAGGGTTTTGCGCCCACGTCTCGCGCTGCTGGCCAGCTCCGCGAGGCCGGAATTGAGGCGAGCACCTTACAGAGCTTTCTCGCGCGCAAAATCCAAGATACGCCGGGTCAGCGCCACCTTTATATGCTCGACGAATCGTCGCTTGCTTCTTCGAAGCAAATGCGTGACTTTCTTGAGAGGGCCTCGTTTGACGACCGCGTTCTGGTCATCGGTGACGTCCGCCAGCATCAGGGCGTGGAGGCCGGCAAGCCCTTCGAGCAGATGCAGCAGGCCGGGATGCAAACCTCGCAACTCAACCAGATCATGCGCCAAAAGGATGCTGAGCTGCTCAAAGCGGTCCAACACCTCGCCACCGGAGAGACAGAGAAGGGCGTCGAGTTGCTGGCCCAGCAGGGCCGCGTGACCGAGGTAAAGAATGGCGTGGACCGTATTGCGGCCATCGCCAAGGACTATGCCGCCCAACCGGAAAACACCCTCGTCGTCTCCCCGGACAACCGGAGCCGTCAGCAGATCAACGAAGCCATTCGCGCCGAGCTGCAAAGCACCGGCCAGCTCTCCCCGCAAAGTCGCGAGTTCCAGACACTCGCGCATCGTTCCGACCTCACCGGCGCAGGCCGCACCTGGGCGGCGCTCTACAATCCCGGCGATGTGATCCGTTACGAGTCTGGCAGCAAGGCTTTCGGCTTCGAGCGGAATTCCGAAGCACGGGTAATTGGTGTGGATGTGCGAACAAACACCCTTACCGTCCAGAAGCCGGACGGCGAGCAAGTCTCCTACGATCCGAAGCGGCTCTATGGCGTGAACGTCTTTGAAGAGCGCAGCCGGGATTTCAGCTTAGGCGAGCGCATCCAGTTCAGCGCCGGACACCGCGAGCTCGGCCTCGCCAATCGCGACCTCGGCACCATCACGGCTCTTGAGGAGCGCTCGATCACCGTCCGCATGGACGGCAAGAGTGGGCGCGAGGTCACCTTCGACCCGACCGAGTTTCGACAGCTCGACCACGGCTACACAGTCACTTCCCACAGCTCGCAGGGACTCACCGCTCATCGCGTGATCGTCAACATAGACACGGATTCCAGCCGCTCCCTCATCAATGACCGACTGGCCTATGTCGCCATATCCCGCGCCGCCTATGATGCCCGCATCTACACCAACGACGCAAGAACTTTGGGCCAGCGGCTGGCGACCGATGCTTCGAAGAGCGCGGCCCTCGACCTTAGCGATATCCGGCAGGCGCTCGACAGCTTCCGGCGCGACGACCCACAATCGGCAACCACGCTGCTGCGAGATGTCAATCGTATCCACATCTACAGCGACTCGGAACATCGGCTGGCTGCCGTGGCTCAGGACTACCTTTCCAAAGAAGACCGCGCAGTTATCTTCGCTCCTGATAAGGCGGAGCGTGATGAGTTGACACGGCTCATTCGTGCGGATCTTCATGAGCACGGACGGTTGGGCGAAACCTTCAACGCCAACATACTCACAGACAAACTCCTGCCAGATAAAGATGCCAAGATTGCTGCGAACTATGAGGTCGGAGACGTCATTCGCTACGGTAGCAAAGGCAGCGATGAGTTGGGCATCTTCCCGCACACCTACGGAACAGTGACCGGCGTAGACGCCGAAAAGAACCTCATCACAGTCACCGGAGCGGATGACAGCCCCCGCGTCTACAATCCTGCAACCGAGTGGCAGATGCGCATCAAAGCGACACTCTACAGCCCCGAGGACCGCGAGCTCGCCGAGGGTGAGCGCATTCAGTTCACTCGCTCCGAATGGGGTCAAGAAATCCGCGCCGGCAATCTCGCTACCATCGAGCAGATCCACGACGATGGCGCGCTCTCGGTCAAAGTCGATTCGGGAGTGACACTGCAGGTCACGCCCGAACAGGCACAGCACGTCGAATACGGGTACACCGTCGAATCGACCAAGCGCCTGTCGGTCGATCGAGTCATCCTCAGCGGCAAGGCCGAGCACATCACCGCACAGAGAGAATCCCTCTTCCAGCTTACGAACAGGCTTCACGAACTAGCCGTGTACACGTCGGATGGCTATCAGTCCCCCGCCCCTGAGCTTGCCGCGAATAAAGAGTTTGCCGATCCGGCTGTAGCCGAAATCCCCATGCCGGAGATCGACGCACCTTCCATCGAGTTCGAGGGATATGCCATCGAGCTTTAGCCGATGCGCTCTGCAGTTTGCATCTAATCCCGAGGACCGTCGGCTGTTCAGGCCCGCATCACTATCCAAATAGGAATTCAGCCGATCAGCGGCCCACAGATCCTTCCTGTTCAGACTCAGTCGCTTTCATTCCCGGCGCTGGACTTTCGAACCTACCAGATATACTCCAGCCTGCAATTCATTCTAGATGGCTTATGTCTGGTAGGGAGTCCTCTGTATAGTGGCAGGTGTAAGAGCAAGGCATAATGTTGTTTCTCTTCGATGGTAGTGGCCACAACTTTAATCAAAAGCCTGGTAGATGCCGACAACTTCATCTGAATTGTGACTCACGCGGAGTTGTGCAACACAGATAGTGTTTTCGAATTGGATACGCGGGTCTCACCCGGCGTGGTTGTTGCAGAACGTTGCGCCTGACAATCCTGCCTTCCGTGACGAATTGTTCGGTCCAGTTGCCATGTTCTTTCGAGTGAAAGATGAAGATGCCGCTATTGCCCTCGCAAACGATTCGGACTTTGGGCTCGGCGGCTCCGTGTTCACTAATGACAATGAACGTGGGTTGCGCGTTGCCAGTCGCGTTGATACAGGCATGATGTTTATCAACAACATCGAGGTCGCGAGCTTGGAGATATGGGGATCCTATCGCTTTGACTGTTTGTTTTTTCCTACCTGCCCCGGAATAGCCAGCCGCTTTTGACCTTTGCAGTTGGTCTGTCAAGGCTGCCAAAGGCACCGCGTGAGCGGCTGCGGCCTTGACAGACAAACGGCATAGGCTACGCTCCCATGATCCGGGGCAGGTAGGAGTTACAGACCGAGACCTCTGCTGTAGCTGTGCTCGATCTCTTGTTTTGGCGCAATCTCCTGCTCAGGCTGCATTTCTGGCGCCAGGGCGCTGAACGCTCAAGATTTCAGCGATTTCGTCGGTTGCCGGGCAATTGTGCTCCGACGGAGCTTGCAGAGTATGCAGGAAAGTAGATTTTCTGGAGCGGCGTAAGGGTAAACGCAAGCCAAACCGACACTGCCACAAGGAACAGCAAAGCTGCGACCGGAACCCCGAAAAAGAGCAGGAGCCGTCTCCTGGCACGACTCGGAAACTGCATCGGGCGGCTCACGATTTGCCGCCGTTCTGGTCGAAGCCAGTCTGGTTTGTGCTCGACGAGCTGGCGTCCTTGAACAAGCTGCCGCAGCTTCACACGGCTGTAACTGAAAACCGCAAGTACGGCAATCCTGTCGTGCTCGGTTTTCAGGGTCGCAGCCAGCTCGAAAAACGCTACGGCCACGACGCCGAGGCCATGCTGTCGCAGCCTGCGACCAAGGTCTTTTTCAAAACTTCTGAACCCCGCGCAGCCAAGTGGATTTCGGAAGCCATCGGCGAGATCGAGGTCGAGCGCTTGAAGGAATCGCGCAGCATGGGCCTGCTCGGCAGCAAGAAATCCTAGGCCATGGAGATTGCGACTAAGCCGCTCATTATGCCGTCCGAGATCTCCGGTCTCGCGTCGCTGCACGGTTTTATCAAGCAGGAGAACAGGGTCGTGCCGGTGTTCTTTCAGCTGGCGAAGAAGCGATCCAGGCAGCCGGAGTTTATCGAGCGGAAAAGGACGCAGGCTGAAGATCGGTCGTCGCTTGATTTGCCGGCAGCGGCGGCACCCACTCGCCCGCTCAAGAAGCCTGCACCCGCAGTGCAGGCTTCGCTTCCGCTGGCCGATCCGGCAGCCTCAGCCAAGCCGAAAGAGGCATTTGTCTGGGATGAGTCGAAGGGCATTGAATAATGACCCGACCTTACAACCGCACAAGTGAATCTTCTCAGATCAGCAATGACTCTAAGCCTTTGTATAAGTTTGTCGCCAATGCAGAATGGTTCGAATCCATTCGCCGCTATCCTGTAGCACTGATTCTCATGACTGTTTTACTTTTCGCTTGCCTCGACTTCATTAGTAGAGTTGTCGAGGCGAAGTTCGATCAAGCAAAGCAAAATCGCAGTTGTAACCAGGCACTAAGATTCCGGAGGAACGCCATGACGACCAACGTAAAACATGCTGTTGCGAGCGGTGTTACCAGCGTTAAGGAATCCGTGATGCATGGCGGTATGGGCATAGCATTGGTGAGTTTCCGACCCTTCTCTAGGGCCACGCAAAAGGGGTGCCGCTAGGCACCCCTTTCGGAGACGGTTTAGGTCCGGTGAACTCCCCCGCATCGAAGTTCCCGGTTTAGAGGATCCCGGGTCTTATGAATTCCGTCCTTGTGTCTCTCCAGGCAGAAGCAGCACACTTCCCATTCGCGAAACTTGACGGGTGTCTGCCACGATGAGTATTTGCCATGCGGCCAACGCTTACGAAAGCACTTGAGGCACATACTGTGCACCCACCCAGCCTGCTTCTGCTTCTCGTACTTTGCCTTCCACTTTTCAATTCCAGTGTCGAAGTCCGAGTTCGCATCATTCGCTGAGTTCACGGCGTTCATATTTCGGTAGCAAGACTATCATCGGCAGCGGAGGTGCCGCGTTTCGTAAAATACTCTTTGGCGGTGGCTTTCTCTGAGAGCGCCTGCTCCATGGTCAACAAGCAGGCCATTCTCTACAGAGCTTCGTTTTGCTTATCAAAGAACATTGCTGTGGGCGATCGCCAATACCAGATAAGGTTCTAAAATCTTTCTAAGCAGACGCACTTTTTTGCCACGCTTTCTCTAACCTGGGCCGAATGATTTCCATTTCCCCCAAGCCGTTATCAGCAGGCCAGGCGCGGATGTATCACGCGCGCGAGTTCACGTCGGAGAAGCAGAACTACTGGAGCCAGGACCAGCAGGGCCATAGCG
>CAZZXY010000136.1:0-9454 GCA_964658105.1 Verrucomicrobia bacterium Tous-C9LFEB | reverse complement strand
GGTGCTCCGCTGCCTACGCCGGTCGCCGTCTCCTGCGAGGTTTGCTAATGTCTAGCGGCTCCCCTAACTCACGGCCAGATCTGCCCTCCTGCTGCCCGTAAGAAGCTATCCTTTATGGACCCTTTTCTGACACTCTGGCTCTTCATGGCCATGGCAATCGGTGTTGCCATCGGGCATTTCGTGCCCTTCTCGGCTGACTTTGTGAACCGCTTTCGGAGCGGAACGCACCATGGAGAGCTCTACGGCTTCGACCGACTCAGCCAGTTCATGCAACAGCGACCCAGCGTCGAACGTGTCGCCAACACGGCGGTAAGCTTCGGGCAGGACGAGGACATCACCGTGCTTACCGTGACGCGGTGAGCAAATGCCTGAGACAGATTCCAAAGTTGAATGTCATCACCGAGGCTGAGCGCCACCCGAGCCGGATCAGTCCGGAGAAGTCGCACTGTGCTGACTGATCCGGGCTGGACGAAGTGGACTTAACTTCCGACAACCGCATTTCCGAGGACTGATGTTTGGTCGGGTGCTGGCAAGTATGCTGAAACGGATCAGCAGAAAGTATCATTCGTTCTGGAAACTATGTGCACATCCAGTCGAGTCGATAGAACCAGCGTCCCCGATCCCTACCACCCGATAATTGATCGTCCGCATGAGTACGAAATCGTGGAGTTTACATATATAACCGCGCAGAATGGAGGTCAGCCCTATATCGATCTCGTCTTGATGAAAGGCGAGAGGACCCGTCGTCTACGCTTCCATGGTCCGCAAGAACTTCAGATTACGAAAGGCTTTCCAAATTCGTCAGGGCTCGTCATTCTCGACGTGAGCGCCCGGCAATTGGACGGTCTCAGTGTTCGCGTGATCAATCGGGAAGCGCATGGTGGCTGTCCGGAGTTCTGGGCACAAGACGTTGTCGAGCGCGTTTGGGAATCGTTGTAGGCGAGAGGATGTCAACGTGACACTGGAAGAGATGGATGAGTCCCTCCCAAACGGATTGCATGATGCTCGGATTGCGCAGCTTTCTCACGATTACGAGAAAGCGACGGTAACGATGGATGTAGAGATCCTTGTAGGCCTACCTGAGGACCTGAAAGCAAATGTATACAAGAATGCTCGTGTGACTTTCAAAGAGGTACTGTTTAGTAGTGTCCAGATGCCAGAGAATGAGCGCATCTTAGGCGTACCCGGGAGCATCTGGTTCAAGTTTTGGAGACTTGAACGGGATGTGGTGGAAGACAAGGTCCGCAGAGCCATACCTGAAGGTGCTCTCTGCTACTCCCTCTACATCCTCGAATGGGAATCCTGCATAAATCTGGCTGCGATGGAAGCGAGCTTCGAATGGGCAGAACCATAGACGGGTATGTCTGGACTAATTTCAGATTGCAGCGATGATTGCGAGTGTGCCTAGGCCAACATGCCTGTCTAAACGGCACGAGAGCGATGAAATGGCCTAGACGACGTTGAAGTGCTCCAGCCCAGGGGGCCAAAGACATACGAAGTCCTCGCCGTCGATCGGACGGTAGGCTGCCTTTATCTCCTGGCTTGGGCGGATGGACTGATCTGTCTGCTGGACGAGAGCGAAGGTCGAAACGGGATCTTTACTGATTATGAAGATGTTCATCTCGCCAGACCCGAGGTCGTGGCCATCCACCTTTGCGCTCCTACCAAGTAACGACATAATCTCGTTCTCAAAACGGATCATCTTGTCGTAGCTGTCCAAGTCCTCGGCTGTCGCAAATTGCAAGACCCATTGCGCCGTCATGACGGAAGTCTAGATCCCTTGAAGTCGCATTAGGGGAAGTAACGACTTCAGGGCGTCTCCGGCCGAGTTGCCGGACAACTTCCGCTAACCGCGTTTATGAGGACTAATGCTTTGCTGAATCGTGAGCAGGCTTTTGAACGCGGTGGAACGGGATGGCTCTCTCGTAACGCAGGTCGAAAATCACGGCGTGATTGTCGCCGTCAAACTCCAGATCTGCCTCCGCATCAGAGAAGTAGAAATCCAGATCGCCATAGTCTTCTCGCAACTCAGAGGGACTGTGACCTGGTCCGTCCTGCAGAATCCGAAGGTGCCCCCCGTTCAGGGGAGACAGTGAAGGGTGCCTGCTTTCCATCCTCGGCTACATATCTGCCCGTATACAAGCGCAGTACACGAGGGGACAGCACGAGGTCCTTACCTTCGGACGGAACGGCAGCAGTGGGTTCTGCAGCCAGAGTCATCAGCTCACTATCGATCTCGTGCGTTCCCGGAGTGAACTGCCCTTTTGCAATGGCGTTCTGGTTTGAAAGGATGACAACCGTGTTGTCTGTTTTCGGGAAATACTCCAATTCGGAATAAAAGCCAGGAACGGACCCATTGTGGCCTAAGCGCATATGTCCCCGACCGGTGCCGATCTGGAGACTGTACCCGTATCCGTTGCGGACGGGAGTGGTCATTTCGCCGTAAGACTCTGCGGAGAGAACCTGGCCATGGTGAAGCGCAGTCACCCAACGAACAAGATCATCTCCGGTAGACACAAGATTGCCCGCTCCTAAAAAGAATGAATCGGCAAACATCGCAATCGGAGGATTTGGAGGCAAAGGTTTACCTTCTCCCGGATCTTCCGGAGCGTAGCCCACGGCATGATGTTCCAGCGCGCCTGGTTCTCCGAGGCACTGCGTGTCGTGCATGCCGACCAGAGTGAAGATACGTCGATGCAGAAATTGACAATAGGGCATACCTGCCGATTTCTGAACGAGTAGACCCAGAAGAAGATAGTTCGTGTTCGAGTACTCGAAACCTTCACCGGGTTTGAACGACAGAGGCGCATCTCTGACGAACGCAAGCAGCTCGGCCGGTGTGTGCTCTCGCAGCATCTCTTTAGACGTCACGTCGGCGTACTCTTTCAAGCCAGAAGTATGACTCAGGAGCTGACGCACCGTTATGCCTGACCAGGCTTTTGGCAGATCTTCTGCGGGCAGCAGCTCCGAAATGTGATCGCTTGTATTGAGCTTGCCATCATCTTGCAGCAGGAGTACGGCTGCAGCTGTGAACTGCTTGCTGATTGATCCGATGTCGAACCGGGTATGCTCGTCGAAGCCAAGCTTTTCTGCTCGATTCGAGGAGCCATAACTGCGACGAACCGGTACCTTCCCTGCCGTCGCAAACGTCACAGTGCCGCTGAACCCATCTTTCGCTGCGTAATGTTGGGCTACTCCTGAAATGCGCTCTGGGGACTGTGCCCTTCCATTTGCGTAGAAACTGAACGGCATGGTCAATAGAAACGAGCAGCACAGTACGCGATGGCGCAATGGTGGGACCCTCGAAGCGGCTTTGCAGCAGTTTACTGTCTGATCCCTCGGTAATGACACGTCGCATTGTAGGAAGTGATCCGGCCCCGGGAGCTTCCGAGGGGACGGGGTGGAACGTCAACTTGCGTGAACGGTGTTTCCTCGTTCCAAACCGTCAGATTTAGCAAAGGATAGTGCTTGATCAGACGTTGGACCTTTCCTGCACATTCTTCGCTCGAAGAGCGCGTGTGTTGAGCCAGCGACAAGGCAATCTCGTCAGGGACGTCGCGAAGCAGAAAAGTGTTTGCCCCAGCGAGTCTCACCGACTAGTCATAAACCGCAAAACGGTCGTCTACAGATTTCGATGAAGAGCCTGGCTGGCCGGGTGCCCCGTCTTCGCCGCAGCCTCATCGCGGCTAAGGTGGGCGAAGCGCCACCGCAGCTCCCTACGCTACAGTCTCTGAAGGGGCACGGCTTCAGCCGTGCCATCCAAAGCCACCCGAACGGGCAGCTTCAACCGCTGAGGTAAAGCCGAGTGCAGCGTCCCAAAGCAACCCAGCTCCAACCCAAAGCCATGACCGTCGCCGGCGTCATGAGCGGCACCTCCGCCGATGGCGTCGACGTTGCCATCTGCCGCATCGCGCCCTCATCTCAACCGGGTGGCTTCCCAAAGGTGAAGGTCCTCGAGCACCGCGGCTTCCCGTTCACAGCCGAGCTCCGTGAAGCCGTCCTCGCCGCCATGAACGCGGGACAGACCTCGGCAGGGGAACTGGCCCACCTATCCTGGCGCCTCGGCGAGGTCTATGCGGCCGCCGTACAGGAGACCATCGGGCGCACGGGCCTTGAACCACAACTCGTCGCCATGCACGGCCAGACCATCTTCCACGAGACGGCACCCACCCCGTACCTCGGCGTCCCGGTGCGCTCCACCTGGCAGACCGGCGAGCCCGCCGTACTCGCCGAGCGCCTCCGCCTCCCCGTCGTCAGCGACTTCCGTCCTGCCGACCTCGCCGCCGGCGGCCAGGGCGCGCCGCTCGTGCCCATGCTCGACTTCTGCCTGTTCCGCCACAAGACCCGGAACCGCATCCTGCTCAATCTCGGCGGCATCGCCAACATGACGGCCCTCCCCGCCAGCTGCGGCATCGACGGCGTCCTCGCCTTCGACAGCGGCCCCGCCAACATGGTCATCGACGCCTGCATGGAGCGCCTCACCGGCCGTCGCTACGACTGCGGTGGCGGCGTCGCCGGCCGCGGCGAAGTCCTGAAGCCCGTGCTGGAGCAATTCCTCGCCGACCCCTTCTTCGCCGCCGCCCCACCCAAGAGCTGCGGTCGCGAGCAGTTCGGTGCCGCGTTCGCCACCCGCTTCCTCGCCGCCTGCGGCGATGCGGGCAAGCGCGAGGTGGTCGCCACGGCCACCGCCTTCACCGCCGAAACCATCCTCGATGCCTATCGCCGCTTCCTCTGGCCGCACCTCGGCCAGCGCGCTCCCCTCGCCAGGGCCACCGAGCTCTTCGTCTCCGGCGGCGGCGCGCGTAACGTTACGCTGATGAAGCAGCTCCGCGCCGGCTTCGAGCCGCTGTACGTCTCCGTGAGGTCCACCGAAGACGCTGGCCTCGGCGTCGAGGCCAAGGAGGCCGCCGCGTTCGCACTCCTTGGCTGGCTCACCTGGCACGGTCTGCCCGGCAACGTTCCGGCCGCCACCGGCGCCTCGCGTCCCGTCATCCTGGGGCGGATCACCCGTGTCTAAACACCCCGAGCGCAGCCCGTTTTTCCCGATGTATGCAGGATGTGCGTTTATCCGTGCAGGAACGCACTTTTTGCTCCTCTTTTTGGTGCTCATTACGGGCTGCCGGTCCGCGCAAACCGACAGGGACACCCTTCGTTTCCTCATCGAAAGCTCCCCCAACAACCTCGATCTGCGCCAGGGCACCGACGCCCAATCCGAACGCATCGGCGCCCTGATTTACGAGGGTTTAGCCCGAAAAGACGAACATTTCAACCTCGTGCCCGCGCTCGCCACCTCCTGGGATCGCCCCGATCCCCTCACCTGGATCTTCCACCTCCGCCCGGACGTCCACTTCCACGACGGCAAACCTCTGGCCGCCGACGACGTAGCCTGGTCCCTCCGCAGCATGACCGACGGCTCGCTGATTACGGCAAAAGCGGGCAGTTTTGCTGGTGTTTCTTCGATTGCGGCCGTCGATCCGCTGACCGTCAAAATCACCACAAGGGAGCCAAACCCCGGTCTGCTCTTCAACGTAAGCGACGGCCTTTTCGGCATCGTGGAGCACGGCGCAGGACGCGAGGAAGGCCTTCATCCGGTCGGCACGGGACCCTTCCAGTTCGTCAGCCAGGTACAGGATAAGGAGGTCGTTCTCGGGCGAAATCCGGCCTACTGGGGGCCGCCCGCGCGGATCCAGCGCGTCCGCTTCGAGGTCGTGCCGGACAACATCACCATGGCCCTGGAACTCAAGAAGAGCGCAGCCGACGTAGAAAGCAACGCCATTACCCCCGACGAAGTACACGCTCTCGCGGGCACGCCCGGTCTGCAGGTCGAGTCCCGGCCGGGGGCGGATGTGTTTTATGCGAATTTCAACGTGAACGACCCGGCGCTGCGGGACGCGCGCGTTCGGCAGGCCATTGCCTGCGCAATCGACAAAAAGGCCCTGATTCAGGGGTTATGGCGCGGCCACGCCGTGCCGGCGGACACCCTTTTGCCTCCCGGGCACTGGGCCGAAGCCGCCGCCGCGCAGATGCCCCGGTATGACTTCGACCCGGCGCGGGCGCGGGCGCTTCTGGAGCAGGCCGGCCTGAAACCGGATGCTCGGGGTGTCCGCCTGCGCTTCACGCTGAAGACCTCAACGGACGAGACGACCCGTCTGCTGGCGCAGGTCTTGCAGCAGCAGATGCGGGCCGTTGGGATACAGCTTGATCTGCACTCGACCGAGTTCGGGACCTTCTACGCCGACATCACCAAGGGTGCTTTCCAGATGTACATGCTGCGCTGGACGGGCTCGAACGAAGATCCTGACATTTTTCGGTACGCCTACAGCGCGGCGAGCTTCCCGCCGAAGGGCGGCAATCGAGGGCGCTACGCGAACCCGCATGTCGACGCCCTCTTAGGGAGCGCAACCCGGGAGTTGAGCGAACAGGCACGCGCCGCGGATTACATTCGGCTGCAGCAAACGCTGGCCACGGACCTGCCCAGCATCCCGCTCTGGTACCCGGATGTAGTAGTGGTTCACTCCGCGCGCCTCCGGAATCTGCACCTGGAGCCTGGCGGTGGTTTTGGCTTTCTCAGGACCGCTGAATTCCGCTGAAACGCGGCCCTTCGGTGACTCAGGACTGCAACTTCTGTGGGGGTGCATCCATTTCGATAACCGCACCCAGGGTGGGCATCCCGTGCGGAGAGGACTAGCATAGTAACCGTTATGGCCACAAAGACCGCCCCTGAACCGAAGCTCTCCCGGAAGCCTGAAACCACAGCAAACACCACCAAGGGCGGCGCGGACGGACCGGATCGTGACGTGGTCTTTGACATTTTCCGGCGATGGGGGTTCCTGCAGGCATCGCTCGATCCCCTCGGGCAATACCTCCCCGCAGAACCCTTTCCGACGCCGGCTCCCGATGGCGTCGCGGCAACGGAGGCTCGCCGGTTCTACTGCGGCTCCATTGGCGTGGAGTTCATGCACATTGCGTCCCCGGAGAAGCGAGCCTGGATCCAGGAGCACATGGAGCGGCCGTACACGGCGCCCGACCCCCGGCGCATCCTTACCGGCCTTCTGCGCGCTGACGTGTTCGAGCAGGTGATCCAGCAGCGCTACCTGGGCACCAAGCGCTTCTCCCTGGAGGGTCTCACCGCCCTGACCCCGTTTCTGGAGCAGCTGTTTGCAACGGCTGCCGAAGCGGGTGTGACCCGCTCGGTATTTGCCATGAGTCATCGTGGACGCCTGAACGTGATGGTGAACACGGTAGGCCGCAACTCGCACGAGATCTTTTCGAAGTTTGAGGATGTCGATCCGCGCTCCACCATGGGCGGCGGTGATGTGAAGTACCACATGGGCGCGACGGGTGATATCACCACGCCCAGTGGCAAGGTGGTCTCGCTGCACCTGGCCTCCAACCCGAGCCATCTGGAGGCCGTGGATCCCGTGGTGATGGGGCGCGCCCGCGCCTGGCAGGAGCGCACCGGCCCGGAAGGCAAGCGCAGGATCCTGCCCATGATCATCCACGGGGACGCCGCCTTTGCCGGCCAGGGAATCTGGGCCGAAACGCTGAATCTGGCCAGCCTGCACGGGTACAACGTGGGCGGCACCATCCAGGTCGTTGTGAACAACCTCCTCGGCTTCACGGCGAACCCGGAGGAGTCGAACTCCAGCCGCTTCGCCACCGATCTGGCCAAGCGCCTGCCCATTCCCATCTTTCACGTCAATGCAGAGGACGCTGAGGCGGTGGTCCGGGTGGCGGAAATGGCCGCGAACTACCGGCAGACCTTCGCCTCGGACGTCGTGGTGGACCTTATTGGGTACCGGCGTCACGGGCACTCCGAGGTGGACGACCCCACAGTCACCCAGCCGCGGCGCTACGCGCGGATCAAGGACCACCCGCCCCTCCACAAGCTATACGCGGAGAAGCTGGGGGTCGACATCACTGCCGAGGTCGCCACGGTACAGAATGAGTTCCTGGAAGCCCAGAAACGGGCGGCGCACCATGACGCCAAGCAGGGCGAACACACCGGCTTCGTGATGAAGCGGATGCACGAACTGCCGGAGTACTGGAAGCCCTACTGCGGCGGTGCGCTGGCGCCTGATGACAACCCGCAGACCGGGCTCGCGGCGGCGGAGATCGAGTCGCTCACAGCGGACCTCACGCGGGCTCCCGAGGGCTTCCATGTGCATCCCAAGGTGGCCAAGCTGATGGAGCAGCGCGTGGAGATGGGCGGGGGCAAGCGTCCCATCGACTACGGCTTTGCCGAACTGCTCGCCTACGCTTCCCTGCTGAAGACGGGAACGCCGGTACGTCTGACCGGCCAGGACTCGCAGCGCGGCACTTTCAACCAGCGGCACTCCGTGCTGATTGATACCGAGACCGAGCAGCGCTGGTCCTCGCTGGCGCATCTCCGTCCCGCTCCGGACGGGAAGGTCCAGGGTCGTTGGGAGGTCTACAACTCGCTGCTGTCCGAGGCCGCGTGCCTTGGGTTCGAGTACGGTTTTTCGCGTGATTACCCGGAGGCGCTGGTGCTCTGGGAGGCGCAGTTCGGCGACTTCGTGAATGGCGCGCAGATCATCATCGACCAGTTCCTGGCAGCCGGGGAGGCCAAGTGGGGCCTGCTCTCGGGACTGGTGCTGCTGCTGCCGCATGGCTATGAAGGCCAAGGCCCGGAACACTCCTCTGCGCGCATTGAGCGCTTTCTGCAGCTTGCGGCGCAGGAGAACATGCAGATTGCCCAGCCGTCCACGGCGGCGCAGTATTTTCACCTGCTGCGGCGGCAATCGATGCGGAAGTGGCGCAAGCCGCTTGTGGTGTTCACGCCCAAGTCCATGCTGCGGCATCCGGATGCGATGTCCACGGTAGCCGATTTGGGCGCGCAGGAGTTCGAGACCGTTCTCGCCGATACGTCCGTGCAGAACCCGCGACGGCTGCTGGTCTGCTCGGGCAAGATCGGGCACAACCTACGCGTTGAGCGTGCCAAGCGGAAGATCAACGATGTGGCCATCATCTTTGTCGATCAGCTGTATCCCTGGCCGGAGCATGAATTGCTGCAGGCCCTGCGCATGCACGCGGGTGCCAAGGATATTGTCTGGGTCCAGGAAGAGCCGGCGAATATGGGGGCGCTCTCGTTTGTGATGCCACGCTTGCGGCAGATTGCGCATGATCGGCCGGTGATCTCGGTCAAGCGGACGGCTTCGGCGAGCCCGGCTACGGGATCGGCGAAGGCGCATGAGCTGGAGGAGCGGACGCTGATTGATCTGGCGTTTGGGCACTAGGGGGGGAGTGATGCCGGTTACTCCCCTGCTCGCTGGATGGATGGGGGCAGACTACAGAGGTCCTTCGATGCGCTCAGGATGACAGCGGCTGAGGGTGGACTGGGGTGCTTCGGCGGCAGAGGCGTGGTGGCAGGTGCTCGGTGGTGGGGGCATGGTGCAGGTGCTTTCGGTGGCTAGGGGCATGGTTGTGGGCGCTT
>CAZZXY010000135.1:0-9624 GCA_964658105.1 Verrucomicrobia bacterium Tous-C9LFEB | reverse complement strand
GGTCTGGTTTGGTGGGGTGGGGCTTGGTGGCTCAGGGGGGGCAGGCTTGTGCCTTCGGCCCTCGCGCTGGAAATACAGGGGTCCCTCGCTGCGCTCAGGATGACGAGGTGGTTGGGGTGCTAGCGGTAGAAGCGGCGGATGGCGTCTACGACGGTTTCGACTTCGTCCTCTCGGAGTTCGGGGTAGATGGGCAGGGCGAGCACTTCGGTCGCGGCGCGTTCGGCTACCGGGAAGTCGCCGGGTTTGTGACCGAGAAACGCGAGGCTTTCCTGGAGGTGCAGGGGCAGCGGGTAGTAGATCTCCGTGCCGATGCCCCGGGCGGTGAGAAAGGCGCGGAGCTCGTCGCGCCGGGGGACGCGGATGACGTACTGGTGGAAGATGGGCGTCGCGCGCGGGTCCGTGGGGGGCAGAACGATGCCTTCCTCCGTTGTAGGCCCGGTCAGCCCGGCGGCCTGGAAGTGTTTGTTGTAGAGGGCGGCGAGGTCGCGGCGACGCCGGTTGCCCTCGGGCAGGCGGCGCAGCTTGATCGAGAGGACGGCGGCCTGGATGCCGTCTAGGCGTGAGTTCGCGCCGATAGCACCGCCGAAGTCGTCGTGGAAGTAGCGGCGGCGCATGCTGTGATTGCGCAGGGCGCGGGCGCGGTCGGCGGCAGCGGGGTCGCGCACGGTAATCATGCCGGCGTCGCCAAAGGCCGCGAGATTCTTGGTGGGGTAGAAGCTGAAGGCCGCAGCGTCTCCCAGCGCCCCGGCGGGTTTGTCGTGCCAGGTGGCGCCGAAGGCCTGGGCGGCGTCCTCGATTACCCGCAGATCGTGGTGTTGCGCGAGCGTGCCGAGGGCGTCCATGTCGGCGCATTGGCCGTAGAGATGGACGGGCATGATGGCTTTTGTCGTGACCGCCGGGGGGAGGGGACTGGCGAGAGCTGCTTCCACCGCGTCCGGGCTGAGATTGAAGGTGCCTTCGTCAATGTCGGCGAAGATGGGGTGCGCGCCGGCCCGGAGGATGGAGCTGGCGGTGGCGAAGAAGCTGAAGGGCGTGGTGACGACGGCGTCGCCGGGGCCGATGCCGAGCGCGACCAGGGCGAGCCAGAGGGCGTCCGTGCCGCTGGCGCAGCCGAGGGCAGTCGGGGCCTGGCAGAAGATGGCAGCTGCCTGCTCGAAGCGTTCGGCCGGCGGTCCGAGAACGAAGTGGTGCTGGGTGCAGACCTCCTCGATCGCGGTCATGACTTCGTCCCGAATGAGCGCGAACTCGCGGCCGAGATCGAGCATGGGGACCGAGATTTGTGTGTCGGAGCGGATCGGCGTTGGGGGGGGCGCGACGGGAGCGGACATCGGGATCATGGTAACGCGGTGATGGTGGGTGGCGCTTCGCGATGGCTGGTCTGATGGCGGCGGCGTGAGAGGCGGGGACGTGGTGGTTGTCAACCGTTTTGTGCCTGCGCGCGGAGGCGCCAACGCCCCGCGCCATCCCCAGCGCCGCCTACGCGCAGCGCGAACCGGCGGAGGCGCCGTTCCCCTAACCCCCTTGTGTAATGGCGGGGAAAGCCTGTAGGGTGTACTCGGCGGCGAGGATGACCCGTAAGGCAATGCTCGGGTCCTGCCTGAGCCTTTGTTTTGGCGGAGACTCACTCGCTGTGACGACACAAGGAGATCGGCCATATGGACATCAAGCCGGCGCAAAACATTCAGGATACGTTTCTGAATACAGTCCGCAAGGACAAGAGCCCGATCACGATTTACCTGGTGAGCGGGGTGAAACTGACCGGAAAGATCCGCTCGTTTGACAAGTATTCGGTGCTGTTGGAGAACAACGCCCAGGAACAGTTGATCTTTAAGCATGCGATCTCGACGGTGGTCAGCGGACGGCCGGCTCACACCGAGGTCCGTCCGGAGGGACGCAGCGTGACAGCTGCCACGCCTCAGGAAAACGGTGCCATTCCGAATCCTGCGGGCGTCCGCTAGACGGATCCCTTGTCACAGCAGTCACAAGCAGAAGGTAGTTCGGAGCAACGCGCCCGTGAAGAACAGGCGCTGCTGCAGACGCGGCGTCGCGCTTCCGGCGAACGCGCGGTGCTGGTTGCCGTGGAGTTCACCGCGCTGCGGCCGCAGATGACGCCCGCGGCGCGACAGGCACGTGCGGCGGCGGAGTTGGTTGACGGGGAGCGGTCACCGGGTGCGGCAGCGGAGCGGATGTCTGCCGGTCACCAGGATGTCGACTTTGATGCGTCCCTGGCCGAATTTCAGGAGCTGGCCCGATCGGCTGGCGCGGATACTGCGGCGCTGCTGATTCAGAGGCGGCACAAGCCGGACCCGGCAACGCTGATTGGTGGCGGCAAGGTCGAGGAGATCGAGGCGACGGTGCGCTCGACTTCGGCCGATCTTGTGCTGTTTGACCACGATCTTTCACCATCGCAGCTGCGCAATCTGGAAGACAGGCTCCCTTGCCGGGTGATCGACCGCACCCAGCTGATTCTGGACATCTTTGCGCGCCATGCGCGGACCCGCGAGGGCCAGCTGCAGGTGGAATTGGCGCAGCTGGAGTATCAGCTGCCGCGCCTTGGTGGCCGGGGCAAGGCGATGTCGCAGCTGGGTGGCGGCATTGGTACACGGGGTCCCGGCGAGACGCAGCTGGAGACGGATCGCCGCAAGCTGCGGCTCCGCATTTCCCGGATCGAACAGCAGCTTGAGGCTGTGCGGCGGATTCGGCGGCAGCAGCGAGGGCGGCGCGAGGCGGTGCCGGTACCGACGGTGGCGCTGGTGGGCTATACCAATGCCGGCAAGTCGACTTTGTTCAATGCACTCACGGGCGCTGACGTGCTGGAGTCCAAGCGTATGTTTGCCACGCTGGATCCCAAGCTCCGGCAGCTGACCCTGCCTTCGCGCCGGAGGGTCCTGCTGGCCGACACGGTGGGTTTTGTGCGCAACCTGCCCCATGCCCTGGTCACGAGCTTCCGGGCGACGCTGGAAGAGGTAGAGCGAGCGGAACTGCTGGTCCATGTGCGGGATGCGGCGAGTCCGACGCTGGTGGAGCAGAAGGCCCAGGTGGAGGCCGTGCTGGCAGAGCTGGAGGTACGGGAGACACCCACCCTGCAGGTTCTGAACAAGGCCGACCTGCTGCCGGAGAGCTTCGTCTCCGCCCCGGGCGAGTTGCTGGTGTCGGCGCGAACGGGGCAGGGCATCGACGCGCTGTTGGAGGCGCTGGACGCCGCGTTGACCGCGGATCCGCTGCAGGAGGCCGAGTTCCGGATTCCCCAGGCGGAGGGCCGGGTGCTGGCGGCGTTGGAACGTGGCGCCACGCTATCGAATCAGCGCTTTGAGGGTAATCTGCTTTTTGTTCATGCTGTCGGGCCAGCATCACTGCTGGGCCGCTATCGCCGCTACCAACGCCGGGAGAGTGCGCCGCCCAGCGAACAGGCCCGGGAAGCCGAGCGGACATAATACAGGCCGCCTGAAAGTGGGAGCGGAAGAAGTGTCCCAGTTCACGCGGCCTGCACGACCCGGACGGGTCTTTGGCGGTGACCGAAGTATAGACTCCGGGGCGGTCGAGCACAATGCCGAGGATCGTCCCGGCAAGGGGAAGGGCGGGTCGAAGAACGCCCACCGGTTCGGTAAACGCACTCCTTTGACTTGGCCCTGTCGCTTTGTTAAAAGGTACACAGATACCTGTGCGTTTGCCCTGCGCTCGATTGAGCGCCGAGATGAAGTGGAAGTCGCATTCGTCTCCGTTCCGGCGGCTCGCATCGAATAGTTAGGTTCATGGACATACTTCATCAATTGGGATCACTGATCATTGGCGCTGTGCCGACGATGATCCTCTTCATTCTGCTTGTGGTGGCCTACACCGCCCTTGTGCAGCGGCCGCTTGCGCGAACGCTATCCGAGCGCCGGGCGCGCACCACGGGGGCGATTGAACAGGCCCGTGGCGCTATCGGCGCAGCAGAGGCCGAGACCGCCGTGTACGAGGACAAGCTGAGGGCGGCGCGGGCGGCTATTGCCGGCGAGCGTGAGCTGCGGCTCAAGCAGCGCCAGGCAGATCGTGACCGTGTTCTGGCTGCCGCGCGCAACCAGGCGCAGGTGCGTGTGGCCGCAGCAAAGAGCGAGATCGATCTTTCTGTAGAAGCGGCACGTACGCAGCTGCAGCTTGCGGTGGACGATCTTGGGCAGCGCATTGTTCGCGCCATTTTGCCGGCCGGCGTGGAAAGAGCAGAGGTTCAGCAGTGAAAAGATCCCGCATGCGTATTTCCCTGTTGCAGGGGCTGTTGGTGATCAGCCTTCTCCTGGGTGGCCGAAGCCTGGTGGCGCAAGCCTCGCCGACGCAGCCCGGGCCGGGTGCCAGTGAGAAATCGACTCCTTCCAACGCGGTTCCTGAGAAACGCGAGCAGGAGGAGGACAAGAACGAGGCGTTTCGTCATTCCGCGTCCGTACAGAAGATCGGCCACCTGCTTGGCATGAGCACAGATCAGGCTGCTACGGCTTTCACAATCCTGAACTTTGCCGTGCTGGCTATCGGGGTCGGTTACCTGGCCGTCAAGATGGTGCCCAAGGCCTTTCGCGATCGGAGTTCGGCCATCCAGAAGAATCTGGTGGACGCACGGACCGCGACGGAAGAGGCCGGGGCGCGACTGAAGGCGGTAGAGGCCAGGCTGAGCAGGCTGGATGACGAGATTGCCGGGATGCGCAAGCAGGCCGAGGCAGACGGTCTGCGGGAAGACCAGCGGATGAAGGCGGCCATGGAACAGGAGTCGGCGAAGATTTTAGCGGCGGCTGAGGCCGAAATCCTGGCAGCCTCCGCGACGGCGCGGCGTGATTTACAGCGCCATGCAGCGGAGCTGGCCATTGACCAGGCAGCGCGTCGCCTGGTGATTACCGCTGAGACCGACCGTCTGCTGATTGAGGGATTTGCGCAGAGACTTACCGGCGATAAGGATGGGCAGAACTGATGGCAGCCGTTGACCTGAGGTATGCCCGAGCGCTGGAGACAGTGGTGGAGGAGCAGAAGCTGGATCGCGTGGATGTGAAGCGACAGCTTGGAGAGTTCCTCGCGATGTATGCGGACAGCCCACAACTGCGCGAGGTTCTGAGCGACCCATCGATTCCGCAGGAGCAAAAGGTGCGGGCCCTGGACGCCATGGGACGGCGCACGGGGATGAGTGGGACTGTGCGGAATTTTGTGGCGGTCGTCACCTCGCACGAGCGCCTGGCTGACCTGACCGAGATCGTGGATGCGTATCTGCAGCTCGCAGACAAGGATAGTGGCGTAGCGGAAGCTGAGATCACGAGCGCACGGCCGTTGGAGGAAGCGGGACGACGTGCCCTGGAGGCAAGCATCGCGCAGTTGACCGGCGAGTCGCAGGTTCGGGCGACCTACCGGGAAGACCCAAGCCTTCTGGGCGGAGCGGTGATCAAGGTGGGTTCCACCGTGTACGATGGCTCGGTTCGGGGGCAGCTGGAGCAGATGAAGCATCAGCTCATGGCGGCCACGGCGTAGAGAGTTTGAGATAACAACGACGGCCCGTGTGGGCCAGGTAGCTGAGAACAGCGCAGAGAGAAGAAGAAAAGCATGCCAACAATCGGGGCAAACGAGATTACGGAGCTGCTGCGGCAGCAGATAGAAAACTACGACGAGCGCGTCCAGGTGGACGAGGTCGGAACGATTATCACGCTGGGCGACGGAATCGCGCGCGTCCACGGGCTGGACAAGGTGATGGCCGGCGAGCTGATTGACTTCCCGCATGGCGTGTCGGGCCTGGCGATGAACCTCGATGAGGATCAGGTAGGCGCGGTGCTGCTGGGCGACTACACCGAGCTGCGCGAAGGCCAGCAGGTGAAGCGCACGGGCAAGATCATGGCCGTGCCTGTAGGCGACGCGCTGATCGGCCGGGTAGTGAATGCTCTTGGCCAGCCGATCGACGACAAGGGACCGATCAATACCACGCAGACCCTGCCTGTGGAGCGCATCGCGCCGGGCGTGATCGCGCGCCAGTCGGTGACCGAGCCGATGTACACGGGTGTGAAGGCGATTGATGCCATGATCCCGATCGGGCGTGGACAGCGCGAGCTGCTGATCGGCGATCGGCAGACCGGCAAGACGGCCGTGGCGTTGGATACGATCATCAACTCGGCCAAGAACGACCTGATCTGCATTTACTGCGCGATCGGGCAGAAGCGTTCGTCGGTTGCCGGCGTGGTGCAGACGCTGGAGCGGTATGGCGCGATGGACTACACGATCGTCGTGGCGGCAACGGCGTCGGAGCCGGCGCCGATGCAGTACCTGGCACCGTTTGCGGCGACTGCGATGGGCGAGTACTTCCGCGACAACGGCAAGCATGCGCTGATCATTTACGACGATTTGTCGAAGCATGCGGCGAGCTATCGTGAGATCTCGTTGCTACTGCGCCGTCCGCCAGGGCGCGAGGCGTACCCGGGTGACGTGTTTTACCTACACTCGCGCCTGCTGGAGCGCTCGGCGAAGATGTCGAAGGAGAACGGCGGCGGATCGCTGACGGCGCTGCCGATCATCGAGACGCAGGCGGGCGATGTATCGGCGTATATCCCGACGAACGTGATCTCAATCACCGACGGCCAGATCTTCTTTGAGACGGACCTGTTCAATTCGGGTGTACGTCCGGCGGTGAACGTCGGTTTGTCGGTATCGCGTGTGGGTTTCGCGGCGGCGATCAAGGCGACCAAGCAGGTTGGGTCGACGCTGAAGCTGGATCTGGCGCAGTATCGTGAGCTGGCGGCCTTTGCGCAGTTCGGTTCGGACCTGGATAAGGTGACCCAGAACCAGCTGAACCGGGGCGCGCGCCTGACAGAGCTGCTGAAGCAGCCGCAGTTCCAGCCGCTGACCGCGGCGCAGCAGGTGGCGATATTGTTTGCGGGAACGCAGGGTCTTCTGGATGATGTGGAGGTCGGTGACATTGGCGCGTTTGAGCGCGGGTACTACCCCTTCCTCGATGCAGCGCATCCTGACATCCTGACCGACATTTCAACAAAGAAGGCCCTGGACGACGATCTTCGGAACCGGCTTAAAAACGCAATCAACGAGTACAAAGCGGACTTCCTGGCAGAGCACAAGAAGGCCGTGGCGGTAACGGCGTAAATCATGGCGAATGTACTGGATCTTCGGCGACGCATCCGCAGTGTGAAGAACACGCGGCAAATCACCAAGGCCATGAAGATGGTCTCGGCCGCGAAGCTGCGCCGGGCGCAGGATCGCGCGATGCAGGCACGTCCATATGCGCAGATGCTGACCAATGTGCTGGAGTCACTGGTACGGCGCACGGATCTGCTCGACGAGGCGACCGGCAATGTGATGCACCCTCTTCTGGTGGAACGCGAAGAGAAGTGCGTGCTGGTCGTTGTGATTGCGGGCGACAAGGGCTTTGCCGGCGGGTTCAATTCTAATATCGGCAAGGCGGCGCAGCGCTTCATCGAGGAACGGCGCGCACGTGGGCAGAACATTGACCTCGAGCCGATTGGCAAGAAGGCGATCGGCTTGTACAAACGGCGGTTTCCAGCGGCGACGTACGAGCACAAGGAAGAGCTGTACGACAACGACCTGGCCAAGCACATTGAGGACATTCGTCACCGTGGGGTGCCGATCGAGGTAGCGAAAGAGCATCCGGACCTGTTGCTGCGGGCGAACATCGAGGACATCTCGGGGATGGCGCACTCGATCATCGACCGGTACGAGCGTGCGGAGATCGATGCGGTGTACATCGTGTACAACGAGTTCAAGTCGGTGATCTCGCAGCGTGTGGTTGTGGAGAAGCTTTTGCCGATTCGCAAACTTGGCGAGCACGAGATCACGGCCGCCGAGGTAATGACGGACGAGCAGAGGGATGCGGCGGCGATTGCAGCGGAGTCGGCGGGCATCTCGGTGCACGAGCCGGAGTCGGCCGAGATCGATGCGGAGGCAAAGAAGTTCGGTACGGCCGAGGTGGATTACATCTACGACCAGGTGCCGGAGCGCTTGTTCCGCCACCTGATGCCGCGGTATGTGACGACGCAGATTCTGCACGCGGTGCTGGAGTCGATCGCTGCGGAACACGCCGCTCGGATGACGGCGACGGATGCGGCGACGAAGAACGCCGGCGACCTGATCGACAAGCTCAGCCTGACGATGAACCGGGTTCGGCAGGCGGCAATTACGAAAGAAATCATTGAAATCGTGTCTGGAGCCGCGGCGCTCTAAGCGCGGGCTCGGGACGGAAGAGAGTTATGGCAGACAAGGGAAATGTTGGCAAGGTAGTCGCGGTCAGCGGACCGGCCGTCGACGTGCAGTTCGATGAGGCGACGATGCCGCCCATCTTTGAAGCGCTGCACATCAGCAGCGAGGGCTTTGATGTACCCACGCCGATTGACGTGACGGTGGAGGTACAGCAGCATCTGGGCGAGGGCCGCGTACGCTGCATCGCCATGGAAGCGACCGAGGGCATGGTGCGCGGCATGAAGGCGACGGATACGGGCTCCGGCATCATGGTGCCGGTAGGCCGGCCGACGCTAGGCCGCGTGTTGAACGTGCTGGGCAAGCCTGTGGACGAGCTTGGCCCAGTAAATGCGACCGAGTACCGGCCGATTCACCGCTCCGCGCCGGCGTTCGATGAGCAGTCGACGTCCGAGGAGATGTTTGAGACGGGTGTGAAGGTCATCGACCTGATCCAGCCGTTCTTGAAGGGTGGCAAGATCGGCCTGTTCGGAGGTGCCGGTGTCGGCAAGACCGTCGTCATTCAGGAGCTGATCAACAACGTGGCCCTGAAGCATGGTGGTTTCTCGGTGTTCGCGGGGGTGGGTGAGCGGACACGTGAGGGCAACGATCTCTGGCATGAGTTCCAGGACTCCGGCGTGATCGATTTGAAGAACCTGGAGAAGAGCAAGGCTGCGCTTGTGTATGGCCAGATGACCGAGCCCCCAGGGGCACGTTTGCGTGTGGCGCTCACCGGACTGACCGTGGCGGAGTATTTCCGCGACGAAGAGGGTGCGGATACGCTGCTGTTCATCGACAACATCTTCCGGTTTACGCAGGCAGGGTCTGAGGTGTCGACGCTGCTGGGCCGTATGCCATCAGCGGTGGGTTACCAGCCGAACCTGGCGACGGAGATGGGCGAGCTGCAGGAACGGATCACGTCAACGAAGAAGGGTTCTGTGACCTCGGTGCAGGCCGTGTACGTGCCCGCCGACGATTTGACCGATCCCGCGCCGGCGACGACCTTTGCCCATCTGGATGCGACGACCGTGTTGTCGCGCCCGCTGTCGGAGCTGGGTATCTATCCGGCTGTGGATCCGCTGGCGTCCACGTCGCGCATACTTTCCCCACGCATTGTGGGCGAGGAGCATTACAACGTGGCGCAGGGTGTGAAGCGCATTCTGCAGCGCTACAAGGATCTGCAGGACATCATCGCGATTCTGGGTATCGATGAGCTTTCCGAGGAGGACAAGCTCACCGTCGGCCGGGCACGCAAGGTACAGCGCTTCCTCTCACAGCCCTTCCATGTGGCCGAGATTTTTACGGGCATTCCAGGTGCCTACGTGAAGGTTGAGGACACAGTGCGCTCCTTCAAGGAGATCATTGAGGGCAAACACGACGCGATCCCGGAGCAGGCCTTCTACATGAAGGGCGGCATCG
>CAZZXY010000134.1:0-9686 GCA_964658105.1 Verrucomicrobia bacterium Tous-C9LFEB | reverse complement strand
CCTACCCTGAAGATTGACGATGCGCTTCCCTTACCTGTGGCAATACATTCCGCTGGCCTTTCAGATCCTGGTCGCCGTAGGTATGGCGGTCGGCATGGTGGCCGGTTCGTTCTTTGTCGGCAAGCACCGGCGCTCCACCAACAAGCTGGGAGCCTACGAGTGCGGCATGGACCCCATTGGTGACGCGCGCGGCCGGTTTTCGGTCCGCTTCTACATGGTCGCCATGCTCTTCATCCTTTTCGACGTGGAAGCCGTTTTCATGCTTCCCTGGGCCGTCATCTACCGGCAACTTCCAGCCATCACCGGCTCACGGTTCTTTGGTTTCTGGGAAATGTTTGTGTATCTCGGCTTCGTCGCCGTCGGGCTTTTCTACGTGTGGAAGAAGGGCATCCTGAACTTCCTGAACGACAAAGCCGACCTCTAGCGTCTTCCCTCTCGAACGTCCTCCTGAGCCTACGGCGAAGGACCTCAGTATCTCTGCCCGGAGTAGCCCCAGATGCCAGAACCGACCGACAACGCCGCAGCCCCCGCCGCACCAGATCTGAAGAAGGCCGTCCTCGGCCTCGATGCCGTTCGTGAAGCTCTCGCCGCGCATCCCGTTCTTGCGGGCACGGTTGACGCCCTGGAAAACATTGCAACGGACGCCAAGTGGGATCGTGGGGAGCTGACCGTCACGATCGCGCCCGAGAACGTCATCGCCGCCTGCAAGGCTGCGCAGGCCGCTGGGTACAACTTCATGGAAGACGTCACGGCCGTGGACTGGTACCCCGCCGAGCCGCGCTTTCAAATCAGCTACAGCCTGCTCTCGCACCGCCTGAAGCAGCGTATCC
The DNA here is from genome assembly GCA_964658105.1 of Verrucomicrobia bacterium Tous-C9LFEB. Taxonomy (GTDB): domain Bacteria; phylum Acidobacteriota; class Terriglobia; order Terriglobales; family Acidobacteriaceae; genus Granulicella. The sequence continues at coordinate 8,856 of CAZZXY010000134.1, read as the reverse complement.
GCCTCATTGCCCGTCTGTCGGGCGACAACCCCACGATCGATTCGATCACCGGGATCTGGCCGTCGGCGAACTTCTACGAACGTGAGGTTTTTGACCTCTTCGGTGTCACGTTTGCCGGTCACCCCCGCCTCACCCGCATCATGTTGCCCGACAACTGGAATGGGCACCCGCTTCGCAAGGACTACCCCGTGGAGGGTTATCGCTAATGAGCCCCGTAGCTGAACTGGAAGAGCGCCAAGCCGACAAGAACATCAAGCCCCAGACCCTCACCACCGGGGCCACCCTCGCGCCCGTCAAGTCTGCGGGAGATTTCCTGGCCCCCGGGGCGTCCAACGCGGCCAGCCTCGTTCCCGGCGTAGAAGACGTCGTTGCCGACAGCGCTCGGCATCAGCATGGGACGGATCCCATCTCGGACCAGACCATGGTCCTCAACATGGGCCCGCAGCATCCTTCGACGCACGGCGTGCTGCGCCTTGTGCTGGAAGTCGACGGCGAGACCGTTGTCTCCCTCGCGCCGGACATCGGGTATCTCCACACGGGCATTGAGAAGACCTGCGAGGCCAAGTTTTATGCCCAGGTCACCCCGCTCACGGATCGGATCGACTACCTTGCGCCCATGGCCAACAACATGGCCTATGCGCTCGCCGTGGAGAAGCTTCTGCAACTCGAGATCCCCGCACGCGCCCAGTACATCCGGGTGCTGTTTATGGAGCTCACGCGCATCAACTCGCACCTTGTCTGGCTCGGCACCCACGCCCTCGACATCGGCGCGATGACCGTCTTCCTGTACTGCTTCCGGGAGCGCGAGCAGCTGCAGCGCATCTTCGAGGCGGTCAGTGGCCAGCGGATGATGACCTCCTACATTCGCATCGGTGGCCTTTCCATGGAGATGCCGCTGGACCTGACGAAGTCCATTCGCGACTTCCTCAAGGATTTTCCCTCCAAGGTGGATGAGTACGAGGGCCTGCTGACCGGCAATCCCATCTGGCAGGGCCGTCTGAAGGGTGTCGGCAAACTCTCTCCTGAGGACGCCATTGCCCTCGGGGTCACCGGCCCGCCGATGCGCGCCTCCGGCATCGATTTCGACGTGCGTCGCGACATGCCGTACTCGAGCTACGAGAAGTTTCAGTTCAAGGTTCCGGTCTCGAACGACTGCGACGTCTGGGCACGCTACGTCCTGCGTATGCAGGAGTTCCGCGAGTCGACCAAGATCGCTCTCCAGGCGCTCGACGGCTTACCGGAAGGCCGCATCACGGCCGACGCCCCCAAGATCATCCTGCCAGACCGCGAGAAGATGAAGACGGAAATGGAGTCGCTCATCCATCATTTCAAGATCGTCACCGAGGGCTTTGCCGTGCCCGCCGGCGAGGTCACCAGCTCCATCGAAGCCCCGCACGGCATGATGAACTACTACGTCGTCTCCGACGGCACGGCCAAACCTTACCGCGTGCACATGCGCAACCCGGACTTCGCGACGCTGCAGGCCCTCGAGACCATGTGCAAAGGCAAGCAGATTGCCGATGTGGTGGCTGTGATCGGGTCGATTGATATCGTGCTGGGTGAAATTGATCGTTAACTGGTTGAGCGTTTGCAGCGCGTAAGGGCACGGCTTCGGCCGTGCCCTTTGCTGTTTGTGGTTTGCTGGCATAAGCCAGACCCGCTGTCTCATGCAGGCCTGGAGCTCTGCGCCCGCGCTCTCATCGTTTTTGCACGGGACGGGAAGGGTGGGGCTTCAGCCCCACCGTCGGGAAAGAGCTGCTCATTGTCAGCAAGAACGAGAAGGGCATGGCTTCAGCCCCGCCGTCCTCTATCAATCCTGGGCACGAGCGGGACGGGGCTCTCAGACATGCAGCCGAAAAGGGCTGCTCTTTACTGCATTGGGCAAGAACGGGAAGGGCGGGGCTTCAGCCCCGCTGCTCGTCCGCAGATCGCGTTCCGCGCCTTCAGGCGCTGAGGTCAGCCAGGGAAATGCGGACGAATACGGAAACTCTTCCGGGCGTTGACACAGCCTGGCGCGAACAGGGTTGTGGTGAATGTATTCGCGATGATAGAGGAAGTCCGCACGATCCCGGACGCGATGGTCTGTGAAGCCCTTCTGCCATGCGGGATACGTTGCGTGAAGACGATGAGAGAAGCCGCCCTTGATCAACATCAACGCTCGTTCGAGCGGGATCCCCTGTGGCGTGAGAAGGAGATGAATGTGATCGGGCATAACGACGAAGGCATGGAGCTTGTAATGCCCCTCGCGTCGATAGCCTTGAATCGTCTTGAGAAAGAGCTCTGCGTTTCCATTGGTCTGAAACAGGCGGCGGCGATTCCACGTGATTGATGTAATGAAGTAGGTGCCCGGACGTGAGTTGCGGATCGGGGTCGCCATCGTCGGCAGGCTAGCGCGGCTGGATGGTGCTCAGCGATGCCTCGAGTGGGTCAGTGGCAAGTGTTCGCGCGGTGGCTTGTGGCGGCACTTAACAGGCGGACCTCAGCGGCTAAAGCCGCGTTTGGAGCAGGGCGTTATGGCGGGGCTGAAGCCCCGCCCTTCCCGTTCGTGCCGTAAACAATGAAGAGCGGTCCTTTACGGCTGCAGTCTGAAAGCCCCGTCCCGATCGTGCCAGTAGCGATAGAGCAGCGGCGGGGCTGAAGTCCCGCCCTTCCCGTTCTTGCCGACGACAACGAAGAGCAGTCCTTTACGGCTGCAGTCTGAAAGCCCCGTCCCGTTCGTGCCCAGGATTGGTAGAGCAGCGGCGGGGCTGAAGCCCCGCCCTTCCCGTTCTTGCCGACAACACACGGGAGCAGCGGCTGCCGAACCGCCACCAGAGCTCTCCCTGCTAATGCGCTTGTGCGTAGGCGATCATTTCCCTCAGCCCAAACTTCCCATCGGCAGCGACACCCGCTGTTGGCTTCCAGTTCGGGTCCATGTTGATGTAGGAGGTTTTGTCGCCCTTCAGGATGCCGAAGAAGGTCTCCGCCACGATGGTGCCGCCCACCGGGCCGAGCTGCGGTGTGCTGAGCTGCTGGGGTCCGTTCAGCGTGTCCAGGGTGACGGTGCTGGCGTGCAGACGCGTCTCGGCGAGGATGTACGTCCAGAGTGGACAATTTTTCTTGAACGCCGCCCCACCCGCTTTTGCATCCGTGATCGCCCCTTTCAGATCAGCCGGGTCCCCGGTGAACTTGCCGATCAGGAGGTCGTCGTCGTGCATGGGCTCCAGCCCCATGGCCCTGGCGACGGCCTGGCCGGTGGGCAGGCCCAGGCGCCATCCGCGTAGCAGGTTGCGGGCTGCGAGGGAGGGTGGCGGGTCCGACGCGATGGAGGGCGGCAGCATCCGTAGCGGGTCGACCAGCGACGTGTCGATCTTGTAGGCGAGTTGCAGCCGTAGCTTGTTGATGTCCTTCTTCGGCGGCTCGGGCGTTCCGTAATCGAGCTTTTCCAGATCCACGAAGCGCCGCCAGTCCATGGCCCATTGCGGCACGGTCGCTTTGAACCCGCGCAGATCCGTGTTGGGGCCCGGCCCCGGCGCAAAGATCGGCACCAGCACATCGTCGTTGAGGCGATAGCCGGGTCGCACCATGGAATGACCATAGCGGTAGGCCGCCACGGAGAACTCCACGGGCATGAACAGGTCGTTTTTCGGATGGTAGAAGCGCAGGTGCAGCTTCTCGAAGTCCGGCTTGCCCGTGCCCGCGCCCGGCAGCACAGCGTCCAGCGCGTGCGCATGGATGATCCGGGGCAGAAAGTCGTGGATCAGGATCCACTGGTAGTGAAAGCGGACCTCCTGCTGGATATGGGCAAAGCTTGCGCCGTCGTTGGCGTCCACCAGCGCGTTGTGGAAGCGCTGCCAGAGCCCCTGCAGTTGCGACACGATGACGTTTTCGTCATTGCGCGGGTCTCCGATCAGGGCGCGGTTGGGCGGAAATGGACTCCTGGCCAGATCCCTTGCGTTCGCGTTCCCTGCGGCTCCGGTCAGTGCGTCCCCAAGCTGAAAGTGCAGACCATCCGCCTGGTACATGTAGGGCTCGTCGTCCGGTCCGCGCCCGTACAGGTTGTCCAGATCGAAACGCGGCGTGCGGAAATCGATGAGGGCATCCGGGTCGTTCTGCTTTTGCAGACTGCTGGCGGGATCGAAGGTCATGTCGTGGTCGACGAACTGCCCGAAGTAGGTGAAGGCCGAAGGGATGCCGCTCTCTTCGTTGTCCGGGCCGTCCTTCGGGTCGTGCGTGTCCCGCACACTCACCATGGCCTCGCCGAGCTTCATCAGGTGCGTATGCGACTCCCCGTCCGTGGTCCCGAATCTGGCTGCGGGCAAGGTGCGGAAGATGCGTCCGAAAGAGCCATTGAAGGAGGGCGAGGTGGGAGCGACATTGAGGCCCCGCGGCGGCGTTCCGTGCGAACGTGTGGGCCGCGCCCCGGAGGCCTTCGACGGATCGATTGTGCGCGCAAAAGTTTCAGGTTGAGCCGGCGTGCTGGCGGGCGCACCGTTGGCGGAAGCGTGGGACGGGACAGGAGTCTGCGTTGCCATGGAAGTACCTCGGAGGGGGCTGTGTGTGGGTTCAGAGCGCATGGGTCTCCGGGCCCCGGAAGCACGCGGTGCTGGGGCGAGGTGCACGCCGAAATTTCTGAGGGGATCCCGAAAGCGGGCCTTCCGGCTGCGCAGACCTGGTGGCCCTCCGCGCCGGTGCAGCCACTATAGGCCTGCCCGGACACGTCAACAAGACGCCGGGCATCGCTCTTTGACGACCAAATGCGCTTCGGACACCGTGTCCGAAAGTGAAACAGATCTGGCCTGCTTGCCCGCGAGAGGTGTAGGGGTGTGCCGCTTCCGTTGTCTAAACCCCGGGCCGGTTATGCCGATGAAACCGCCATGTGCTTGTGCCGCCAGCTCGACTCCACCCTTCTCTGCACTGACACCACGGGCTTCCACCAGGAACCCGATCCGGCACAGATGTCCGATCGGTCTTCCTGTGCACCGCAGCCCGGCTCCGAAGAAGCTCGCTTGAAGGCGCTCCACGATCTGGAGATCCTTGACACGCCCCCGGAGCCGGAGTTCGACGATCTGATCCAGTTGGCCGCCGCAATCTGCGGCACGCCCATGGGTGCCATCTCCTTTGTCGACGATGATCGCCAGTGGTTCAAGGCAGCACTCGGCATGAACATGACGGAGACACCGCGAGAGGTCGCTTTCTGCCACCACACGATCCAGCAATCGGACGTCATGATGGTCGAGGACGCCCGTCTGGACTCAAGATTTCACGACAGTCCCATGGTCTCGGGAGAGGGGTGGCGCTTTTACGCCGGCATGCCCTTTGAGAGCCCGGACGGGTACTCCGTCGGCTCGTTGTGCGTCCTGGACAGGGTGCCGCGGTCCCTCACGCCCGACCAGAAGAACGCGCTGCGCATCCTTGCCGGGCAGGTCAATGCTCGCCTGGAGCTGCGTGCCTACCGGCGCGCCCTGGAACAGGCACTCCAGGAGGCGCAGGCGGCCAAGGCACGGGCCGAAGAGGCGGAAAGGCGGTTCGAGACATTCATGGATGCCGGTCCTTTCCTCGCGTACCTCAAGGATGCAGACGGCCGCATGCTCTATTACAACCAGGCGCTGGCGCAGCAGTTCAGCGTCTCGCGGGAGGCGTTTCTGAACAAGACCGATGGGGAGCTCTGGCCCGCGGAGATGGCCGACCTGTTCCGTCGTCACGATCTGGAAACGCTGCATACCGGAAAGCTTCAGATCCACCACGAACAGGCGGCCGCCCCTGATGGAGCCGTCACTGTCTGGCGCTCGTACAAGTTTCCGTTTGCCGATCCGGCAGGCCGCCCGATGGTCGGCGGCGTGTCTCTGGACGTGACCGAAGAACTGCACCACCAGGCCGAACTCAAGCGCTACCAGGGAGAGCTGGAGCATGCGAATCAACGTCTGCGCGAGCTCGCCTCCGTGGACGCACTGACCGGCCTGGCCAACCGTCGCGTGTTCGAGGAGCAAATCCGTACCGCGTTCAGCCAGGCTCGCAGGCAGGCGATGCCACTTTCCGTGCTCATGCTCGATGTCGATCACTTCAAGATGCACAACGACCGTTTTGGGCACGCTCACGGCGACAACGTGCTACGCAGCCTTGCCCATTGCCTGCGTCGGGAGATCCGGTCAGGAGATCTTCTGGCCCGTTACGGCGGAGAAGAGTTCATCCTGCTGTTGCCGGCAACCGCCCCGGCTCAGGCCGCCATTCTTGCGAACAGGCTCCTCGAAGCTGTACAGCGCCATGTTTGGCCGCTCGCGCCAGTCACCGTCAGCATCGGCCTGAGCACCCTGCATCCCTCGACGCGCGACACGCAACATCTCGTCGGGCGCGCAGATGAGGCGATGTATGCGGCAAAGTGTGCCGGTCGGAACCGGGTGATCTCTTACGCGGACGAACTGCGCTTTGAGAAGATCGCTCTCCAGGCCAGCTGAACCGTGTCCAGTCAAGACGCCCGCAATAGCGAACGGAGCACCGAAGTGCTCCGTTCGCCCAGCAAGAAAACTTAAGCCTGGGTGTCAGGCTCCGCGCTCTCCGCGGCTCCCTGCTCTTCCATCTGGCGCTGCAGCTCTTCCTGACGCCGCTGCCGAGCCTCGGCCCGCTTTTGCGCTTTCTCGTTCAGCTCCTGCTCGGCGCCCAAGAGTTCCAAAAAGGCTGTCTCCGCAGCATCACCCTGCCGCTTGCCCGTGCGCACGATGCGGGTATATCCGCCGTTGCGCTCGGTATAGCGTGGCGCCACCGTCTTGAAGAGACGATCCACCGACTCCGGCGTCATCATGTAGGCCAAAGCCTGGCGACGGGCGTGAACGCTGCCGTTCTTGCCCAGTGTGATCATCTTTTCGACCAGCGGCCGCGCAGCCTTGGCCTTGGTGATGGTCGTATGAATGCGGTCGTTGATGATCGCGCTGGTGACCAGGTTGCGGAGCAACGCCCTTCTGTGGCTTGTATTTCTACCTAGCTTGAAACCGCCGTTACGATGGCGCATGTTTCGTCTCCTTCGGTCCAGGTTTGCCCTGTAAACCGGTGTGCCTCCGTGTGGAAGCGGCTAGAGCAGCGCAGCAGGTCAGATGCCCGCTGCGCTGCCGGTTGTGGTTAGAACGTTTCTTGCTCCGGCACGAGATCGAGGTCGGCATCTTCGTCCTCGTCCTCATCCTCGTCTTCATCAAACGCCGCGTAGCTCTGGGCCAGTGCCTGCGCCGGGAGCACCGAGGTGGGTCCCGGGATCGGATTGCCCTGATCGTCGATCTTCATGCCGAGCGAGAGGCCCATCTGAGCAAGGATTTCCTTGATCTCGTTCAGGCTCTTGCGGCCGAAATTCTTCGTCTTCAGCATCTCGGCTTCGGTCTTCTGGATCAGTTCGCCGATTGTCGCGATGTTGGCGTTCTTGAGGCAGTTGTAGCTGCGAACGGAAAGCTCGAGCTCCTCGACCGAACGGTTGAGATTCTCGTTCCGAATCGCTGGTCCGTCGTGATCGCCATGCGCACCCGCCTCCAACTCCTCTTCGAAGTTGATGAAGATGGTCATGTGATCTTTCAGCAGCTTCGCTGAAAGACCGAGCGCATCCGCGGGCTGAACAGTTCCGTTTGTCCAGATCTCGACCGTGAGCTTGTCATAGTCGGTGATCTGACCGAGACGCGCCGCTTCGACAAGGAAGTTGACCTTGCGAACGGGCGAATGGACGGAGTCGATCGGAATAAAACCGAGACCGAGATCGCCGTCGAAGTTCTTGTCTGCCGACACATAACCGCGACCACGCTTCAGTCGCATTTCCATGTCGATCCGGCCACCTTCGGAGACCGTGCAGATATAGACCTCAGGGTCGAGGATCTCGACATCACCGTCCGCCTCGATCATGCCCGAGGTCACGGGACCCGGCTGATCGATGTGCAGGTACAGCGCCTTGGGACCATCGCCGTGGAGCTTGAACGGGATCTGCTTCAGGTTCAGGATGATGTCCGTCGCGTCTTCCACCACACCGGTGATCGACTGAAACTCGTGCAGCACGCCTTCGATTTTGACGGCGGTTACAGCTGCACCCTCGATCGAGCTGAGCAGCGTGCGTCGTAACGCGTTGCCGATCGTGGTGCCGAACCCGCGCTCGAACGGCTGCGCGGAGAACTTACCGTAGATGTTGGTGAGGGACTCCTGGTCAACGGCCAGACGCTTGGGCTTTTGGAAACCTCTCCAAAGCATAGGTACATCCTTTCTTCGTTGTCACGCGAAGCACTCTGCGCGGCTAACGGTACTGCGGTTGATCTTTCCGTTTTGTCACTACTGCTTGCCTTGTCTGTCATCCCGTAGCGAAGGGGATCTGATGCTTCCCTACCTGCAACGACTCTGAACGGACGCCGCAGCGGCAGTGAAGGAAGCAGATTCCTCCGCTGCGCTGCGGAATGACAACAAAAGCCTTACTTCGAGTACAGCTCGACGATCTGCTGCTCATTCACGGGCAGCTGGATATCTTCACGCTGCGGCAGCGCAATCAGCTTGCCGGTGAGGCCGTCCGGGTTTGCATCGATCCAGCGCACGCGGATCTGGCCCGAGATGAAGTCCTTCGCCGTGGCGAGCAGGGTCATTTCCTTGGACTTTTCACGGATGGCGATCACATCGCCAACCTTGCACTGGTAGCTCGGGATGTTTACCTTGCGGCCATTTACGGAAACATGACCGTGACGCACAACCTGGCGGGCCTGGCGACGGGAGAGGGCAAAACCGAGGCGGTAGGAGACGTTGTCCAGGCGCGTCTCGAGCTGCTGCAGGAGCAGATCGCCGGTGACGCCGGTGCGGTTCGCCGCATTCTCGTAGTAGGCGCGGAACTGGGTCTCGAGCGTGAAGTAGATGCGCTTGGCCTTCTGC
>CAZZXY010000133.1:0-9696 GCA_964658105.1 Verrucomicrobia bacterium Tous-C9LFEB | reverse complement strand
CAGGCGCAAGGTCCGGCCAATTCGTTGTAAGCTAAGGGGCCTTATGGCAGCCGAGACGCGAACTCCGCCCGACGTTGTTCAGCTCTTCTCAGATCTCGTGTTCGCCCTGGTGGATGAACCGGAGCAGATCACCATTTCAGTCGAAGTCTTAGACAAAGAAACCGTCATACGGGTAAGGGCACCGGCGAAAGAAGTAGGCAAGATTGTCGGAAGCGGAGGTCGGACAGCACGATCCCTGAGGGTACTCCTCGCTGCGGTGGGCGCCGGCCGGAAAAAGCTCTACTCTATGGACGTAAAAGCGGTAGGGCAATAGCTGCGGTTCAAAGCTTTCTAACAGGATCGCAACCAAGCTCGACTGACGCTTCCACAGGCATGCGCTCTATTGCCCCTCATGGGCGGCCCAAGAGCATCGACGCTGAGGCAGATGGAGCAGGGTGTGCGCTGCTGTGAGTGCGGCGGCTACCTGACGGTCCCGCTTGGGCGAGAATGGGACACAGGTTCTGTCTGACCTGCACTCCGCGGCAGTACCTGGTGCTCCGCACGTTGGGTATTGGTGTTTCGTGAAAAGCCTACGGGCGATGCTGTTCAATGAAGTCCAGGCACTGAAGCGGAGCTAATCCGCGGTTCTGGGCCTCATCCATGAGTTCGTCGAAGAGCAGTGTGCTTTCCACATCGGGAATCGCCCGGGCGACTCGCGCTTGAATGCGGTCCAACAGTTCAATAAGACTCTGATCCGGCGTCACTCCCCGAAAATCCGTCATTCAGCATTTACGCGCCAAGAACGCGATCGGATTGCACGGTCATGCAAGTTTCGCATCAGCTTTCCAGGATTTGACTTCCTGAAAAGCATGCTCGATCCCTGGCGATGTCATGCACAAACGCGAGAAGCGGAAAGTTGCGCATGGGCAACAGGCGGTCGCTTCGCCTAGCCTCGGCTGATGGACCGGACTGGGTTACGGACTCCGTACGAAGTGCTCGCTGCGGAGTTTGGCCGAGTGATCCTGCTCCTCGAGCAAGCGCGACCTGCTGGACGGACCGTGCCGTCATTCACTCAAGCTATGAATGCCGCGAGCGCTTCGGGCTTGAACTGGATTGAGGCACTCGAATACGTTGCTGCTACGCGATACCACCACAAAGCGTAACTGCGCGAGAACTTCCGTCGTGGGTTCAAGAGGCGGAGTTGATGAGCCTTTGACTCGGGAAGGACCGACCGGCATCCCGCTCGCCTCATCGGAAGCACAAAGCCCGTGGCCGAAGGTTCGGGGACATAAAAGCTCAGCTTAGCGACTTGAGGGGTCGTTGCACAGTTCTGAGATAGTAGACACGGAGTCTGTCAGCTGTCGCTACCGTGAGGCTCGGGGTCCGCCTAGCGGCTGGGACTCGGGCGTGTCCCTGTGGACGGTCCAGGTCTTATATTCTGAGTCACATCGGAAAGCGTGATGGCCAGATCCAGAGCGGCACAACTTATCTACCTGCGATTCCAGATCCGTTCTCCCGCACAGCGGGAACGCAGCCTGCTCTATCCTTAGTAGAGCTTGCGAGGGAAATAAGTCCGATGCTGAGCGGGAGCTTGTGCGAGTGCGCAGGCACCAACAGGAGGCTGAAGATGCGCTTTCAGCGTTCCTGCTAACCGAGCGCGATACCTGCGCATAGGATCACACTCGTAAGCCCAGCGACGATCGGGAATCTCTTTGTTCCACCGCTTAGGTGGAGTTGCAAGGCTCACGTTAGTTGCCGCAGAAGGCTGATATTCACATGACGCTAAGTTGCTTAGAAGCAAGCCGGGCCGGAGCCCGATCCCTTCCGCATAGATCGTCATCCGGGAGCGATCGACGTTCTTCCTGCGATGCTCTCGATGCCGAGTGCAGGTGGAAACGTCTGGCTCGCCAAGAGGCCCAAACCTTTCGCGATCTCACTCCGTACGGTCGGTTGATATTTTGCCCCACAGGGTAGTATTGCTGCTACTCGAAGCAGAGGGAGACCAATCCGCTTGAGTAGTTCAGGACTGAAACGAACTAGGCGCTCGAAGCTGGCGATCCTCACGATCCTCCTAGCGTCGCTACTGTTATCTGCTTCGGCACAAGTAGTGTCGTCCTTCCCCGAGAGCGGGTTCGATCTCGATAGGAATCACCTTCCTATTGCGTCGCTCGATGGTTTGTGGAGATTCCACTTAGGAGACGATCCGTCCTACTCTAGCCCAGATCTTGACGACTCAAAATGGGTTCTGATCCGGTCCGATCAGACGTGGGCTGAGCAGCATCTGGCATTTCGTTCTGGGTCATTTTGGTATAGGACCAAGGTGACCGTTCCTGCCGGTTCAGAGTCGCTGTCCGTCTATCTGCCGGCGCTTGATGTGAATTACGAGATGTTTTGTGATGGCCGACTTCTTGGAGGAAACGGAGGGATGCCGCCGCATCCTCACGTAAATCAGGGGCGAGTGCGGTCCTTTGTGCTTTGCACCGGTGAAGCGTCAGCCTTAAACGGCCCTCGCATCATCACTCTTGCGATTCGTGGTTGGCGCTGGCGAGCCGATGATCCGCTCACCGTAGATGGCCTGAGACCCGGTATCCGGCTTGGCGCAACGCCCCTGATTGAGCAGCTTGTCACGCTCCGCACGCGCACTGTGTTTTGGAGAATCTCCAGCAATCTTTTCCTGACGATCTTTGAAGTCCTGGCTTGTGTGGCGGCCTTCGCGCTCTTCCTCTTGCGCCCCAAGGAGACAGAATACCTGTGGTTCGGTCTGCTTAGCCTGCTCTATGCCGTCACACGTTGCCATCTGATCTGGTCTTCTTCCCAGCCTTTCCAATGGCCGACCTTTGTTCTTGTCCGTGATCTGCTTGGCGACGCGTCGACTCTGGCGCTTATGCTCTTCCTGCTTCGCCTTCTTAGTGGCAGACGAGACTGGCTGTTCTTGGTTTCGGTGGTAGCTATCGGCATCGACTGTGTCCTCAGCGTAGCGGACATGGTGCCATGGATGATCTCCCCAGACTGGCTTCTAGCAGACACCGCCCTCTTCAACGCACTTCATGCCGTCCTATTCCTCCCGTCTATCCTCTGGATCGTCGTGTTGAGCACCCGTAGAGCCATCGAGGGCCGTGATGACGGACGCCTCCTCCTGCCGGGCATCGTCTTCGTCGCCCTGGGCAATCCGTTCGAACTTCTCCTAGTCTCGCTGGCAGCCTTCTTTGGATGGAGTGACGCATCTCAGGCCTGGTACTTCCGGACATCCCAGTGGCCAATGCCGTTTTCGATGGAGAATATCAGTGACGCCGTACTGCTGGTGACCATGCTAGCCGTGCTTGTCCGGCGATTCACCCGCACGCGCCTCCATGAAGATCTTTTCGAAAGGGAACGTGAGGCCGCCCGGACGGTCCAGCAGGTACTCATTCCCGATGTAGCTGCTAGCGTCCCAGGCTTCGTGGTGACCAGTGTGTATAAGCCATTCGGAGAAGTGGGCGGCGACTTCTTCCAGGTCCTGCCCAGCCATGGAGTCCACTCCGCATCCGCCTTGGTAGTGATAGGAGACGTCAGCGGGAAAGGGCTCCCTGCTGCTATGACTGTTTCTCTGCTGGTTGGTACGTTCCGTACCCTGGCTCGTTACACACAGGAGCCGGCCGAAATTCTCGCGGGGTTGAATGCAGAGATGAGTGGGCGCAGTAACGGTGGATTTACCACGTGCCTTGTGCTACGCGCCGATCCAGACGGCACCCTGGTAGCGGCGAACGCTGGCCACATATGCCCCTACTGCGATGGTGAAGAGATACTTGTAGCTCCCGGATTGCCGCTTGGGCTAGACACCTCGGCGGAGTACACGCAATCGATCTTCAAAATAGGCGAGCATACAGGAGTGACGCTCCTGACCGATGGAGTCGTCGAAGCTCGAGCTAAGACGGGTGAGTTGTTTGGTTTTGAGAGGACCCGCGCTATCAGTCAGGAGAGTGCAGAAGCGATAGCACAAAGGGCACAGGTCTTCGGTCAAGATGACGACATTACCGTTCTGAAACTAAGGCTGTTGACCCGAGATGATGGAGCGCGCATGCCTCCGGAGTTCATTGCTCAAAGGTGATCACTGACATGGCTTCTGAGGGAAGCCATCCCGCTCGCTCCGGGACAGCGGGCTATCTGGAAGCGAATACTCACATACGAAGTGCCCTTCACTCGCCTCCGGTTGCTCTCTGCTGAGGTATGTAGCTGGTGCTCGGCCACAACAATGCCGTTTGTCAGAGGTAACCCGAAAACTTCGGGAAAGCTGGTTTAAGGGCTACGGGCTCCGTTTTAGGGGGTTGAAGGTGGACGGCATCTGCGCCCATCACCGTAGCGGACCGCTTACCAGGCGACACTACCTTCGGATAGCCGACGACCCGGGAGTCAACTGATGGCAACGGGTTTATCAGGACTGATGTCGTGGCGCTATGTTCCACACGATGAACAAGAGATCGGCCACAGAATGGCTACTATCAGAGTCCACCAGATTCGGCCAAGATCGCGTCTACTTAGCTTTGACCTCCGTCATTGACGGCTCAAGACGTTGTCTTTGACAAGGAGTAAGTCACCAAGTTTCATCGATTGAATGCATGAAGCTCACCCTCATACTGGTGTCCCGGACCGTTTACGAAAGGTGGAGGATGAGTTGCGGTCGACGTGTTGGTGAGATCGATTGACTGTGACCACTCTTCGGGTCGCTAGTCGAGAGGGTCCGGACTCTCAATTCGCACCGCAGTTGGCTTCAAGTAGTGCCGAATCCAATCGCCTTCTCCCTCATCTCGGCTGCTCTGGCCGGAAGTCTGCAGTCGACTAGCTACCGCCCAACTCCCAGGAGCTACAGTCGGCAGCGCCACAGGCGCACTGACAGCCGTACAATCCTCGGCATGTTCCCCCTGCGGCACGGCGCAGCTCTCCTTCTTCTCCTCACGTCTTTCCCGACTATTGCGCAGTCTTCCCGCCCCATAAAGCCCTCGACTGCAGCCGCAACCACGCCCGAGGCTATCGACCTCGACATGTACTCGCGCATTCGTCAGGAGGGATTCAATCACTCGCACATCATGGACTACGCCGGTGTGCTCTTGGATGACATCGGCCCACGCCTGACCGGCTCGCCCGCCATGGCGCGTGCGAACGCCTGGACCCGTGATCAGCTCACGGCCATGGGCTGCGGCAACTCCCATCTCGAAAGCTGGGGCGATTTCGGCATGGCCTGGACGCAGCAGAGCGCGTCCCTCGTGCTCGTCCAGCCCTCGGCGTCGGTCCTGTTCGCGCAGGCCACCCCGTGGTCGCCCGCCACCTCCGGCCCCGTCACCGCAGATGTCATCATGGTTCACGGTGTGAACAGGGAAGAGGATCTGGCCGTGTTGCGGGGCAAGCTCAAAGGCAAAGTAATCCTTTACGGAGAAGCTCCCGAAAATCCCGAGGTAGACCCTGACAAAGTGCCCGTCATGGAGCTCTTCAAGCCGGGCAATCCCCCCATGTTCTCCTTCCCACTGCAGAAGCCCGATCGGCTGTCACCGAACTACTACCGGCAGGCTTTCGCCGGCATCCCTCTTCAGGAAAAGGTCGCGCACTTCTTCGCGGACGAGGGCGCGGTCGCCCTGCTCAAGCCGGGCGGTTCCGGTGGCATCCTGCACGATGACACCAACTATTCGATGGGCTGGTTCGTTTACCTGCCCCAACACAAACAGCCGATACCGAGTGAGGTCATCTCGAACGAGGCGTATGACCGCATGGACCGCCTCCTGAGCAACAGTGTGCCGGTAACCGTCACCATTGACATCAACACAAAATTCGGCGACGACCATGCCCAGGGCTATAACACCGTCGCGGAAATCCCGGGCACTGACCCCCAATTGAAAAAAGAGGTTGTCATGGTCGGCGGTCACCTTGACAGCTGGATTGCCGGTACCGGCGCTACCGACAACGGCGCGGGCGTAATCGTCGCGATGGAGGCCATGCGCATCCTGAACGCCCTTCACGTAAAGGCCCGCCGCACGATCCGTATCGGCCTCTGGAGCGGCGAAGAAGAAGGCCTCTTGGGCTCAACGGGCTACGTCATGCAGCACTTCGCCACTATCCACACCTCGGATTCCAAAGATGACGCTGTCCTCCCTCCAACCATGCGACCCACAACAGCGCCGCCCACTCTCAAACCGGAAGCGGCTCAACTCGATGCGTACTTCAACATGGACTCTGGTTCCGGCCGTCTGATCGGCGTTGCCACTCAAGGCGATCAGGGAGCCGCGGCCATCTTTGCCGAATGGATGAAGCCGCTTGCCGACCTTGGCATGACGACCGTTTCTATGGAATCCAATGTGGGATCTGACCACGTACCCTTCCAACTTGCCGGTCTACCCGGCTTCGGTTTTCTCCAAGTCCAGCGCGATTACCAGAGCCGCACTCACCATACCAACCTCGATACCTACGAGCACCTCAGCGAGCCCGACCTGAAACAGGCAGCCGTCGTCGAGGCCATCTTCCTCTACAACGCCGCCATGCGCGACGCCATGCTCCCACGCCCTAGCCTGCCCTTCGGCACTCCGCCCGACCCTCCGCTGCCCGCTCTGTACCCAGATGGGAGGAAGTAGGTCGCTCCTTCGCCCTTCACAGCACCGCAAACTAGCGGAAGGCGCGTCGGAGTCGCAGGATTGCGAGAGCTGGCGACGGCGCACCGCTGATACCGGCACCTGATGAGAACAACTCGCAGCATGGTTCGTGAACTGACGCGTGAGGGACACACTCGCCAGCCGGAAGGGCAGTGGAACTGTCAGGCGCAGCTGCTATTCCGTGGCGACGAACGCGTGACTTCAGCAGTTGCTCAAGTTGATCCAGACCAGCGTCGCGTTGGAGGATACCTCGCCCATTTACGAGGACATAAGTCGGAAACGTGGATATCTCCCATAATGCTGTGGTGTGCCCCGAGACGTCGAAAGTGCTAGGAAAGCTGAGGGTCTGGTGCCAAACGGAGCTTTGCAAGTGCGCAAGCGACCGCTGAAAGGCTTCGACACTGGTCATTGTAGGTATTCCGTTCTCGTGCACGGCAAAGATCTGAAACCGCTCACCGCGGTGCTGCTGCACGAATCGGATTAAGTGAGGAATCCCTTCCGCGATGCAAGGCTGACACCAGTCTGCCCAGAAGTAGATCAGTGTTGGCCGGTCAAACACCGGAGCCGCAACCGCCTTGCCGTTGATGTCCACCAAGCCTGTGAGCGGTAAGGGCGGCTTCCCATACCTGTTCGCGAGAGCGCTTAGCGTCAATCTGACGCGAAGGCCTACTGGCTCAGTGGATCGAATGTGAACTGGCACCTTTACGCTGGCGGTGTCGGAAGAACTCAGAAGCAGCTGGTAGTCGCCTGGTGGACAAGGCAACGTGACATCGTTGGCGAGCAATTGGCCCAGCACTGATCCCTCTCGGGTCTCCAGTAGGAATCGAGTTCCGCGCAGCTCGGTGCCAAGTCGGGGCGCATATGCACTGAGGTGAAGTTCTGCGACTGGGTGCAGACGAATCTCCAGCCGGTCCTGGCCCGGGCGAACGTGAACCACAGCCGTCGTCTTCCTATCGGCCGAGTAGACTAACAACTCAGTTGTAGAGTCATCACCCCGCAAGGGCAGGCTGAATCGACCCAGCGCGTCGGAACGCACGCTACCGTAGGCTCTCGCTCCGTCGTTGTCAGGGGTGCCGAGGACCCATACAGAGGAGATTTCGGCGTTCTTCTCTACCGTCCCGTCAGTCTTGAGGATTCTGCCCGAAACAATGCTCTGAGCGATGGCGCTCGGTAAGAAGCACAGGGTGATTGCGGCTACGATCGCAAAGCGAACCAGCCTTGTATGAGTCGTCATGTTTCCGTCCATGTACACGGGCTGAGGTGTGAACCTGTCGCTTTCAGTGAGAGCCATGCGCGCGGCTCGACTGTAGAAACAATTTCGTCTGCTGCCACCCGACTGCGGCAGCATGAGCGTCGGCCTCCGGTGTCGGGTTGTCGCCTTCGGGTTTCAGAACGGGATTGATCCGCCGTGGTTCCGAGCCGGTCCCGCAAATGTAGTGCGAGGCATCAGGGAAGATGTAGGCTCTTGCGATCGCGTCCAGGTGAGCCGCGCGGAGCGTGGCCTCGATGTCCGCCGTCATTGCCGCTGACGGCCAAACAACGTCCTTGGTTCCAGCGAGGAGGAGAAGTCTGGCCCGCGTTTTCTCGACAGGGATACGAGCTGCTCTCCTCTGTTCCTCGCTTGTTTTATCCAGGCTGCGCTGGTGGACGAAGGCAGCGGAAAACTTACGGTTGAGGGCGTCTTCGTAATGATCATATGGAATGTAGGGCAGCCCAACGCCGGCGATGCTCCACGAGGAATAGACCTCACCCGGCGCGGGCGGACGACCGAAGCCGGACCAGACCACGTTGCTTGGCACGCACGCGACGGCCCGGTCGATCCAGTCGTAGTGCGAAGCAGCGACAAGTGCCAGCTCCGCCCCTTTGGAGACACCCCAAACAGCGACTTGGCGAGCGTCGACCCCGGATTGCTGCGACAGCCATGCTCTAGTTGTGGCGATCTCTTCCACAGGAACATCGATCAGCGCTTGCGGAATGCCTTGGAGGCCCGCTGCAGGCCAAGCAAAATAGTTCAGGGCAAAGGCGGCGTAGCCAAGCTGAGCAAAACGGATGGCCGTCGCCCGCGCACCTCCGGTGCTGCCTCCTTCACTCCCATGCAGCAGGATGATGGCAGGTAGAGTACCTGCGGACGGTGCCTTAGGTCGCGCGAACACTCCGTTGAGACCGGGCTGAGCGACGTTGAGGACGTCCAGCGTTTCGGCGCCGTCTGTCAGCGTCAGGCGCGTCTCCGCCCAGTGCGCTTTTCCAAGTGATGGAGCCGCGACGCGCACGACGATCTCTTGTTCGTCCCGAATGTTCAACGCCTGCGTAATCGGCTCATCGTCAGAACCGGCGACAGCCAGGCGAGTGCCTGACCACAAAAGGCCCAATCCATCGGCCCCCTCGTAGGTCCCTCGCAACGGTACCGCGGAGTCGACCATGATGCTGCCGCTTCCGTTTGCTACGAAGACTGCTTCCGCATGCGCAAGGACAGGAAGCGCAGGTGACGTGGCTGTTGGATAGAGCATGGTCCTGCGGAACGCGTGCACTGTGGCCTGCTCCCCGGGTTGCAGGCCGGTAACCACAAGGTGAGGCGACTCTCCGTCAAGCACCTTAACTCCTCCGGGTCCACGGACGATCACCTCGGCGAAGGTAGCGCGTCCGAAAGGGCAGACGGCAAGGAGGAACAGGCTACAAGCGAGACGAGACAGCGAGAGCTTCATGTCGCCAACGCTAATGTCCGGACGCGACTGGATCATTCCATATTCGGTGAACTGCAAGCGGTAGTCGGCGAACGGCCCCAATCCGCCGTCTGCCGCGCGCTTTGCCCCGTTCACCGAAGCTAAATCTGAAGTGCTGGCGAATGTGGCAGCATAGTGTGCATGAAGCTGCCCCCGAGCCGCGCACGTTTCTGGTTCATCTTTGCCGCGGCGTAGTTGCCCTACGCGCTTAGCTACTATGTGCTCTTTCGTCTTATGCCGGGCAATCTCCAGCCCGTTTGCCAAACGCTGTACAACATCTTCCCTGCGGCCGCCGTTGGTGCCCTGATCGTCCCCTGGTCAAAGGCGTTCTCCTGGAAATTCCACCACGCGTGGTGGTTCTACCCCGGTCAGATTGCTTCGGC
>CAZZXY010000132.1:0-9774 GCA_964658105.1 Verrucomicrobia bacterium Tous-C9LFEB | reverse complement strand
GCCGTCATCGGCTTGAACGTCTTCGCGGCGTTCAGCGCCTGGTCCAGGATCTCCGGCTTCTCCATCCCCGTAATCACCACGGAGACACCCTCAACCGACAGCCCATAGTGCAGCGCTTCAACCGGGTCGATCGTGCCGGACTTGAGGATGTAGCCGTCGCCAAACGTCTTCATCGCCAGCACACCCGTGCCGTGCTTCTGCGCCACGGGGATCACCTGGTTCGTGAACGAACGGAAGTGCGCGTCCATGGCATTCACCGGCATCTGCACCGTGTCGAACTTGAACCCGTGCTGCTCGGCGATCTCAAACATGCGCAGATGAATCGCCGGGTCCTTGTGGCCCGTAAAGCCGATGTAGCGGATCTTGCCAGCCTGCCGTGCCTCCATGGCGGCATGGATCGCGCCATCCTCGGCAAAGATGCGGTCCGGGTCCTCAAAACGCAGGATCTCGTGGAACTGCACCAGGTCGATCACGTCCGTATCCAACCGGCCCATCGACTGCTCCAGCTGCTTGTTGTAGTCCTTCTTCGTACGCGCATCCAGCTTCGTCATGAGGAAAACTTTGTGCCGATAGCCGTCCTTCAACGCCTGGCCCATCCGCACCTCGGAAATGCCGTCGTTATAGTCCCAGCAATTATCCATAAAGGTAATCCCGGCATCGTTCGCCGACCGCACCAGCTTGATCGCATCCTGCTGCGTTGTGTTCTGGTCTTTGGCCAGGTGAAATCCACCCATGCCGATCGCGGACACGCGCTCGCCGGTCGTGCCCAGCTCGCGGTAGATCATGCCCGGGTGCTCCGGGCGTTTTACCGGCGCTTCTTTGGAGGTCCGGCCATCTGTGCTGGATTGTTGTGCGTGTCCGGTCATGCCGGCAGCGGCAACGCCTGCGGCGGTAGCGGATTTGAGAAAGGTGCGACGTTCCATGGGGCTCCTGTCGTGTGGTTCCGGTGATGCGGGTAAACGGGCTTCTAGGACTTCGCCGGATCCGGACGCAGCTTCTTCAACTTCTTCATGCCGGCTGCAAAGGGATGCGCCATCAGTTCATCGGCGCGGGCGGCGAATTCCTTCAGCGGCGGCGTCTGCGTGTGCGCATCCAGGGCATCCTGCGAGATCCACTGCTCATAAAACATGAACGTCGAAGGGTCATCGGCGACCTCGTGCAGCTCATAGCTGATGTTGCCGGCGTCATGGCGTGATCCCGTCACCAGGCTCACCAGGAACTTCTTCAGTTCGTGCTCTTTGCCGGGTTTGGCCTTCGCCGTGTACAAAAGCACCACGCCATCTGTGTCTTCAGCCATCACATCTCCTTCGCTTCCATCAGACTGGATGGCCGCGCCATGGTTCGCGTTGTACCCTTCCCGCCAGCGACACGGAGCCTTATGAACCGACGCAACTTTCTCGCGAGCCTTCCCGCCGCCGCGGCCCTCGGCGCCACCGACCTTCCCGCGCAGGTTTCCGCGGCAAACGGTCCGGCATCCCCGCTGATTTATGTGGCTCCGGGCTCGGTCAGCGGCCCGCTCGCCGCCGCGCTCGCGCCACCAGCCGGGCCACCGCCGCTCCCGCAGAGCCCGGACTTCGCTGGTCTGCGCTTCACCGGCCGCCAGCGCCATTACCTGCCCGGCATCGCCGCCGACACCTGGTACCCCAGCTGGGCCGCCGACGACCGGCTCTACACCACCTACGCCGACGGCTCCGTCACCGGCGTGAATGGCTCACCCGTCACCGTGAACTGCCAGTGGGCCTTCAGCGACGACAAGCAGGAGCGCTGGTTCCGCGACCTCGGCCTCAGCGTCGTGCACGGCCGGGTCGTCGCCGAACGCGACAAGTCCACGACCACCGGCAACGCCATCCTCACCGGCAACGACCCCTTCGCCCTCACCGTCGAACCCCTGCCGCCCTTCACCCGCATCACCGCGCGCTACGAGGGCTTCTATCCCTGCGCCAACCTCTTCTATAAAGGCACCTGGTACTACGGTGGCTACTTCTGCCATCGCTGGCTAAACGCGCACAGCGTCCCGGTTACCTATGAACTGGGCGGCTTTGGCGGCTTCCGCCTCTCGCACGACCGCGGGGCGACCTGGACCGACACACCCTTCGACGACCGCCGCCCCCTCTTCTCGGAGACGGGGCGCTGCTCGGGCGGCGCGCCCATCCGCATGGGCACGCCACACTTTGTCGATCTCGGTCGCGAGTTGGAGCACTCACCCGACGGCTACGCCTACCTCGCCGGCCACGGAACCTATGACCAGGACGGCATCGTCAACTGGTCGAGCGGCGACGCCGTTTCACTCGCCCGGGTTCGGCCGTCGCCGGAGACAATCAACGATCCCAAGGCGTGGGAGTTCTTCGCCGGCCATGACGGCGCAGGGAAGCCCCTCTGGTCCCACGACTTCGCCCGCATTGCCCCGATCTTCTCCTGGCCCGGCGGCGCCGGCTGCGTCAACATCACCTACCACCCGCACCTGAAGCGCTTCTTCGGCTTTCTCTGCGTCGGCTGGGCGGACGGCGACTCGGGCCCCTATGACACCTGGGTCGTCGAAAGCACCAGCCTCACAGGGCCGTGGCACACGGTCACACGGCTCACCGGCATGGGTGGCCAGCCCTATTTCGTCTGTATGCCCTCCAAATTTCTGTACGCAGGCTCGCGCAAGCTGACCCTCTTCTACTCCGCCAACTGGCGGCCGAAGCGGCCCGGTGTGCCCGCCCCGGCGCAGCCGCCGGACGGCCCCGGCGGCTTGTACAGCCTGTGTGTCGCCGAGTTCGAGCTCACCTGATGCCAACACCTGTTACCCAGACGACCGCTCGACGCGCGCGATCCGAACCGCGCTGCCCCAAAGGTGGCAGTAGACGACATGAGTTCTCACCCGTCCAACCGTCAGCATCGCCCTCAAAAGGGGAGCCTGCACGTTACTCTAGTTAGAGCCCATGAATCTGCTCCCCAAAGCCTCTGGAAGCCGTCCCCGCCTTGCCTGCGAAATCTTTCCGGGCGGTGTGGTCACGGGCCGCTCCCCGGAGCCCGGTCTTCCGCTCGCGGCTGTCGCCAAGGCCGATCTGGCCGAAAGTGCCGTTGTGCCGGGTCTGAAACCCGGCAACATCGCCGATCGCGTCGCCGTGATTGCAGCGGTTCGGCGCACGCTGGAACGTGTAGGCGCCCGCGCAAACGCCCGCAACGCCGACCTCACGCTGGTCATCCCGGACGCGGCCGTCCGCGTGCTTCTGCTTGACTTCGACGCCCTGCCCACCAAACTCTCCGAGGCACTGCCGATCGTCCGGTTCCGCCTCAAGAAGCTCGTTCCCTTCGACACCGATGACGCCATGGTCAGCTTTCAGATCATGAGCACCAGCCGGGCCATGATCCGGGTACTCGCCGTGACGATGCCGCGCGATGTCCTCGGCGAGTATGAGTCCGTGGTCCGGGAAGCCGGTTTCGAGCCCGGCGCCGTGCTGCCCAGCACCCTGGCGTCACTGGGAGCCGTGAACGAAGGCGAAGGCGCCTCCCTCATCGTGAACGCGCACACCCTGGGCGTCACCACGGCGATCGTTCGCGCGGGCATCGTTCTGCTGCATCGCTCGATCGAGCTGACCGAATATCCCGCGCCCACGCCGGCAAACCTGCCTGCGGCCCTCTTCGAGCCTTCGCTGACCGCCCCCAACATGCTGCCCCTGGTAGACCGCGACGCCACGCAGGCCGAGTGGGCCGCCCAGGAGCCCCTCCCCGAGTATGGCCGCAATCCCTACGCGGACCGCCTTGCGGCAGAGGCTGCCACGCAGGATCAGGACGCCATCACCGGACTGGATGCACCACCGTTCATTCTCAACAACGGCCGGACAGCGAACGCCGGCGATTACTCCACCCAGGGCGCCCACGGCTTTGACATGTATGCCGGTGGGGAAGCCGCTCCGGTCGGCCGCTCGCCGTATGCCTCGCCCACGCTGCAGGGGGAGCTGGATGCCCAGTTCCACAACGCCGTCTACGTCGCCCCGGGTGCCGAGGAAACGCTCTCCAGGACCGTGCCGGCGGAGGATCGACGGCCCCTCCCGACCTACGCTGCCGAACCCGAGCCGCCCGTGCACACCCTGGCCCCGGATGCCCAGGCGGAAGAGATTGCCCGCGCGGTCTCTGTCGCGGTCGCCTTCTTTGAGGACAATCTTTCTGCTGCGCCCGAAATCCTGTTGAGTGCCGGAACGGTTGGGGCTGACCACCTGAACCGTACGCTCCGCGAGCAGGGTCTCGGCCAGGAGGACGGCCTGCGCGTTCGCGAACTCGTCGATGCGTCCGCGATCGCCGCATCAGCAACCACCTCCCAGGTGCCGCGTGGCTGGCTGGCAGGCATCACAGGAGCGTTGAAGAGCTAGCCATGCGCGTCCAGGTTAATCTCGCCTCACGGCCCTTTGTTGAACTACGGCCCTTCTTCCTCCGCTTGCGCCTCGCCATGGCAGCCCTCGCGGTCGCCGGTCTGCTCATCGCCATTGGGGCGCATCTCCTTAGTGCCAAGGCCGCGAAACAGCAACTGGAGCTCGATCGCCTGCGCAATCAAACCATCAGCATCCAGCAGTCCAAGCTCCACACCGAACAGCGTATGCGCGATCCGGCCAACGCCCGCGTCCTGGATCGGGCGCACTTCCTGAACACCCTGTTCCTGCGTAAGAGCTTCTCCTGGACCGCGGTAATGATGGACCTAGAAAACGTGCTGCCCAACGGCGTACAGGTCACCTCCATCGAGCCGCAGGTCTCCCCGGACGGCAATGTCGGTATCCGCCTGCGGGTGGCCGGCGAGCGCGCCAACGCCGTCCAGCTGGTGCGCAACCTCGAGCGCTCCCGTCGCTTCCTACAGCCAAGACTGGCGGCCGAGGCCTCTCAGCTCAAGGAAGGCAACGGCGCCAACGGCCAGAGGGCGCAGGTCGTGACTCCGGGCATCCCCACCCCGCCTCCGGGCGTGGAGTTTGAAATCCTGGCCGACTACAACCCGTTACCGGCAGGGGAGAGCTACACCGTTGGCCACGGACGCGGTACGGGCGCTCCGGCCACCTCCGGCGCCAGACCTGCGACAACTTCGAAGAAGGGCTACCCGCCGTATGGCTTGAAACTCCCGCCGTACAACGGCCCTGTCCCACCGACCACCAACCCGGGAGCCACGCAATGAGCACCGCTGTCGTGATCCCTCCACCGAACAGTTCCTCCGTGCAGCGCCGGGTGCCGCGCCTGACCTCCCGTGCGCGTCAGCTGCTGACCGCCGTCAATCTGCACTTCGCCGGTGTCGCCGCGCTCTCGATCCTGGACCTCTTTCTGTTGCTCCACCTCTTCCTCGCGTGGCAGGCAGTGAGCAGCAGCGATCCCACCGCGATCGCCCAGCAGCAAACGATGCTGACTGCAGCACGGATCGCGGGTCGTCCCTTGCAGGGCATCGACACGAAGCTGACCGACTCCACCGTGCAGGCCGACAGCTTCTACCTGCACCGTCTGCCGTTTGCCTTCTCGCAGGTGCTCACCGAACTGGGCTCGCTCACCACCCGCGAAGGCGTACGTTACAGCCGCGGCCAGTACTCCTACATCCCCGTCCTGAGCGGCCCCTACGCGTTGACCGAGGTGCATATCGATGCGTCCCTGTCCGGCGAGTACCGCTCGGTCATCGGCGCCATCAACGCCATCGAGCGCGACCACCTCTTCTTCACCATCAGCAGCATCACGCTGACCGGCCAGCAGACCGGCCAGGTCAACCTCCGCGTTCGCCTGACGACCTATCTACGCGCTCCCGGGCCCAACGAGGTCGCCGGTGAGGCGCCCCCGGCCATTGCCGCTGAGACCACACCGCAAACCACCGGAGGAGGTCCGCAGTGAAGGCCGGCGCAGAGAATCGCAAGAAAACCATCGCGCTCGGCGTTCTGGCAGCCATCGCGTTTTGCGGCATCGTGTACAACATTTCGTCCATCTTCGACAGCGGTCCCAGCACGCCGCCACCGGCCATCGCTCCCGTAAGCAACACGCCTGCCCCGGTACGATCCTCCTCCAGCTCCCAGACCGCACGCCCGGCCACAGGCGGCTCCGGGGCCATCCCCGGTGTAGCCGCGCAAAAGCTGGCGACGAGCGCTGCCAGTCTGGACCCCACGCTCGACCAAGCCGCCATGCTCCGCACGGAGAGCCTGGTCTACTCCGGTTCCGGCCGCAACATCTTCTCGGCCACGTACGTCGCGCCCGCGCCGGCGGTCCCCAAGAACGTACCCTCCGCTCGCCCCGGCCCGGTCATGCCGCAGATGCCCGTCTACAACGGACCTCCGCCACCTCCACCGATCCCGCTCAAGTTTTTCGGCACCGTGCAGCGTGGTGGCGGCGCAAAGCAGGCGTTCCTGCTCTCCGGGGATGATGTTTTCCTTGCCTCTCCGGGGGATGTCGTAGCGAAGCGCTTCAAAGTGGGTCAAATCTCCACGTTTGGGGTGCAGGTCACAGATCTCGGCAGCAACAACACGCAAACGGTGCCGTTGCAGCAGCAGTAAGCCGGCGTTTCCGTGCAGTGGTCCGCCCCGATGTGCAGGAAGTCGCTTTATCCGTGCAGGACGCGCAAACTCTTGTCAGTCCATGGCGCGTAAAGGAATCTGCTTTTTGACACAGCCGAGCACAGCCCGCAGCCACGAAACAGACCCGGAAGCGGGCTATATGCTCGTGGCTGTCATCGTGATGGTGGCGCTCGTGCTCATTACGCTTTCGGTAGCAGCGCCGGTTGTGGCCAAGGATCTCCGCCGCCAGAAGGAGCTCGAGAGCCAGCACCGTGCGCAGCAATATGTCCGCGCCATTCGGCTCTACTACCGCAAGACCCACGCCTATCCGCCGTCGATCGACGCGCTGAAAAACACCAACAATATTCGCTTTCTCCGCCAGGAATACGTCGATCCCCTCACCGGCAAGAGCGATTGGAAGCTCCTTCACCTTGGGGAACAGAAGACCACGATCAAGGGCTTCTTTGGCCAGGAGCTTGGCGGGATCGCGTCGAGCGGACTGGGTTCTGCAGCCGGTATGAGCTCCGGCATCGGCTCGCCGATCGGCGGTACCAGTTCGACCTCCACCATTGGGCCCACCTCGCCCCTGGCAAGCGGCTTCCAGGGCGCCAGCACAACCTCTACGACGCCGGGGAGCTCGGGCGGGCTTTTCGGCAGTACCGGATCCACCGGCAGCACAGGCTCGAGCGGCCCCGGCAGTGGTGGCGCCATCATCGGCGTCGGCACCGCAAGGACAGGCAGCTCCATCAGCACGCCCAACCAGCAAAGCACCTATGAAACATGGGAGTTCTGGTACGACCCGCGCATCGAGCAGATGTACCAGAAGGGCCAGACCAACGCCGGCATGGGCAGTGGCGCGCTCGGCTCACAGCCGGCGTCCAGCTTCGGCACAGGCATCAATGGTCAGCCCAACGGCGCAACAGGCTCCACGTTCGGAACCCCGATCACGTCGCCCACTACGACCCCTCCAACGAGCACAAGCCCGACAACAACAAACCCGCAGCCCTGATGCCGGGAGGCGATGGCTACGGGCAGGTTCTGCCGGGTCTGAACGTTTAATGTTTGATGAAGTAGAACAACCAGCTGGCCGCGATCACGCCGCCGGCAAACAACGCAAAGCAGAACAGCCCGAACCGCACCATCATCTTCGGTTCGGCACGCTGGGTGATCGCAAAAACCACGGACGTGCAGAGGGCAAACAACAGGGCGGCGCTGAACTGGGTGAGGGCCATCAGGAGGCCTTCCTTCCGCTGGCGATCGCGTACGCGTCTGCCGCCGCGATGAAGTTCAGCAGCCCACAAGCCACCAGGAACTTCGTGCCGTAATCGTTCAGGGTCGTGGCCGCGGCGGTGCTGCCCCAGCCCAGGAGGCGCGCCAGGACGTACAGCAATCCCATGCCGAGCTGCCCCACAAACCCCAGCATCTCCAGCATTTCGTTCGTGTTTGGCAGGTAAATCTTGCCGGCGAGCCCCAGGCCAAGAGCGTACATGCCCACGATCGCCACAAACAGCAGCAGGCCGCGCCCCCACTTGCCGATCAGGAAGTGACCCGCACCGGGGATCAGCCACCCGGCCAGGAGGGCCAGGGCGGGCAGGGAAGACTTCTCGCCCGGAATGTGGCGAGCGATCTCGCGGTCGTCAGTTGCAGTGGAAAGGGAGGTCATCGTCGTAGATTTTAGCAGCGGCGCGCGAGCGTGCGACGTTCGCCAGGGAAGACCAGGAACTTATGTGAGAGGACACACGGCCCGTCCACACCCCGAGCAATCATTCCTGACGCTTCGCTCAGATCCTCAGCAGCTCTACCTGCCTGGGCCCGGTGACGGCGGCTTTTCCTGGCCGCGTGATCATGTTGACCTCGCTGCGGACGCCGAACTCGCCCGGAAAGTAAACCCCGGGCTCGACGGAGAAACACGTGTTCGGCAACAGCAGCCGCTCATCATGCGTCTCAAGATTGTCCAGGTGAGCCCCGTTGCCGTGAAGTTCCACGGCGATATTGTGGCCGGTGCGATGGGTGAACTGCATTCCGAAGCCGTTGGTTCGGATCACGTCACGCGCCGCATCGTCCGCCTCCCACCCTGCAATCAGCTTTCCATTGCTGTAGGCCTGCTCCACGAGGTGTATGGCCGCATCCCGCGCATCGCGAACCGCTCGGAAGACCTGGTTTTCTCTCTCCGTCGGAGCGCGCCCAACCACGGCGGTCCAGGTGATGTCGTACCAGACCGCCTCCGGATCGTCAGCCAGCTTGGCCCAGCAATCGATCAGCAGAAAGTCTCCTGAGCGGATGGGCTGTGAGGTCGCCTCCGTCGGGTCGTAATGCGAGTCGGCCGAGTTCGGTCCGACACTTACGTTCGGGCCGTGATCCGTCCAGAGACCCTCCCGTTCCATGCCCTCCCGCATGAAGCGCACGATGCTGAACTCATCGGTCTGGCCACCGGAGGCCGTGGCCTCCCGGATACGGGCCCACGCGGCCCCCAGCACCCGGTCGAGCCGTCGTTGCGCTTCGAAATGTGAGGCGATCTGGGCCTCGGTCAACACGGCTTCGAACTGGCTGACCAGGTCCGCCGAGCTCACCACCTGCTTGCCCAGCGCCCGCACCAGCTCCACTGTGCCCGCGTCCACCATGGAGACATACATGATCGCGTTGCGCGGCGAGTACTGCATGGCGACGGTGTTCGCGCCGCCCAGCATGGCCGCCAGCCCTGCCTCCAGCTCCCCCCACGACGAGTACTCGCGCTTCGTCCCGGGCACCGCGTCCAGCTTGCCGGACTCGATCCTGTGGACCAGCTTGCGAGGCTCTCCGTGTGCCGGCACAAAGCAGAACCAGCGCCGCGAGACAAAGCTCGCCGGGTCCAATCCAAGAATGCGATAGGCGATCGGGTCGCGGTGGTGATGGTCGTAAAACAGCCAGCCGTCGATCTTTGCCTCGCGCAGCGCCGCTTGCATTCGCTCCAGGTTCATGCGCTTATCCTACCCACCTTGTGCAACGCGGAGGTCATCGGGGCTTCGTTCCTGTCTGCCTTACGGATTCTTTATGCCTCCGTTGTGTAGCTTAGTGCAGACAGTTGTCCCTCGCTGGTCCGAGTCGGCGGTGGGGCGCGTCGCGACGGCTGGGCATGCAGCCGTTCAGCGCACCTGCCGCCACGCTGCGGCTCAAAACTCGCGTGAATACCCCGGAGCCCCTCGCCATGAAAGCGTTCGCTGTTCTTCTGCTCACTCTTCTGCCTGTCGGCGCCATGCTTCGCGCCCAAAGCGCGGCCCCAATTGCCGCCCAGAACGCGAACCAG
>CAZZXY010000131.1:9365-10040 GCA_964658105.1 Verrucomicrobia bacterium Tous-C9LFEB | reverse complement strand
GAGTTCTCGAAACGACTTCACCGGCCCTCACCAACAACCAATAACTAAGAACTAACAACTCCCTGATCAGCGCGCAACCTTTGGGCGTCCCTTCGGATCCCGCCCCCTTAGCAGGCCTTCGAGTTCCTGTTTGAATTCGTTGACGTCTTTGAAGTCGCGGTAGACGGAGGCGAAGCGGATGTAGGCGACGGAGTCGATGTCTTTGAGGCGGGTCATGATGAGCTCGCCGATGGCGGGGGTGGAGAGTTCTCGTTCGGGGGAGTCGATGACGGCGGCTTCTACCTCGTCGACGATGGCCTGCATCTGGGTGGCGGAAACGGTGCGCTTCTGGCAGCTGTGGAGCAGGCCGTCGAGGACTTTCTGGCGGTCGAAACGCTCGCGGCGCCCGTCCTTTTTGACGACCATGTAGGGGATCTCGTCGAGGCGCTCGTAGGTGGTGAAGCGCTTGGTGCAGCGCTCGCACTCGCGGCGACGACGGATGCTGTCGGCGTCCTTGCTTTCGCGGGAGTCGATGACTTTGTCTTGCGTAAAACCGCAGTAGGGACACCGCATGGGTGCTGTGATTTTAGCGCGATGCGATGGCGCTTTGCGATGGCAGGTTGCGTGGCGCCTCATGAGGAAAGCGGGAACGCAAAGGGCGCTAAGGAGAAGCCGCGAAGGGCGCGACGGCGTCGG
>CAZZXY010000131.1:0-9355 GCA_964658105.1 Verrucomicrobia bacterium Tous-C9LFEB | reverse complement strand
CGCGGTGGCACTGCGGGTTGGCGCTTTGCGGTGGCGCTGAGGAAGCTGCAGGGGCGTGGGATGGGGGAATTTCTGTGTGGCGGGCTAGCGGGAGGCTTGCAGGGTGCCGGTGGACGGCTTGCGGGCGAGGGCTTCTTTGCGGCGTTTGAACTCGGTCATGACGCGGATGACGTAGGCGCGCGTCTCGCGGTAGGGCGGGATGCCGTGAAAACGGTCCACTGCGCCGGGGCCTGCGTTGTAGGCGGCCAGGGCGAGAGCGAGGTTGTCGCGGTAGCGGGTCAGCAGCCAATCGAGATAGGTTGTGCCGCCGTTGATGTTCTGGTCGGGCTGGAGGCTGTCTTTCACGCCGAGCGAGCGGGCGGTGCCGGGCATGAGCTGCATGAGGCCCTGGGCACCGGTGCGGGAGACGGCGTGGGTACGGCCGCTGCTTTCGGCATGGACGAGACTGGCGAGGAGTTCGACGTCGATATTGTGCTGTGTGCCGGCAGAGCTGAGGAGCGTCGGGATGTCTGGAGCGGCAGGTTTGGCGCTGGCTGCGACGACGGGCTGCGGCGGTGGTGTGGGGAGCGCGTCGACGGCAATGATTTCGGTTGTGGGGATGTCGACGTAGCTGGACTCTGCGGTTTCAGTGAGGAAAAGACGTGTGTGCGTGGCGTCGACCGGTTGCTGGCGGGCGCAGTCGTAGGTAAAGCCGTTGCGGAGTGTGACGCGGTTCAGCGCGTGCGCGGGCAGGCCGCAGAGACAGGCGGCGAGGAGGCCGAGCGAGCTGACACATTGGCGCAAAAGGCGGGGCACTGTCGTGAGACTAGCACTGGCGCGTTCGGGTGATCATGGCGCTTTATGGGAATGGCTGGAAGCTTGCGGCGCGGTCACGAACAGCAGATTCCTTCGCTGCGCTACGGAATGACAAACAAAGAAGGCAATGGCACAAGCAAAAGCAATGGCGAATGCTGAAACTAGACACAGAAACTGATCCCGTACGTGTGTTTTCCGTCGTGACCGTGTCAGTGTTCCCCATCGCCCTTCTCTGGGCTCTAGCCGAGGACGGCTTCGATGGCCTGGGCTACGCCGTCTTCGTCGTTGGTGGGGCCGATGTGCCAGCCCTGCTGCCGGGCGAGCCGCTGGAGCTCTTCCGGGGCGTTGCCCATGAGGACGGGTCGGCCGACGGCCTCGAGCATGGCGAGGTCATTCCAATTGTCGCCGAGCGCCAGGATGTCGGCCAGGGTGCAGCCGCGGAGCTGGGCGAGGTGGTCGAGCGCGGAGGCTTTTGAGCAGCCTGCGGGCAGGATGTCGAGGATCGCCAGGTCGCGATCGGTGTAAGCGGTGCGATGCAGCTGGATATCGCAGCCGGGGCGATCGGGCTGGCCGACGGCTGCGACGCGGGGGTGCTGGCTGAGCAGGGCTTCAGCTTCGGCCATGCGGGCGACGGTGCCGCAGAGCATGGCCTGGATGGGACCAGCTTCTCGGTCGTCCTCCTCGTCAGCCACGGCCACGGCGGAGGAGGTGCCGGAACGTACGGGTTTGAGCGCCTGTCCGATGTGCTCTACGTGGGCGATGTAGGGCTCATTGGCGCGCATCCAGGCGTCGATGCTGGTGTGGAGGCTGTTGGACGCCTCGCAGACGATGGCGCCGCGGCGGTCTTCCCCATCGGGGCCAACGTTGTCGAAGGTGAAGACGAGGGAGTCGCGGAACTGCCCGGCATGGTCGACCAGCCATTGCGCGGTTTCGAGCTTCATGTGTTCGCGATGGATCAGATCGGCCCCGACCGTACGCAGGACGGTGCCGTTGGAGCTGACGAGCGCATTAGTCTCGCAGAGGTTCAGGTCGCGCACGACGCGCATGGCATAGGTGTGGCGGCGACCCGTGGCGATGACGATCTCAATGCCCGCAGCGTGGGCGGCATGCAGGGCGGCGCGGTTGCGCGGGCTTACCTGGCCCCCGCTGGAGAGCAGGGTGCCATCGATATCGATGGCGATGATGGGCGGCTTACGCATGAGTTCAAGGCTATAGGACGGGGGGTGTGATACCGCCCCGAGGCCTTTGCGACCCTGCATGTTCGGGGCAGCGGTTGTAGTCGGGCGCATATCGGCCAGCTTGTGCACGTTCGGTAGCATGAAGGCTTATGCCGAAGATTGCTTTTCTTGAGTGTGCGCGGTGCGGTCACAAGGTCTCTGCGGACGAGCCGCATACGTTATGCCCGGTCGATGCGGGTTCGTTATATGTGCGGTACGACATGGACGTGCTGAAGCGCACGGCGCGGCGGGAGGCTCCCGCAGAGTACGCTGCGGCCTCGCCGGCGAGCCTGGGCATGTGGCGATACAAGGATGTGTTGCCGGACGTGCAGCCGGTAACGCTGGGTGAGGGGTGGACGCCCATGATCCAGTCGCGCCGCTACAGCGGACTGCTGGTGAAGGAGGAGGGTGCCAACCCCACGGGAACGTTCAAGGCGCGCGGTCTGGGGCTGGCGGTGACGATGGCGAAGCACTATGGGCTGCGTCATCTGGCTGTGCCCTCAGCGGGCAATGCGGCGGGGGCGCTGGCGGCGTATGCGGCGGCGGCGGGCATCGCGGCGCATCTGTTTATGCCGCAGGATGTACCCATGGCGAACTACCTGGAGGGCATCGTGTACGGGGCCGATGTGCGCATGGTAAATGGCTTGATCTCCGATTGCGCGCGGCTGGTAGGCGAGGCGATCAAGGCGCAGAAGGAGAGTGGAACGCCGGCTCAGGATGTGTGGTTCGACATCTCGACGTTGAAGGAGCCATTCCGCGTGGAAGGCAAGAAGACCATGGGGTACGAGCTCGTGGAGCAGCTTGGATGGACGTACCCGGATGCGGTCTTCTATCCGACGGGCGGCGGGGTCGGGCTGATCGGCATGTGGAAGGCTTTCGAAGAGATGGAGCAGCTGGGCTGGGTTTCGGGCAAGCGGCCGCGGATGTATGCTCTGCAGGCTGCCGGATGTGCGCCGGTGACGAGGGCCTTCGAAGAGGGTAAGGCGGCGAGCGAGTTCTACCAGGGCGCAGAGACGTTTGCGTCGGGGTTGCGGGTGCCGAAGCCGTATGGCGACGCGATCATCCTGGAGATCCTGCGGGCTTCAGGCGGGCGTGCGCTGAGCTCGGATGATGCGACGATCCTGGCATCGATCCTGGACTGGGCGAAGCATGAAGGGTTGTTCCTGTCGCCGGAAGGGGCGGCGGCAACGGCGGCCTATGATGCGCTGCTGGCCACGGGAGAGATCAAGGCCGAGGAGCGGGTCGTGCTGTTCAATACCGGAGCCGGGTTGAAGTACACCGACACCGTAGCGGACGCGATGCATCTGCGGCGGCCGGGGTCGTTGCCAACCTCGATGCCGGTCGGCGGGATCATTACGCCTGTATAGCAATGGAAAAGGGCACGCCACGTGGATCAGTGGCGTGCCTTTGCTTGTAAGACGCTGGGCTTACTTGGTCGGGCAGTTCTTGCCGCTGGGGCCGTGAGCGCCGGCGGACTTGGCGGCGGCTTCGGTCATGTAACGGCCGTGGGCGGTCTTGCCGTAGTAGCGGTCCCCAGGGCAATGGTAGACGCTGGAATTGGTGTTGACCCAGACCTTGTCGGGACCGCCACCGGGGGCTTCTTCGGCCGCAGGCTTGGGAGCTCCATGTTTCGCCGGGGTGGCGGCTGCGGTTGAGGCCGGTGCCGGGGTGGGGGTGCTCTGGGGCGGCGAGCCGGCGGTCTGCGCGGAGAGGCTGAAGCTGAGCGCGAGCAGGGCCGCGGCGGCGAGGGACTTTGAGATCATGCGATGGAGCTCCGAATGCGTGACGGTAGAGGGCCGAAGCCCGGATGCCGATGATCGTAGCAGGGGCGAATCGTCCAGGCGATGCCTCGGCTGGGGCAGGCCAGTGCAGGTTCCCCGTGCGGGGCATGACTAGAAACGACAAGAACAGCAAAAAAGGAAAAGGAGAGAGAACGGCAGGAGCGTTTACATGAAAGTGGGCGCTTCGGCGATCTCCGCCGCTGGCAGTGGGGGATGCGTGGTCAAGGTGATGGCGGCGAGCAGGATCATGCCACCGCCGACATAGGCCAGACCGCCGAGCTGCTCGTGCAGCAGCACCACGCCGAGGATGGAACCCATGCACGGCTCGATATTCAGCAGCACGCCCGCCTGGGAGGCGGGAACGCGCGTCATGCCCCAGTTCCAGAGCAGGGTAGTAGCCGCGGTGCAGAGCAGACCGCTGGCGGCCAGCGCCGCCCAGGCCTTCAGTGTGAAGCCGTGAATGGGCGGCATGCCCCAGAGAGGCGGCACACAGGCGAAGAGCATGAGCCAGCCAATGAGCATGCCCCAGGCGGTGACCACGATCGGACTGTGTGTGGCGATCAGCCGCTTGTTGATGAGGATCCAGAAGAGCGCAATCCCCATGGAGAGCACCACCAGGAGATCGCCAGTCAGCGACGGACCGTTGCCGGAGGTCTGGTGTTTGCCGCCAAGGGCGATGAGCGCGGCACCGGTAGTAGAGACGACCAGGGCAGCCCAGCCGAGTTTGTGAAGGCGTTCGTGCGCGAACAGGGTGGCGCCGATGGCGAGAAACACGGGCATGGTGCCGACCATCAGCGAGGCATGCGACACCGTGGTGATCGACAGGCCGTAGAACTGCAACAGGAACTGAAGGGGCACGCCAAGGAAAGAGCCGGCGGCAAGCAGAAGCCATTCGTTCCGGGTGAAGTGCGCCCGGTGCGTGAAGAGCAGCGGCGCCAGCCCCAGGACGGCAAAGGCGAAGCGGTAGAAGACCATCGCGCCAACGTTCATCTCGGCGAGGGCGAGCTTGCCGAAGTAGAAGCCGCAGCCCCAGAAACAGCTGGCCAGCGCGCAGGCGGCAAAGCCCAGCGCGCGGCCGGTTGTCGGGGGTGAGGTGGTGCCTGCGGTGATCAAGTGGGCTGACTCTCCGCCGCTACCCTTCGGTCGAGAGGACGATGTGGGTGGCGCTTTGTTGGCTTCACCAGACGCGGCAGTTCTGGGTGGGGGTCATGGGCGAATTCACTTTGCAGCCGAAGGCTTTGGCGAAGTCTGGCTGGTTCACGATAGGGCCGTTGGCGCGGAAGTGGTCGGGCGAGTGTGGATCCGTCAATACCCGGGCCCGGGTGGCTTCGGGACGGGTGTTTTCGCACCAGTCCTGGGCAAAGGCGATGTAGAAGCGCTGCGGTCCGGTGTACCCGTTGACCTTCATAGCTGGATCGGCCCCTGCCTGTTTGGCGCGATCGAGATAGGCCATATACGCGAGGAGCAGGCCGCCGTTGTCGGCCGTGTTTTCACCCAGAGTGAGCCTGCCGTTGACGTGTACGTCATCGACGGCGACGAACTTGCTGTACTGGTTGACCAGGCAGGAGGTGCGGGACTCGAAATTCTTCTTGTCTTCGGGCGTCCACCAGTCGTTCAGGTTGCCGTTCCCGTCGAACTTGGCTCCCTCATCGTCGAAGCCGTGGGTCAGCTCATGCCCGACGATCCCGCCGATATGGCCGTAATTCACCGCGAGATCCGCTGCCGGGTCATAGAACGCGGGCTGCAGGATACCCGCAGGGAAGTTGATGTTGTTCATGCTGGGGTCGTAGTAGGCGTTGATGGTGGGTGGCGTCATGTCCCACTCGAGCCTGTCGACGGGCTTGCCGATCTTGTTCAACTGGCGATCATTTTCAAAGGTGTTGGCGCGCTGTTGATCGCCGAAGGCATCCCCGGGCGAGATGGACAGCGAGGAGTAGTCACGCCAGTGTTCGGGATAGCCGATCTTGTCCGTGATGGCGTGGAGCTTGGCCTTGGCCTTGACCCGGGTGTCGGCGCTCATCCACTGGAGGTTGTCGATGTCACGATCCATGGCGGCCTCGATGTCGTGCACTACCTCGAGGGTCCTGGCCTTTTCATCGGCGGGGAAGTACTGCTGCACGTAGACCTGGCCGAGCGCTTCGCCAAGTTGCGCGTCGACCTTGGCGGAGCAGCGCTTCCAGCGGGGCTGCTGCTCAGGCTGGCCCTGCAGTTGCGTGCCGTAGAAGTGAAAGTTCTCCGCGTCGAAGGCCCTGGGGAGAACGCTGGCATACGCGGTCAGCACCTGGTAGCGCATGTAGGCGCGCAGGGTCTCCAGACGCGCACCCAGGATGGCCTGCACCATGGCGGGGAAGAAGTCAGGGTTGGCTACATTGAGCGAGGTGATCGAAGGCGAATGCACGGCCTCGAAGAAGGGCGTCAAGGGGACGCCGTGAAGACTCCCATTGAACTGGTCGCGGGTCTCGGGGTGGTAGATCGCCTGGGGGTCGCGGCGCTGGGTGACGGTCAGCGAGGCCTGGGCGAGCCTGGTTTCAAAGGCAAGGATGTCGGTGGCGTCCGTCTTGGCGCGATCGGCGGGCTCGCCGGCCAGGGTCAGCATGCTGGCGATGTGGTCCACGTATTGCTGGCGGACCTGCTTGTCCTTTTCGCCCGTACGCGTGTAGTAGTCGCGTTCGGGCAGGCCAAGGCCGCCCTGGTCGATGAGGGCGATCTCTTTCGTCGCGTCCTTGAAGTCTTGCATGGAGCCGTAGTTGAAGAAGACGTTTACCCCATAGCGCTGCAGCTCCCCGGTGAAGTAGGGTAGCCCGACCTTGGAGACGCGGCCGATCTCGTCCAGAAGCGGCTGCACCGGAGCCAGACCTTTGCTGTCGATCAAGGCTGTGTCTGTGCAAGCTTTGTAGTCATCGCCGATTTTCTGCTCGTTCGGGGTGCGTTCGGCAGCTGAGGTGGCGTAGCGGGTGAGGATGCCCTGGAGCCGCTCGGCGTTGACGTTGTACAGCGTGTAGAACTGGTCGACCGAGGTCTGATCGCTCGGAATGGGGTTTCTGGCCGCGTAGTTGCCGCAGGCGAACTTATAGAAGTCCTGGCAGGGATCCGCTTTGAGGTCCAGGGCCGAGCTGTCGAAAGCCGGCGCGAGCTGGTAGTGGGGCATCGAGGGCGCGGTGGCAGTGGGGGGCGGCTGGGTACCCTGTGCCGTGGCGGCGGGGATGCCTGAAGTGCAAACGGCGAGAGCGCCGGTGCGGGCAGCAAGCCGCAGGATGGCGCGACCGGAGCACCGGAGGGAAGACAAGTTCATGAAAACCTCTGTTTATGCGATGGGAACGAAGTTTTGGGACGAGAGCGTAGGCTCGTGGTGACTCCGCAAGGGTTTGCCGCTCGTCTATAAATGAAAGAGTACAGGCAAGCTTGCGGCAGGTGGGCCTATGTTCCATGCAAACCGGATGAGCTGGAGGCACGGTCGGCCTCGCCGACTGCGCCTGGCCGGGCTGCTGCTGCTGGCCGGGGCGTGGCAAGGCACGCGGCTGCGGGCGGAGACGCCGCCCAAGCCTGCCGGGCGCGTGCCGCTGAGCGCCCTGGGCTTTCCGGGCTACTCCGTGAGCCTGCTGCACGCCGGTGCGTCTATGGCGACCATTCACATGCTGGACAGTACGCACGTGTTGTTTACGTACAGCCTGCGTTCGCTGGTGCCTCGCCTCCCCGGAGACGACGTCAACGATACGGACCGTCAGGTTGCGGCTGTGCTGGTCGAGGCGCCCAGTGGCAAGGTACTGTCCAGGGCCACGTGGCACCTGCACGATCACGGGCGTTACCTGTGGAATGTGGGCCCGGGCGTCTTTGTAATCCGCATCGGCAATGACCTCTCGGTGCTGGCGCCTTTACAGGGCCTGCAGGCAGGCCAGGAGCCGTTTCGTCGGTATTCGCTGCCGCACCGTCCAGGGCAGCCGGTGCTCGTGACGGGTTCGCCGGATGGCAAAGTGGTCACGGTCGAGATGGAGTCGGAACGGCAGGCTGTGCTGGGCGATGAGGACACCGGGCCTCGCAGGCCCAAGCACTACACGCTGGAGTTTTTCCGCTTGGCCGCCGGGGACAAGGCGGGACCGCCGATCCAGATCAGTGGCGCCGGTGCGGTGGGTTCCCCCGTGCTGCTGCGCCTGGCCCTGGACGGTGATGGCTACCTCTGGGCCGAGGACAAGGCACGTGGTCGGTGGGAGGTCAGCTTCAACGAGTTCGGTGGCAAGCAGGAAAACCTTGCGCCGGTGCTGAGCTCCTGCCATCCGCGGCTGAACCTGTTGAGCCGAAGCCAGTTCATGGTCGAGACCTGCCGTGGGACCGATCAGGAGCCCATGCTGGCGGCCTACGGCTTTGACGGACACGAGAACTGGCAGGAGCCGTTCGGGGAGTCGCTGCAGCCGCCCACGCTGGCCCTTGCGCCCGAGGCGGGCCGCTTCGCGATGAGCCGCCTGGTCGCGTCGAGCGGCGGCGCTCCCGTGAGCGGGCTGGGAAACGACGATCCGCTGAGCCAGGAGATCCGTGTGTACCAGACCGAGAGTGGTGACATGCTGCTGCATGTGCAGTGCGCGCCGGCAGTGCGTTCCGCCGAGAATTTCGATCTGTCGTCCGACGGCCGGACCCTGGTTGTGCTGGGGCCGGAGACGATGGATTTCTACAAGCTTCCGGAGCTGAATGCACGGGATCGAAAAGATCTCGCGGAGGTACAGGCGATGACGCCTCCCCCGGGGTCCGGGCCGGTGGGCCTGGCGAAGATCACGCGGCCGATCGAGGCACCCCTGCCGGTGGGCGGGGGAGATGCGGTGCGCGGAGCGGACGAACCGCCTGCCGCCGTGGCCGGGGGCGAAGGTGCCGCGACGCTTGCCACCGCGGCGGGAATCGCGGCTTCTGCGGCAACGGCCCCACCGCCGGCAGCAAGGCTACCCGATGCCGCAAACGGGTCAGCCGATCGCAAGGGTTTGGACCCGGATACCGTTTCCGGAGACCCTGCGGCAGGCACCCCGCGGAAGGCGCCCACGTTGCTGAATCCGGGCGAAAAGCCGGAGTTCAAGGGGCAGAGCACGACGCCGAAGTAGAGGCGCAAAAGAGAAAAGGCCAGCCCGGAGGCCGGCCTTCAAGGAATACGTGCTGTTAGACAGCTTTCGTCGCCAGCGCCTTGACGCGGGCATTCAAACGGCCCTTGTAGCGGCTGGCGGTGTTCTTGTGCAGAACACCCTTTTGCACGCTCTTGTCCAGGATGGAGACGGTGATGCGGTACTGCGTGGAGGCTGCTTCGGCGTTGCCCGCCGTGAGTGCCTCGCGCATGGTGCGAAGGATGGTGCGAAGCTTGGACCGGTTCGCGCGATTGACAGCCGTCCGGGTGACGGTCTGGCGGGCGCGCTTTAACGACGAAACATGATTTGCCATAGAAACTCTCTCTGTAACCCGAACGTTTGCGGGAATTGGGTGCAGACCAGACGCTGGTGCGGACACAGCGCGGCCGCATCGACTGCAACCTTTCCATAGTAAGTCGTTCTGTGGGCAGGGTCAAGGGAGGGAGTAGGGAGTAGGGAGTAG
>CAZZXY010000130.1:7951-10221 GCA_964658105.1 Verrucomicrobia bacterium Tous-C9LFEB | reverse complement strand
ACCGTGGCGACCGCATTGGCGGTGTCGTGGAAGCCGTTCACGAACTCAAAGCCGAGCGCGATCAGCAGCGCCGTTCCCAGCAGAATGTACGGGAAGATCGAGGCATTGTGAACGACGGAGAGGTCTTTGGTGAGGCGTGTGGCGATGTAGATGACCCCGCCCACGAGCAGCACCAGGAAGGCGATGACGCCCCATCGGCCGGCGGGGTTCTGCGACAGTTTTTGATCAAGAACGGAGCCTTGCCCGGATGCGGCAAGAACGGAGGGATCGGTCGCAGAAGTGGACATGAGTAGGAGCTCGTTGCAGCTGGTTAGGATGCGTTGCGGTTCCTCTCAGGCTAGGCTTGCGGCGAGCTCGCGAGGATGAATGCCCGATGAAGATCACAGGACGACCGCTGGAAGTTGCACCGGAAGCAGGGCAAAAGCGTGCCCCGGACGGGGGAGACGACTCACCGGGAGGTGGGAGGAGGGGGCTCCCTGGGCCGGCGTATGCCTGCGGCATCAGAGGCTTGCACGAAAACGCATAAAGCGCGTTCTTAACCGGCTTTTTCGCGTAGTTTGCGCATTCTGCACCGCAAGGTGGTTAGGTGATGTAAAAAGCGTGTTCTTAAGCGGGAAATTCTGCTTCTGGGCAAAGGGCTTGCTTGCCGCGGGTCTTAGTTGCCGGGGATGTGTTCCGACGCGGTGTCCCAGTGCGCCAGAAGCCAGTGCAGGACGGTGCCGCCGGTGAGCCAGGCGGACTCCACGGCGACGCGCGTGCCGATGTAGGGCGCGGTGACGCTTTCGACGGAGGTGTGGCCGGGGCGGGGCTCGCAGAAGTTGCTGCCGGTGCGCAGGACCATGACGCGGTCGGGGTCCACGCGGTGCATGGCGGCCAGGCGGCCCACGGCTTCCATGTAGCCGGAGTCTTCCATCTCGGTCATGACGAAGTTGCCTTTGCCGGCGGTCCAGAGGCGCACCCAGTCGTTGGCATAGCGGGTGGAGGTGGGACCGTGCCAGTACTCGTCGGAGGCAAAGGTGTCGCCCATGAGAACGAAGGGTGGCCGCTGCGCGTTGGGGAAGCCGGTCATCCCGGCGCGAAAGGCGGCGACTTTGGGGTCGTCCGTGATTTTCAGGTCTTTGGTCTGGGCGTAGGCCCATTCGGCGAGGTGGGCGTTCAGGGGGTAGAGGTTCGAGCGCTGCACGTCGTGGACGGGCGCGACCTCCGGGTCCGGAGCGTGGGCGCCGAGCGGGAAGAAGCCGTAGGGCCAGTCGGCGGGGGCGTCGTGCGGGTCGATGTAGCGGGTGACGTCGCCGACCACGAAGCGCGCCCAGGCGGCGGAGCCGATGGAGGCGTCGGCGGGGTCCACGCCGGCGATGCCGTTGATGAGGAGGTAGGCATGGGTGAGGTCGAAGCGCGGGTCGAGGCCGAGGGCCATCATGCTGGCGGTGGCGTTGACGAGCGTGGTGCCGCTGAGCATGCCAAGGACGGTGTGGTCCTTGTTGGTGCGGAGCGGATGGGTGCCGCCGGGAAAGGGGACGATCTCATCGAGGTGTTCGCGTTCTACCCAGAGTTGGAACTCGCCGGGGATGTCGCCTGTGTCGGCGCCGATTTCGAAGGTGGTGACGACCACGGCGCGGATGAGCCAGGGTTTGGTGTTCTGGGCTTCGGCTAGCGGGATAAAGATGAGGCAGAGCGCGAGGAGGCGGATGAGTTTGGGGAGCATGGGTCTCCGGGCGTGGCGTGGGTTTTGATCCTCGATTTTGTCATCCCGTAGCGTAGCGGAGGGATCTGCTTTGTGCTTTTGGATTGTGGCTGGGCGGGCGGACAGCAGATTCCTTCGCTTTGCTACGGAATGACAAACGAGGTGGGGCGAGATGGTGGGATCGCCGTTTGCTTCACGGGTAACAGGTGGCTTGTTGGCTGTTCATGGATGTGTTGGCGCTTCGGGCAGAATACCGAGGTCCTTCGCTTTGCTCAGGATGACGGTTGTTTGTAGTTGGGAGGCTGCCCTGATTTGTCATCCCGTAGCGTAGCGGAGGGATCTGCTTTCGCGTTTACCGTGGTGGCTGTGCGGGCGGACAGCAGATTCCTTCGCTTTGCTACGGAATGACAAACGAGGTGGTCGATTTACCGCTGGTGGCTGTGCGGGCGGACAGCGGATTCCTTCGCTTTGCTGCGGAATGACAAACGAGGTGGTCGATTTACCGCTGGTGGCTGTGCGGGCAGACAGCGGATTCCTTCGCGCTTTGCTACGGATTGACAAGGGGGGGGGGCCGTGAACACTCATT
>CAZZXY010000130.1:0-7941 GCA_964658105.1 Verrucomicrobia bacterium Tous-C9LFEB | reverse complement strand
GGGGGCGGACAGCAGATTCCTTCTTCGCTTTGCTACGGAATGACAAGGGGGAAGGGGCTACAGGGAACTTAGTCCCAGTCGTCGCGGATCTGGCTGTTGTCGTTCATGACTTCGTCGAAGTGGTCGGTCTTCTTGAGCAGGATGTCGCCGAAGTTTTCTGGCTGGCGGAGCAGGATGGCTTGCAGGCGGACGAGCTCGAGCATGGCGAGGAAGGTGCAGATCAGGGCGCGCTCGGATTTGGTGTTTCTTAGCAGGCGGCGGAGGCTGATGGGTTTGTCTTCGAGGAGCATGCGGCGCTTTACGTAGTCAAGCATCTGGGCGACGGTGACGGAGTCTTCGTCGATGCGGTGGACGGGGCGCTCGCGGAGGCGGTCCATGACCTCGCGGAAGATGCGGATGAGGTCGGTGGTGTCGGCGGCGATTTCGCGTTCGCCGTCCACGGTGATTTCGCCGTCGTCATTGAGGAAGCGCTTGAGGCCGGGTTGGGTCCAGGTGGCGGCTTCGATCTGCTGCTTTTGCTGCAACATCTGCGCGGCGGCCTTGAAGCGTTCGTGTTCTAGCAGGCGCTCGACTAATTCGCGGCGTGGGTCCTCCACGTATAGTGAACCTTGCGGCTCTGTGGGCTCGCGGGGGAGCAGCATGCGGCTTTTTACGTGGATCAGGAGCGAGGCTGTGTAGACGAAGTCTCCGGCCATGTCGACGTCACGCGCTTGCAGATGGCGTGTGTACTCGAGGAACTGCGCGGTGATGCGCGCCATGGGAATGTCGTAGATGTCGAGGTTCTGCTTGCGGATGAGGTCGAGCAGGAGGTCGAACGGGCCGGTGTAGACGTGGCCGATGGCTACGGAGAAGGGGGATTGGGAGGCTTCTTCTGGCTCGGTTTTTTTGGGGCGCTTTGGTTCGGGGGGTGGTGGGGGGGTGGGTGGGGCTTCCAGCTGGAAGGATGGTGCGTTCTCGTCGACGGCCGGCGGGGTGGGCTGGGTTTGGGTGTCTTGTTCTTCTGCCACGCTGCTTGCCTCCGCTGGGATTGAGGGTCTGTGGCGCGGCAGAGGAATACGGAGGTCCTTCGCTGCGCTCAGGATGACGATGGGTTTGGTGGTGCTGCTGCCCTTGATTTTGTCATCCCGTAGCGCAGCGGAGGGATCTGCTTTGAGCGATGTTCCGCTGCGGGCAAACAGCAGATTCCTTCGCTACGCTACGGAATGACAAAGGTAGTGGGGTGGGGCTACGGGAGGGCGAGGGTAGTGGGGCTACGGGAGGGCAAGGGTAGTGGGGTTGGACGTTCGGAGGCTACCAGCACATTCCTTCGCCTTTGCTACGGAATGACAACTCAGGAGAGGTTAGAGGCCCATGGCGGCCTGGACTTCGCCGAGTGTTTCGCGGACGCGCTTGGTGGCCCGTTCTCGGCCGTTGGCTAGGACGTCCTTGATGACTTGGGGGCGGGTTTCGAGGTCGCGGCGGTGGGCCTGGATGGGGGCGATGGCGCGGATGATGGAGTCGGCGCACCAGCTCTTGCACTCGATGCAGCCGATGGCGGCGGTGGTGCAGCCGTCGTAGACCTTGGCGAGGGTTTCCTGGTTGGAGAAGACCTTGTGCAGGTCGCCGACGGGGCAGACGTCGGGGTTGCCGGGGTCGTCGCGGCGGACGCGGGCGGGGTCGGTGACCATGGTCTTGAGCTTGGCGCGGAGGTCAGCCTCGGGCTCGGAGAGCATGATGTGGTTGTTGTAGCTTTTCGACATCTTGCGGCCGTCGAGGCCGGGCAGCTTGGGGCTGGGCGTGAGCAGCACCTGGGGCTCGGGCAGGATGTTCTTGCGGCCGAAGCCGGTGAGTTTCTTCGTGCCCTGGGCGGCTTCGTAGAGCTGGTGGTTGCTGAACTCGATGCGCGTGGAGTCTTTCGGCTCGTCGGCGTTTTTGCGCGCCTTTTCGAGGATGGCGTTCATCTCCCAGGGCTTGGCCTCGGGGGAGAGGAAGAACTGGCCGGGGTAGAGGTCGTTGAAGCGGCGGGCGACCTCGCGGGTGAGCTCGACGTGGGCGACCTGATCGGCGCCGACGGGGACGAAGTCTGGTTTGTAGAGCAGGATGTCGGCCGATTGCAGGAGCGGGTAGCCGAGGAAGCCGTAGGTGTTGAGGTCCTTTTCGGAGAGCTGCGCCTGCTGGTCCTTGAAGGTGGGGACACGCTCCAGCCAGCCCAGCGGGGTGAACATGCCGAAGAGCGTGGTGAGGCGGTCGTGCTCGAGGATGTCGGACTGGCGGAAGATGACGCAGCGGCCGGGGTCGAGACCGGCGGAGAGGAAGTCGAGGGCGATCTCGTAGCTGTTTTCGCGCAGGCGGCTGGGGTCGGCGTAGTCGGTGGTGAGGGCGTGGAGGTCAGCGATGAAGAAGTAGCAGTCGTACTCGTTCTGCAGCTTGACCCAGTTATGCAGGGCGCCCATGTAGTTGCCGAGATGCAGCTTGCCGGTGGGGCGCATGCCGCTGAGGACGCGCGGCCGCGGGGTGGATCTTGATGTCGAGAGGCTCATTTTCTTGAGCTTTCAGGATACATGGCGGGGATGTTTGGGGTGGTTTTGGGCTGGTGTTCTCTGGGTGGGCAAACAGCAGATTCCTCCGCTGCGCTGCGGAATGACAAGGAGGGTGGTGGTGGTGTGTTGGCTGGGTGCCTAGGGATGTTGTGGCGGTACGGGAAGACTACGGAGGTCCTTCGCTTTGCTCAGGATGACGGCTGTGGTGGGGGGTGGTGGCACGGGAAGACTACGGAGGTTTTCGCTTTGCTCAGGATGACGGCTGTGGTGGGGGGTGGCCGGGAGGGTTTGCTGCCTGTGGTTGGGAGGTGACTGCTAGAGGCTGTAGAGGAGGCGGTCGAACAGGGCGAGGACTGGGGAGAAGACGGCGAGGACGATGCCGAAGCCGAAGAACATGAAGCCGAACATGAGCCAGAGGCTGTAGCGCTCGTAGGCCCTGGCGGCGTTGTAGGGGAGGTAGTAGACGAGGATCTTGCCGCCGTCGAGGAAGGGCAGGGGCACGAGGTTGAAGACGCCCAGGAGGAGGTTGACGAGGATGCCGAAGTAGAAAAAGAGCAATAGCGGGAAGATGGGCGGCAAGCCTGGGGGAACGTAGTCGAGCTCGCGGAGGCTGATGGCGTTGGCGACACGGATGGAGATTTCGGCCTGGGCGGGGATGGCGTGCTTGACGATGACGAGCGCGACCAGGCAGAGGATGGCGGCCCCGAACTGGGCGATCGGGCCGGCCAGGGTGGCGGTGATCTCGTCTTTGGGGTGGCGGAAGTTGCGGCTGAGCATGGGCACGGGCTTGCCCCAGCCGAGCACGAGCGGCGAGCGCCAGATGAAGATGAGCGGCCAGAGAGCCATGCCAAAAAAGTCGAAGTGGGGGACGGGGTTGAGGGTGAGGCGTCCTGAAAGCCGCGCCGAGGCGTCACCCAGACGGTCCGCCATCCATGCCTGCGCTGCGTCGTGCAGCGAGATGGAGAGCACCATCACGACGAGTTCAAAGACCACGAGGGCGAGGACCAACGGTGAAAGCGACATACGATCTTCAGCTTACCGGACGGGGCTCCCCGGGGGTGGGGCCTTACTCGAGGGCGAAGACGGCGTAGACGGTGGCTGCGGTTTCGATCTCGCGTGCGTTGATGGCTAGTGGTGCAGGGGCGGCGCTCTTCATCATCATCATGGCTCGGGGTGCATGGAGGATGGGAGTGCCTTCCACCTGGTTGCTGGCATAGAGCAGGTCGCCGAGGTGTACGCCCAGGCCGCTGGCCATGGCTTTGGCCTGTGTCTGGGCGCGCTGGATGGCTTTGGCGGCGGCTTCTGCCTGGGCGGCGTTGGGGTCGGCGAGCTGCCAGTCGATCTGGCCGGACTGGTTGGCACCCGCCTTTACGGCGACGTCGAGCAGTTTTGCGGCATCGTCTGCGGCGACGCGTACCGTCCAGGTTTGGCGCAGGCTGAAGGCCTTTGCGTGCTTTTCTTCCGGGGTGGGCAGCGGTGGGTTGTTGAGGAACTGGTTTTCGGCGATCTCCTGTGAGTCGCTTTGGATGGCGTCCTTCCTGGCGCCGGCCCCTAGCAGGGCGCTCATGATGGCGTTCGATGTGCCGGCTCCGGCGGTGTAGGCGGCTTCTTTTGTGG
Organism: Verrucomicrobia bacterium Tous-C9LFEB; assembly: GCA_964658105.1. Taxonomy (GTDB): domain Bacteria; phylum Acidobacteriota; class Terriglobia; order Terriglobales; family Acidobacteriaceae; genus Granulicella. The sequence goes on along the minus strand of CAZZXY010000130.1, from coordinate 3,805 downwards.
GACCGTACTGCACGAAGCCCACGTGGACGACAGCGATCTCCGCGGTGTGGGTCACGCGCTCGGTGGCGGTGATGGCGACGGTGCGGTTGGCCTTGCTTACGGCGAGCGAGGGTGTGTCCTGCGCGAAGGCAATGGGTGCCCCCAGGACTGCCAGCACGCTCACCAGGTTTGTCGTTGCGAACCGCATGGTCAGATCTCCTCGCCACCATTGGCTTTGCCAATCAGTTCTTGGACGGACTGCTTGTGCTTTTGTGGGCCGTGTTCTGCCTTGGTGCGGCGGTCGGGGATGGGCGTGCTGGGTGGGGGTGTGCCGAGCCGCTCGCGTGCGTTGGCCTTGACCGCCTTCGTTACGGAGAAGATCGGGACTTTGTTCTTTCTTGCCATGGTTGCACCACCCCTCAAGCGTGACCCGCCCGGTTGTGCCCGGTCAAGGGGAATCGCATGGCTGCGATGGCCTCCGGCTTTCCCGGTGCATCACACGTACAGGGAGAGGGGAGATCTTTCGTGAACGTCGCCTCAACTGAATCTGTTCTTCGAGCGCTTTATGGCTACTTCTTCCTTGTGTTCATCGTGCGCATTGTTGGGCGACGGCCTGGAAAGCAGCTGACGCCGTTCGAATTCATCCTGATCTTCTTTCTCGGTGGGCTGATGCTGACCGCGATTGTGGCGGATGAAGCGTCGTTGACCAATGCGTTCTGCCAGATCATCGCTGTTGCCTTTGCCCACTTCTGCCTGGCTGCCCTGCGGCGGCGTTCCGACCGTGCAGCCATGATTCTGGATGGCACGCCGTTGATTCTGCTCGAGGGCGGCAACTGGCGAACGAACACGATGCGCAAGATGGGTCTCCAAGACGATGACGTGATGGAGAAGGCGCGGGATCAAGGCCTGAAGACCCTGGATCAGATTGAGTCCGCCGTGCTTGAACGCAACGGCGAGATCAGCATCCTATCCAAGGAAGACGAGTAAGTTTCGCAGTACGAACGTCTCTGCGTCCCCTTCAACATCGCACCGATTCCTGTCGAGAGAGTTTCGTACCATGGCCACACAAGCAGTTGAGATGAAGCCTGTTGGGGATGACGTCCCCATGGTGGATGGCGCCATCGCTGTAGGGGAAGACCTCGAATTTCAGCGGAAATGGTGGCGTTTCGAAAAGATTGTCTGGAGCTTCTTTGTCCTGATCCTTCTGGCGGATCTGGCGGGATTGCTCGGCCGTGGTCCTTTGGCCAACGCCCGCGCGCAGACAGCGGATGGCACGCTGAGCCTGAAGTATGAGCGTGTGCTGCGTGAGAATACGGCGTCGATCATGACGGTACTGCCGGAGAGTACGGCCATTCATGATGGCAAGCTGCAGCTCTTTGTGTCGGACAGCATTCTGAAGGAGTTCGGCGCACAGCGCGTGATCCCGCAGCCGCAGACGTCCTCGGTAGGCGATGGTGGTGTGACGTACACCTTTCCTGCGACATCGACACCGATGACGGTGCAGATCGAACTGAAGCCCTCATTCATCGGCGTGCACGCCTTCCGGATCGGTATTCCGGGCGCATCCTTTATCCAGGCCAAGTCCCTGGTCCTGCCCTGAGAGGACGATCATGGGAACGGTTCTTCATGCGGTGGCAGGGTATTTTTTCCTGATGGTGGTTGTGCGCGTGTTGACGCGCAGGCCTGGCGGCCAGATGACGATGAGTGACTTCGTCCTGGTCTTCCTGATGGGCGGCATCATCATTCTGTCGACTGCGGGAGGCGATCACTCGCTGACCAATTGCACGTGTGCGGTGATCACGGTGGGTCTGCTGCACCGAAGCGTGTCGTGGGCCAAAACCAAGTCGCCCCGATTCGGCGCCCTGGTGGATGGAACACCCATTGTGCTGATGAAGCACGGGCAGATTGACGATGACATCATGCATGGCATGTTGGTGAGCTACGCCGATCTGGAGGCCGCTGCCCGGCTGAAAGGCATTCCGAGCCTGGACAAGGTGGACTACGCCATCCTCGAGCGCAACGGCGGCATCAGCATCATCGAGCAGGAAGACGACAGCAAGTAACACCGCAGAGGCGCGCGTAGGTGTCGGCTGCACCTGCCTTCCGGGCCGTCTGTGCTGGCCAGCGGATCGACTTCGAGGTTAGAGTGCAAGCCGCAGTCCAAGGACACCCAGGGGCGAAATGAGCCAGGCGGAAACAGGAAAGAGCACAGGCGCGGCCCCCGGGGTCGAGGCCAACGACAGGACCATACAGACCGACATTCCGCAGCGCATGGATCGGCTGCCGTGGTCGCGCTGGCACGTGCGCATCATTACGGCACTTGGTACGTCGTGGCTGCTGGACGGGTTGGAGGTCACGCTGGTTGGATCGCTCTCCGGCATTCTGGAAAGCAAGTCCGGCCTGGGCCTGTCGGATCCGCAGGTTACCGCTGCCGCGACGACGTACCTGATCGGTGCTGTCTTTGGCGCGTTGCTGTTCGGCTACCTGACGGATCGACTGGGTCGCCGCAAGCTGTTCCTGGTAACGCTTGCGACGTACTCCATTGCCACGATGGCGAGCGCGTTCTCCTGGAGTTTTGGCGCGTTTGCGATCTTTCGCTTCTTTACGGGAGTGGGCATTGGCGGTGAGTACGCGGCCATTAACTCCGCAGTGGACGAACTGATTCCGGGCAAGGTGCGCGGCGTTACCGACCTGGTGGTGAATGGGACGTTCTGGGTGGGCGCGACGCTCGGCTCGATCACGGCGATGTTTCTTCTGGCAGGCCATGGTTTCGCGCCCGACCGCGGCTGGCGCTATGCGTTTGGGATCGGCGGCGCGCTGGGTCTGGTTGTGTTGATCCTGCGGCTGTTTGTGCCGGAAAGTCCGCGTTGGCTAATGCTCCGCGGGCGTGAGGATGAGGCGAACAAGATCGTTGAGGACATCGAGGGCCGCGCGAGCAAGGGTCATCCCGAAAGCCTGCCACCGACGGAAGGTGAAAAGCTCGAGATCACCGTGCGCGACCATACGCCGATGCGCGAGATCTTCGCCAACATGGTTGGGGAAAATCGGCAGCGATCGTACCTCGCGCTGATTCTCATGGTGGCGCAGGCCTTTTTCTTCAACGCGATCTTCTTCTCGTATGGCCTGATCGTCAAAAAGTTTTACCACGTCAGCGACCAGGATTTGCCGAAGCACCTGTTGCCGTTTGCGGTGGCGAGCTTCTTTGGTCCGCTGCTGCTGGGGCGTCTGTTCGACAAGATCGGCCGCAAGCCAATGATCACGGCCACCTACGGCATTGCCGGCTTGCTGCTGTTGATCACGGCTTTTCCGTTTGGCACGGGCTACCTTGGGCCGAAGGGCATGGGCATCCTGTTTTCGGTGATCTTCTTTGTCGCGTCCTCGGCGGCGAGCGCGGCCTATCTGACAGTGAGCGAGATCTTTCCCCTGGAGATCCGTGCGTTTGCGATCGCGATCTTTTATGCGGCCGGCACGCTGGTTGGGGGTGCAGGTGCGCCCTTGCTGTTCGGCTTTCTGATCAATACCGGCTCACGCTGGGCCGTGGCGGGCGGGTACCTGCTGGGGGCGGCGCTGATGCTGGCGGCCGCGTTTACTGAGTGGAAGATTGGTGTAGAAGCGGCGGGAAAATCGTTGGAATCGATTAGTAAGCCTCTGCAGAGTCGGTGATGTGGTGATTGCTTCGGGCAGAAAGCAGATCCCTTCGCTTCGCTGCGGGATGACAAGGGTTTCCGGGTTGTTTGTTGCCGCTTGTGCAGAAAGCAGATCCCTCCGCTGCGCTGCGGGATGACAAGGGTTTCCGGGTTGTTTGTTGCCGCTTGTGCAGAAAGCA
>CAZZXY010000129.1:0-10345 GCA_964658105.1 Verrucomicrobia bacterium Tous-C9LFEB | reverse complement strand
CACTACCCGTCATCCTGAGCGAAGCGAAGGACCCCCGTATTTACAGCGCGAGGGCCGAAGGCACAAGCCCGCTCCTCATCCCTATCCCACCTCAATGCGCCCCATCCCGCGTCAGCGCAACAATCAACTCCCGCATCTCCGGATACGTCCCCACCAACTCCGCCCGCGTCCCCGTCTCGTAATCCGCGTACTCAAAGCCGGGGCTCACCGTGCAGCCCAGCAGCGCCCAGCTCCCCGCCCCATCCTCACCTGGCAGCAGCCGCGACCCTTGCCACACGCCCTTCGGCACTACCACCTGCGGCCGCTGCCCCGACACTAGCTCCTTGCCGATCACGACCCGCTCCATCCGCCCACCCGGCCCAAGCTGCAGCATCTCGACAGCGGCCCCGGCGTAATGATGAAAGACCTCATCCGACGCCAACCGGTGCATCTCGCTAAAGGTCCCTGGCTCCAGCAGGTAGTAGATGGCCGTACTCAACCGACGCGGCCCGTCATACCGCGCCGGGTCTGCCGAGTTCGCAAACGCAGAAGCCGGCAACATCGCTGCAGTCCTGTAGGTCTCCGCAAACCATCCACCCTCACGCGGATGCGCCTCCAACCCCAACACCCTCTTCACCTCATCCGCCGTCATCGTCATCTCCTCACGAACCACGAACCACGCCTCACGCTATGCTGAACCCAACCTCACCCCAGCACCAGCCCCTCCCGGAGACGCCCTTGCGCCAACGCCTGGAACTGTATTTCCGCTTTGCCGAGCACAACACCACCTGGCGCACCGAGCTTCTCGCCGGCCTGACGACCTTCGTCACGATGGCCTACATCATCTTCGTCAACCCCTCCATCCTCTCCGAAACCGGCATGCCCATTGCGGCCGTCACGGTCGCCACCTGCCTTTGCGCGGCCTTCGGCTCCATCCTCATGGGTGCGCTCGCCAACTACCCGCTTGCCCTCGCACCCGGCATGGGCCTCAACGCCTACTTCACCTACACGGTGGTCAAGGGGATGGGCATTCCCTGGCAGACGGCCCTCGGTGCTGTCTTCCTCTCCGGTATCCTTTTTCTGCTGCTCACCCTGGGCGGCATCCGCCAGCGCCTGCTCGCAGCCATTCCCTACCAGCTCCACGCCGCGGTCGCCGGAGGCATCGGTCTCTTCATCGCCTTCGTGGGCCTCCGCAACGCCGGCCTCATCGTACCCAGCCCCGCGACCGCGGTCACCCTCGGCAACCTGCACAATCCTGCCACGCTGCTGGCCATCTTCGGCATCGCCCTTATTGCCATACTGCAGGCCCTGCGCGTCCGCGCGGCCATGCTGATCGGCATTCTCGGCACGCTGGTCGTCGGCATCCTCTGTGGCCAGGTCCACTGGCACCCCGCCACGCTCAACCCCACGGCCATCCGCTCCACGGCCTTCCATCTCGACCTGCGCGGCGCGCTCCGCCTCAACGCCCTTGAGATCATCTTCGTCTTTCTGTTCGTCGATCTCTTCGACAACATCGGTACCCTCGTCGCCGTCACAGAACGCGCCGGCCTCATCGCCCAAACAGGTCCCGAAGCCGGCACCATACCGCGTCTCGACCGCATCTTCTTCGCCGATGCCGCTGCCACCGTCGTCGGCTCGCTCGCCGGCACCTCCACGGTCACCAGCTACATCGAGTCCGCCTCAGGCGTAGCCGCCGGCGGACGCACCGGCGTCACCGCCATCACCACCGGCCTGCTCTTTCTGGTCAGCATCTTTATCGCCCCGGTCGTGGGCGCGATCCCCACCTTCGCCACCGCACCCGCGCTCATCCTCGTCGGCGCACTCATGGTTGCGGGCGCCGCGCGCATTGACTGGGACGAGCCCCGCATCGCCATCCCCGCCTTTCTCACCCTCATCACCATCCCGCTGACCTACTCCATCGCCACCGGCCTCAGCTTCGGCATCATCAGCTTCGCCACACTCGAGCTAGCCACCGGCCGCGCCCGCAAGGAGCACTGGATGCTCTACGGGCTCGCCGCGCTCTTCATCGCCCGCTTTGTCTGGCTCCACACTGCTTAGCGCTCTCCCCGTTCCAACCCAGCATCCTTCTGAGAGAAGCGCAGGGATCAGGAATGGCCGCTGCTTCAAGGGCGTCACGGCTCAGACTTCCGCATTCCGCATTTCTCTGAAAGTGTGTGGACGGCAAGTGAATTTGAGGTCGCTTTCCCGCTGTTCTTGCTCTAGGCTTGCTTCACCGTGCTGCGAGTTCTCCCCTTGCGCACTTTTGCTCCTGATATTCAGCTGCTGGTGCGCTGATCCAAGTCGGCAGCCAGGTCAAAACACTTCTGCTAGCGAATGCTTTCTTGATTGCTTTCACGCGATGGGTGCACGCAAATGGGATACGTCTTGGGCATTTCGGCCTATTACCATGACGCCGCCGCTGCAATCGTGCGGGATGGGGTAATCATTGCCGCGGCGCAGGAAGAGCGGTTCTCGCGCAAGAAGCATGACCCTCGCTTTCCGCGCCATGCCATCAATTACTGTCTCGGCGAGGCTTTCATCGAGCCCTCGGAACTGGACGGCGTTGTCCTCTACGACAATCCGCTCCTTTCGCTCGACCGCGTCGTGAAAAATGCGGTGACAATGGCACCAGCGGGCCGCGATCATTTCGCTGCGGCATGCCGTGGGATGCTTGGTGCCAAGGCCCGCTTCGGGGAGGACATCGAGGCGACTCTCGGCCAGTGCCCTCGCCTGCTGGTGACCCAACACCATATGGCCCATGCCGCAAGTTGCTTTTACCCTTCGCCCTTTGAGAGTGCAGCGATCCTCATCGTCGACGGGGTCGGAGAGTGGGCGACTTGCACCCTCGGTTTCGGCAATGGCGTGCAGATTGAACCGATTCGGGAAATCCGCTATCCGCATTCGCTTGGACTGCTGTACAGCGCTATCACCTCTTACTGCGGGTTCAAGGTCAACTCGGGCGAATACAAGCTGATGGGTTTAGCGCCATACGGCGAACCTCGATACGCGAGCCTGATCCGGGACAAGCTCATCGACGTGAAGGATGACGGCTCATTTCGCCTCGACACGACCTATTTCGGCTACCTCGATTCGGCGTTTATGACCAACGAACGATTCGATCGTCTGTTCGGAGGTCCAGCGCGGGAGCGCGAAGCGTTGATTACCCGAAAGGAGATGGATCTCGCGGCATCGATCCAGCTGGTGATTGAAGACGTCATCCTCAAACTCGTCGCTCATGCCCAGCAGTTGACGGGATCGAAGCGGCTCACCATGGCCGGCGGCGTCGCGTTAAATTGCGTGGCGAATGGCAGGGTACTCCGCGAATCCGGGCTCGATGATCTGTTCATTCAACCAGCTGCGGGCGATGCAGGCGGTGCGCTCGGCGCGGCGCTCTTGGTTTCCCATCAGTTGTTTGGAGCGCCACGCGTCGTGAACCCGCACGACGGGCTGTCCGGAAGCTTGCTGGGACCGCGTTTTGCGCCGCACGAGGTCGCCTCGATCCTTGATCGCCAGGACTGGCCCAGCTGCCAGGTTGCGGATCCGGCCGAATTGGCACGCATGGTGGCGGCCGCGCTCGCCGACGGCAAAGTGGTGGGCTACTTTGCCGGACGGATGGAGTTCGGTCCGCGCGCGCTCGGCGCCCGATCGATTCTTGGCGACCCGCGCCGCCCCGACATGCAAAGTGTGATGAACCTCAAGGTGAAGTTTCGTGAAAGTTTTCGCCCTTTTGCGCCGGCAATCCTTGCGGATCGCGCTTCGGATTATTTCGATCTCGCGGACGAGAGCCCCTACATGCTCCTCGTCGCTTCCGTAAAAGCGGAGCACGGTCTACCCACGCCGCCTATGTCTGCACAAGGTGACGACATGCTGGCGATCATTAACCAGGCGCGAAGTGTGATCCCGGCCGTCACCCATGTCGACGGCAGTGCCCGCGTGCAGACCGTCGACCCCGTGCGCAATCCGGACTTCGCACGCCTCCTTTCCGCATTCGAAGCACTGACCGGATGTCCCGTCCTCGTGAATACCTCCTTCAACGTCCGCGGCGAGCCCATCGTTTGCACGCCACAGGATGCTTACCGGTGCTTCATGCGCACGGACATCGACCTGCTCGTGATCGAGGACAGGCTTCTATGGAAAAGCGAGCAGCCGGCGTGGAAGGAAAACTCTGATTGGAGGCTCTTGCATGAGCTCGATTGAAGCAGTACCAGCGTTCGCCATGAACGGACGTGCGACCGCCCTTGCCCACGCACTCTTCGATGCAGTCATCGACCCTGCTGCCGCCGCCGGGAAAGCCGGCTATTTTCCGCTCGCCCGGGAGCCTGAACAGACCACCTACTTCTTGGAGCCAAGCGCACCGCAGTTGACGCCAACGGATTTCGACTTCCCCGGCGGCGGCGATGCCGATAGCCTTGTCGAGGCGTTAGTTGAGCATTGGACAAAGCAAGGCGAGCATCAACTCGCGATCTCAGGCCTTCGGCTGAAGGAGATCATCGCTGCGCTGCGCGCCGAGGCTGTCGAAAGTGATGGCGACGTCGACCCCTATTGCTACACGATGTTCTAGGCGAAGAGGCTTGGCCAATGCAGATCATCAACAAGACACAGGATGCGACCCCCGGCGAGCCACTCTCCGCTGCGATCGAGCGGGATGTCTGGGCCTGGCTTAACGCTTTTGTGGCGGTCAACAACAGCTTCTACGCCGGCAAATTTCCGCCCTGCCCCTACGCCCGGGGCGCCATTCTAGCCGGCCAGGTCGACGTCAGGGTTTACATGGAAGGCGATGTCCGCGGGTTCATTCACGAGAAGACGGTTGAGCTGCGCGACAGCCCAAAGCTCTCGACGCGCGTGATCGCTTTTCCACCGCGCGTCCAATGGCAGTGGGGCATCTCCGACTTCGTCGAACGTATCAATGCCGAGATGATCCCCGACGACCTCTTCCTGAATACGGGCGTCACCAAGACCATGTTCAGCCGCTACAGCGGATCGCGCACCGGAGACTTGTATTTCATCGTCGTCGTCAATCGGATCGGCGCGGTCCTGGCCGGCTCGGAAGCACTCATGAAGACCGACTATTACTCGAACTGGCCGCCGGAACAGTATGAGCTTGTTGTCGAGCGTCGCGCACGCATGGCAAAACGCTACGGCGAGAAACCGTCGCTATGATCTGGCAGTCCCATTTGGCTTACCATCCGCGGATCGGCTTTACCTACACGCCGAGCTTCAAGGGCCGCATGCCGCACGAAAGTGGCGGCTACCTGATACGCAGTAACACGGCAGGCTTCCGCTCCGAGCATGAGTTCGTGGCCGAACGCGCGCCCGGCGTCTCTCGGGTGCTGCTCTTCGGAGATTCCCAGACGGCGGCCTTGGGGGTCAGCAATCGGCAGCGCTACAGCGATCTGATCGAAGGAATGACCCCGGACCTGGAAATCTTCAACTTCGCAATCGACGGGATTGGGGTCGATCAGGAATACCTCACCTATCTCGAGCACCGCCACATCGCGCATGATCTCGTCGTCATCGGCCTTTATGTTGAAGACATCGCGCGAGTCTCTACTCGTTTTCATGCCTGGAAAGATCCGCATGGCGAGAAGTTCTATTACGCCAAGCCCTACTACGAATTCTGCGGCAACGTTCTGTCGCTCAATCATGTCCCGGTGCCCAAAGGATCTTGGACAGGGGAGACCGTGCCACAGAATCGCATGCCTCCTTCAGCCGAGCCGGTTAGGTGGGTCTCCCGAACGCTCAACACGGTCAGAAGCGTTGTGCCGAACACCGCCACAAGGAGAGCGCTCATGGGTTCAAGACTGGGCGTGCTTATCCAGCGGATCCGAAAGGTCCAGCGTGCTCCCGATTACGGTTCACCCGACAATGTCGGGTGGCGGCTCCTGTCCGAGATCCTCAAAGTGTGGATCGCCAACAGTCGCACGCCTGTGCTACTGGTTCCGATACCTATGCGGGCTTTCGTTTATGGCGAGAGCGATCCGACCGGCTATCAATCGCGCTACCGAGATTTAATGGCCGCAACGCAATGCCTGTTGCACGATCCGCTGCCTGATTTGCTGAGTTACGCTTCATCTGAGAGGCACCGGTTCTTCTTTACGCAGGACGCTCACCTTTCTCCATACGGACACGAGGCCTTGGCGCAGTCCATTCAGCCCGCTATCGCTCGACTGATCAAGCAACGCACCCAGCAAGTACGGTAGGGCCTGATGTCGCGGCCTCAATCGTTGTTTCTTCGTGCGGCGTGATCTTCTTCAGATCATCGTTGCTGAATGGGCAGGGCGTTCACCCTCTATGTCTCGTGCTCATCCGTTGAGATTTACGCTAACGGGCCTTTGCTTCGATACGGCGGCCCAGGCACTTATGAAGCCGGTTGGAAATCATACTGCCCGTCAGGTGAAGCATTCATCGGATCGCTGATCGTCTTTAGTCTTTGCATCTTGCCCACCACGTCGCGAAACCCCATTTACAAGCCCAATATGTTCGTACTGTGCACTCTAACGAGCAGCCTCTTGCCCCGGGCCTATAAGCTATAGCCGACCTCTCATGGCGCTCTCTGTCCAATCCGAAAACCGCGGGGCAGGTCGACGTGTCCGCTGGACGATTTGTGGCATGCTCTTCGTGGCAACGTCGATCAACTACATGGATCGTCAGGTGATTGGCCTCCTGAAGCCAACACTGGAACACAGTATGGGGCTGACCGAAGCCGACTTCGGGTACATTATTGCCGCGTTCCAGGTAGCCTATGCTGCCGGTCTACTGCTGGCGGGGCGTCTTGTGGACCGGCTCGGGTCTCGTCTGGGTTATGCCTTGATTATGGGCACGTGGAGTTTGGCGGCCATGTCGCACGCTCTGGCACGTTCGGCCCTTGGCTTGGGCGTGGCGCGCTTCTTTTTGGGTTTAGGCGAGTCTGGGAATTTTCCGGCAGCCATCAAGACTGTTGCTGACTGGTTCCCTCAAAAGGAACGCTCGCTCGCGACCGGAATCTTCAACTCTGGGGCGAACATCGGTGCGATGGTTGCGCCCGCGCTGATTCCCTGGGTGACACTCCGATTTGGCTGGCGTGCCGCCTTCCTATCGACCGGTCTCTTCAGTCTGTTTTGGATCGTTTGGTGGTACGCCAAATATCGCAAGCCTCAGGAACATCCCACCCTCAGCGGCGAGGAGTTGCAATATATCCGTGAACAGGCTGCTGAGCTGAAGGGACCGTCTCTTCCGTGGAGCAAACTGTTAGGCTTTCGCCAGACGTGGGCATTTGCCGCGGCGAAATTCCTCACCGATCCCATCTGGTGGTTTTATCTCTTCTGGCTTCCGGGCTATTTCGACTCGCGCTTTAAACTGGGCCTGTCCCACCTGGGACTTCCGCTCATTCTGGTCTACAACGTGTCCACGATAGGCAGCATTGGTGGCGGCTGGCTTCCGGCGCTGTTCAGCAGATTGGGGCTGCCGGTCAGTAAGGCCCGCCTCGCTGCCATGTGTGCCTGCGCGCTGTGTGCCCTGCCTATGCTGTTCGCGGGTCGTCTGCGTTCCGAGTGGGTCGCGGTCGGATTACTCAGCCTGGCAGCCGCGGCCCACCAGGGCTGGTCGGCAAACCTGTTCACAACTGCGTCCGATATGTTTCCTTCCAGTGCTGTTGGATCCGTCGTCGGCATCGGCGGAATGGCCGGCTCGCTGGGTGGCGTCCTGTTGTCCATCGGCGCGGGACGCATCTTGCAGATGACACATAGCTATGCGCCACTCTTCGTGCTGGCCGGTTCTGTATATTCGGCAGCGCTCGTCATTCTGCTGGTGCTGGTGCCAGGGCTTCAGCAAGTCACGCTGGCAGACAGCGTCACAAGCCATTTCCAGGGCAAGAAGGAGCCTCTGTGAACAAACATCCCTTGAGCTTGGAAGGTTGTGTCTCCGTGGTCATCGGCGGCACATCGGGCATTGGCCGCGCGATAAGTCTTGGCCTGGCTGAGGCGGGCGCCGACGTTGTGAGCACGGGGCGCCGCGAAGCACAGGTGCACGAGGTGGCTGCTGAGATCGAAGCACGCGGTAAGCGGACGCTGCGGCAACCCACCGATCTGAAAGATCGAGCACAGCTGGAACGTTTACTAAGCAACACGGTCAGCGCGCTGGGTAACGTAGACATACTGGTAAACTGCGCCGGCAAGATCAAGCGCACACCCACACTCACTCAGGACGAGGCCGAGTGGCAGGACATTGTGGATACCAACCTCACGGGAACCTTGCGCGCCTGCCAGGTGTTCGGTAGACACATGATCGACGTAGGGTATGGACGCATCGTGAATATCGCTTCGCTGAACTCGTTCGTGGCGCTTAACGAAGTAGCGGCCTATGCCGCAAGTAAAGCAGGCGTGGTTTCGCTCACGCGATCATTAGCTGTGGAGTGGGCCAAAAAGGGTGTAGTGGTGAATGCCATCGCTCCCGGCGTCTTCCGAACGGCACTCAATGCCGAACTCCTGGACAGCACGCCCCGCGGCCAGGAGCTTCGGATGCGAACACCCATGGGGCGATTTGGCAGGACTGAGGAGCTTGTGGGCGCGGCCATCTATCTTGCCTCGGGCGCCGCATCCTTCACGAACGGTCACACGATCATTGTCGATGGCGGCTTTCTGGCCAGCGGGGTCAACCAGTAACACGACGGTGCTCTTTTTTGCAGGGCACCGCAGCGCGTGATGAGCATCTCTCCAGCAGCGGAGATCCGAAGCTGCGATGAGGAAGATGAGGGTCAAGGATGCAATTGTCAAAGTATTCGTTCGGCATGGGGGACCGGTTCGCCCATCAGGCTGAGGCGCAGCTGCGAGCGTGCATTCTCGCCGCAGAGGCGGGCGTGGAGATCACACCCGTATGGAATAAATCAAATCGGGAACATCTCATTGTCGATTCTGAACCGAAAGACACGCGTGCCGCAGCGGATGCGGCGGTGCAAGCACTGCGATGGAACAAGCCCTACTTCCTTGACGCAGATCATATCAACCTGAAGACTTTTGATCGCTTCGTTGAGCCATGCAACTTCTTCACGATTGATGTTGCAGACAGCATTGGTCATAAGAGTGACTCGGACCAGGTAGCAGCCTTTATTGCGCGGCATCCGGAGCTGTGCGGTGCTCTAACCATCCCGAACATTGCGCGTCCCTTTCACATGGATCACGCGTTCGTGATGCGTGTCGCGACGCAGTTTCTGGCCGCCGTACAGCATGCCGGGGAGATATACGGGGCGATCTCCGATCGCAAGGGCAAGGGCAACTTTGTCGCGGAGATCTCCATGGATGAGACCGACTCGCCGCAGACACCCCCAGAGCTTCTGGTCATTCTCGCGGCCATTGCAGATGAAAACATCCCCGTGCAGACGATTGCGCCGAAGTTCACCGGACGCTTCAACAAGGGGGTGGACTACGTGGGCGACGTGCCACAATTTGCAAAAGAGTTTCGCGAGGATGTGGCCACGATCGCCCATGCTGTTTCCCGGTACAACCTTCCAGAAACTCTGAAACTCAGCGTGCACTCGGGGTCGGACAAGTGGTCCATCTATCGCTCGATCCACGAAGCTCTGACAGAGTTCGGCGCGGGCGTGCACGTGAAGACTGCTGGGACCACCTGGCTCGAGGAGGTGATAGGGCTTGCAGAGGCTGGTGGGGATGGCCTCGTACTGGCCCAGAGGATCTACGCCGAGGCCTATGCGAAGGCCGACGAGTTGTGCGCCCCCTACGCTGCCGTGATCGACATCGATCCTGTGAAGCTGCCGCGGCCAGAGACGGTATACGGGTGGAGCAGTGAGCAGTTCGTGGGCGCCTTGCGCCACGACCCAACGTCGCCAGCTTACAACCCGGACCTCCGACAGCTGCTGCACGTCGGTTTCAAGGTGGCAGCGAAACTAGGTAGCCGCTACACCGACGCACTCCAGGCGAACCGCGAGATCGTCTCCCGCAACGTGACAGACAATCTGTTCAAGCGACACATCAGACCAATCTTTATGGGTACCTGATTCCTCACCCCGTTCAGTGCCGGCGCAAGCTGGAGACATACCTCAATCCGCCTGCGAAGTCTGGACGTCGGCTTAGGCAGATCGCCACGGAACGCAAGCACGTGCTTCAGCAAACCGCTGAGCCAAACGGAAGGTTTTGTACTCTTATGAGGGAAGGTCCCTATGAAGCCGCTAGTTCTGGGGATGGCCAGATGATGCGATCCGTCGTTGCTGTTCACTGTTCCCGACCGCGCCGTATGTCCGGGCTCCGCCGTCTTTTCTGGCTGCTCCTTGGTCTCACAGCAGCCGGCTCGTCGTTTGCGCAGCAAAAGCCTTTGACGACACTGCTGGTCGGTGTCGACCATCGCACGGTCACCTCCCTCGATGGCCCCTGGCACT
>CAZZXY010000128.1:0-10445 GCA_964658105.1 Verrucomicrobia bacterium Tous-C9LFEB | reverse complement strand
AACGGTGGAACAAACCACAGCTAACTCCCCTCGTTTGAATATTTTGCACAAAAGATAGGGGGGAGGGGGTGGTAGTCCCGATTGCAAGTTTCCACAGGCATCGACGCGCAATGTCAGAGTCGTTCCGTCTCTCCCCTCCATCTATTCGATGAGCGTCGAACAATCCAAACGACGCTGAACGCAAGAGGAGTCACATGGGAAAGCTCAGCGGCAAGATCGCCGTCGTCACCGGCGGCAATAGCGGCATCGGCCTGGCCACAGCCAAGCGCTTCGTAGCGGAAGGCGCGTTCGTCTACATCACAGGCCGTCGTCAGGCCAACCTCGACGAGGCAGTGAAGGAGATCGGCAAGGACGTCATCGGCGTGCAGGGCGATGTCTCCAGCCTCGGCGACCTCGACCGCCTCTTCGACCAGGTCAAGCGCGAGAAGGGCCGCGTGGACGTCCTCTTCGCCAACGCCGGCGCAGCCGAGTTCTCACCCCTTGGCGCCTACACCGAAGAGCACTTCGACAAGACCTTCAACGCCAACGTGAAGGGGCTGGTCTTCACCGTACAGAAAGCCCTGCCGCTGATGCCCGACGGCGCGACGATCGTTCTCAACGCCTCCATCGTGTCCAGCAAGGGCTTCCCGAACATGGGCGTGTACAACGCCACGAAGGCCGCCGTACGCTCCTTTGCCCGCACCTGGACCAACGAGCTCGCCAGCCGCAGGATCCGCGTCAACGTCGTCAGCCCAGGCCCCATCGAGACCCCGGGCATCAGCAACCTCGCTACCGACCCCGAAGTGCAGAAGCAGTTCAAGGCACAGATGGTGGCCGGCGTGCCCCTCGGCCGCATGGGCGAATCCGACGAGATTGCCAAGGTCGTCGTCTTTCTCTCCAGCGACGACAGCAGCTATGTCGCCGGTGTGGAGCTCTTCGTCGACGGTGGCATGATCCAGGTCTAGGGCGAGCGGCCACTCACGGCCACCCTACGTCGATCCAGAAAACCTGCTCCTGCTTCAGAACAGATTTGCTGAGGCAGGAGACAGCTCCGTCACAATGCGGTTGGTCATGAGCGTCAACTGGTGAGAGGACTTGTGGTCCTCCTCATTCACCAACGTGACGATGGCAAGGTGAGCCTCGGGAAAGACGGCGCAGATGCTTGCAAAGCCCGGGAGATCTCCCTCCTGCCAGATGCGCCGTGCGTCACCCACCGTGATCATCTGCCAGTTCAGTCCAGCCGAGTAGTTCTTTGACGTAAATGTCGCCTGGTGCGAAAGCCTGACAGCGGGATCGCTCTCCGCCATCTCCCATTGCGCGTACTTCAGCATGTCCGCGGTTGTGGACTTCAACGCGCCTGCCCCGAGCAGCATCTCCTGCGGGTAAGGTGTGGCATGACCCGCCTCGTCATACCCCGTCATCAAACGCTTCCGCTGCGAGGCGCTTAGAGAGATCGTCGTGTCGGTCATGCCCAGCGGCGCGCCAATCTTCTGCTTCACGAGCTCCTCATAGGGCTTGCCGTAGATTCGCTCCAACACCAGGCTCGCCAGCACCGCACCCACGTTTGAGTAGCTGAACGTCTCTCCCGGCACCCTGTCCAGCTTCACCGTGTGCAGATCCGCGAGAAAGTCAGCTCGCGTGTAGTGATCCAGACGGCTTTGCAAGTCCGGGGGTGTAGGCCCGTCAAACGGCGGCCGATTCCCCGGCACATCGGGCAGATTGAAAGGCAGCCCGGAGAGATGATTTACGAGGTCCTGGAGTCGGATCGGGTGACCGTTGAATGCCAGGTTCGGGTACTCACCCGGAAGAAACTTGCGGACGTCGTCCTTGAGACTGGCTCTTCCCTCGAGTTGTGCCTGGGCAAGGAGCGTCCCGGTGAAGGTTTTGCTGATCGAAGCAATGGCATACAGGCTATCGGCGGCGGGCTTCTGATGGCCACCCTTCTCGCGACTTCCATAGTTATAGAAATGAGCCTTGCCGTTGATCAACACCGCCACCGAGAGTCCCACGGCCTGAGGACTGTTCTTAAAGAAGTCCCCAGCCGCCGTGTTCACTACCGAATCGACATTGCCCGACGTGGTCGCGGCTGCAACCGTCGCTTCGATAGGCATTGGAACGCCACGCGACAGGACGAGAAGACACATGATCCAGATATGGCTGCGACGCATCGCCCGCAACTGTATCAGGCAGGTGGACCAAGCACCAACACAAAGGATCGCCCTTAATGAGTACGTGCCCATAGAAGGAGTAGGTACAGCATCCGCTTCGCAGATGCAGCTTCCTCGAAGCGCGGCTCTGCCCTCCCATTCTTCTAATGGATGGCTCGCGCGCTTGGACGCTGCTACCGAGGCTTCGGGCATAATGGCCCTATCCAGCGGGCCAGTTTTCTCCCTTATCGAGGCCCGCCTATGCTCTCTCTGCTTTCACCGTCCGCTGTCCTGATCGCTCTCCTTGCAGTTTTTTGTTTCTGTCTCCTGCTCGCGGGTTTCCGCTATGGTCTGCGTCGCTCAAGCGTCCAGCCGGGGCGGCAACGTCGGGCCATAGAGCTTTGCATCGTCGTGGCGGCCCTGTGGTTTTTGCTTGTGGGTCTGCTTGCGCGCGCAGGATTCTTCAGTAACTTCGCCGCCCGCCCACCGCGCCTCCTGTTCGCGCTCCTGCTGCCAGCCGTTGCCCTGGCCGTCGTCAGCTTTAGCTCGCGCAATTTGCGAGAAGCCCTCCGGCACACACCGGTCAGCTGGCTCTTCTTTATCCAGGCTTTCCGCATCCTGGTGGAACTGCTGCTCTGGCGCGGGTACAAGACCGGTGCCATCCCCGTCCAGATGACCTTTGAAGGGCGCAACTTCGACATCCTCGCCGGTCTCAGCGCTCCCTTTGCTGGCTGGCTCTGGCAACGCACCCGCAATCGGACTTTGGGCATCGCGTGGAACTTAGCGGGTATGGCGCTGCTCCTGAACATCGTCGTGATCGCCGTGCTATCCATGCCAACGCCCCTTCGTATGTTCGTCACAGAACCCGCGAACACGCTGCTTACGCAGTTTCCCTTCATCTACTTGCCCGCCATACTCGTCCCGATCGGCTACACCGCCCACATCCTTTCGTTGCGCCAACTGATCTCGGGGCCAGCTGAGCAACTCATGCCGGTCAGGACTGGCGCGCCCACCGCGTAGCACTCGCGGAAGGGATGGCATTGGGGTTTGTCCTTTTCTCCGACAGCGCAACTTCTCGAGACAGTATTTCTTGCGCCACCCGCACCCTCCTGAGAGCATGGACCGCATGCCGCTCCCAGCCAACACTTCCCGTGAGACCGATGCTGGCGGGAGGCCGCAGCGCTTTCTGCGTGACGTCGCTCGCTTCTCGGCTCTCCTGGCAGTTGTTCTGCTTCTTCTGGATCTGGCCACTGCTACGTATTGGAGGTTTGCCTGGCGTCACGCCCACCCAGTCCGCCTGCGGGTAGATGCTTCCCAATCCCTGGGGCCCTACACACCCATTTGGGATTACTTCGGCGCCGACGAGCCAAACTATACCTACACGCCAGGCGGGGCAGACCTGTTGCGCAAGCTCAGCCATCTGGACCCGGCCACACCGGTGTACTTCCGCACACATAATTTGCTAACCAGCGGCGATGGAACAGGCGCGCTCAAGTGGGGTTCCACGGGTGTCTACCGTGAAGCTCCGGACGGCACCCCGATCTACGACTGGAAGATTACAGACCAGATTTTCGATAACTTTCAGGCCACCGGGATAAGGCCGCTGGTCGAAATCGGTTTCATGCCGGAGGCCCTGTCCACGCACCCCGATCCTTACCGCCGCGAGTTTATCGAGGGGAACGGAGACACCGTGTACGCGGGGTGGGGTTACCCGCCCAGAGACTACGCGAAGTGGCGCGCATTGATTGTTGCCTGGGTCACCCACCTGCATGAACGGTACGGCGCACAAACCGATACGTGGCTGTGGGAGGTCTGGAACGAGCCCGACATCCCCTACTTTCAAGGATCGCGCGAAGAGTATGAACGTCTCTATGACGTAACCGCGGGGGCGGTGCGGCAGGTCCTACCGACAGCGAAGATAGGAGGACCGGGGACAACGGGAACTCTGCCGCGTCACTTCTTCTGGAGACATCGCGATTCGTTTCTGGAGCACTTCCTAAACCATGTCACACATGGCATCAACGCCGACACAGGAAAACCCGGTGTACCGCTGGACTTCATCACCTTCAACCCAAAAGGTCACTCTGTGGTCGTGCCTGCTTCCAGGGAAGCCCAGGCCCATGCGCAACTGAACCTGGGAAGACATCTTCAGGCCGATGACCAGGGGATGAGAGTGGTCGCAAGCTTTCCGGAACTTCGTTCCCTGCCCATCGTCTTTACGGAATCCGATCCAGAGTTCTGCGCAGCCTGCACCGGACCCGACATGGCATTTCGCACCGGGCCGCTTTACGCGGCAAGCGTTGCCGAGATGCTGACCAAACCAGTTGAGCTGGCGCGGATGCGTGGAGTGAAGCTGGCGGGCGGCGTAACCTGGGCGTTTCAATACGAGAACATGCCGTGGTTTGCACGGACACGTTCCCTTTCGACACATGGCGTGGATGAGCCCGTGATGAGTGCGTTTCGGATGTTTGCAAAGCTTCACGGCGAACGGCTGAAGGTAGACAGTTCAGGTGCCGTTCCGATCGAGCTCATTGAATGGCGATCTGTTACCGGTGCGCCGGACATCGATGCCATTGCTACGCGCGACGAGCGATCCATGGATGTCCTGATCTGGAACTACCATGACGACGATCTTCCCGCGGACCCAACCGCCGTCGACTTCCAGGCCGCCGGCATACCCGCCACAAAGGTGCAGATTACCGAGTACCGCATGGATGATGAACACGCCAATGCCCACTCCCGGTGGATCAGGATGGGAAGCCCACAGGCACCCTCGGCAGCACAGATCGAGGACCTGAAGAGAGCGTCGGAACTGATACCGATCCGTTCGAGCACCGAGGCTGTACATGGTGGCACAACAGGGTCCTCGCTCTCGCTGTCACGCGGTGCTTTATCGCTGCTGCACCTGAACTGGTGAGGCCATTGGCTTGACGTGAAACTAGATGTTCACCCACAGCGAGCAGGGCGAACTCTGTGCCCAGCAACGTCGAAGGGATGAGGCGAGTGGCCCCATCCCTTTCATTTGCTGAGTGCTCACCTTGGCTTGAGGTTGACTCAGGCCTGGGCGCGCGTGGCCTTGCTGCGGTTTCGCTTGTAGGCCTGAATATCCGCCTGAACATCGAGGATGGTTCCCGCGTAGGGGGACGGCAGTGGCCGGTCCACCCGTGGCAGCTTCAGCTTGCCGGGTTCAACCACCGGCGCCGCTGTAACGGCAGGCGTTTCTACCTCGTGAGGCTCATCGTCATCCGTACGGAACGAGCGGGGCAGTTCGGAGCTCTTGAACTCTATGCCATCCTCAACCAGCTTGCGAGCGGCCTTGGCGAGCGTCTCGCGCTTGGCAACGAGCTTGCTGGCAGATGCCTTGCGCTCCGCCTCGCTGGCAAAGCTGTCATACCGAAGCATGTGGGCCAGCTTGCGGTCGAAGAGATCGATCTCCTGGTGAAGGGATCGTAAAAAGTATTTGTCCTGCGCGGGTGTGGCCACCATGCCTCCATTGAGATAGGGGTGAAGAGAATGAAAAAGGCAGGCGCGCGATGATAAAAGGCGTGGCTGACTTGCCTGATAGCTGGCAGGATCTGCTGCGAAGCTCTTCCAAAATTACCAGGCGAAGAACGCGTAGTCATAGGATGCCAAAACTCGCCCAACGAACCGGGAAGCCCTCGACTTGCTCTCTCTACTGTACTCTCTTCGCGCCCTCGCCAGTGGTGGCGAGCCTGCGTGTCGCTCACTCCGCCGTGGCCGAGGTGATTGCCACGGTCACCGGGTCGGACGTACTCGTGGCATAGGTGCTGTCGCCCCCATAGACCGCCGTGAGGGAGTGCGAACCAGCCGTCAATGTGCTGGTTGCGAACGTACCCACTCCTGAACTTAACGTCGCTGTCCCAATCTGGTCAGTGCCGTCGAAGAACTTCACGGTGCCGGTAGCGGACGTACTGGCCACAGTGCCGGTTAACACCAGCGACATGCCAACAGGTTCGGACGCAGACGAGGTGGTCAGTGTCGTCGTCGTGTCCGTCAGGGCGACGGTGACCACCACAGTGACCGGAGCAGAGGTACTGCTGTTGTAGGTATTGTCCCCGCCATACACCGCCTTCAGGGTGTGTGTTCCCGCGCTGAGCGCCGTGGCGGTGTAGGTGGCTGTGCCTGAGGTCAGCGTACCGGTCCCCAGCGAGGTGGTCCCGTCATAGAAGGTAACGGTACCCGTGGCCGCTGCGGTCACCACCTTGGCTGTCAGGACGACCGAGGTGCCGGACACCACCGTGGCGGCGGAGCTGGTCAGCGTCGTGGTCGTCTTCGAACTGATGAAAAAGCCGTCGCATCCTCCTAGGGCAAGCGCACCGATCAGCAGCATGCAAAGCACGACGGCGCCCCGGCTCCAACCCAGTGGGCCTATGAGGCCGCTGCTGACCCGATGCGTGCCGGGACCATTTCCCTTGCCCTTATTTAGATCGATGTGGTCGTAAATTTGCAGATCCTCTCCGTGCGTGTCCTACACCTTGCATAGGCTACAGCTCCGCGAGCCGATAGCAGGCGCTCGAGGGCTATGACGTTAAAGGATCCCTCACTGGTTACGTCGCCCCGTGCAAACGGCTCTACAATCACCGGACATGCAACGACGCCAGTTTATCGCCGCCTCGCTGTCCGCCTCGGCCTCGGCGCTCGCCGCGCAAACGGCATCCCACACGCCCATGAGCCTTCCAAACCCCGGCACCCCCGCTCGCGAGTTTTACCTCCTCCGTCGCTTTCAATTACGGATGGGTCCACAGGCGGCACTCATCGAGCAGTACTTCACCGAGGCACTGGTGCCTGCGCTTACCCGCCTTGACCTCGGACCCGTCGGCGCCTTCAAGCTCGATATCGGCCCGGAAACGCCGGCCTACTACCTCCTGATTCCGGCTGCTTCTCCCGGCGCGCTCGCTACGCTTGATGAACAGCTTGGGAAGGACGAGGCGTTCCTGAAAGCCGCGCAGCCGTTCCGGGCTGCTCCCGCGGCCTCGCCGTCCTTTGATCGGATGGAGAGCGCGCTTCTGCTTGCCTTTGAAGGCTGGCCCAAACTCACGGCTCCGGCAGGCGGAACGAAGGCCCGGCGCATCTTTCAACTGCGCACCTATGAGAGCCCAAGCGAGGCAGCCCACGTTCGCAAGCTGGAGATGTTTAACCACGGCGAGTTCGAGATCTTTCAACGGAACGGCCTCCATCCCGTCTTCTTCGGCCAGACGCTGGTCGGCTCCCGCATGCCAAGCCTGACCTATATGCTCTCCTTCGCGGATACTCACGAGTTGGAGGCGAACTGGGCGGCTTTCGGTGCTGACCCTGCCTGGAAGCAGCTATCCAACTCGCCACGGTATGCCTATGAGTCCATCGTCAGCAATATCAGCAACCTGATCCTGAGCCCCCTGAGCACTTCGCAGATCTAGTGGCTGCGGCGGACTGCCATCGCCTACACTGCGACTGTGACGTCTTCCCCTGCATCCTCGCGCGCCCCACTACAGCAACAACTGGACGAGATCACGGCCAACACACGCGCTCTGGTGCCTGCGGACCGCCTCGCCGGCACGGAGCGTCTCGTCGCGGAGCTGCAAGCTTCCGGGCAGGAGCACCGCATTCTCCCGGTTGGTGCCATCGCGCCATCGTTCACGTTGATGGGAGCGAATGGCAAGGTGGTCCGCTCCTCGGATCTGCTCTCGCTGGGAGCTCTGATCGTGAACTTCTTCCGCGGACGTTGGGATCCTTACGACATCACTGAGCTGGAGGCGTGGCAGAGGCTCCAGCCAGAGCTGCGCTATCGCAAGGCACTGCTGGTCAGCATCAGCCCACAAACGCCGCGGCAGAATGCCTTCACGACGGAACGGCACGATCTGACCTTCCCTGTCCTGTCGGATCCGCGCTGCGGCGTTGCCGAGGCATTCGGACTTGCCTACACAGTGCCGGAGAGCTCGCAGGGCTATCTCCGTTCCATGCTCGTAAACGTACCCCTGATGAATGGCGATACAACATGGCGCCTGCCGCTGCCGGCTACCTATGTCCTAGACCCGACCGGGCAGGTTCTCTTCGCGGCGACGTTTGCCGATCATCGGCTCAGGCCCGAACCCGACAATGTCCTGGCTGCACTGCCGGAGGTTCCCCCAAGCGGGATGTCCTAGCAGGCGGGCGTGTAAATGTTACTAACGGGAGTAACTATTGATTCCGCGTGAACCGAAATAGGTGTTGAATCCGACCTTCCGGTGCCTATATAAAGCTGCTACCAAATCTTTTCAAGAGATTGCGCATCCGGGCTGTTTCGCTGCTGCGCCTGTTAGGAACCATGTCCGTCCGGCCCCGCAACACGCAAAAGTCTTGTGCATTCTCCCTAGCTGCTTTTCTGAAAACTCCTCAACGGACAGGCGTTCGCTTCCGAAAGCTTCTTGCCTCCGGGCCATTGTGGCTCTGCGCTGTAACGCCCCTGCTGTCCGGAGCCCTTCCGCTCCGTGCTGCGACGCCCGCGCCGGACTGGGTCCGAGCGGCTGCCGCTCAGCCCCTGCCTTCGCTGCCCTCCTCGACCAAAGCAGTTGTTCTGCTGGACGAAACGGTTTAGACTGTAGCGCCGGACGGTCGGGCGACGGTGCATGTTCGACGCGTGGTGAAGATTCTTCGCCCACAAGGACGGGAGTACGCCTATCCGTTTGTGCCGTATGACAAGGACTCCAAAGTCCTGTCCATGCACGTTTGGAGCATCGACCCGACGGGTCACGAGTACGCGCTGAAGGACAGCGACATCCTCGACTTGGGCGCTCCCGGCGAAGCCGGGGAGTTGTACTCCGACGAACGCGCCCGTGTGGCTTCACCCCCCGGCCGTGACCCCGGTGGCATCGTTGCGCTGGAATACGAGCGGCGCGAGCGGCCCTACCTTGCCGAAACAAACTGGTTTTTCCAGGATGATCTTCCACGTCAGAATCAGAGCTTCACGCTGGTACTTCCGCCCGGCTTTCGTTTCACCACCAGCTGGTCGCACCACGCCAAGGTGGAACCCGCCGAGCTTCCTGGTAACGCGCTGCGGTGGGAGCTAGACCATCAGCTGCCCGTCGAGCTCACAGACGTTCCGCTCTCGCCAGATCAGGGCGCTCTGGCAGCTCGCTTGACAGTGCATTACAGCGGACCGGGGCTGGCCACACCACAGGAGGGCACCTGGAAGGGCATCGGCGAATGGTATGACGGGCTAGCCCACGACCGTCTTGCCGCCTCGCCGGACGTCTCCGCAAAGGCTGCCGAGCTGACGGCCGGCAAAACGGATTTCTATGACAAAGCCGAGGCGATCGGCGAGTTTGTTCAGAAGCGCATCCGCTACTTCGTCGTGGAGATGGGTATCGGCGGCTACCAGCCACACCCTGCCCAGGAAATCTTCCGTGGCCGCTACGGCGACTGCAAGGACAAGGCCACGCTGCTCTCAGCCATGCTCTCGAGCGTTGGGATACACAGCGCCCTGTTGATGGTGGACACGCGTCGTGGGGTTGTCGATCCCAAGGCGCCGTCCATTGTCGGGAACCACATGATTGGCGCAATCGAGATCCCGGCAGGCTACAAGTCCCCGAAACTGCACAGTGTCGTCACGGCAGAGACGGGCAAGCGCTACCTGATCTTCGACCCCACCTGGGAACGAACGCCCTTTGGTCAGCTGGAGGCTAATCTCCAGGGCAGCTACGGCATCCTGATGGAAGGCCCGGCGAGCCAGGTGATCGAACTTCCGGTACTCAGCCCCGACCTCAACCGCGTGGAGCGGTCGGGAACCTTTGAACTGACGACGGATGGGACCCTGAAGGGAGCTGTCACCGAGAAGCGCTTCGGCGATCTGGCCATGCGACGACGGCAGGCTTTCGGCCAGGATGCCAGGGCGCAGCAAAACTACCTCGATCGCAGCATCGCGAGAGATTTCATGTCCGTCTCCGTGTCCGATCTCAAGGTCTCCAATCTTGACGCGTTGAACGAAGACCTCACCCTCAAGTACCAGCTCGAGGCGGGTCATTTTGCGTCCGCAACAGGTCCTCTTCTGACGGTGCGGACCCGGGTTGTAGGCAGCGAGACGTTTCCCATCGATCGTAAGCCGCGAACGATCGCGATCGATCTTGGCGAGACCATGCAGGCTGTCGACAGCTTCGATATCGAGCTACCCGAGGGATACACCGTCGATGAGTTGCCGGATCCGGTCAAGGCCGACTTTGGCTTCGCCACGTACGAAAGTGCCACGGAGCTTCATGGCCACACGCTGCACTATGCGCGCACTTACCGACTGAAGGAAGTCACCCTGCCTGCCGAGAAGTACCCCGATCTGCAAAAGCTCGAGGG
>CAZZXY010000127.1:0-10460 GCA_964658105.1 Verrucomicrobia bacterium Tous-C9LFEB | reverse complement strand
ATCCTCAACCCACCCCACACTTGTCATCCCGTAGCGCAGCGAAGGGATCTGCTTCTTGCCCACGGCAGCGACAAAGCCCCAGCGCATACTCAACCCACCCCACATTTGTCATCCCGTAGCGCAGCGGAGGGATCTGCTTTTCGCCCACGGCAGCGACAAAGCCCCACCGCATCCTCAACACACCCCATTTGTCATCCCGCAGCGAAGCGGAGGGATCTGCTTTCGCCAGGGGCGCCACAACACCCTCCACCTCGCTACAGAACGACAATCCCTACACAGAAACGTGTCCGCTCTCACCCACAGAAACCTTGCCACCAGTGACGGCTGCCAAGGCATACTTCGCGTAGAACAACACCTTGCTGCTGGATGCTTCCCAGTAATCGCCGTCGCTCACATCCACCCGCAGAACGGAGATATCCGGATCTTCCGGACCCTTCGGGAACCATGCCTTGTACATCTCGTTCCAAAGCTCATGCACCTTGGCGTGATCCGTAGAAACAGTCGCTTTCCCCTTCAGGGTGACGTACTTGTGATCCGACGGCTCGGCAAACGTCAGCGTCACGTGGCGATCCTGCTGCACCTCATCCACCTTCTCCGAGCTGCCACGCGTCAGGAACCACAGGGTCCCATCAAACGGCGTATTCTGCAGCGCCATGGGCCGCGAATCGATCGACCCGTCCTTGCCGGCCGTATTCATCATGCAGATGTGAATGCCCTTGATCAGGGAGCCGATCTTCTCCCGCGCCTCAGTCCCGCTTAGATCGTGGTAGTCCTGTGCGTGCGCATCGTTCTTCTCGCTCATTGCTGTGCCTGTCTCCTTCAGCCAACTAGGATGCACCCGACGTGCCGCCGATTGCATACGAGGTACATCGGCCTTCGCCTGCGTGGGCGCCATGTACGCTGGTACCCATGCGCTCTTACGCTCCGCGCGCCCTCTTCTGCCTGCCCCTGTTTGCCGCCACGGCCCTCGCTCAGACAAACCTGCACCTGATTCCACAGCCGCGCCAGGTCACGCCGCACGGCGAGCAGCCACTCCCGCACGGCGTCCAGATCCTCTGCCCCGGCTGTGACGGCGAGGACCAGTTCGCCGCCGGGGAACTTCGCCAAACGCTCGCCGACCGCCGCATCCCCAGCGCCGATCCAAATGGCCTGCGCATCACGCTCGAGCGCCACGCCAATGATCCAAACCTCACCGCCGAGATGAAGCCGGAAGGCTACACCATCACCTCCACGCCCGGGGGCCTCACGCTCACCGCGGCCACCTCCGCAGGCCTTTTCTACGCCGCGCAGACCGCCAAGCAACTCTTCAGCCTCGACAGCCAGAACGGGCCCATCCTCCACGCCGCCGACATTCGGGATTGGCCCGTCCTCCGCTACCGCGGTCTGCACGACGACCTCTCGCGCGGCCCCGTCGATACCCTCGAGTTCCAGAAAAAGCTCATCCGCACCCTGGCCGCCTACAAGGCCAACGTCTACTCCCCCTATTTCGAGCACACCCAGCAGTACGCCTCCAACCCACTGCCCGCGCCTCCCGGCGGCGCCATGTCCGCGGCAGATGCGCGTGAGCTCGTCGCCTACGCCCGGCAGTACCACGTCACCGTCATCCCCGAGCAGGAAGCCTTCGGCCATCTCCACCACAACCTCAACTTCGAGCAGTATTCCCAGCTCGCCGAAACACCCCACGGCACCGTCCTCGCACCGTCCCAGCCCGGCTCCCTCACGCTCATCAAGCAGATGTTCACCGAGATCGCCGAGCTCTACCCCAGCCCCTTCCTCCACATCGGCGCAGACGAAACCGTCGACCTCGGCCAGGGCCAGACCAAAGGGGCCGTAGACGCGCAGGGTCTCGCTCCCGTCTATCTCGCCTACCTGCAGAAGATCAACACCACCCTGCGTCCGCTGGATCGCCGCCTGCTCTTCTGGGGCGACATCGTGCAGGACAGCCCTGACCTGCTGAAGACCATGCCGGCCGACTTCAAGCGCGACACGGTGGCCGTCACCTGGTGGTACAACCCGCGTCCCCAGGGCTTCGCCCGCTACATCAAGCCCTTCACCGACGCCGGCTTCGAGACCTGGGTCGCACCCGGCATCAACAATTGGTCCCGCGTCTACCCCAACTGGAACATGGGCATGGCCAACATCCAGCAGTTCACGCGCGACGGCGCCGCCATGGGTGCGGACGGTCAGCTCAACACCATCTGGTACGACGACGGCGAAGCCCTCGCCAGCAACAACTACCTCGGCATTGTCTTTGGCGCCGCGCAGGCCTGGCAAGGCGGCGCCGGCTCCATCCCGCAATTCCAATCCGACTTCGGCCCCGTCTTCCACGGCGACCCCACCGGCAAGCTGAATCAGGCACAGGCCGAAATCATGGCCGCCCACGACCTCCTGAAGCTCCAGGCCAAGACCGGCGACGCCTCCGATGGCCTTTTCTGGATCGACCCCTGGTCCAAGGACGGCGGGAACTACGCGACCAAGCTCCGCCCCTACATCCACGACGTCCGCCTCCACGCCGAGCGCGCCCTCACCCTCATCGCCGAAGCCCGCGCCGCCTACCCTGCCGCTAAAACCAACAACGAGCCCGCAACCTCCTACCCCGCCACGACCCTCCGTGAACCCGACGCCATCGATGCCCTGGAACTCGGCGCACGCCGCATCGACTTCATCGGCCTCAAGTTCCAGCTGGCCGACGAGATCCCCGCCATCTACGCAAAGGCGCAGGCCGAAGCCTCCTCGACCGACAAGAAAGCCCACACCCAGGCCATCTATGACCTCGCAGCCGTCCGTGGCGTCAACGGCCGCCTCGAAGACATCGTCGGCGGCTACAGCCTGCTCCGCGATCTCTACAGCGACATGTGGCTCCGCACCAACCGCCCCTACGCCCTGCGCCCCGTGCTCGAGCACTACGACTACACC
This sequence comes from Verrucomicrobia bacterium Tous-C9LFEB, assembly GCA_964658105.1. GTDB lineage: Bacteria > Acidobacteriota > Terriglobia > Terriglobales > Acidobacteriaceae > Granulicella. The sequence continues at coordinate 7,544 of CAZZXY010000127.1, read as the reverse complement.
ATCGGGATCTGGTACAGTCGCATCGATCGCCTACGGGGCGCCCAGCGCCAGTACGACGACGCCAAGACCCTGCCCAGCGCCGCAGATCTCGGCCTTCCCCCCGCCCCACCGCCAGCTCACTAAACAGCGAGCTGTAACCCCTCTGTTGTCATTCCCGGAGGGAATCTGCGTGTTTGTTCTTTTCAGCAGATCAGCCGAGCGATCAACCCCGCCGTGCCCGCGCCAGCGCTCCCTGGATCGGCTCCGTAGCCATCTCATTCACGGCCGACCGTGGATGCGCCAGCCGCAGCGCGCGCACCATGGCCTGGTGAACAGGCGGGATCTTCCCCAGCACGCTCCCTGTAAACGCGATTCTTTCCACATCGGCCACCGAACACCCCGCCGCCCGCATCTTCGAGATCACAATGCTTACCTGCGCCGCGAGCTCTTCACCCGCACGCTCCAGCACGCTGCGCGCCAGGGCATCGCCCTGCGCCGCACACCGCGCTACGCTCTCCGCCAGCGCGGCAAAGTCCGCTCGTGGCCGGCTGTTCGCCTTCGCCACCAGCGCTCCTATGCTGCTGATCCCCCAGGTGGCGTTGATCTCCCGCAGCAGGCAGCTCGGCACCCCCCGATCCATCGATCGAAGACCCGCGCGAATCCCTTCCAGGCCAATCCAGTAGCCCGACCCCTCATCGCCCAGCATCGGCCCCCAGCCGCCAGCCGTAAAGCGCGACCCGTTCCCACATCGCCCCACAATATGCGATCCCGTCCCGGCGATCACCAACACCCCGGGCCCCTGACCAAAGGCGGCTTCCAGCGCAATCTCTTCATCGCCCGTGAGCAGCAGATGGCCGGTGAGCACCTCCCCCAGCGTCTCCTCCGCCCACGTCCGCACCCCGTCGCTCGAGAGTCCGGCTAACCCCATGCACGCCCGGGTCACCAGGTACAACGGCACCCCCGCAATCGCAGCGGCCTCGCCCAGCAGGGTTCGCAGCCGAGCTGTGGCCTCGGGCGCACCCACGTTCATCACCTTGACCGTCTCGCCTGTGACCCGCGCCAGTACGCGTTCGTCGTCCGCAATCACACACTCCGTCTTCGTGCCGCCCGCGTCCACGGCAAGATACACACCCATCCCTTCAACATCCTTCCGCTTCAATTCGGTCTGGTCGGGCCGCTATGATACGGGCAAAGACACCAGGCGGCCTGAGCGCATCGCCCTCATTTCGCCGCCGGAGAGCCCTTTGTCGTCCAGCTTCGCGCCGCTCGCCTTCTTCGTATCTCCAGCGCAGCACCTGCGTACACCCGACCTCCTCATCATCGCAGGCTATCTCGTCGCGATCACACTTTTCGGCTTACACTTTCGTAACCATGGCGCCGGGCAGGACCGCTCCCTCAAGGGCTATTTCCTCGCCGGCAACACAGTCCCCTGGTGGGCCATCGCCCTCTCGGTCGTCTCCGCCGAAACCTCCACGCTCACCATCATCTCCATCCCCGGCGTGGCCTTCGCCGGCAACTTCGGCTTCCTGCAGGTCGTCCTCGGCTACCTCGTCGGCCGCGTCGTCGTCGCCGCCCTCTTTCTCCCGCGCTACTTCGCCGGCGAGATGCTCACGGCCTACCAGCTCATCGACCGCCGCTTCGGTGCCGTGCTCCACAAGGTCACCGCCGGCCTGTTCCTCATCACCCGCGCCGCCGCCGAAGGCGTCCGCATTTTCGCCGTCTCCATCGTCGTCACCGTCGCCATCGGCACAGGCGACGTGCTCTCCATCGCCATCATCACCGCGCTCACCCTCCTCTACACCTTTGAAGGCGGCCTCGCCGCCGTGATCTGGACCGACGTCGTGCAGATGGGCATCTACGTCCTCGGCACGGTCGTTGCCGTCATCTCGCTCGGCCACCACGTCCCCGGCGGCTGGTCCCACATCGCGGCCCAGGCCTCCGCCGCCGGCAAGTTTCACACCTTCAACTTCGCCTTCAACTTGACCCAGAGCTACACCTTCTGGGCCGGCCTGCTCGGCGGCACCTTCCTCACCATGGCCTCGCACGGCACCGACCAGCTCATGGTCCAACGCCTGCTCGCCGCCCGCAGCCTCCGCGAATCCCGCCTCGCCCTGCTCAGCTCCGGCGTGGTCATCTTCGCGCAGTTCGCCTTCTTTCTGCTCATCGGTGCCGGCCTCTGGGTCTTCTACGGCGCAGGCGCCGCGGGCACCTTCCGCTCCAACGACTACATCTTCCCCACCTTCATCACCCGAGAAATGCCCACCGGGATTGCCGGCCTGCTCGTCGCCGCCATCCTCGCCGCCGCCATGAGCAATCTCTCCGCCGCCCTCAACTCCCTAAGCTCCACCACGGTCATCGACTTCTACATCCGCGCCCGCCCCCAAGCCTCCGACCGCGAACGCACCCTCGTCGCCAAGTCCTCCACCGTCCTCTGGGCCTTGGTTCTCTTCGCCATCGCCATCGTTTCGCTCCACGCCGGCGGCAAGGGCCACGTCGTCGAAATCGGCCTCTCCATCGCCTCGGTAGCCTACGGCTGCCTGTTAGGCGTCTTCCTCCTCGGCACCCTCACTCGCTTCGCCAACCAGACCGGCACCGCCATCGGCATGATCACCGGCTTCGCCCTGAACCTCTGGCTCTGGCAGGGCACCTTCCCAAAGGTCCTTTACCAGGGAGCGCAAGGCACTCGCGGTGGGCGTCCTGATGGCACAAGCTTCGCCACCTACATCGTTCCCCCCATCACCATCCCGCACATCGCCTTCACCTGGTACGTCCTCATTGGAGCGGTGGTCACCTTCGCCGTGGGCGCTCTCGCCAGCGTGGTCCTATCAACGTTCCGCACCAGGACACTGAAACCCGTGACGGCCGCCACACTCCTGCCTTTCTTGTTCTTGTCATTCTCCGAACGGAGAACCTGCTTTGCACAGGCGCAGGCACAGGCCCAAACACAAGCCGACACCAAACACCCAACGGCCCCCCACACCCTGGTCCCCACCAACCTCCGCGTGGTAACCCCAACAACGAAGCTAGCCGTCATCCTGAGCGCAGCGAAGGACCCCCGTATTCTTGCCGCCGGCACCGCTCCCTCGGCTCAAAACTCACAAGACCCCACAGAACCACCCACAGCCCCCCATTTCGCCACCCTCACCCTCCCACTCCCCTTGTCATCCCGCAGCGCAGCGGAGGGATCCGCTTTCCTGCCCCCACCAACAACCCAGGCCCCCAACGCACCCCAACAGCCCACACCACAACCACAGGACCCCACCAAGCAACGCACAGACCCCCACACCCCCAACCCAGCCAACCTCCCCGCCCAGCCAATCAAAGTCACCCAACAACCCACCGCCGACTTCACCCAAATCTCCCAACTCATCACCGCCGCCATCGCCAAACATCAACTCCCCGGCGCAGTCGTCGCCATCGGCCACGGCGGCGAGATCGTCTTCCACCAGGCCTACGGCAACCGCAAGCTCGACGGCGAACCCGGTCTCGACGGCAAACCCAGCCCCGCCGAACCCATGACCGAAGACACGATTTTCGACATGGCCTCGCTCACCAAGTGCATCGTCACCACCACAGCCGTCATGCAGCTCTACGAGCAAGGCAAGATTGACCTCGACGCGCCCATAGAACGCTACCTCCCCGACTTCAACCCCACGCACGACCCGCAACGCACGCAGGTCACCCTGCGCCTCCTCCTGACGCACTTCTCAGGCGAAGCCCCGGACATCAACCTCAAAGACGCCTGGGGCCTCGCCACCCCCGACAAGGCCGAAGGCATCCACCGCGCCCTCACCAACCCCCTCGCAGGCTCTCCCGGCACCAAGATGGTCTACTCCGACATCAACTTCATCCTGCTCGGCGCTTTGGTTGAGAAACTCAGCGGCCAGCGCCTCGACGACTATGCTCGGGAGCGCATCTTCCAGCCACTTGGGATGCAGAGCACTCGGTACCTTCCCTTTGATCGGGCCTGCGGTGCGAACACGCTGGGCGCTGCCGTCATAGGCGAACATGAGACCCGATCTTGCTCGACAGGAACGTGGAGCCCTCTTGGACTAGGGAGCCGGACCGCCCCCACAGCCCACGATGACGAAGGCACCGCCGCCACCAACCCCGACTTCAACCACCTCCTCCGCGGCACCGTCCACGACCCCACCACCCGCCGCATGGGCGGCGTCGCGGGCCACGCCGGCGTCTTCTCCACCGCACACGACATGAGCCTCTTCGCGCAGGCGCTGCTCGACCGCTACGCCGGCCGGCCCAGCATGTTCCCCCTCCAACGCAAGACCCTCATGCTCATGACGATGCCCCAACAGCCCGGCCACACCCCCTTCCAGGTAGGCCAGCATTTCCGCGCCGACCAGTCCGCCAACAAAACGGGTGCCCCATCTTCGGCGACAGCTTCACCGTCGCCTAAGGTGGGTTCACAAAACCCCGCACCCCCCCCCCACCCCCTGCTGAGCCCCAACTACCCGGCGATCAAAGACCAACCCCTCCGCGGCTTCGGCTGGGACATCGATTCCGGCTACTCGAAACCTCGCGGTCACATCCTCCCCATCGGGGGCTTCGGCCACACAGGCTTCACCGGCACCAGCCTCTGGCTCGACCCCGGATCTGACACCTTCATCCTCCTCCTGAGCAACGCCATCCACCCCCACGCAGGCGCCGCCATCTCCAACCTCCGTGGCGAAGTCGCCTCAGCCGCCGCCCTCGCCCTCGGTCTCTACCCGGATCAAATCGCGTCATCTCGACCGAAGGCCGAAGGCCGCAGCGGAGAGACACCTGTATTCGCCCCCGCCCAAGCCCACGCGGCCCCGGATGATCTCACCCAGCTACATCGCCCAACGCCACCAGCCAGCCCAGATACAGCAACGGAAGACGTCCCACCGACCAAAACGCCGCGTGCACATTTCTCCCTGGCGAGCTACAGTCCACCACGCGCCACCTCCCCGAACGCGCCCCGACACGCCCAATCTCCCCATACCCATACAAACAACGAACAACAAACAAAAGACAACGAAAAGCTCCCCGTCCAAACCGGCATCGACATCCTCGAGTCCACCCACTTCGCCGCCCTCGCCCACCTGAGCGCCCCCAATCAACCGCTACGCCTGGCCCTGCTCACCAACCAGACCGGCCTCGACAGCACCGGCCGCCGCACCGTCGACATCCTCGCCACCGACCTCCCGAAGACCATCTCCAACGCCAAACTCGTGACCCTGTTCAGCCCCGAACACGGCATCTTCGGCCAGCAGGACACAGAACACCTCACCGGCGAAACCGATCCCACCACCGGCCTCCACGTCACCTCGCTCTACGGCGCGCACGACGTCGACCGCCGCCCCTCCCACGACCAGCTCAAAGACCTCGACGCCGTCCTCATCGACCTCCAGGACGCCGGCCTCCGCTGCTTCACCTACGAGACCGTCCTCGGCTACTTCCTCGAAGCCGCAGCCACAGAGCGCACCCAGTTCCAACACGATCTCCACATCCTCGTGCTCGATCGGCCCAATCCTCTCGGCGGCCTGGCCGTCGCCGGACCCACCTCCGACCCCGGCGCCGAGAGCTACATCAACTACATGCCCATCCCCCTCCAGCACGGCCTCACGTTCGGCGAACTCGCGCGCTACATCAACACCGCCAAACACCTGAATGCCAGCCTCACGGTCGTGCAGATGCAGGGCTGGCATCGCGACCAGATGTTCGACGAGACCGGCCTTCCCTGGACGCCCCCCAGCCCCAACCTGCACACCTCCACTGCCGCCACGGTGTACCCGGCGACCTCCATGCTCGAGCTCACCAACCTCTCCGTCGGCCGTGGAACCTCCCTGGCCTTCGAGGTTTTCGGAGCCGATCCGGCCACCGCGCCGTGGTTCAACGCGCAGGCTGTTATAAACGCACTTCTCCCGTGCAGGAACGCCAAATTTACGTTCGAAATTGTGCCAGTTTCCGTGCCCGAGGACCGCAATAGGTACCCCGGCCACGGTCACACCTTTCCCGCGGTACACATCGTGTTCACCACCCCGGACGCGCGCATCGGCTTCGACGGCCCCGCCCTCGGAGCCCAGCTCCTCAGCACCCTCCACAAGCTCTATCCCTTCCAGTTTCAGCTAGATAAGGCCACACGCCTGGTCGCAAACCACGCCACGGTGGACGCCCTCGCCCGCGGCGATGATCCGAAAACCATCGCCGCCTCATGGCAGCCCGGCCTGGAGCAATTCCGGAACGCACGCCAAAGCAGCCTGCTCTACTAGCAAACCCAGCCATCACCAGAAAAATCTGCGGACGCTGAAGAAAGTCGATCCAAACTGACCGAGCCTGTGCCGGGCAACGAGCGCATCCATCCAATCAGCGCGCCCATCGCCACGCCGATCAGGTCGCTGATAACGTCCCAAACCTCAAGGAAAGGCCAGTATCCGTGTGTCTGCACGATCTCGATCGTGCAGCCTACAGCGATCAGGCCGGCAGCCGTAAGCAGCCTGCTGCGGAACGTCTCTGCCCCGTCCAGAAGCAGGACACACACCCCCGCAAACAGGTACACGTGCGCCCAGTAGTGCAGCGACCCTCGCGTGTGCAACAGATGCTTGATTTCCGGCGGAAGGAACGACAGGACGACCACAGAGGCCAGGACGGCAAGGCCCCATGTGCGAGGAGAAAATCTACGGTCGGCAGACGAGGAGAGCACAAAGGCTCTATCGGCCGGGAATCCGTGCTCTCCATACGACCGGCTGGTGAGCGCACTTCAGTAGGTGACTGAATCCGCTACAGACCACGCTGGTTGACTGGTCGGGGCGGAGGGATTCGAACCCCCGGCCCTCTGCTCCCAAAGCAGATGCGCTACCAGGCTGCGCTACGCCCCGACGTTTCCATCGTACCGCAGAGGGCAGGTCATGCCTATGCCCCGGACCCTCAGCGCCACCCGGGCGCATGCAGGCTGTGCAGCAAGGAACCACTGAGCCAAAGCAGCAGCAGGAAGGGCAACATGGCCATCGTGATCAGCAGCACACCGAGCAGCCCCATGTACAGCCAATCCCGCCACGCATCGCGCCGTTCACCGGAAAGACTTCCCTCCAGAAGGGCGTAGTTGCGACGATTGGCACGCCAGCCGATGTCGAAGAAGTTGCCCAGTACCGGGACGATGCCGATGACCACTTCCACGCCAAGATTCGCCACCATACGGGCGACCGTGATCATGGGCACGCCGCGAAAGAACGCCGCAAGCACGATGACCGTGCTCGCCGCGCCTGCGAGAAAGTCGCCGATGCCAGGCACGAAGCCGATGATGCCGTCGAGCCCGAAGCGAATATTGGTCCCTGGTACGCGGAACCACGTGTCCAGGACATTGGACAGCATGTCCAGGTTCTCGTTTCGGAACACGCCACCTGCACCACGGAACCGATCGTGCAGGCCGGTTGCCGTCTCCCCCGGTTTCAAAATCTGCCCTTCAACCACTTTGGCGCTCGCCATCGTTCACGCTCCGTGCCGTCCTCTGTAGGATGCGCTACAATCACCTACGGACGGCGGCTATAGTTCAGTGGTTAGAACGCAGCTCTGTGGAAGCTGATGTC
>CAZZXY010000126.1:0-10980 GCA_964658105.1 Verrucomicrobia bacterium Tous-C9LFEB | reverse complement strand
GCGACTATGTCTGATTTCGAGTCAGGTGCATTCAACCGGGCTCTGCCAACTCTCCTGAGTCAGGGACCAACTCGCGGGAACTTGGAAGTGGCCCGAAGCTGCGTCTCTTCCGTAGTCTAAGGGTGACCACGCCAACCTGCAAATACCGCGATGATCATGGTGCCGGGAGGGGGGGTCGAACCCCCACGAGGTTGCCCTCGGCGGATTTTGAGTCCGCTGCGTCTGCCAGTTCCGCCATCCCGGCGCACTTCAGCAGTGTACCTTATCCCACGCGCGAAGGACCTCATTGCACTCTGGTTCCGGGACGCAGAGCGGCGAGTTCCAAGGCGGACTCCACAGCGCTGCGGGCCATGACCCGAAGGTTGTCGGCGGCAATGAGCAGCCAGGCGGCGTTCGTGTCTCCCGTGCCTTTCTGAACGGTTACGAGTACGTCACCCGTTTCCACCGCGGCCTGATTGCTGGGCGCGGTATCCTCGGCGGCAACGATGACGCCTCCCGCGATCGCGGAGCGCAGTTCATTCTCCGTCGCGATGGCAGCCAAGCGCACGTGGGCGGAGATGACATAGCCGTGGAACACGGGAGCCTGCAGCAGGGAAAGACTCAGGGAGGCGTCGGACTCGTTTCCCAAAACACGAACGAGGTCCGCCTCAATGCGACCTCGGACGTCAGCCAGTCGTACCTGTGCCTCTTCACCCAGCGATCCGTGAATATTGAAGGCAACCTGCACACCAAATAAACTCTTGGGAACCTCCTGGAAGGTGAGCAGCCCCACAGTCTGTTGGTGCAACTCATCTACTCCCGCTGAACCGGCCTGCGAGGCGGGTTCGAGCACCGTGGCCACCAGCTCCACATGCCCAAATCGCTGCTGCAGGCGTGTGGCAACCAAGGCGAGCATGAGCGCAACAGGGTGCGGCACAACAACGCCGGTGGTGGTCAGATCGGGCTTCTGGCTGGTTGACAACCAGGGTGAACGGGTGAGGAAGCCCGCTACGCTTTGCGCAGCACCCGTAAGGTCAACCACCGCGGCGCCTGCCTTGGTGGCCGCGGTGAGGAACTGCGTCGTAACTTCCGGCGGCCCTGCGAAGAAGACCAGATCCAGCCCGGCAAAGGCTGCGCTGTTCAGCGCATGCACCACAAGCGCTTCTTCACCGGCCGACGTGAGTTGTCCTTCAATCTCTTCGCCTTCTTCGAGCAGCGTCACATCCCAGGCAGCTGCCGCGGAGTTGCTGATCTCATCCAGTAGTTCCTTGCCCAGCAGTGTGGTTGCGCCTACAACTGCAGCTTGCAAAATCTTTCCTGCCATCCGTCCTCCGTGGCCGCTAACGGCCACCCGCGCGCGTTGCCTTGCGCTGCCACGTGTACGCCAATCGTGCGAACACACCGGACAAGAGGTATGCCATCGCAAGACCGATCAGGGCGTAACGCGACTCAAAAATGATTACCGAACCCAGCAGAGCCACAAGCACCAGAAGCCGCCCTGGACGGCGCTCGCTAAAGTCAAGCTCCTTGCCACTCCAGAATCGCCAGCTGCTGACCATCAGAAAGCCCACGAGGGCGATCAAGCCCAGCCACAAGGCACTCATCCACATGCTGTGAATGGGTGAACCTTCCTCGAAATGTACTACCGCGGCCAGCACGCCGGCTCCTGCCGGGATGGGCATCCCGACAAAATACTTGCGCCCAGGCCTTCCCGGGTTGCGCGGCTGCGGGTTCACGCTGATGTTGAAACGCGCCAGCCGGCACGCGCCACAGATGAGAAAGAGAAAGCAGATGACCAGACCGAAGCGCGCGAGCCGTGCCTGCAGTTCAGGGTACGGCGACTGCCATATCTCACGAACGCCCCAGAGATACGCCAGAAAGCTGGGTGCAACACCAAACGTGATCACGTCGGCAAGAGAATCCAACTCGCGGCCAAAAGCGCTTTGGGTGTTCGTCATGCGCGCGATGCGGCCGTCCAGCGCGTCGAAGAACATGGCGAAGATGATCGCAAGGGCCGCGCGGTCAAAGGCAGCGGGGTCAACGGTCGACATCCCCCGGATGCTCTGCACGATGGCGTAGTAGCCGATCGCGATATTGCCCGCCGTGAACGTGGACGGCAGCACGTACATGCCCCGCCGGGCCGGCGAACGCGAGGCCTCTATCTGACCGGCTGCCATCAGCGCGGTCCGGTCACTCGCTCGGCTTCTTTGGCGGCCGGTATTACAGCCAACACGGAGCTACCACCCTTGACGCGATCCCCCGCTTTGACGCGAAGCTCGACGTTGGCAGGTAGCAATACATCTGTCCGTGAACCGAACTTGATGAGTCCCATCCGCTGGCCGCGCACCACGCGGTCGCCCTCGCGAAGGTCGCAGATGATACGCCGAGCAAGCAGACCCGCGATCTGCTTGAAGCTCACGCTGTAGTCTCCGGCATCGATGGTGATCAGGGTCTGTTCGTTGTGGACGGCCGACTCGGCGTTGAGTGCATTCAGGAAGGCACCTTCGCGATATTCGACAAGACTCACCGTGCCGCCAACCGGCACACGGTTCACGTGCACATCGAAAACGCTAAGGAAGATGCTGACACGAACCCGGCTCCCCGAAGAGGTCTCAATCCACTCTGCATCCTCCACTTTGCCATCGGCAGGAGAGACGATCAGCCCAGGCTGATGGGGAACTTTACGTGAAGGATCGCGAAAGAACCACATGAAAAAGAGTGCAAGCAGCAGCGGCACGGCACTCAGGACTACAAAATGTGTGCCAAACCAGACGATAGCTGAGACGACCAACAGAGCTATGCCGTACAAAATGCCGTCGCGAACCATTCCCCTAAGTATACCTGTTCACCCCGGGCATTGACCCGCTAAGCGCCTCGTCAAAAGGCTGCGCCTTTACAGAACCAAACGCATGATGACCGCGTCTTCCAGGGGGGTGCTGTAGTAATTCTTCCTCTGCCCTTCCGTGGAAAATCCACAACTGCGATAAAGCCGGAGAGCTGCCTCGTTGGAGGCGCGAACTTCCAGAAACATGTGAGTGGCTCCCTGCCGCGCGGCCCGCTCTGTCCATGCTCGCAATAAAGATCGCCCCAGGCCTGCGTGCCGATGACCCGGCGAGACGAAGAGGAACTCGAGTTCTGCAAGGTCGCCGAGCACCGTGCCGGCCGACCAGCCGCACAGCTTCCGCTCATGGTTGCGGATCAAAAGCAGCACTGCCATGCGGCCGTGACCGGGCGACTCAGCCGTAAAGTTCGCCCAGGCGTCTTCAGGCCAATGCGGGCCGTCAGCGCTAGCCTGTGCCAGCGCCCTTACCTCGGGCAGATCGTCCGCGTGCGCCTCGCTAACGGAAAACATCGCATCCGTAGCCTTCATGTAGTGGCGTGTTGCCGCGAGTAGATGGCCTGCTCGTCGCGTACATAGTTTGCGTCCAGGGTTGCGAGATCATGGCCGCCGGCTGCCAAAGCTTCCCTCACGAGAAAGTACGCGTCCTTGGCTGAGAACTCAATCTTTCTGGCGAAACCCTGCTCCGTGAGCATGGGAAGCAACGAGTCCTCCGCGTAAGCAGAGATCCTTCCTGCCCTGATGGAGCCAAAGGATGCGGCCTTGACCAGAAACTCTCGGGATGGCTGACCAGGCACCTGTTCGCGCACATACACGGCATCTCCACCCGCTCGCAGCGCACTGAGCCCGTCGTGGATTGCAGCCGCATGTGCCAACACCGCAAGGCGCGATATTGCCGCGATCGGTAAGCTGGCTGCCTCGCACAGACCCTTGGCCACGGCAAGCCCTACACGCAATCCCGTGAACGAACCGGGGCCGTTTACAACACCCAACCCAGTCAGATCCCGCAGCGACACGGCTGCTGTGCCGAGCACCTCCCGCACGGCCCCAAGGAGCGCAGCGGAGGCTGTCCGCTCCGGCAAAGTCACCTCATGAGCGAGGTGCTCCCCCTCGAACAGGGCTACGGTTCCGTGCTCCCCACAGGTGTCGATCAGCAGCAGCAGATCCCTTTTGTCCCTCGGTTGCATCATCCTGCCTATTCGCGCCAGCCGCAGCCTCGCATCTCATGCGATTGTGGCGAATCATCTCGAGTTTACCGTTGACCGGACCCCCGTCCGTCTCTATGCCCAGGAGGCTGAATCTGCGTCGTCCCCGATTGGGGCCGCCATCGTCCTTCTGCATGGTGCTGGAGGCAATCTCCACTTTTGGACGTCGCGCTTTGGCCCATACCTGCGGCAGGCGGGCATTGCGCTTTATGCACCCCACTACTTCGACCAGACCGGCACCGTACGCGCCGATTTCACCACGATCAATGATGGCGTTCACGTCCCAAAATGGCTTGCCACGGTAGATGAGACTCTGCGCTTTGTCGCCGCTCGTCCGGGCGTCGATCCGCAGCGCGTTGTGCTGGCAGGGGTTTCACTCGGAGCCTTCCTGAGCCTCGCCTTTGCTGCTCAGCTTTCGGCTCGTCCCCAGGGCGTTACGGCAAACCAAGTCCGTGCCATTGTGGAGATCTCCGGTGGGCTTGCGGCGCCTTACGACGCGATCGCAACCGAGCGTTTTCCGCCTACGCTCATCCTGCATGGTGCTCAGGACACCGTCGTTCCCATCTCCTATGCCCGGAACCTGGACCGGAGGCTCACCGAGTTGAACGTGGCGCACCGCACCGAAATCCTGGAGAACGAAGGTCACTGGTTCAGCAGCGCCGCGCTTCCCCGCTTGTTGCTCGCCGTTTCGGGGTTTCTGGAAGGGCACCTGCAACCGCCAGGGAACAAAGAGCGCGCGATGTAAAAACAAAGGCCGGAGCGCAATGCTCCGGCCTTTGTCTGGAATTTGAGCTCAGGCCACCTCTGCGAGCATCTCTTCACGGATCTCTTCATCCTGAACGGCCTCGCCCGGTGTCTTGGGCAAGGCCACATTCAGTACGTCTTCGATGCGCGAGGCATAGTGGATGGTGACGCCCTCCGTCTGATCCGGCGTAAGGTCCTCTTCCACATTGGACTTCACGTCGATCGGCAGGATTACGTCACGTACGCCTGCCCGCTTGGCCGCAAGGAACTTCTCCTTGATGCCGCCGACCGGCAGAACATTGCCGCTGAGGGTGATTTCGCCGGTCATCGCAAGGAGCGGGCGAACCGGCGTATCCGTCAGGAGGCTGACAATGGCGGTGGCCATGGTCACTCCGGCGCTGGGTCCGTCCTTCGGAATTCCACCGGCTGGCACATGAATGTGCAGGTCAATGTCCTTCAGAACGTCCTGGTCCAAACCAAGATCCCCGGCGTTGGACCGCACCCAGGTCAGGGCTGCCTGCATGGACTCCTTCATTACATCGCCAATCTGGCCGGTGATGGAGAACCCACCTTTTCCCTTCATCTTGTTGGCTTCAATGAAGAGCACATCGCCGCCTACAGGTGTCCAGGCAAGGCCGACGGCAACACCGGCGCGCTTGGTACGCTCTGCGATCTCGGTGTCGACGCGCACCTTGATGCCACCCAGGAACTCCTTGATCGTGTCCGGGGTAACAACGAGTTTGTCGCCGTTTTCCGGATGCATGGTTCCTTCGGCGACTCGGCGTGCTGTCTTTCGGGCCACCGTGCCGATCAGCTGCTCAAGGCGCCGAACGCCAGCCTCACGCGTGTAATGGCGTGCGATCGTGCCCACAACTTCAGTCGGCATCTCCAGAGCTTCGGGCTCCAGACCATTTTCCTTGATCTGGCGAGGGATCAGGTACCGCTCAGCGATGGCGACCTTTTCCTCCTCGGTGTACCCGGTCAGCTCGATGATCTCCATGCGATCCAGAAGGGGTCCAGGAATCGTGTCCAGCTGGTTTGCCGTGCAGATAAACAGAACCTTGCTGAGATCGAAGGGTTGATCGAGGTAGTTGTCGCGGAACGTGTTGTTCTGTTCCGGGTCCAGGGTCTCGAGCAGTGCCGACGCCGGATCCCCCCGGAAATCGCGGCCGAGCTTGTCGATCTCGTCCAACATGAAGACCGGATCATTTACCTCAACCCGCTTCAGGTGCTGGATGATCTGCCCGGGAAGCGCCCCAATGTAGGTACGTCTGTGTCCGCGAATCTCCGCCTCATCGTGCATACCACCGAGCGAGATACGGGAGAACTTGCGTCCTAACGCCTTCGCGATGGAACGACCCAGCGACGTCTTGCCAACGCCCGGAGGGCCTACAAAGCAGAGGATTGGCCCCTTCATGTCCGGCTTCAAACGGCGCACGCTCAGGTAGTCGAGGATGCGGTCTTTCACCTTCTTCAGGCCATAATGATCGGCATCCAGGACCTCTTTCGCCTTAAGGATGTCCACCGCCTCGGAAGAGCTCTTGCCCCATGGCAGAACAGCCAGCCACTCGACATAGTTACGCGTCAGCGAGTAGTCCGCTGCCGCAGGATTCATGCGGCTCAGGCGTCCGAGTTCTTTCAGCGCGTCTTTCTTGGTTTCCTCGGGCATGCCCGCGTTTTCGATCTTGTCGCGCAGCTCGGCGATGTCCTTCTGGGTATCGTCCTGATCGCCGAGTTCCTTCTGGATGGCCTTCATCTGCTCACGCAGGTAGTAGTCCCGCTGCGACTGCTGCACGGAATCCTGCACTTCACTCTGGATCTTGTTGCGCAATTGCTGCACTTCAAGTTCCTTGGCGAGCTGTGCGGTCAGTCTCTCCAGACGGACTTTTGTATCGACGGTCTCCAGTAGGTCCTGCTTCTCCGCCGTGTTCAGGAAAGGCAAATTAGAAGCAACGAAGTCCGCCAGGCGCGATGGATCATCAATGTTCAGCGCGATGGTCTGCAAGTCATCCGACAAAGTAGAGGACGAACTCACCACCTCCTGAAACTGGCTGAGAACGTTTCTCTGGAGTGCTTCCATCTCTGGCGAGGCATCAGGAACGATCTCTGCGATGGAATCGGCCTCTGCCGTCAGGAACGGTTGCGTCTGGGTGAATGCCCCAAGCTGCACACGTTCTGTGCCTTCCGTAAAGACAAACAGGCTCTGATTCGGCATCTTTACAACTTTATGTACCGTCGCCCGCGTTCCGACGGTGTACAGATCGCCACCCTCAGGGGTGTCCTGACGCGCGTCGCGCTGGGCCACCACCAGAATGGTCTTGTCCTCACCGAGGGACTGGATCAACTGGATCGAACTCTCGCGACCCACCGTCAGTGGCAGCACCTGGTGTGGAAACAGCACCGTCTCGCGGACGGGCAGCACCGGGTAAGCGTGCCCCTTGCCCTCACCTGAGGGCCGCCCCACGGTCGGCTTAATCACACTTACAAACTCATTCGGCATGTTGAGCGCCTTTCTATCAACTTACATGCATAGGATGCACTCCGGGTCAGCTCGGTCGCAATCACCCGTTTGTGGCTCAATCTGCCAAACTGTGCGTCTTCTTATTAGGATGTCATTCCGAGACTTTGGGGACAGACGCCGCGGTTTCCGTATGTGGTGAGCTGGTCCCGCCGCTCTTTTTTGCCGATCTGCGACGCTTCGGGCTACGCTAGGGAGGCGCGGAAGTGGTGAAATGGCAGACACGCAGGTCTTAGAAGCCTGTGCCTACGGCGTGAGGGTTCGAGTCCCTCCTTCCGCACCAGCTTTTCACCGTGTGCGCACCCCCGGTGTGCCCACGAACGACTACTGAATGTTTGCGGGCCCAAGTGGCACCTCAAGCCACGAAAAGGATCAATATGAGCGAGAACGGCCAGGCAATACCTCGTACAGAACCGAACATTACCCTCTCCAAGACCCCTGACTATCGCAGCGGGTACGCCAACAGTGTCCAGGTCCGCCCTTCCGTTTGGGACTTCGCGCTGATCTTCGGGACGCTGAACCAGACCGGACCGGAAACGATCGAAGTGGAGAATTTCCAGGGCATCTACCTGAGCCCGCAGCAGGCAAAGGCGCTTTACGGGCTGCTCGGCCAGAATCTCGGGCAGTATGAGGCGGCTTTCGGAACCATCTCTCTGGAAGCTCCGAAGGTTGCTGAGCCGCAGAAATTCCCTGCCGCCGGTCCTCGTCCCGTCCAGTAAACGGTGAAGCGCAAGACCTTCTTGAACAGGAACAGCCTGCGCAGCATGACGGAGCGGTTTGGGGCACTGCCCCTGCCGCTCGTTTGCTTGCTGATCCTTGCCGGCGTTGCGTTGAGCCACTTCACCCTGCTGCATCTGCCCTACTTCTGGGACGAGGGCGGCTACTACGTTCCGGCTGCTCTTGATTTCTACCGGACCGGCACCCTGATTCCGGTCTTCACCAATGCCCACCCCCCGCTGCCAAGCGTCGTTCTTGGCTCGTTGTGGCACGTCTTTGGGTTAGGTATTGTCGTCACGCGGCTCACAGCGTGCGCCTTTGCAGCCGTGGGGCTCAGTGCCGTATTCGTTCTGGGCAAGCGCCTGATTGGCGTGGGGGGAGGTCTCCTCCTGACCCTGCTTACGGCCGTGTACCCCATCTGGTTTGCTCAAAGCAGCCTGGCGCACGCGGATATTTTTGCAGCGGCGTTCACGCTGGCCGCGCTTTGCCTCTTTCTGACCTCTCCGGAACTCATCGGCAGCCGCGGCGAAAGCTTCAGTTCGCAACGCCGCCTGGTCGGGTGCTCCGCCCTTTTCTGTCTTTCAGTACTTTCCAAAGAGACAGCTATCGTGCAGCCAATGATCCTGGCGGTGATGTCGGGCTTCCTCGCATATCGCGATAGAACTCACCTGCAAAAGAGAAAGGCACACCGTTCCTGGGTGATGGCGCTGGCTGTGCCACTGCCGGTGCTGGCTGCGTGGTACGCCTACCACTACCTGAAGACGGGCCAAATTTTCGGCAACCCGGTCTATCTGCGCTATAACGCGACGAACAATTTCACGCTGGCGCATATTTTCTACGCGCTGCGCATTCGCTTCGTACACCTGTTTTGGCAACGGTACATCTGGCTTCCACTTCTGCTCGCCGTGGCAGCGATGCTGTTGACCCCACGCGACGGACAAAAGCATGAGACAAGCCCCGAGGTACCTGGGCTTTCTCGCGATCTGGCCGCCGTGCTTGGTGCCCTTGTTCTTGCGAACCTCATCGCCTTCTCTGTCTTGGGAGGCGCCCTTCTTACGCGTTATCTGTTGCCTGTCTACCCGCTGATATTGCTGGTCTGCATTGCGGTCTGGCGAGACCGAACACCGTACTGGCCCTGGATGGGCGCGCTCACGGCAGCGGCCTTCGTGCCGGCGATCTGGCTGAACCCGTCGACTTTTTTTGCGCCCGAGGACAATCTCACCTACCGGAACATGATCGTGGTTCAGCAACAGGCGATCGACTTCGTCAATCAGCACTTCCCGGACGCGACGGTGCTGACGGCGTGGCCCGTCTCTGCCGATCTTTTTCGGCCGGAGCTGGGGTACAGCAGCCATCGCTTCCGGGTTCTTTCGATTGAAAACTTCACCGCTCCCGAGCTGGCCAAGGCGGTCCAGCAACCCGGCACCTACGACACCGCGATCGTGTTTACCACGCATTACACGTCGCCCAGCTTCCGCAGCTTTCTGCTGACCCATCCGCAATCCTGGCGAGGACGCCGGTATGCGGCAGACATCGATCTCTCTCCCGCCCAAATTGCCCGAGCGCTCGGTGGCGAGGTTGTCTGGCAGAACGATGTCTATGGCGAGTGGGCAGCGGTGCTGCGTTTTCACCGCACCTACGACGCTCACCTATACAGGCCCGGGCCGCTGCGGGGAACATCGGTCTGCTCCGACGGAGCCTATCGCTGGCCCAACTGCTTGCGATAGAACCAGGCGTCGAAGCCGGCGCCATAGAAGCCTCGCTCGCGTTGGATCTGTGAGTAGCCCAGCTTCTCGTAAAGGTGCAGCGCCGCGCTGTTACCTACATAGACATGCAGCGCCATCCAGCACACACGTGCCTTCGCCACCTCGCCTTCCAGAGCGAGCATGAGGGCACGTCCTATGCCCTGGCCGCGGTGCTCGGGCGAGACGTCCAGGGTCGCTACGTAGCCAACAGGCGCGCCGGCGAATGAGTCCACGCTCACCACGCAGAAGCCAACTATTTCCTCGACCCCGTCGGTGCCACTCTTGCAGGCGAGGCGCGCGAGGGCGTCCGTTGCGGAAACCACCGTATGCATCATCTCCCGGGAGAAGCGGAACCTCGGTTCGAAGCACAGGAGATCCAGAGCGTACAGCGCATCCAGATCCTGCCCTTCATACGATCGCAGATACATGCCCTTATTCTGTGCGGGCCCGGACACCCGCCGCAAGCGAGCTCCAGGACGCGATAGGCTCGGAGAGAGGGTGGAGAACACATGAGCATTGCCACGAAGACAGGCGATAACGGAAGCACGGCACTGACGGGCGGCACGCGCCTTTCCAAGGCCGACCTGCGCGTGGAGGCCTACGGAACCGTCGACGAACTGAATGCCTGCATGGGTTTCGCGCGCAGTATCTGTAGCGATACCGAGGTGTGCGAGCGTACCGAGGAGATCCAACGGACACTGTTTCGCGTTGGTTCTGCCCTTTCCAGGCCTGCCACGGAGACGCGAACGCCCTCGGCGTTAAAGGCGGCTGACGTTGATCTTCTGACATCGCAGGTTGACGAGATTGAAGCAATCGAGGGCATTCTCTCGGACTGGTCACTCCCCGGTGCTCACCGCGAATCGGCGGCGTACGAGGTGGCGCGTACTGTATGCCGGCGAGCCGAGCGATGTGCTGTTCGCCTCGATGAGGCGGAGGCGTCCGTTCAGCCCGAGGTCATTGCCTATCTAAACCGTCTTTCGGATCTGTTGTGGCTCTTCGGCCGCTTGATCGAGCATCGCGCAGGAATCGACGCAAGACTGCGGGATAACACCAAGCAGGGACCCGACTGGTCGCGCGCCTGGTGAGAGTTGACCGGGAAGCCCGGACCCGCTACCATCAGAAAGTTGTCAACAGCTGGGCCGTTTCACGCCGCGCTGCATGACATGCCAGAGGCTTCCTCTGGGGACGTAGCTCAGTTGGTTAGAGCGCTGCCCTGTCACGGCAGAGGTCGCG
>CAZZXY010000125.1:0-11005 GCA_964658105.1 Verrucomicrobia bacterium Tous-C9LFEB | reverse complement strand
CGTGCTCCGTATGGTAGTGCGTCGTTGTCAGGAACAGCCTGGAATTGTTGGGCGCGAGCTTGGCAACGACCTGTGCAACCCTGGCTCCATTCTCTGGACCCATCCCTGTATCGACGACAAGCGTCGCTCGCGTGCCGACGACAATCGCGATGTTTGGAAAGCCCGTCATCTCCCACACATGCTCCGAGACCTTGGTCGTTGTCTCGCTCAGTATCGGCTTGTCCGAATACGGAACGTGCGGCGGGGCCTGCGCGGCTGCTGCCAGGGCGAGCAAGAATAGAAAGGGAAAGAGCAGCTTCTTGGTCATGTCGTTCTCCACATCCAGTCGACCTTGCTACCTGTTATGCCCGCCGGCGTCACTCAAGTGAGGACTTTGACTCGATGAGCGAGTCTGCTCTGTCATCTACCTAACTTATAGTCCTGCTGGACGGAATCTGCCGACCATAAGACGGAGGGCGTGAGTTTAGTTTTGTGTGTCACTCTTGACATCGATTTGCATCCTGAGCAAACTGGAAGTGGACGTGCGAAAGTCACAGCCCGGTCGGTAGTCCGGGCGACCTTAGCGTTCGTGCAGCTTACTTGTCTATTGATGACACGGAGCAACCTGTACGTCCTTTCCCCGCCTGGGGAGAGGAGCGTCTATGCAAATCGCAAAGTGGATCATCGCCCTTATTGCCGTCTTCAACTTCGGAGGCCTTGTCGCGGACGCGCTCGTGCCTGCTACCGCTAAACAGCACCTTTGGAATCCGCGCTGGCCTCCCCACGCCAAATTCCATAATGCGCAGACGATGCTTATGGGGATTCTGAGTGGCTCCATCTCACTGGCCATCTTGTTTGCCTCTCGGCCTCTTACGCTTCCGCTCTTCCTGCTCGCGGCGGCGATTGCCGCAAACTACTTCGTCGCAATGGTGCTGGCCCCTCTGTTCCCCGGCACCGGGTGGACCGATCCCGAGTTTGCGGCTGAGACAGGTCGTCCGCTGGGCCTCGCTCCTCAACAACTTGTCTCCTATGTGCTTTGCGGTCTCGTATGTGTCGCGGTCAGCGTGGCCCTTTTCGGGCGGTGAGCGGGGTCAGTCAGTGAACACCAGCTGGCCATGCAAACTTCCGCTATAGCAACTTCATGGTACTTGGCGAAGGGGCTGCCAATTACGGCAGCCCCTTTCACCTTAGTTGGTTGTCGGCATCATGCCGCCATCTACGCGTAAGTTGGCACCAGTGATGAAGTCAGCGAGAGGACTCGACAAGAAAGCCACCATGTTTGCAATGTCCATCGGAGAGCCGATCCTGCCGGCGGGCAGACGGGTTTGCTGCACATAGAACTGCTCGAACGTGTCGAAGTTGTACTCCTGTCCTTGCGAGGTCATCATTTCCCGTGCCCCAGCTTCCATCCCCGGTGTTCGGATCGGGCCTGGGCTTACTGTGTTTGCAGTCACCCCAGTCCCGCCCAGTTCCTTTGCCAAAGAAACAGCTTGGGCGATGTTGGCAGCCTTCGTCGTACCGTAGTTAGCAACAGGCGGACCTGGCATCGGGCCAAGGAAGCTGCCCAGCATGATGACCCGACCCCACTTACGCTCCACCATCGAAGGCACAAGCTGCGTGACCAGCCGTACGACCGAGCCCACATTTGCGTTATACAAATCGAGCCACTCAGCAGCAGTCGATAGGAGCCATGGCTTCATGGGAAATGTCCCTGCGTTGTTGATGAGGATGTCGATACCGCCAAAGGCCGACAAGGAGAATTTGACGACCTCGGCCGTCTCCGCATCGCTTCCAAGATCGCCGATGGCCGCCATAGCCACTCCTCCAGTCGCTGTGATCTCCTGCACCACGCGGTCGGCTTCGGCCTTTCGCCTGCCATGAACAACAACCTGGACACCTTCCCCCGCAAGAGTTTTCGCGATCTGCTCCCCAATTCCACTTGTGCTGCCTGTGACCAAAGCACGCTTCCCGTTCAGATGTAGATCCATAGATGCCTCCGTTTCGTAATGAACACTATGTAAAGTATGCGTGGGTTGCGGACTTTGGTCAAGGGATTCCATAATGTTTGTTATGGAAACATTAAAGACTCCGGCATCGAAACGTCTAGGACGGCCGCTCTCGTTTGATCGTGATAAGGCACTGAATGCGGCTTTGTTGCAGTTCTGGCAGACAGGTTACGAGACCACAAGCGTTGCTGAGCTCACCCACGCCATGGGCATCACCGCGCCGAGCCTGTACACCGCCTTCGGAGACAAGGAATCTCTCTTCCTCGAATGCCTGGAAAGATATGCGAACCCAGGGCCGAAGACGACTCCCGAGCTGATCGCGGAGGCGGGCTCCGCCCGACAGGCTGCGCAGCAGCTCCTTGAGCTTTCCGCGCGGTGGTTCACTCAGCAGGACGCCCCTGCCGGGTGTCTGGTCGCAAGCGCCGCGTCCAGCGGGTCGGTCAATTCACAGCGAGTGCGAGCTGCCCTGAAGAGCATTCGCGACGCAAACCGCAAGGCTCTCCAAAAAAGAACGGAACGGGACATCCGCCAGGGGCGCCTGCCCGGAACGGCAAACGCGCAAGCTCTCGCGTCCATGACGATGGCTATCGTTCAAGGCATGTCGACGTTGGCAAGGGACGGGGTTGGTCAAAAGGCTTTACTGGACTTGGCACGAACTGCGATGAGTGCGTGGCCAACAGATTAATCCTCATAAACGTCCCTCACGCCATTAAGCGGCCCTGCCGAACGGGAACGGCGTCTGAAACGGCAAACTTCCGCCTGCGCGACTTCTCGGGACTCACTAAGGCCAATCCCGCACCGCATCCTATGCCCGTTCCAGCAGTCTCATGCGATGCATATGTTGATGCGGCGGCGTGCCGAACATCCGTTGATACTCGCGGCTGAATTGTGATGGTGAACCGTAACCTACTTCATAGCCTGCGGAAGCTGCATCTTTGCTTTCTGAAAGCATGATTTGCTGAGCTTTCTGCAGCCGAAGCTGCTTTTGATATTGCAGTGGGCTCATCGCGGTCAACGCCTTGAACTGCCTGTGAAGGGATGCCGGACTCATGCTCGCCAGCCCCGCCAGAGCATCAATATGCAACGGCTTCGCATAGTGATGGCGAATCCAATCGATGACTTTGAGCACTTGTGGTTGCCGGCTTTCGGTCAAGGCAATCTGGCGCACGAAAGCAGATTGTTGTCCGGTAAGAAGACGATAGTGAATCTCGCGCAAGACCAGGGGGGCCAGCGGAGCGACATCCGAAGGAGTCTCCAACAGGCGGAGGAGTCTCACAAATCCCTCCAGCAATTGGGGGGACCGAGAACCTATGGCGATCCCGCGATGCAGGCCTCTCTCTTCGCTCCCCTCCGGCAGCTCCAACGCCACTTCCGCCAACAGCTTAAGGTTAAGACGAGCCCCACAGCCAGGTAGGGATTCTCCGGTGTAGCGTCCGTTATCCGCGCTGAAATCGGTAGATCGACAGAACTGACCAAGTATTTGCCTGTGTCATAGTCGAGGGTCGAGTTTCCTACCACTACTTGCTTGCTGCCTTGCGCAATGATGCAGATCATTGGCGCATAGAGCCCGGAAATCATGCAAGGCGAAGTCGCCGCGGAACGCGCCAGGGTGAGGCCGGGAATCAGTGTTGATCGGAATGGATCTACAGCCTGCCGCATCAGCAGGAGGCGGAGCTCTGACAAGAGACGCTGTCCTCGTTTGTCCGCTTCCGGAAGATTCATTGACTCAGAAGCTATATGCAAAGTGCCCGCCTCGATCTGAGAGTATCGTGCAAGAATCGTGTCGTTTCAGACTACCGCTTTCCCGGCCTTTCCGCCTACCTTGAAGCAAGCAGCAGGGGAGGGTGTGAGCTTTGACACAGAAGACCGGGATGGGATCAATGCGCACAAATATGGATGATACGGGGCCTGCGTCACTGCCCCGGCAGACCGTGATCGTCACCGGCGGTAACTCCGGTTTGGGATACGGCTGCGCAAGCGCACTGCTCTCCGCGTCACCGCCGTGGCACGTGATTCTCGCCTGCCGCAACCCGGGGCGTGCACAGAAGGCAGTTGAGATGCTGCGTAAATCTGCGCGACCGGGTGCAAAAGTAGAGCCGATGGCTCTTGATCTGGCGTCGCTTGCATCGGTGCGGTCGTTCGCAGCTAAGGTGGATGACAGGCTGAAGGCGGCGGATCTTCCTCCCCTGCACGGTCTCGTCTGCAATGCCGCTGTGCAAGGCGCAAGGACGTTTACCGCTGATGGCTTCGAGTTGACCTTTGGCGTGAGCCACCTTGGTCATTACCTCCTCGTCAATCTGCTGGTGCCGTTGATGGAGAAGCCGGCGCGGATTGCTGTCGTCGCCAGCGGCGTCCATGATCCCGCAGAGTTGGCAAAGGTGCCTGCCAGCATGGCAGTCCCGGTGCCTGCATGGAATACACCAACGGCTCTCGCCAAGGGCGACCTTGGACCCGCAGCGGCGAATGATGACGCAGCAGCGGATCGTGGCCGAAGATATTCGACCACAAAGCTCGCGAATGTCTATTTCACCTACGGCCTGGCACCTCGTCTCCCCGAAGGCATCACCGCCAATGCGTTCGATCCCGGATTGATGCCGGGGACCGGACTTGCTCGTGAATATCCGGCGGTCGTCAGGTTTGCGTGGCATAACATCCTGCCAAGATTAATCCCACTGTTGCGCTTGCTCCTGGTGAAGAACATTCACACGCCGGAAGAGTCCGGAAAGGCACTGGCGCGCCTCATCGTCGATCCCGCACTGAGTTCAACGAACGGGAAGTATTTCGAGGGGCTGCGTGAAATCTCTTCGTCGGTGGAGTCGTACGACAAGGATCGAGTTGAGGAGCTTTGGCGGGAGAGTGCCACCCTTACCGGGATCGAGCCGCTTCCATAGTCGCAACCGACGAAACTCTGCCGAACGGTGCTGGCCCCTGTCAGCATTCGAACAGAAACAGGAGAGATGATATGACACTTGATACTCGGTCTTTGGGAAAGAATGGACCTGTAGTCTCGGCGCTTGGCCTGGGCTGCATGGGCATGTCGGAATTCTACGGTCGCAGTGATCGCGGCGAGGCATTGAATACGATCGCCGCCGCACTCGACGAGGGAGTGAGCCTCTTCGACACGGGCGATTTCTACGGCATGGGCGACAATGAAATATTGCTGGGCGAGGCCCTGAGAGGCCAACGCGACAAGGCGTTCATTCCGGTGAAGTCGGGCGCGCAACGTGGTCCGGACGGTGCGTTTATTGGACTTGATACCCGGCCTTCGGTTTTGAAGAACGCGTTGGCTTATTCCTTGAAGCGACTGAAGATCGACCACATCGATCTGTATCAGGTGAGCAAGGATCCAGCGGTGCCTGTCGAAGATGCCGTCGGCGCGATCGGCGATTTGGTTCAACAGGGCTATGTTCGATATGTCGGCCTTACCAACGTCGACGCGGAAACAGTTCGTCGGGGTCACGCCACTCATCCCCTCACCGCTCTACAACTTGAATACAGCCTGATGTCTCACGACATCGAACATACTGTGCTTCCGCTGTCCCGAGAGCTTGGGATTGGGGTTACCGCCTATGGTGTGTTAAGCCCAGGGCTCCTGACCGGCAGCAACGGGGAGGGCGATGGGGACGTTCGGCAAAAGTTCTACTCTCGTTTTCAGGGTGAAAACCTGGCCCCCAATAGGCGTCTTGCGGAGGCGCTGGGCAAAGTGGCGGCGTCCGCTGGCATCAGCACCGCGCAGGCTGCGATCGGATGGGTTGCAAGCCAGGGGCAGGACATCATTCCGCTGGTGGGGGCACGCACAGTCGAGCGCCTCGGTCAGGCCCTTCGTTCGCCGCTACTGCTGTCTCCGGCAACGCTTGCCGCCATCCGGGATGCGATCCCGGAGGATGCCATACGCGGCAAGTGAACGCCCCGTCAGCGGAGCTTCGATCGATACCGCGCGGGCACGCCTGTCAATTGCAAAGACGGGCAGGGACACGCCGCATTCCATTTGCGGCTTGCAGTGGGCGCGCTGACACGAAGGCGCTACTCACCAAGCATAACGCCGATAGAAGTACAAAGAAAGTTTTAAGGAAAGACCCGTCTGGACGGCCTGCCCAACCATCTTGATAACGAAGTGCAAACATCATTTATGACCAATCGTGCAGAGTTGAACACCAAGACCACCCAACTCGACAATCCTTGTTGACTCTCGGTAAACGCCGCTCACGCCAGTCGAGCAAGCCGGCCTGTTCCAATTGCACGTTCTGGGGCGGCAAACTTCCGCCTCTGCGACTTGTCGATACTATGTGTGTGGCAGTGCCGTGCGGATGGACAATGATCCACATTTCAATGCTTCATGGAGGAAATCCGTCCCGGATTGTCGCTGACGATGAGACCTTCTAACTCGCCACCGAGGTCCACGACTAACTGCGTCAGCGCTCCATCGTGCAGCACATTATTTCGAATGACACAGTTCATCAGGGCTCGATAAACAATCCCGTACGAAGGACTGAACACGCCTTGTTCGCCATCGTCGCGGCCCGACTGAAGGCTGTTTCCAATACAGGTCACCCCCTGGCAGCCGTCCATAAATATCCGTGCTGAGTCATGACTACCCGCAGTAGCCAGCTTGCCGCTGCGCTTTATGAAGTTCCCAGTGATGGTGACTTGGGAACACGGATGGCTGCCCCTTCTGAGCGCGATGCCGCAAGTTCCCGCGCGATCGAAGAAATTCCCAGTGATCTGGTAAGCGTCGCCACCGGTGATCAGCATGTTCTCCTCTCCGTTCCACTCCACGCGGTTCGCGGTAAACGTGATCGAAGCGTTTTCATGCCGAGCGGCAAACCCGGCCCGTTGATTGCCAGAAAACCAGTTGTCCATGAGGAACCCGTCCCACCCGCGGAGATTGAGGCCATCGCCTTTGTTGTAGGCCAGCATGCAATGACGCACACAGAAGGCCCACGCGCACGACAGATTAGCGCCATCTCCACTGAAACAGTTCACTTGACAGCGCTCAATGCGGAAGCCATCTTCGACCTTTGCAAAGGATGAACGATTGACAAAGATTCCATGAACACGTGTTCCCAGACCGCGGCCATCGAGCGCCAAGCCCTCGATCGTCGAGCCACGCGCCTCCGTAAGATTCAGCAGGCAAGTTGAATCGCCTTCCGCAAGACGCAGCACGCTGCCGCCCGGGCCTCTGTAGTTCCATGCCGCAACGCCAATGACAGCCATGCCGGGCCGTACATGCAGTTCGTGGACAAGGTAAACACCCGGCGGAATGAAGACCCCGCCGCTCGTCTTCCCAGCAACATCAAAGGCATGCTGAATTGCTTGCGTGTCATCAGTCTTGCCGTCGCCCACCGCGCCAAGTTTGCGCACATCGAGCAGATCCCCTCCCACGTCCGGCTCCGGCACACCGAAAGCCGCACGCTCCAATAGGGCCGAAGCACCGCTCAGCACGGCACCCCGCGCCAGTTGGCGGCGATTGATGAAGGACTTGTCACTTGCGCTCAACGGTTCTCTCCAAACGGGACCGACATGGCTATCATCCCACGCCCTTAGATTGAGAGGCGGAGACATAGGCTTAATCGCCAAGCAGCTGATTAGTCCTCATAAACGCCGTTCGCGGAAGTTGAGACCTCAGCGGCCGTCTGGGACGGCCGCTGGGACCGGATCGCTTCCTGTAATGCGACGTAGCGTTCCCTACGGAGTATCAGGATTGAAGCGAACGCTCCGGTATCGGCTCGGTTGCCGGTGCACTATGTTGACGCCGAGGGTTGAGCCGGTGGAGCTAACATGTCTGCATACAGCCAGAGCGCCACTCCGATCTCAGCACGCTTGACGGGGCAACCGCTGCGTTTCTAAATTCTCGCCCCCGCCTATTCGGAATTGCATATCGGATGCTCGGAACGGTGGCGGAAGCAGAGGACATCGTCCAGGAAACCTGGTTGCGTTGGCAGACGGCGAATCGGTCAGCCGTGCTCGAACCAACGGCGTACCTGGTTTCCGTGGCAACCAGGCTCTCGATCAACGTATTTCAATCGGCCCATTCCCGAAGAGAGACCTACATCGGACCGTGGCTTCCTGAACCGGTCGATACAGCATCCGACCCGACATTGGGCGCTGAACGCGGCGAAGCCCTGGAGCTCGCTGTCATGCTCCTGCTAGAGAAACTTCCTCCTGCAGAGCGGGCCGCTTATGTTCTTCGTGAAGCATTCGACTACTCGCACCGGCAAATTGCTGAGGTACTCGAAATGACGGAGGGCAACGTTCGTCAGATCGTTACGCGTGCCCGCAAGCACATCGCCGGGGAGCGTAGAAACCCAGCCACGAAGAGTGAGCAAGCGCGGCTTCTTCGTGCGTTCATCCAAGCGGCGCAGCAAGGCGAGCTGTCCAGTCTCGAACGGCTTCTCGGCGAGGATGCGATTTCCTATTCGGACGGTGGCGGCGTTGTACGTGCAGCCCTGGTTCCAGTAAGTGGCCGCGCACGGGTCGCGAAGTTCATCTCCGCGTTTGCTCCGCACTGGTGGACAGGCGCCACAATCCGTTGGATCGAAGCAAATGGAAGTCTCGCCGCACTTATGTCACGGGACGGCCGACCTTATGCACTGGCATCCATCGCTGTTTCAGGAGATGAGATCGACCGAATTCTGTGGGTCATGAACCCCGACAAGCTGACCTCGATCGCTGCTAGACATAGTCCTTCGCTCTGAGTCTCTCCGCACTCACGATTACTTAACCTTCTCGAAGAATCCTTCGGCGCTGTCACAGAATGTGGTCCTGCCTTGTCCTTGTTGGTACATGCTGTCGACGTCGCTGATGTGATGCCCGACCGCACAGTTCAGACAGAAATAACAGGAAGTGGACATCATGAAAATCACAGTTTTGGGCGGGACGGGGTTAATCGGAACCAGGGTCGTTCGACTCTTGAAAGAACGTAATCACGACGTACTTGCGGCTTCGACCAGCAACGTGGACTTACTCACAGGCAGAGGCCTAGATGAGGCTCTGAAGGGAGCGCAGGTCGTCATCGATCTTACTAATTCACCTTCCTTTGAAGAAACGGCAGTCCTGAACTTCTTCGAGACAGCGGCTCGCAATCTGTTGCCGGCAGAGGTGAGCGCAGGCGTGCGGCACCATGTCGCATTGTCCGTCGTAGGCGCGGATCGCATGTCGAATCTTGGGTACATGCGAGCCAAGGTCGTGCAGGAGAAGGCCATTGAAGCTGGTGGTATTCCGTACACCATTGTTCGCGCAACTCAGTTCTTTGAATTCATTGGGTCGCTCGTGGATGCTGGAGCGCAGGGGGACACCATTCGCCTTTCAAACGTTCTCATGCAGCCCATTGCGGCGGACGATATCGCGCATGCAGTGGCCGAAATCGCGTTGAAGGCCCCGATAAACGGCCGGGTTGATGTTGCAGGACCGGAGAAGCGGCCATTGGACGAGTTCGCGCGCGAGCTTCTGAACGCAAAGCAGGATTCACGCCAGATCGTGACCGATCCGAGCCTGGGCTACTTCGGGGGCCAGATCCCTCAAGGCGCACTGGTTCCGGATGACAACGAACTGCGTGGAACCTTGCGGTTTTCGGATTGGCTACGCCGACCGTGAATGTTAGCTGCGCACACGCCTAAAGGTCTGACCTTAATCGATTACAAGTGGAGTGAATGTCGGTGCAGGGCACGAGCCTGCACCGAAGACACACACGTTGCGTTCTCGGCATCACCGGATCAGTCTTGATAAACGCGGTTTTGGGAAGTTGACGGCGCTTCACGGTACCGAAGTGGATCATCAACAGCGCTAATATTTAGCAAGGTAAAAGGCTAGCTAGTGGCAACAGTGTTCGTCGGTTTCGCCCACATCTCCTCAAACTTGTGTTCGAAGTGTTCCACAGCTTCCCGCGAGGACTCGTACAGCAAGTCATTGTCCTGGCGCTTGAGTCCGGTCGGAGACCAGTTTGCGGAGCCGCTGCGGAGCAGATGTCCGTCGATCGCGTAGCTCTTGAGGTGCGTAAGATCCCTTGCACCTTTCACCCGCACCTCGACCCCCGCCGCGAGCAGGATGCCGGTCGTGGTGATGCCACCCCACCGCATCTCCTGCGAGAACTGCTCCCGGTCCCTGTATACCCGGACCCGCACGCCTCTGCGGGCAAGTGTCGCAAGCTCCTCTGCCAGCTCCTGATCCGTGAAGCTGTACATCGCAACGTCCAGAGTTCGCGTTGCAGTCTCGAGCTGGGCCAGCTCGCTTCGTTCCAAATTCGTTCCCGGCGAGTACAGGTGGGCGTCCGTCTGCGCCGTTCCAGGAATGGCAGCCAGCAGCAAGCAGAGCATGTGTCGCCTTTCCCATTAGGCCAGCCTACCGCATTCGCCCCGCAAGGAGAATGAACCAAACGGGGCAGCCTACAGCGGGAGCGCGCCGTCCTCCGCGGCCTTCGCCGCGGCTCGCATCATCTCGGGGCCGTTGTTCCGAATGTTCCCCACCTTCGGATTGGCTTCGTGCACCTCCATCTCTTCGGACTCATACGGACGCAAGAGATCGAGCGGCAAGCGTTCTGTCTCTTCCCGGTCCAGCCAGCGATCGTAGTCGCGTGAGTGCAGGATGACCGGCATCCGAGGGTGGATCGACGACATCAGTTCGTTCGCTTCCGTGGTCACGATGGCGAAGGACTGGAGCCAGTGTCCTTGCGCATCTTTCCAGGCGTCCCATAGGCCCGCGAAGCCCATCAGGTTTCCGTTCGTCAGCTCGAAGGAGTAGGGCTGCTTCGGCGGTTTCCCTTCTTTCGGCCACTCGTAAAAGCTGTTCACGGGGATGATGCAGCGGCGCTTCTTGAAGGGTTCTCGCCATGTCGGAGCCTTGGTGATCGTCTCCGCTCTCGCGTTGATCGTGGAGAGGCCCTTCACGTCTTTTAGATCCTTCGTAAAGAACGGCACCAGGCCCCATCGCGCTAACACCAGTTCACGTTGGCCTGATTCCCTGCTCTGCCGGATTCGGGTTGGCCCTAAAGTGTTCCGCGATCTTTTGTTTGTCGCTTCTCCGAA